>JACKAQ010000002.1:0-600000 GCA_020634975.1 Calditrichia bacterium | reverse complement strand
CAAAATCTGGAATATCAGCAACAACTGCAATTTAAACAGCAACACGTTTCGGAATCGCTGAAACACATCGGACAAGTTGAGCCGGAACGGATTCACGCGACATTGCCGGCGCCGAACATTTTCGGATATCGCAACAAAATGGAATTCTCGTTTTCCGATAACCGCTGGCTCACGCCGGAAGAGTTGCAAGACCCGGAAATCAAAAAAGATTTTGCGCTGGGATTGCATGTGCCCCGCTTTTTCGACCGGATTCTGGATATCGAAAAATGCTGGCTGCAAAGTGATCTCGCCAACAAAATACTGTCGTTTTCGAAAGCCTTTTTCAAGAACAGCGCGATCCCGGTTTACAATTTATTTTCCCGGGAAGGGCAGTTGCGCCATCTGGTGATTCGCCAATCGTTCACCCACAACCAACTGCTGGTTAATGTGGTCAGTTTTTCACCGCTGACGGATGCGCTGAGATTATATTCGGAAAAACTGGTTGCGGAAATTCCGCAGGTCAGCGGCGTTGTAAATACGGTAAACAACACACCCGCGCAAGTTGCGTCGGGCAGCGAACGGCATATTTTATTCGGATCACCGATTTTGAAAGAGAAACTCGGTGATTTTGAGTTTGAAATTTCCCCCGATTCGTTTTTTCAGACGAATACGGTGCAGGCTGAAAATCTGTATGAAATCACAAAGAAATATGCCGAAATAAATAACGATATTGTGTGGGATTTGTATTGCGGCACCGGCAGCATTTCCATTTTTGTCGCGAAAAATGCAAAAAAAGTGATCGGATTTGAAATCGTTGAAAATGCGATAAAAGATGCATACCGGAACGCCGGATTGAACAACGTGACAAATTGCGAATTTGTCGCCGGGGATCTCCGCTTCCAGTTGGAAAAATTTGCAGTTGAGCCGCCGGATGTGCTGATTTGCGATCCGCCGCGCGCCGGCATGCACAAAGATGTTCTGGCAACCATCAGGAATATCGCCCCAAAACGGATTGTTTATGTATCCTGCAATCCGGCAACGATGGCGCGGGATCTTGCGCAACTGATTGATCTTTATGAAATTACGGATGTTCAACCAGTGGACATGTTTCCGCACACGTATCACATCGAAAGCGTCGCGAAACTGGTGAAACGATGAAAAAACTGACGCTCGAGGAAATCAGCGAACAGCGGTTAACACCGGATTCACTGCAAACAGCGGAGCGTGTGCCCGTTTATGCATTGCTCGATAACATTCGCAGCTTGTATAATGTTGGCTCGATGTTCCGGACGGCGGATGCGGCGCGCATCGAAAAAATGTTACTTTGTGGCATTACCGGCTATCCGCCGCGAAAAGAGTTGGATAAAACAGCGTTAGGCGCCACCGATACCGTGCCCTGGGAATATCACCCGGACGCAATTTCTGTGGTTGAGCAGCTCAAAGCTCAGCAAATTCCCATTGTTGTGCTGGAACATACGACCAAAAGCGCGCCGCACTGGTCTTTCAATTTTCCGTTCCCCTGCTGTCTGGTTGTCGGACATGAAGTTTGGGGAATTCAGCAGGAAATTTTGGAGAAAGCGGATTACGCTATCGAAATTCCGATGTTTGGTGCAAAGCATTCACTAAACGCAAGCGTGGCGTTTGCAATTGCCGCATATGATGCATTGGCGAAGTTTAAGCAAATTAAAGGATATCCTTTATGAACCACAAAATTATTATCGCCGAAGAACTGTTCCAGATTGCGGAGCAGATTGAAGATAAACTGAAAGAAGCGGATTACCGAACGAGTATCTGCTCGAGCATCGGCGAATTAACCGCTGCGCTGGAAAATCATACGGTGGATTTGCTGATTGCGAGCGCGGATTTTCTCAATTCAAATCCGCAACACCTGCATTTGCTCAAACAGCAACCATCAATTGTGTACGCGCCGGATCTGGATATCAACGAACATCCGAAATATTACAAAGCAGGCGCCCGTCGGGTAATTTCCGCGTTTTCGGATTTGCCGGAACAGGTTGCGGTAACGGCAAAAATGCTGCTTTACAGCCGACATCACCTCCGGGAAATTCGCCGCACCAATCTGACACATGGCGACATGAAAGCGCTTTCCTTAACCGAATTATTGCAAAACGCCATGCTGGAAGAAAAAAATCTGGTTGTTAAAATCCATCACGCCAATTGGGATGCCCGGATACGCATCACCAACGGACACGTTACGGATGCCCAAACCTCAAATCTCACCGGTGAAAATGCGCTGCTGAAAGCGTTGCAATATGCCGAAGGCTCGTTCATTATTCGCGGATTCAAAGAAGCGAATGTCGAACCGGAAATGGGCGCTTCGACGTTGGCTCTGTTGGCCGAAAAACATTATGAACAGCAGGTTTTTCACGATTTTTTGAACGCTCTCGGACAATCGTCATCGAATCCGGTCGTCCGGGTTGAGCATAATTCCAGCGTGCTGTCGCTGAGCCGGGCGCAATTGAAACTGCTCGATCTGGTTGAAATTCACGGAAATCTGAAAGATGTGCTTCGCTATAGCCAACAGCCGTTTTTGGCAACGTTGCGAATATTGCAGGAATACGCGCAAAAACGAATCATCACTTTTGGTGAAATTGCCGAACCGGCAATTCAGCGAACAGTCGATTCTCCTGTGACTTCGGCAAAAGAAAAAGCACCGGTTAAATCAGAAATTCCCAAAAAAGTAGAGAAAGCACCACCGGCAAAACAGAAACCTGCGGTTAAAACACCTTTAAAAGAACCCGTTGCGACACCCGAACCGGAAACTCTACAACAGCAAAAAACCTCTGCAGAAAAAGTGCAAGAAAACGGTGTTCACGAAAAAGCAGGTGCGCCGCCCAAAAAATCAGTTATCGATGTAAGTCAAACGGAACTTCCACCGGGAACGCTGCTGGTTCTCGCCAATGAAGGACGTTCAAAATTCATCAACACCATTGCGAATCTGTATAACGCTCCCGTGAAATCCAGTTCGGAAATTGACGTTACCCAAATAAAGCTGAGCGACACAACCCGTTTTGCAGGGTTGGGCGTTTCCATTCAGGAGGCGTTTATTCCGACGCTGGAAAAGGTTGCCAACCAGCTTATCGGCGGAATTTTGCTGCTGGATGCCCAAAAACCGTCGGAATGGGAATATGGAAATTACATTTTTTCGCAGATCGCAAATTTGTATAAACGACCATATATTGTAGCTTTGACCAACCTGAAACCCGATTCCATCAAAGCAATCGAGGCGCTCCAAAAAACATTGGTTCTGCCCGCCGGTGCAACGTTCCGTACGCTGCAAACCCATTCGCAGGAAGATGTTCAGGCGGTGTTGAACTATTTTGCTGAACGCGCCGGCATGGATCCGGACGATCTGATCGATGACGATTTCACCACGGAGGAATCCCGCAATGTTTGATGCGCTAATTTATCTGACCGATCCGGCGTACGAACCGGATATCCAGCAAATTTTTGAAAATGAAAAATGCAAAGTGATAATAATTGATGATCTGGATAATCTTGTTTCTGCATGCGAACAGGAATTCATCGATATTGCGATGGTTTGGCCGTCGCAATATGAGCGAGTTGCAGATGTGCAAACGTTGCTGAACAACAGCAATTTCGCCTATATTCCGGTTGTTGCGGTCACAACTTCGCCTGAAGAGACCCGGAAAATTCAAAAATTACCCGTCGCAGATGTGTTGCAAACGCCGTTGCTTTCGGACATTTTTTTTCAACGATTGCGGAATGTATTGGAAGATGTGAGCATTTTTACATCTGAAACGGATGGTTTAAACTGGGAAGGCAGCATCGAAGAATATAACCTGTTAGACCTCATCCCGATGATCGAAAAAAACAGTCGCGACGCAGAACTGCAACTGCATTACAAAACGTTCAACGGTACGGTCAGTTTTTTTGAAGGCAATGTCATTGATGCCGAATTTCACCATTTGAAAGGAATGCCGGCGCTGGAAAAATTGGCATTGTTAGCCAGCGGTCATTTTCGGACAACTATTTCCAGACGCACGGATTTGAGCGATCACATCGGACTAAACAATCAGTCGATTACGCTCCAGTTGCTTGAACAGCAGTTCTCGGTTGAAGAATTGAGCGCGGAACTGCCCGGATACACAGAAAATATCAGGACAAATCCATTTGTCACTTTCGAAAACGCATCCCCTATCCATAAAAAAATCATTGATTTATGTCAGGAGCCAAAATCTGTTTTGGATGTCCTGCTACTGCTCGAAGAGAACGTTGTCGAAACGTTGAAAGCTGTCAAAGAATTGTTTCAATTATCAAAACTGGATTACCAGTTTACTGTTGAAAGAGCCATCCGCGATGAGGAAGAACGAAGCGGACTCGACCGTTTTTTTTCCATTTTCAAGAAAAAAGATCAGCCGGAAATTATCGATTACAGCCGTTACCAAAAAACAGAACCGGAGGAAAAAACCCCGGAGTTGAATATTCCGCTGCCAGTTTTGAGCGCCGCTACACAGCAGAAATTGCAGGATAAATTGAAAGGGTTGAGCCAATGAACTTTATCGAAACAGCAATGATTTCTGTATCACCGGAAATCAGCAAATCGCTTTTGGATAACTTGTTTGAAAAAAACGGTGAGGTGCTGGGTGTTCCGGTTTATCGATTCGAAATTGATGCCGACACAGTGGCGATGGTTTACGATTTGGTGAACGCACCCAATTTGCCCGAAGAATTATTACACCACCTCCTCCCCCATTTGCACAGTGTTTTGATCGCAACTGACGCCGGCAAGAATAATTTATCCGTTGCCCACCGCGAAAAAATGGATCGGCTGTGCCACAAATTCGCTGGAATTCCGACAACCGTAGCAGTATTAACAGAGCCGGAGCGCATTAAAAAATTGACAATACCAGTGTTGAACGGATTGTTTCTGGCTGAAAACAGCCGGATTTTTCTCTGGCATCCCGATTTTCCGGCACTAAAGCAACATCTCTGGGAATCTTTATGGCTGGAAAAAGCAACCGGTCAAACAGAAGATACAACAAGCTAACCTATTGTTTTTATGCGATATATCGGTCTGGACATTGGCGGCACCAAAATATTGGCTGCCGCAGCAAAAGCAGATGGGACCATCATTCGCACCATTCGCCACGAGACGCCGCAGGATTTACTAACCGGATTAAATCTCCTCAAATCATTCGTTACTGAACTCGCTGAAAATCAACCGATTACGGCAATTGGTGCAGCCACCGGCGGTCAACTGGACTGGCGAACCGGAGTGGTTTCGCCGCTGCATCAACCGCAATGGCGCAATGTGCCGCTCAAACAAATAATGGAAAATGAGTTCAATTGCCCATTTTGGCTCGATGTGGATACCAACGTCGCCGCACTCGGTGAATATGCGCAGTTGCCACAACCGCCGGAGCGATTGGTTTATTTGACGATCAGCACCGGTTGCGGCGGTTCGATGGTTGTCAATGGGAAATTGAATCGTGGGTGGAATGGCGCACATCCGGAAATCGGGCACATGTCAGTCGCATATCGCTGCCGTTTTCCGGAAAAAATCTCCTGTGCATGCGGCACGCCGGATTGTTTGGAAGCACTGATTTCCGGGCGCGGAATTGAGCGAATTTATGGCAAACCCGCCGCAACATTAGACGATGCGGAATGGGCAGAAGTCGCATTTAATTTGGGGCAGGGATTGCGAAATATCACTACGCTTTACGCGCCCGAATTAATCATCCTCGGTGGCGGCGTTGCCGTTGGCGGCGGCGAAAAACTGCTGCGTCCGGCGATTTCGCAAATGCGCGAACGGCTAAAACTGGTACCGGAACCGGAGGTTCGGCTAAGCGAAAACGGGCAGTTTTCTGCGCTGAACGGCGCAATTCACATCGCACGTTTCGGGCTGGCTTAAAACGATGCTGGACAATTGATAAAGTGAGTATTCCATAGCCAAATTTTTCCTTTCACTACTGAATCAACTGATCATCCAACACCAAATTATATCGATCACCAGGTTTGCTGTTTTCCAGTTTCAGCACGCCGCGTGGACAAACGGCTGCGCAAACACCACAACCCACGCAAGATGCCCTGATAATATTTTGCTCCCGCTGCGCATACCACCGAACGTCGATACCCATTTCGCAATAGGTGGAGCAGTTTCCGCAGGAAATACATTGCGATCCGTTGGTTGTGATCCTGAAACGCGAGAATTTTTTCTGAATGATGCCCAAAACAGCAGCCATCGGGCAACCGAAACGACACCACACCCGACTGCCCATCACCGGATAAAACCCGACACCGATTACACCGGAGAAAACCGCACCAATCAAAAATCCATAAGTGCTGGAAAAACTGTTGGATAGCGATCCGAGCATTTGCCCGTTTGTTGCGGAGTTGATCCACAGAGCTGCGGTAGTGATGGTAATAAAAACCAGCACGCTGTGAATCATCCAGCGTTCAACTTTCCAGGCGGTGAGCGATTTGTCCGAAAGTTGCCGGTACGGATCGCCAAGGGTTTCCGCCAATCCGCCGCAGCCGCAAACCCACGAACAATACCATCGTTTGCCGTAAAAATAAGTGAGCACCGGCGTTGCGATAAAAGACATGATTGCGCCCCAAAACACCATAAAAACGCCCAATCCGCCGGGCTGAGACATCAGCCAATTTACATCATTCGGGAACAGATAGCTGTATTTTAACGGCCAGAAATAGGTAAAATAAAATTCAGGCTGGTTCAACAACCGCAAAAAATTCGGTAACAAAAAGGCAAATCCCAGTTGGAAAAACATCACTGAAAGGGTGCGGATTATCTGGTAACGATTGTGCCGGTATTTGAACACGATCATCCGCAAGCCCATCACCAAAACTGCCAGCGTGTAAAATAATCCGTATAAAAACCATTGATTTGCCGCACTTCCGGTGAGCAACATGCTCAATGGATCTGCCAGCCTTATCCAATGTTCCAGCGTTCCCGGAAACCAGTATAGTAGCACATAAAATCCCGTAAAGAGCACGCCAGTCATCCACGCTACAGCCCCGCGAGATGTCATACTCTTGAACCAGATGTGATTGTTTTTGATGCCCGGCAGCAACCGTTTTTTGGGGTAGATATACATTACACCGCCAACAGTTGTCAACCCGATGCTCAGCCCAAAAAACAACAGTGGCTGGTTAGCACCGACACCGCCAAAACTGACCAGTAAAACGAGCAATCCGATGGAAAACAGGGCCAAACCCAGTTTTTGCAAGCCGGTCATTTCATTTTCATGCGAATGATTTTCAGATATCATTGAAACAGATGCCATTTTCTGTGATCCTTGTTTTCAGAAATTTCAGATTAAAATAATTTCGCGACCAATGCTGCGAGCACACCCGATTTGTTCGACTGCGGCGTTCTCGGCGGGAATTGCCGGTAGAAAGCCGATCGGATTTCCGGCTCATATTTTGTGTAGAATTCCGGATCAAAATTAGCCGATTTCAAATTTTCGATAGCAAATTCCGCGGTCCGGTTTTCGCGTATCCAGTTTTCCCAAATGCTGTGTCGCGAGCGAATCCCGAAAAAGTTGACACCGACAATACTGCGATCCGTTTCGCGAAACACCATTCTGAAACAGGTGCGGTTTTCGGGCGATTCCCAATAAAAATTGATTTCGCCATCGCGGGGTTTGTTGTTTACAAAACCGTAAGTTTGATATTCGATATCAATAAATTTAGCAGAGTTAAACCAGATACCGCGTTCATATTTTGTTCGCTCACCGCATATGGTTTTGGAGAGTGCCAGTCCGTGCATTTTGCCGGTGTACCACAATTGTTCAACGCGATTTCGCCCCTCCCCTTCAACAACAATTTCTGCACAATCGCCACAGGCGTAAACGTTGGGAATATTGGTTTCCAGATAATCATTTACCAAAACGCCGCGCCCGGTGGCGATTTTTGTTTGTTTCACCATGTCGATATTCGGGCTGACGCCGGGTGTCAATCCGACTATTTGGCAGGGAATTTCTTCGCCGGTTTCTGCAATAACAACGCTGCGAACCCGTCCGTCCGGTCCAGCCAAAATTTCTTTCAGGCTAACATTTAATCGCAAATCCAGTCCGTGCTCGATGATGTGCCTACCGACCAGCTCCGATTCTTCTTTGGGCAAAATATTGCTCCAATAACGCTCTTCACGTACCAAAAAGGTGACGGAAATCCCCCGGCTGACCAGCATTTCCGCCAATTCGATGCCGATCAAACCACCGCCAACAATGACTGCGCGTTTGGCGTTTTCACTGTTTTTTTCCAATAATTCCACATCTTGAATGGAATACAATCCCTGAACGCCCGGCAAATCCTGTCCCGGCCAACCGAATTTATTGCTTTTGGAACCGGTGGAAATCACCAGTTTGTCGTATTCAATGGCATCGCCATTTTCCAATGTCACGATCCGCCTATCCGTATCAATGCCGGTCACAAATCCGCGGATTAAATCGATGCGATTTTTCTCCCAAAACCAGTCTTCATAGGGTTTGGTATGTTCATATTTCATGTGCCCCATGTAGATATACATTAACGCGGTGCGTGAAAAAAAATGATCCGTTTCCGCAGAAATAATCGTGATTCGCATATCGCTGCGTTTGCGAACGTGCCGCGCTGTCGTAACGCCGGAAATGCCGTTACCGATAATTACCAGATGCTCCATTCTCACCTCTTTAAAATTTTGTTGGACAAAATACCAACCAACGTTCACAAAAATATCACGAATCGTTGTATAAATTTCAACAATTGAAACGGCGATTGCCGCAGTGCTACTTTTCAGAAAACGCGTTGCTTTATTGCCCGCTTTTTAGTATGATGGTTGGGCAATTTACAAAATTGAAACGAATTATCATCTAATTATCTGAACGCATCTTAAAGGAAATCAAACACCGATGAGCAGTAAAAAACCTTATTTAATTGGAATTGCAGGAAACATTGGCGTTGGCAAAACAACTGTCACCACCAAAATGGCAGAAAAACTTGGCTGGCAACCGTATTTTGAAAGCGTGATTGACAACCCTTATCTTGATGATTTTTATAAAGATATGAAACGTTGGGGATTCAATTTGCAAATCTATTTTCTGGCCCACCGTTTCAAAAGCCAAAAAGAAATAATGGAAGCCGGTCAGCACGCAATTCAGGATCGAACCATTTACGAGGATGTGGAAATTTTTGCACGATCGCTTTATGAGCAGGGCAATATCAACGACCGGGATTATTCAACGTATCGCGATTTATTTTACAACATGGTGCCCTATTTGCCGAAACCGGATGTGATTATTTATCTGCGTGCCTCGGTGGATACGCTGATGCACCGCATTTCATTGCGCGGTCGCGATTTCGAACAAAGCATCCCGCGCGATTACATCACCTATCTCAATCATGCTTACGAACGTTGGATGAATGAGGCGAAAAAGGAATTTTCCGTTTTGGAAATCAACGCAGACGAAACCGATTATGTGAACGGAGACAACGATCTCGATGCACTCATCGAACAGATCCGCCGTTACTGCCCGTAAACCGCACGTTGTTTTTGTCAGCTATTATTTTCCACCGATGGGCGGTGGCGGCGTGCAGCGAACCCTCAAATTTTTGAAATTTTCTGATCCGTTGCGGGTAAAATTATCCGTTGTGACGGTGAAACCCAGTTATTTTTATGCGGATGATCCGACGCTTGCCGCTGATTTACCGGCAAATGTACAGGTTATTAGAAGCGGCTCGCTGGACCCGTTCCGGTTGATATATTTGTTTCGCACTCTTCTCCCCAAAAAAACACCCGACACCACAAAAAAGAATCGCGAAAGCGGTGGAAAAATCCGCGAAATTGTCAGTAAAATTTTTGTGCCGGATTCCCGGTTGCTGTGGCTACCGTTTGCTTTGTCGGCAATCCGGCGACTTCACCGGCAACAGCCGGTTGATGCAATTATTGCAACGCTGCCGCCGTTCACCGCTGGTTTAGTAGGTATTTTCGCCGGAAAATTTTCGCAAATTCCGGTGGTTCTCGACTACCGGGACGGCTGGTCGAAGAACCCATATTTGCCCAAAACCGGAGCACTTCAACGATGGTTAAATGGGAAATTAGAGCAATTTTGTTTGAACAACGCAGCAGGTGTTATTTTTGTAAACCCAGAACTGGAAAGGGATTACGTCGACAGATTTTCGCAATTTGAGCAAACTCCTCACCTCACTATTCGCAACGGTTACGATCCGCAGGATTTTGAACATTTGCCCCAGAGTGAAACGTCATCTCAGCAGAAACAGCCGATGGAAATCGGCGTGATGGGCACCATTTATTCACAGGGCAATTGCCCGGAAACATTGCTGAAAGCTATCTCGGAATTGAAACAACAGGATGAAAAATTGCCTGAAAAGCTGCAATTGACGTTTTTGGGGAAATGGACAGCCGAATTTGAACTGCAGGTTTCGGAAATGGGGTTGGATGATATCGTTCGCTGGGAAAAGTATCGCCCGCATCGAGAGGCGTTGCTGCGAGCCGCCCAATTTGATGCGTTAGCACTGGCGGTTGATTCGCGGATTCCCGGGAGCCGACAATTAACACCCGGCAGAATTTACGAATACCTGGCGTTGCGCCGCCCGATTTTGGCAATGTGTCCGGTTGAGGGCGATCTTGCACATCTCGTCAAAAGTGCCAAAGCCGGTGAAATTATTGAATTTACAGACGTTGCAACGATCAAAAATTGCATCTCCGATTGGCTGGAAAACCACCCACAACACAATGGACAATATCTGTTTCAACATGTGGGAAATTACAGCAGAGCAAGCCTTACAAAGCAGTTGTGGGCATTTCTGGCTGATAAAATCGGACTGTTCGTTAACAAAAACGCTGCCGGTTAACGGTTCGCCTGGTATTTCAACAGACTCTCATATTCGCGGGATTCTTCCATTTGCTTTCGCATAATTTCATCGCCGACATTGTTCAATAACTGCTGAAATACGATGTAAGCTTGCTCAAAATAATGCGCTGCGCTGCTTTCGTCGCGCTCACTCCTGAAAATATTGCCCAATTCCCGCAATATTTGCAATTCTACAGCCGGTTGCCGATAGCGTTTCTGAATTTCCAGCGCCATAATTAAGTGCTGTTTTGCTTTTGAGAAATCACCATTCATCGCATAAATTCTACCCAATAAAACCCTCGCCAAATTTTCGAATTTGATGATACCGTCAGCCTGTTTCAACCATTTGTGAACCTGTTTTTCTGCGGATACCAATTCGCCGGTTTTTATCAGATATAAGGTCTTGTAATAATTATAGTTTAGCTTGTCCAGCAAGCTGCTATCGCGATGGATAATTTCACCCGCTTTTTCGAGATATCGTCCGGCAGTTTCCAAATGCTGTTGTTGCATATTGTAAGACGACAAAAATAGCAACGCCGAAAAAATAAGCTCGTCATCCCGCTGTTCTTCCGCCCAGCGCAACGTTTCAATCAGGTGATCGTAACCGCGAATGTAGCTGTGAGTAAGCAAATAAATGTGTCCGAGATGAATTTTGATCAAATATCCCTGACGTGTGAGTTGCTGCGCTTTGCAAAAGCTGAGGGCGTCCTGCAAATAATCTATCGCAGCACCAAATTTGTTCAACTCTTTTTCGATGATTCCCAAATTGGTGAACACCTGCGCTTCGATGCGTTTGGAAGGCGTCAGCAACGGCACGGATGTCAACCGCAGCAACTGGCTGCGCGAGAGATACCATTTTCCGTAAAACCCATAAATTTCTGACAGATACAGCCGAAGTTGAGCGATCATTTTGGGTGTCAAAGTGAGGTAATTCCGGCGCAACAACCGGATTGCCAACGGCAGCGCTTCGTCGTAATGTTGTTGCCGGATCAATTGGCGAATGACCTCCAACTGCAGCGATGTTACCGAAGGCGAACGCTCTGGCAATGCCGCACAAACATCCTGCAACAATTGCAAATAGGACTCACCCGCATCCAGCGATTGATAGCGCTCTTTCAAAATTTGATAGAGCTGCAAAATTATTTTTTCGTCGCGGGTTTCCGCCAGCAGTGCGCGGGCGCTGTCATAGCTTTTCAGCGCATATTCGGGACGACCAAAATTTTGTTCCAGTTCGCCATTAAGCACATGCGAAAATGCGTGAACGTAAACCGGAACATCTTTCCGGTATTTCAAATCCTTTATTAAATAATGTGCTTCCGAATGTAAATCCATTTGAAACAACGCGTTAGCCATTTGCAAACTTGCCTGCATCCAGGCATCTTTTTGGTCATTCTTCAGCCGGTCGCGCAACTCCCGAAACGATTCGAACGCATTTTCAAACAATCCGAGTTGCATTTGGAGTTCGCCCATATCGTGCAAAATTGCGGTAAGCGGCACCCGGGTTTTGGGAAATTGCGTCACATTTCGCCGCAAAAACGCGTAGCGATCCAACGCCCGCATAGTTTCGCCATTATCCGCGAGTGCTTTGGCTTCTCGCAGCGACATTTTGATGGCCGTTTCGAAATCTCCGGTTTCCGAGAATAATCCGGATAATTCCAGCGGATGCGCCAGTTCACGCCGGGCGAGGCTGCGGGACAGGAAACTCATGATGGGTTGCAGCAGATAAATCGGAACATTTTTTTGCAAAAATTCACGCCACGGTTCCCATCCGACCACAACATATTTTTCGCCGCAATGTTCCGTTTCAAAAACGATCCTGCTTTGCAGCCACATTTTATGCGCCCGTTTTCCGGCACCGGCAACCCGCAACAAACTGAACCAGACATCTTGTGGCAGTGGGTCTTTCAAGTGACTTAAAAATCCGAGGCAGGCTTGCTCGTCGGTTGAAAATTGGCTGAGTAAATGCTGAAAAATATCGATGAAATCTGAACTCACGCGGGTTCGCTGCAGCTGCTGGTTATCGATGCGAAATTTTTTTGTTCCGCGTTGCAATAACGGGCGGTAATACGCTTCCAGCATCAGACAAATTTTGTGCAAATTTCCGGATGATTTCACAAAAAGATGGTTTGTGATAAGCCGTGTACTCATCGCATCAGTGTTCAATTGTGTAGCGATGAGCCGTTCTGCCTCCCGGACGGAACGTTGATTTAACGGGATTTGCACCACCTGGGCATCGCTCGAATTTTGCTCCAGCGGCACATCTCCGGTGGAAATAATCAGCAATGGCAATTGTTGTAAACGCTCAATAAACCGATAGTTATCTGCGCTGATCCGATTCTTTTTTTCGAACAGTTGGTTGAGCACGATAACGCCACGTTTATCGCGGCAGAGGTAGCTTAAAAAATCGTGCAAAAAATGATTTTCCCAAAGTTCTTGTGTCGTTTGCGATACGGCGCTATCGACCAGATGTGCCAACGATGCCCCTAATCGGGATGGAAATTGGGTAAGGTAGGATTGAAATTCCGGCGCAAATTCTTGGGTGATATGCCGGACTGTTTCGATAAATTGTTCTCGGGAATTCAGCGAAAAAAAGTTAAAATCAAAATGCCAAAGTGGTCTGAATTGTTTGAGCGGATGCTGCAACGCCTGTTGAACTAAAAATTGTTTTCCGGAACCGGAACGCCCGTAAATATGCACAATTAGCGCAGATTCGCCTGTCCAGCCTGACAAACCGTTTTGCAACTGTTCGAATTCACTCAAAAACAAACTCATGATCCGTGCCTCCCTGTAGCGCAAATCCATCAACCTACATCCGAACGATCGTTAATAATTATTATAATGCGGGTGAGAACCTCAAAAAGCAAGAAAAAACTTCAGATTTTTTTGCTAACTGCCTGATTTTTAGCGGCGTTGCGTAAATTTTGGATGGCATTAATTCGGTCAGTATTCCCGAAAATTGCGCTCCCTGCAACCAGCATTTCTGCACCAGCTGAGATGGCTCCGGCGATCGTTTTCGTGTCAATTCCGCCATCAATTTCCAGCAAATAGCGATAGCGAAATTCTTCGCGCCAGCGATACAGCACCTGCAATTTTTCCAGCGATGACGGAATAAATGATTGTCCGCCAAAACCGGGATTTACGCTCATCACCAAAACCAGATCAACCGAATCGAGAATCCATCGCAGCGTTTCCGGCGATGTTGCCGGGTTGATTGCCACACCGGCTTTCGCCCCGTGATCGCGAATCAACGCCAACGTGCGATGCAGGTGCACGCAAGCTTCCTGATGAACCGTGATAATTTCCGCACCGGCAGCCGCAAATTGCGGAATGTACTGATCTGGATTTTCGATCATCAGGTGCACATCCAGTTTGAAACGAGTGTTTTTTTTGAGGGAAGCGACTACATTCGGGCCAAAAGTGATGTTGGGAACAAAATGCCCGTCCATTACATCAACGTGCAGATATTCGATTTCGGGGATATCCACCGTTTGGGATTCTGCAATAAATTTTCCGTGATCCGCAGCCAAAATAGATGGCAAAATGTGAATCGGCATATAAAATCCTGTTAGTATCGACCGTTTTCGCGTTGGGGAATTTGGTCGGTGCTGATTACCAGTTCCAATGATTCGATTTCCGAAACAGTTGTGCCGGTGGCAACAGACTGCGAAATCACTGTGTTCGGCACCAGATTGGGCATGTAACGCAATCGCGTGACCAGTTTTCCGGCGCTGAGCCCCAGAACTTCCAGCTCGCGTTTGGCGGATTCCAGACTTTTTCCGGCGAGATTGGGCATCACTAACGATGACGGAGGTGGCCCGAGACTGACTGTTAAATTGATAGCCTGATTTTTATAAATTTGTTCACCGGCGGAAACAGATTGGGCGATTACCACCTCGCGATACGGATAGCGCTCCGAATAATCGTAATCGACTTTCCCGACCTCGATTCCCACTTCCCGCAGTTTCAACCGGGCATTGACCAGCGTTTCCGAAACAAGTTTCGGCATGAAAATAGGCTTTTCACCGCTGCTGACAACCAGATAAACCCGTCGACCACGTTTGACGGTAGAAAACGCTGTCGGATTTTGGCGAACAACAGTGCCAACCGGGTAGAAACTATCGAAAACAGAATCCTGAACGATCGGGATAAACCCGTTGTCGTCGAGAATATCCATTGCATTTTCAACATTTTTTTCGGTGACATCCGGCAATTCATATTCAGATCCGTGCCGGGTATAAAGCGGCATCACGACCCAATCCACAAAAAGCGCGAACAGCAGCACTGCTGCCAACAGTGTCAATATTTTTTGCCACCAGTTAAAATTGCGGAATCTGTCAATCAATTGATAGATGAAATCTCGAATTCGGTCCAAATATGCACTCCGTAACCATTTGTATTTTTTAAAATTAATCTCGACGCGGCGACAGGCGGTCGCGGCTGTCGATGATGATGGTAACCGGTCCATCGTTGTGAATTTCAACTGCCATCATTGCACCAAATTCACCGCATTCCACCGGAATACTCAACGATCGTGATTTTTCCATAAAATATTCATACAACGGAATCGCAACTTCCGGGCGGGCTGCGTCGATAAAACTGGGTCGCCGCCCTTTTCGGGTGTTGGCAAATAACGTGAATTGGGAAATGACCAACATGCTGCCGCCAACATCTGCCAAACTGCGATTCATTTTGCCATCAGCATCTTCAAAAACACGCAAATGAACAATTTTCTCTGCCAAATAATCCGCGTCTTCCGTTGCATCATCATGAGTAATGCCGAGCAAAATTACAAAACCGTGCCCAATTTTCCCAATAATTTTATCATCAACGGTAACGCTGCCATGAGTAACGCGTTGGATAACCGCTTTCATTTACGAATCCTGTGGGTTGATGGCGTTTCGCTGCACGACCAACATTTCTTTCGATCCCAAATCAAAATTAACGATACGATCAAAAAGTTTGGGTATCAAAATATATTTTGTGAACGCATACGCAGTAAATGCATACAGCGAACCGATGATCAGATCAATTATATAATGATGATTGAGATACACGGCAGAAAACCACGCCGCTGCCGGATAGAGAATCCAGAGCCAGTGTTTGCCGCCAAATCGCAGCCACATAAACAGCGCAATGGCGCTCGGATATCCCGAATGCAGCGATGGAATTGCCGCAAATTTATTGGAATTAAACGTGTTCCAAATCGACCGTAACACGTTGCTACCAATGAGTTTATCGAAATTGACGAGTGCGCCGGCAGCTTCTAAAAACTCGCCGGTTGGCTGAACAAATCCGTGCTCAAAAACATACCAGGGCGGCGCGGCAGGATACAGCATAAACGTAACCAACGCCATAAAATTGAGCACAGTAAGCGTATAAATCAGTTGATAATAATTGCGTCTGTCGTTCAGTGTGTGCCAGATTATCCACCCGATAATCAGCGGCATTGGAAAATGAATCGCATAAATATTGGAAGTAAACACGTCGAAAAATGTTTTCAAGAAATCGCTTTCGTGCAGCTGTTGCCAGCTTTGAAAATAAAACGCCGGAATATCCGCCGGAGTCAGCCAGCCAAACAGGGATTTCTCGATTTCGTAGGGTTGAGCAATATTTATCGTACTTCGGAAGGTATCGGCGACGCCGCGCATCATATCATATGCCATCCAGAAAAAAATCCACGGTGCCCAATCTGTGAGCAACATTTTGCCCCATTTTTTACCGAGCACTGCAAAAGCAAAAATAATCAGCGCAAAAAAAATGTGGTCCGGCCGGGTTTTGATCAATTTTCCGATCAGGGTGAGATAAATGGCGATTCCCACCAAAACCGCAATATTGAATCGCTGCTCCGACGCATTCAGATAGCGCCAAAAAGCTTTCAGTTTTTCCGATATATCTTGTTGTTTTTTCATGCTTGCAACGTTAACTGAATTTTAACAAAAATGCAATTGCCAGATCATATTTTCTCATCGGGATTACCGATTTGCAATCCTTTTGGTGTCAGTTTTTTCTCTAAATTCGCCAGCAAAAAATCCATCAACAATGCCAATAGCGCGGCGGGAATGGCACCCTGCATGATCCGAGCTTTATCGTTCAAAGTGATGCCGGTAATGATCAACTCTCCCAAACCGCCCGCACCGATGAACGCCGCCAGTGTTGCCGTACCAATGTTGATCACCGTTGCGGTGCGAATGCCAGCCATGATAAATCCCGTAGAAACAGGGAGTTCCAGCATCCACAACCGTTGAAAACGGGTCATGCCCATCGCCGTGCCGGCTTCTTTCAATTTCGGATCGACGGAGCGAATGCCGCTGTACGTATTTCGCAGCACCGGCAGCAGCGCATACAAAAACAGTGCGATGATCGCCGGTAAAGTACCGATGCCGAACAACGGAATCATTAGCCCCAAAATTGCCAGACTGGGAATGGTTTGAACGATGCTCGCAAATCCCAAAACGGGTGCGGCAAATTTCGGGAACTGCGGCAGCGCGATGCCCACTGGAACGCCGACCAGCACCGCCAAAAATGTCGCCAAAAATGTCAGGAACAGATGTTCTGTGGTTTTTTCCGCAATTATTTGCCCGATGCTGCGCCCCGATTTTGGCGCTGTATTTTCGATCAAATTATTACTCACCAAAAAATCGCGGGCAACGGTTGCAAACGGCTCGTTGAGCACTTCCACCCGAAAATTCATCTGGCGGATTGCGGCTTCACTGATGCGATTGTCCAACAATTTGAGTACACCCGCCAATTTCGGCAGCCGTTTCAGCGTTGCGATGCGCACCATCGGCGCCGCGAAATACGGCGGGAAAAAGTGTATGTCATCCGCCAACGCTTTCAGATGATATTTTTCTAATTTGCCGTCGGTGGAATATGCGTCGGTCAAATCGATTTCGCCGGCGGCGATGGCCTGATACGCGAGCCCGTGCTCCATTCCTCGTAACTCGCCAAATTTCAATCGATAGGTTTTCGCCAAGCCGGGATACCCGTCCGGACGATTGAGAAATTCGTGAGAAAATCCCGCCCGGATTTCGCCCGCAATAGCCGCCAATTCCGTCAGCGTATTTGCGGCAATCTCCGGCGAAACGACGATTGCGTAAGTGTTATTGAACCCGAACGGAGCAAGCCATTCGATCTGAAATTGTAGCCGAAATTGCCGTTGCACAAATGCAAACAAGCTGTCCGGATTAACGCTGAGCGATGGTGCGTTGAGAATCGCCGTTGCGCCGGTGCCGGTGTATTCCGGGTAAATATCGATATCTCCATTGCGCAGCGCTTCGAAACAAATCAGCGTGCCGCCGAGCCCCCATTTTCGCTGAACGGCGTAATCGGTTTTGGCTTCGATGAGCTGTGCCATCACTTCGCCGAGTACCCGAGATTCGGGAAAATTTTTCGAGCCGATCGTTACAATTTCCTGTGAGTTTGCGGGTGTAAATATCAGCAAAAACAGGAAGTTGAGGAACGCAATATGTTTGCTAAAATTTCGCATTATCGCAGTTGGCTTTCCACAAATTGTTTCACAAAATCGTTGGCGGGATTGTCCCTTAAATCCGCCGCTGAGCCAATTTGTTGCACTTCTCCCCTATCCAGCACCAAAATTTCGTCGGCGAGCAAAAATGCCTCTTCGAGATCGTGCGTGACCAGTACCATCGTTTTATCGAGCTGGCGGCGAAGGTTCAAAAATTCATCCTGCAACTGTCGCCGGGTGATCGGGTCGAGTGCAGAGAACGGTTCGTCGAGCAGAATGATGGGCGGATCGGCCGCCAACGCCCGGGCAATCCCGACGCGTTGTTGCTGCCCGCCGCTCAGTTCCGCTGGATATCGCGATCGAAAATCGTCCGGCAGTCCGACCAGTTGCAGCAATTCCGTTACCCGCGATTCAATGCGCTTTTTTCGCCAGCCGAGCAACCGCGGAACCAACCCGACATTTTGGGAAATCGTCCAGTGCGGAAACAGCGCGGCACCCTGAATAATGTATCCGATTTGTCGCCGCAGCCCGGTCGCATCTGTGCCGGAAATATCTGTTCCGCGAATGATCACCCGCCCCGAATCCGGTCGCAACAATCGGTTCAAAATCTTCAGAATGGTGGTTTTTCCGCTGCCGCTGGTGCCGATCAACGCCAGCGTTTTGCCGTCTGAAATCGTGAATGACACTGCATTTACAGCCGGTTGGTCACCCGAAAAAGTTTTGGAAATAGATTCGACGCGAATGGTTTTGCTCTGCGGTTTATTCATCGGAAATAATACGGTAAATGGCGCATTTTTACAACAGTTGAATCGGTCGAACTGTGCAAATTCATCCGGCAAATCGCGAAAATAATTTTGATGATCGCGTGAAACTGCCTAAATTCGCTCAAAATAGATCAACAGTTTCATCAATATGAAAGCGAGAATATGCCCGTAAGCATCGAAACCGAGCGGTTAATCATCAGCGAATTTGATGAAAACGACGCGCCGTTTATCCAAAAACTGGTCAATTCTGACGGCTGGCTGCGTTTCATTGGCGACAGAGGCGTTCGAAATATCGACGACGCCAAAACCTATTTGCGAAACGGTCCGATCAAAAGCTATACGGAAAACGGCTTCGGATTGTGGCGGGTTTCGTTGAAACATTCGCAAACACCGGTTGGTATGTGCGGGTTGCTCAAACGCGATACGATGGCTGATATCGACATCGGTTTTGCGATGCTGCCGGAATTTTTCAAAAAAGGATACACTTCGGAAGCCGCAATCGCCACGCTGGAGTTCGCCAAAAATACGCTCAAACTCAAACGCGTTGTGGCAATCACCAAACCGGACAATATCGCGTCGATCGGGTTGCTCCAAAAACTGGGTTTTGTGAATGAAGGCATCATTGCGTTTAATTCAGAAGATACGGTTTTGCTGGGTTTCAATTTCGAATGAAAATGACAGAAAAAGAAAAAATGCTGGCCAGCCAGCCGTATAATTCCCGCGATCCCGAGTTGATCAAAATGTATCACAAAGCGCGGCGATTATTGCGGATTTTCAATTCCACTGAATC
Organism: Calditrichia bacterium; assembly: GCA_020634975.1. NCBI lineage: Bacteria > Pseudomonadati > Calditrichota > Calditrichia > Calditrichia bacterium. The sequence continues at coordinate 580,146 of JACKAQ010000002.1, read as the reverse complement.
GCACGATGCAGCCGCCAAAACCGCTGCGTTGAGAGAATTGTTCGGGAAATTGGGTAAAAATGTGTGGATCGAAGCGCCATTTTTTTGCGATTACGGCGAAAATATTTTTATCGGCGATAACACGTTTATCAACTTTAACGCGACATTTCTGGATTGCAATCGCATTTCCATCGGAAAAAACGGGTTGATTGCGCCGAATGTGCAGATTTATACGGCGTATCATCCGTTGAAGGCGAGTGATCGCATCAAACAAAATTGGGATGAAACCGACGGCACCGCCATCTATCACACCGCCGCCGCGCCGGTGGCGATTGGCGATAACGTATGGATTGGCGGCAGTTGCATCGTTTTCCCCGGCGTTTCCATCGGTGACAATACGACGATCGGCGCAGGTTCGATCGTCACCAAAAATATACCGGCTAATGTGCTCGCGTTCGGAAATCCCTGCAAAGTTGTCCGGCAATTGTAATTTCCTGCAGACTGCTCAATCGCTCTTTTTCTTTGTAAATCCCCGATTTTTAATAGCTTTCCCGGAATATGTTGGGCATATTATCGCAGATTGCCAAATGTTAATCACCTTTTTCGCAGAAGGCACAACATGAAAAATCAGGTTTTACATTTATATAAACACAGCTTTATGGTGGGGTTATTTTTCCAGATTGCCATTGCCACCGGATTATTTGCCCAACCTGCGGCTCGCGATGCAATTTTTGAAGCGGTCAGCAAAGCGGATTCAGCCGCGGCGTTACTCGCCCAAAATTCCGATGACATTTTGCAAAAGGAAGCTGTTTTATCCGCTTTCCGGGAAGCGCTACTCAAAGCTGAATCTGTGGACGATTTTCTCGCCAGCGCGGCTATTTGCAACATGGTTGGTAATTTTTATGAAGCTCGTTCAGAATATCAACGGGGGCTCGGCTATTTTGAAAAAGGGTTGAAAATTCTCGAAACCAAAAACGCAACGGGAGCCGAAAACCTGTTTGACGATGCGTTGTCCGATTTGCAATCGTCATCTAAAGGGTATAATTCCGGCGACGGTTTTGCGTTGGTCACGGATTTGTATTCTGCAACATTTGACGATTTCGGCGATTTTTTAGCGCAGAACCCCACCAAAACAGAAGCCCGGTTATCGGTTATGCTGCTCATAAATGCCGGAAATATGTATTTGCAACAAAGTCAGTTTTCGCAATCGCAAACATTGTATTCGCAGGCGCTGCAAATTGCCAAGCGCTCCGGACTGGTGTCCGAAGAACGGCACATTTCTGCAAATATTGCTTGGAGCTACATAAAAAACAATCAGTTAGACAGTGCAAAAACACTGCTGGATGCGCTGCTGTCCGAACAACCTGATGCCCAGATTTCCAATCAGCTTCGGCAAGCGTATTTGGCTCGCGGTGCCGCATTTCGGGAAGAGGGCGATTTTCCGGCTGCTATTGCGGATATCAAACAATCGCTGGTTTTATATCAAACCGCCGGCGATAATCGTGGCTATTGCCGTGCACTGGCGCACCTTGCCTCAACCTATTTCGAAAGCGGCGATATCAAAACGGCAACAGATTATTATCACCAAACCCTCACCAAAAACGCCACCGTAAACGATGAAGAAACCGCGTGGCATGCCAACGGCGGGTTGGCAAAATGCTATTCCGCAACCGGTGATGATGAGAAAGCGTTGGCGTATTTCAAAACCTATTTTGACATTGTAGAATCTTTGGGCGGCAGATTTTCGACCGATCAAGGAAAGGTCAGTTTTTTGGAAAATCAAACGGCATTTCTCAACGATTATGCCCGAACGGCTATCAATGTTTCGTTGAAAAACAACGATTTCAGCATCGCGCGACCGGTGATCGAAAAACTTCGCGGCAGCTCTCTCGCCGCACTTCGGCAAACCAAAATGGGCAGCAAACCGCCGATTTCCGGCACTTTGCCGCTCACCTATCTCGAATCGCAATCGCCGCAAAGTTTTTACGAATTCTCGATCGGCACGGCTAACAACAATTCAAATATGATGGCGCAAACGTCAATCGGCATCACCTCCAACCAACTGTTTCCCGGCACAATTTCCCAACCGGACCCTGATCTCGAGCAAAAATTATCCCAAGGCATTGCCTCCGAAATGGGCGAAACAGCAGTCGCAAATGCGCCGGAGAATTTGCCAGCAGTTACGTTTCTGGAATATTTTTTACTCGATAACCAAATAGCTATTTTGACCAAATCGCCGGAGAACGATATCAATGGTGCCGTTGTTCCGGTATCGCCCGATTCGCTGGATGCGCTGATCAACGAATACCGATCCGCGCTGCACGTTCAGCAATCGCGCGGGATAACGGCGTCACGAAATGCAGTGCCGATATTTTTACCGACAGATGTTTCCACCATTCGCTCGCATACCAAATTGGCGCAGCAGTTGTTTCAACTGCTCATCGCACCGATTCGGCATTCGCTGCCATCCGGCGACAACCAAACGCTGGTGATTATTCCGCACCGCTCGCTGTGGATTGTGCCATTCGCATCGCTGCTGGATAAAAACGAACAGTATTTTGGCGATCAGTTTGTGCTCACGTACGCGCCGTCCGAACAGGATTGGGCGTCGATCGCGGCGCAGCAACGCCCAGCGGACCAACGTGATCCCAAAGCCTGGATTATCGGAAATCCGCAAATGCCACAGCTTGTGCAATCATGCGGTTTAGAAATAAAGTTTTCGCAACTATCCGGCGCAGAGGACGAGGCAAAAGCGATTGCACAGTTGTTCGGTCGCGATCGATCGGAGCTGTTTATCGGCAAACAGGCAGACCGGCTGCGGCTGGAAGCCTGGCATCAGGATTTCAGCGTGCTGCATTTTGCAACGCACGGCTTTGCCTGCATTGACGATCCGCTGAGTTCGTTTGTGGTTTTGAGCGAACTGGAACCCGGCGATATCGATTTACAACCGCAATCTGCGCAACTGGCGTTTCCCGGTGATCCACGACTCGCTGTAAAATTGAATGATCCGAACGACGATTTATCCCGGATGTCCGCAAAAATGGCGCCGCCAAAACCCGAATTTCCGGGAATTTTGGATGCCCGGACAATCGTTAATAACTTTTTCCTGAAAGCGGATTTGGTAACGCTCAGCGCCTGCCAAACCGGATTGGGCAAAGTTTTGGGGCAGGGCACGATCGGATTTACCCGGGCATTTTTGGCTGCCGGAGCGCGGTCGCTACTGGTCAGTTTGTGGCAGGTGGATGACGAATCGACCAAAGAATTGATGATCCATTTTTACACGGAATATTTACGACATGGCAACAAAGCGCTCGCGCTCCAAAACGCGATGATCGAAACGCGAAAAAAATTCCCGGATCCCAAAGATTGGGCGGCATTTACGCTAATCGGCACCGCCGAATAATGGGCTATTTTTGGCTCTCACTTGCAGAAAACTTTCACCAAAAAAACGCAGGTATCATGAGAAATCATCAACTTTTAGCAACACTGATTACGATTTTTATGTCACTGTCGATTGGGCAAATTGGCGCCAATCAACCGGAAAAACGCCCGAATATTTTATTCATCATGAGCGACGATCACGCGGAAAATGCGATCAGCGCGTATGGTAGCAACCTCATCCAAACGCCGAATATCGACCGGCTGGCAGATGAGGGCATGCGCTTCGAAAACAGCTTCGTCACCAACTCGATCTGCGGACCGAGCCGGGCAGTTTTACTCACCGGTAAATTCAGTCATTTGAATGGGTTACGCGATAACCGCGACCGGTTCGACAGCACCCAGACCACCTTCCCGAAACTGCTCCAAAACGCCGGATATTACACCGCGATGATCGGCAAATGGCACCTGAAATCTGCGCCAACCGGTTTCGATAATTGGGAAGTGCTGGTTGGTCAGGGCAGATATTACAACCCGATTTTCATCGAAAATGGTGAACGAAAAGAGCTAACCGGATACACAACGGACATAATCACCGAAAAGGCTATCGCCGCGCTGGACAATCGCGATCCGGACAAACCCTTCTGCATGTTGGTACACCACAAAGCGCCGCATCGCAACTGGATGCCGGACACCAAATATCTCGAAAAATTTAATCAGGATTTACCGTATCCCGAAACACTGTTCGACGATTACGCCGGGCGATCCGCAGCCGCCGAAGCGGACATGCGCATTTCTGATATGTATCTGTCTTACGACATGAAATTGCATCCGGGCGATTACGAAACCGAAACCGGCTCCGGCGGAAATACAAAATTTGCAGAAAACATTGTGGAAATTTGGAAAAGCACTTACGAATTATTTACGCCCGATCAAAAAGCCGCATGGGATGCTCATTACGATTCCGTAAATGCCGCGTTCCGCGACGCCAATTTGAGCGGCGAAGCGTTGCTGAAATGGAAATATCAGCGATATATGAAGGATTACCTGCGCTGCGTTTTGTCCGTTGATGACGGCGTTGGCAAGTTGCTGGATTATCTCGATGCGCACGATTTGGCAAAAAATACAATCGTGGTTTACACATCCGATCAGGGATTTTATCTCGGTGAACACGGCTGGTACGACAAACGGTTCATGTATGAACCGTCGCTGTCGATGCCGCTGCTGATCCGTTTTCCCCGGGAAATTGCGCCGGGCAGCGTGAACACGGATTTGGTGCAAAACCTCGATTTCGCGCCGACATTTCTGGATCTGGCAAACACCGACATCCCTGATGATATGCAAGGTCAATCGCTGAAACCGCTGTTTTCCGGGAAGCCCGTTGCGGATTGGCGAACGGCTATTTATTACCATTATTACGAATATCCGCACGGCTGGCACGATGTCCGGAAACACTACGGCATTCGTACGGATCGCTACAAATTGATCCATTTTTACGATGCACCGGATACCTGGGAATTGTTCGATCTGCAATCCGATCCAAATGAAATGCACAATATTTTCGATGATCCCAATTCCGTTTCGATTCGCGAACAGTTGGGCAACGAGCTGACTGCGTTGCAAAAAAAATATGCTGATCCGGTGGATCAACACTAATTGGCAAATTATTTTATGAATCGTGACTTGATTTCGCAGCGGATATTGTTCAGATTATCGCTGCATGTTAATCAAAAAATTGTTGCACGGTAAAACCGAAAAATGAAAACATTCTATCACCATAAAAAACGACTCAGTTTTATCTTTTCAACCGTATTCGTTTTGCACTTTTTGGTGCTGCACGGCGCGTTGACCGGATTTGTGCTGTGCATTGGCAACGATGGCCATGTGGCAGTGGAGCGCAGCAGCGACAGCAATTCATGCGAAGAATCCGGGCAAATTGATTCGGCAGTATTTAGCGAATCGTTGGTGCTGCACTGCAATTCGGAAGCCAGCCATTGCGGTGAATGCCGCGATGTGTCGCTGAATTCCGATTGCCGGGACGAACAAAGCCGCATCTCCAAAAACGATCTCGATCTTCAGACACCTGAATTTTCTGCCGCCATTCATTTACCGCTAAAATTTTCTGCAGACGAACCAATTCAGAAAGTCACAATTGGCGCAGTAATCATTTCAACCAACGTAATAGAGTCGCTTAAAAGCACTGTTCTTTTGATTTGAACCCACCCTTTTTCTCCAATCAATCATAAAAAATCCAGTTACGGATGAATACCGTAAACCGGAAAAATACGTACATACGCACTTTTACAGTGGGGTATTTATGTTCCGAAATCCAATAATTTGGGTTGGATGCCTGTTGCTGTTGCTCTGCGGTTGCAGCGTAAACCGGGCAGCAGCCCTCCGACCGGAATCATCGATAAATTTCCAGTTAACCGAACACAACAGCGCTGTTTCGGAGAGTCGCCAACCGGTTCAGCCATACGGCCAAATTACTTTTGCAGATGCATTGGCGTTGGCTCTCCAAAACAATCCGGGATTAGCCGCGGCGATCATCGAAATACATTCGGCGGAAGCGCGAACTATTCAAATGGCGAATCGCCCGAACCCTGAAATCGATCTTGAATTTGAAAATTTTGGCGGTTCCGGCAGCTTGCGCGGCACAGATGGCATCGAAACAACCATTGCGTTAAGTCAACAGATTTTGTTGAGCGACAAACGCCGCAAACAGATGGACGTCACCGCTTTCGAAAGCGATTTGGCAGCATGGGATGCGGAACGCATACGGCTGGATTTGTATGCAGAAGTGCATAACGCATTCAACCGATTGCTGATTACGCAGGCGGATATTGACGCGAAAACCGAATTGCTGAAGCTTTCTGAAAGCCTGCTGGAAACCACCCGTCAGCGGGTTGCCGCCGGAAAGGTATCGCCGGCGGAAGCTTCACGCGCGGAAATTGTGCTGGCACAAAATGCCATCGCGCTGAAAAAAGCGGAGCAACTGCGTGAATCTGCCCGCAAACGGCTTGCGGCAACCTGGGGCAGCCGCGATGCGCATCTTTCCCGGGTCACCGGAAATATTGACATTGAATTTACGCTCCCGCCGGAAGATACGTTGCAGAATCAGCTTTCGAACAACCCGGATTTGCGGCGTTTTGCTGCGGAAATGGCCCATCGCAAAGCCGAAATCGCGGTTGCGGATGCAAAAGTGATTCCCGATCCGACCGTGAGCGGCGGCGTTCGTCACATGAATGAAAGCGGCGATATTGCATTTGTGGTGGGATTATCCCTGCCACTGCCGATTGCCGATCGCAATCAGGGCAATCGCGAAGCTGCCCGGCTGAATTTGGCGAAATCTGAAAAGGAATTCGAAGCGGCAAAACTGGCACTTGCTACCGAACTTTCGGAGGCATACAACGCTTTTGGTGCAACACGCAGCGAGATATCGGCGCTCCGGGAGCAAATAATTCCGCAGGCGGAAAAGGCATATGCCAGTATTCGCGACGGTTATTTGCAGGGTCGATTCGATTTTCTGGATGTGCTGGACGCCCAGCGCACGCTGTTTGAATCGCGCGATCGCTATTTGCATGCATTGCGCGAGTTGCACGAAACAGCCGTTCGCATTGAACGATTAATCGCCCGGAAAATTCATTGATATTTTTAGGTAGAATTAACCGCAGCGGGCGCGGAAAGCGCAGAGTTAACGAGTTTAAAAATATGACAGTAAAAAACAGGATAAACAAAATGACATCCCATAAATCATCAAAAAATACCTTGACCGGAATGATTGCGCTAGCAGCGTTTTGGCTGCTGTTGGCGTGTTCGCAAAGCCAGCCGGAAGCACCGGAACAAGCGTCTGCATCGGCGCATGCGGAACACGATTCTCACAGCGAGATGTTGCAATTATCGGATGCGGAACTGGCGGAATTCGGCATCGAAATCGATACTGCAAGCGCCGGAACGGTCCAGCAACACCGCGACTTGACCGGCGAAATTGTCATCGATCCCGACCGGCTGGCGCACATCATCCCGCGATTTCCCGGGATTGTCAAAAAAGTGCACAAAAAAATCGGTGATCGCGTGAGCGCCGGCGATGTGCTGGCAATCATCGAAAGCAACGAAAGCCTCGCGCCGTACGAAATCACCTCGCTGATCGACGGCACCATCATCGAGATGCACCTCACCAAAGGCGAAGCTGTCAACGACAACAGCCACGATATCATCATCGCTGATCTCAGCTATGTGTGGGCGGATCTCGCTGTGTTTCAAAAAGATTTGGAGCACGTGCAGGTCGGGCAGCGGGCGACGATTTCTGCCGGGGAATCGATGCCGCCGTTCACCGGAAAAGTATCGTATATCAGTCCGACGATGAGCGAAGCGAAACGCACCGCCACCGCCCGGGTGATTGTCGCAAACCCGAACGGACACTGGCGACCGGGCTTGTTTGTGAACGCCGAAGTCGTCACCGCTGCGATTGAAGTGCCGGTTGCCGTGCCGAAATCCGCGCTGGAGCGATTTGAAAATCGCACCGTGGTTTTTGTGAAAACGCCGGACGGATTCAGACCGCAACCGGTGAGCATCGGGCGTGAAAATCACGTTGCCGTGGAAATTCGCGCCGGATTGCAACCCGGCGAAATTTACGTGGCAAAAAACGGTTTCACGCTGAAAGCAGAACTCGAAAAGGGCGCGTTCGGCGACGGTCACGCACATTAAGGGGGTGAAAAAGATATGCAAAATAGTATAGATTTTGTTCTGAAAAACCGGCTGATGATGCTCGTTTTGGGCGTTGTCGTAATTGTCGCCGGTTATTACAGTTACATGAAATTGCCGATTGACGCGTTCCCGGATGTTTCGCCGGCGCTGGTGCAGGTGTTCACGGTTACCGAAGGATTGGCACCGGAAGAGGTTGAAAAATATGTAACTTATCCCGTGGAAGTCGCCATGAACGGCATCCCGAATTTGCAAAATATCCGCTCGGTTTCCAATTTCGGGCTGTCGGTGGTGAACATTTATTTCGAGGACGGCACTGATATTTATTTTGCACGCCAGCTCGTCAACGAACGGCTGCAGGAAGCGCGCGAGCAAATTCCGGAGGGTTTCGGCGATCCGCAAATGGGACCGATTTCCACCGGAATGGGGCTGGTGCTGTTTTACTATTTGGAAGACGAATCCGGCAAATATTCGCTGGAAGAAATGCGCACAATTCAGGATTGGCTGGTTAAATTCCAGTTGCAAACCGTTCCCGGCGTTACCGAGGTGCTGGGCATCGGCGGGTGGGAAAAGCAGTATCACGTCGATGTCGATCCGAAATCGCTGCTGCGATACGGCGTCACCATCACCGAAATTGTGGATAAAATTCACGCGAACAACCTGAACGTCGGCGCGCAGTTCATCGAGAAAAATTCCGAAGAATTTGTGGTGCGATCGGTCGGGCTAGCCTCGAATATCGACGATCTGGAAAGCATCGTCATCAAGGCGGTGGACGGCACGCCGGTGTATCTGCGCCAGCTTGCGGATGTGACCATCGGCGGGGCGATCCGGCGCGGCGTGCAAACCCGCAACGGCGCGGAAGAAGTCGTTTCCGGGATGGTCGTGAAGCTGTACGGCACAAATTCGTCCACCGTGATCGGCGCGGTGGAAGCGAAGATGGCGGAGATCAACAACATCCTCCCCGAAGGTGTGCGCATCGTGCCGTATTACGAACAGAAAACGCTGGTTGAAGCCTGCATCCAAACCGTAACCGACGCGCTATACATTGGTATTGTGCTGGTTGTGTTGGTATTGTTCGCGTTCATGGGATCGATCCGCCCGAGTCTGGTAGTAGCGATTTCAATCCCGTTTTCTATTTTATTTGCGATGATTGGCATGCGATATTTCAATATTTCCGCCAATCTGATGTCATTTGGCGGGCTGGCAATTGCCATCGGAATGATGGTTGACGGCACTATCGTGATGGTCGAAAATATCGACCGGATGTTGCGGGAAGCACCGCCGGACGAATCGCGGCTGCAGGTGATCGCCCGCGCCTGCAAAGCGGTGTTGCGCCCAATTATTTTTGCGATTTCCATCATTGTGGTGGTGTTTTTGCCGCTGTTTACGCTGCATGGCGTGGAGGGCAAAACGTTTTCGCCATTGGCGTTTGCGGTGGCGTTGGCTATGCTCGGATCACTGCTTTTCGCGGTGATGCTCGCGCCGGTGCTGGCCAATCTGCTAATGCGGCGACCGGCAAATGGCGCGGTAGCGTCGCATAGCGAAAACGCATTCCTGCGAATATTAACCCGCGCATATCGTCCGGTGGTGACATTTTTTGTGAAAAAGCGCAGCGTTGCGGTGGGGCTGGCAGGGATTTTGGTGCTCATCGGACTGCTCATTTTTCCGCGACTCGGATCGGAATTTACGCCGACGCTGCAGGAAGGCACAATCGTTCTGAGACTGACCATGGCGCCGTCAATTTCGCTGACGGAAAGCACGCGCATCACCCAAATTGTCGAGCGTCGGTTGATGGGCATTCCTGAAATTGACGGCGTGGTAACGCGCATCGGGCGCGGAGAAGTCGGCGCGCACACCGACCCGATCAACAGCGCCGAGATGTTCATCCTCCTCAAACCCGAAAACGAGTGGCGAACCGCAGGCAACCAGTTGGAACTGGAACGTGTGATTCGCGATGAAATTGGGGAAATTCCCGGCGTGCTGTCAAATTTCACCCAACCGATCCAGATGACCGTGGACGAACTGCTCGAAGGCGTGCGTGCGGAACTGGCCATCAAATTGTTCGGCGATGATCTGGAAATTCTCAAAACGAAAGCGGATGAAATTGCCGCGGTGATTTCAGACATTCGCGGGGCAGCGGATGTGCAGGTGGATCAGGTGAGCGGCACGCCGCAACTGCTCATCCGGATTGACCGGCAGGCGATTGCGCGATACGGCATCAACGTGGAAGATGTGCAAGCCGTGATCCGCGCGGCAGTCGGCGGCGAAATCGCCGGGCAGATTTTCGAGGGCATCCGGCGATTTGATGTGCGGGTGCGATTCGCGGAAAATTATCGCGAAACGGAACGGGCGATCGAGAACATTCTCGTTCCCGGTCCCGGCGGGATTAACGTGCCGCTATCGCAACTGGCGACTGTGAAAACGGTGGTCGGTCCCCGGCAAATTACCCGTGAACGAAATCAACGCTTCATCACCGTGCAGTGCAATGTCAACGATCGAGATATCGGCTCGTTTGTGGCGGAAGGGCAATCGGCGATCCGGGCAAATATCGATTTGCCGGCGGGATATCCGGTGACCTGGGGCGGACAATTCCGGCTGCAGCAGGAAGCCAACCGGCGACTGGCGGTGGTCATTCCCATCACACTTTTGATCATTTTTTTGCTGCTGTTTTCCAGTTTTAACTCGATGAAAAACACGCTGTTAATTCTGCTGAATATTCCGTTGGCGCTGGTCGGCGGCGTGGTGGCGCTATGGCTCACCGGACAGAATTTGTCTGTTCCGTCGTCGATCGGATTTATTGCACTGTTCGGTATCGCACTGGAAAACGGGATGGTGCTGGTCACCTATTTCAACCAGTTGATTGCCGAAGGCAAATCCGTCGATGAGGCATCGGTTGAGGGCGCGTTGCTTCGGCTCCGTCCGGTGCTGATGACCGCAGTAACCACCGCGCTCGGGCTGATTCCGCTGCTGTTTTCCGGCGGCACCGGCAGCGAAGTGCAGCGACCGCTGGCAACAGTTGTCGTCGGCGGGCTGATCACCGCCACAGTGCTCACGCTGCTGGTCATCCCGGCGATTTACAAATGGTTCGCCGCCAGTGCACATCCGGTATCGGAAATTGAATGAACAGGGTTTTCGCTGATTTCGCCGATAATTTTTTGCCAATTTCGCAAGAAATTTATACCTTTGGCGATCCGTCTAAATTTCCGGTTGAATTAAATTAAATAAAGGTGAGCCAAATGAGCCCAACAGCAAAAAATATATTCGCGGTAGTTGCAGGTTTTATCGTCGGTAGTATTGTGAACATGGGATTGATTATGGTTTTATCGGAAATTATCCCGCCACCCGCCGGCGTTGATGTGACCAATATGGAAAGCCTGAAAAATTCCATGCATTTGTTCGAACCGATTCACTTTTTATCGCCATTTTTGGCACATGCATTGGGCACATTGGTTGGGGCAGCCGTTGCAGGAATGTTCGCTGCAAGCCGCAAAATGCGGTTTGCGTTGGGTATCGGCACATTTTTTATGCTCGGCGGGATTGTGAATGCATTCATGCTCCCCTCACCTGTCTGGTTTATGGTTCTGGATTTGGCAGTCGCATATTTGCCAATGGGTTGGCTGGGCGGCAAGTTTGCTGAATCAAAAACTCAATTTTAATTGATTATTGTCGCCAAACCCCAAATGCGATTTGGCGACAAATTGTTGGTTTAATTGCAGTTATAGCATCGACAACTCAGGATTGATCCGGCTAAACACGCTGCAATCATTCGCTGATTTCCACATGCGTTGACGGAATTTCTTTGCCGCAGCATTCTTTTTTTTCTTCGTCCGTCATCGATTCGAGGCACAACTCAATTGCCTCTTTGATATTCGTCATCACATGATCGAAGGTTTCTGCCTGTGCGTGGCAATTTTTAAGTCCCGGGCAGATCGCAAAGTAGCCGTACTGATCTTTCTCAATGTTGATAGTTAGTTTGTAATTCACCATTTCACATCTCCTTATACCTTTATTTTAGACATTTTCTGCAATAACAAATTGACGTTCAGGTTGTTCACTCACAATTTGCATTCTATAATTACTGAATGGCGATATTTCGCGAGAAACCTCCCTAAACCACGTTATTGCATATCTATTTGACACAAATTAATGTCCGGGATTCGATATAAGACTGTATCAAATTACATCTCAAAAACACGCCGTTCAAGCACATAAAATGAATTAAGGAAAAAGATAAAGCGAATTGTGAAGCCACAATCGCTCTATCTTTTGCACTCATCCTTTTAATGTAAGGAGGATTTTTAAATGGTGGAGGAATCAGATATATTGCTACCGTTTGATCTTTGGGCGTCAATTAGTGCGGACAAAAGCTCGATGCCCGCCAATTGCTCAGGGTGATCACTACCCAATTCAGATTTTCGAATTTCCACAGCATTCCATGCATATCTTTCAGCGTCGGAAAGTCGCCCCCGTGCCTGCTCCAAGACAGCCAGATTGTGGTAAATGACCGCGGAATAGAGATGTTTTTCGCCCAACAACGCATCGTTGATGGATAGCGCTTTCAAATAATACACTTCTGCTTTTTCATAATTGCCCAGCGATTTATAAAGCATTCCCAGATTATTCCAGATCGCAGACAAATCCAAATCCATTTCACCAAACATCGACTCCCCTATCTGTATTGCCAAATGAAATGCTCGTTCCGAAGCTTCATATTTACCCAAAGACCGGTAAATCGCACCAAGATCGCGGATCGCCTGCACACGGAGGCGCAACATATCGATGTTCATTTCGGGTAGTTTCGACAAAATATTTGTCGCGCGTTCAAACGCGTTTTGCGCATGTTTTAATTTTCCGCGTATCTCCAAAATTCTACCCAAATTCACCAAAACGCTGGCGATATCCGTATGCTCGGTTTCATGCGTGAATTCGAATATTTTCAGCGATTTTTTTGCCAATTTTTCAGCCTGAATTAATCGCCCCTGATGACGCAGCCGTATTGCCTCATCGTGTAAATTACATGCTTTTATTAGCCAGTTTTTCTGGTCCATAAAAATCTTCCGAAGCTGTCATTGTCAAAGCGCCAGCTTTTTGGTCCGGCAACTCACCGAAACAGCAGTATCGATGAATAGTCCAACAGATTTTAAATTGAGTTCAACACAAACTTACCGCAATCGCAACCGGGATTCTACCAATCAGGAAACAAAACTGTTTACTGACGAAACATTTTTAGAAATACAAAATTCCTGCGAAAAATTACGGGTTAGGCATATGGCGTTCAAATACGGCTATCGCTTTTGGCAAAAAAACGTGTATCCGTTGAATTGACGGACCTTCGCGGTCGGTTTGTTTTATGTTTTCGGATAATCAGCCGTTCGTTGCGGTATCTTACAATTGAAACAAATTTTAGTGAATTTGAGAAATATTCCTTGACAATATGCACGCTTTTCGATAAACTCGAAACAGAACGAAAGAAAATGCAATATAAAGAAAGTTTTAATACTTGCGAGTTCTTTCGTATTGACTGGCGAGCTTCTGAGCTTACGGTGACAGTTTTATCTCAAACGCAAAGGTAAAGACGATGCTGACCGAGGAAAGAAGACAAAAACTGCAAAACATCATCTCGCAAAAAAAACGCCTCGTTGTAAAGGATGTCGCTTCAGCATTAAATATTTCAAAAGTTACGATTCGCAAAGATTTGGAAATTCTGGAAAAAAGAGGGCTTATCTCACGGGTTCACGGTGGGGCAATTTTAAAAGAAGGTTCGGTTCCTGATCTCGCTTTGACGGAAAAAGAACGCCTTCACACCGATACCAAGCTTCGCATTGCAGACAAAGCCATTGAGATGATTCGTCCCGGCGATTCGATAATTCTCGATTCCGGATCTACCACAACACAAATCGCCCGAAGAATTAAATTTCTCAAAATCAATATAAAGGTTATTACCAACGCCATAAATATTGCAACTGAATTAGCCGGACAACACAACGAAGTTGTTTTAACCGGCGGATTTTTGCGGGAGAAATCTTTCTCGCTGGTCGGGCCGTTTGCGGAAGATGCACTGAAAAACCTGCATGCAGACAAGCTTTTTCTGGGTGTTGACGGCATTCATTTTGACTATGGGTTGATGACTCCAAACATGATGGAAGGCCGCGTAAACCAATTGATGATGAGAATTGCCCGCGAAATAATTCTGGTTGCGGACTCATCAAAATTTGGTAAAAGAAGCATGTCTGTGATCGGCAAAATCCAGGATGTGGACAAAGTAATTACCGATAAAAATATACAAAAGGACGATTTCAACAGGCTCAGGGATTTGGGTATTGAAATTATTCTGGTTTAGCGTAATTAAGGAGGCTCTTTCATGTCCGAAAAATCTGAAGAAAGTGACTTTACCTATCAGGAAATACTCCGCCAACAAGCCGGATGGAAGAAAGCTATTGTACATTGGCATTCACAAAACGATGCCTTGAAATCCATTGTTGACAAATTTAAAGATCGTATCTGGGTGTTTTCCGGGTGCGGGACATCCTATTATCTTGCACAAACAGCGAGTTCTTTATTTGAGCTAATAACCGGTATTCGATCCCTTGCTGTGCCGGCATCCGAGGTTTTAACTTATCCCGAAATCGTTTTTAACCCGAAAAGCAACTACCTTTTTATTCCCCTCTCCCGCTCCGGCACAACCACCGAGACGGTGAAGGCAGCAGAAATCGCCAGGGATTTATTCGACATTCCAACATTTGCGATTTCCTGCAATTCTCAATCTGCAATGAGCACTCAAAGCCAGGACCGGTTGGAATTTCCTTTTGAAACAGAACGCAGCGTTGTGATGACCGGCTCGTTTACAACGATGTTGTTGAGCATCATTTATTTAGCCGCCGTTGCGGCAAACGACACGGATTTACTGTCACAATTGAATAGTATCCCCGATGCAAGTTTTGCGTTAATGACTAAAAATCAATCACTTATCCAGAAAATTGCTGCCAACCGACTATCGCAGGAATTTGTATTTTTGGGGCAAGGTCCCATGTTGGGCATTGCCAACGAAGCTTCGTTAAAAATGCAGGAAATGACGATCTCCGTTTCCCACGCTTTTCATGCACTGGAGTATCGCCACGGACCTATGTCCACTGCAACACAAAACACCTTAATTTGCATTTTGTGTTGCCAACCTGCTCTCAGATATGAAATTCCACTCGTAAAGGACCTCAAAAAGTTAGGCGCAAACATTTTGGTATTTCACTCCCACTCAAACGGCCGCTTTTCAGATTTCACGGATTACGAAATCAACATTCAGGATGAATTTTCAGACTTGCTTAAACCATTGTTATTTATGCCTTTGCTGCAGATGCTGGCTTATTATCGCGCAAAGGCAAAAAATATTAATCCCGATACACCGAAAAATCTTTCGCAGGTGGTTGAGTTAAGCCTATAACCCGTTTTTGGATGTCTGTTTACCCACAAACTGATGTTCCGCAACGCATTGTCCGGAACAGTTTTCGCCAGAATAGCTATGTCCGTTTTGCTTTTTACTACGGACGAAGCTGTAATTAGAATCGATGATGCACAGGAATATGAATGATCGCTAAAATCAAAAATAACAAACACTTGACGATGTTGACGCATCTCCGCAAAATGATGCTGGCTTTTTGCTGCATTGGATTTTTGCTGCCATTGTGGGGATTAGCGCAAACAGAGAGCAGTGTGCCGTTAGCGACATTTGAGCTTTCGTTGCAAAGCAAAGGAATGCTGGCTTTTGATCTCGATGTTTGTCAATTGCAGGGCAACAACGGCACCACGGCGCTCGAGTTGCAATATGCCTTAGATTTGCGACAATTGGTAAATAAAACCAGCAAAATGGATTCGGTGCGTTTTCATGTGAAGATAAAATTTTTGGATATGCAATCACAGTTGATTCATGCCAGCGAATCGCTGAAATCTGTTGCGATTGATACCACAAAGGATAGCCGGGAAAACCTGACATTTGTGGATCTCAACCGCTTTTCGATAAGCGCGGATACGTTACAACTTTTTGTGAACATTAGCGATGCGGATAACAAAAAACAGGGTCGGATCAATACTGCACTTGTGGTAAAATCATTGCCCGAAAGTCGGTTGTCGATTAGCGATCCAGTATTTTTATCGCATGTGCAACGGGCGAGCGAACCTAACGCGTTTGTCCGGCAGGGATTTTTGATGATTCCCAACCCTAACCGAATTTATCGGACAGATGGTACACACACGGATTTGACCATTTATCAGGAAATTAACGGGCTAACGTTTGATGTCGAAAACCCATCGGTTTACAGCCTGAATTACACGATCAGCGATTTGACCGGAAAAGAAGTGAAAAACCTGAAATACCAGACCTTGCCGGTTACCCGCAGCAACATTTCCCGGCTGGATAAACTTTCGTTAGCCGATCTGCAAACCGGCGTATATCGCCTGAAAGTGCAGGTTATCGACATCGCGAGCAATACCGGTGCAAGCTTGCAAAAATATTTCAGGGTTGTTACCGGGCAGGAAAGCGAAGGTATGTTACTCCCGATGGGCAAAGCGGATATTCAAAAGTATGCCAAACAGATTCAATATTTGGCCAGTTCAGAGGAAAAAGCGCTGTTTCACTCCCTCGATTCTCATGGCAAACAGGCGTTTTTACTGCAGTTTTGGCGCTCTCGCGATACAACGCCCGAGACCCCCGAAAACGAATTTATGATGGAATATTTCAAAAGAATCGCCTATTGCGATGCGCATTTCACCAACGGCATCAGCTCCGATCAGGGGCGCATTTATTTGAAATATGGCGAACCGATGGAAATTCAACGGTTTAAAGCTTCGACGCAATATACCAAGCCTGTCGAAATCTGGATTTATGCGGTGGAAGGAACCAGCGAATTTGTTTTTGTTGACCGCATCGGTGGCGATCAATTTACGTTGATGCATTCATCGCACCCCGATGAGTATCACAATCCGGATTGGGCGGAAACGTTGCAGTAAATCATTAGATAAACCATACGCTAAAAATAACAGAAAGGAGCTGTATAGCGAATCAAATGCTTCAACGATTGCCGGTCATGAGTTGATCGTTCAGAAATCCTGTAAAGTTGCACGTCTCAAGCACCTTACTTTCAACTCTTGATTTTTATTTTTGTTAATCCGAGTTACACATTTTTGTTCACTGTCATCTTTGTCTGCTTTGGCAACAAATATGAACACATAACAGCAGCAACTTAATTCAATTTTCTCTGAAAATTTTAACCAACAAATAGGAGGCATTATGCAGAAATCGTTTAAGCCGAACTGTTTGTTTGTGTTTTTCTTGATCCTGGCTTTTTTCGCGACCACACTTCCCGTTGCAGCCGCAACCGGGAAAATAGCCGGACAAGTTAAAGACAAAGCTACGAACGAACCGCTCCCGGGCGTAAACGTCTTTCTGGAAGGAAGCAACATGGGCGCAGCAACGGATGAAGATGGCTATTTCTTCATCATCAACGTTCCGCCGGATGTTTACACCGTTCGGGCGGAAATTATCGGTTATGCTCCGGTAGTTATGGAAAACGTGAAAGTGAGCATCAACCAAACAACAACCCTGACATTCAACATGACAACACAGGCTGTTGAAGGGCAGGCGGTGGTTGTGGAGGCGGATCGCCCGGTTGTGCAACTGGACGTGTCCTCCAGCCAACGGATTGTCACCAGCGAAGTGCTGGAAGATCGCCCGTTGGATAACTTCGAGGAAATTCTGGCGACCGAAGCCGGCATCGACATTTCCGCTTCTGCGGACGGTTCCGGATTGCTGGTTCGCGGCGGTGGATTGAATGAAACGGATATTGTCGTGGACGGACTTTCCACCCGGAATGAACGGAACCAACAACCCGTTACCAATCTCAGCCTCACCGCCATTCAGGAAGTTGAAATTCTCACCGGCGGCTTTAATGCGGAATATGGTGACATACGTTCCGGTTTGATCAACGTGCGCACCAAAGAAGGCAGTTTGGATCGCTTTAATGTTAATGTGGATTACCGCATGAGCCCCGCTGCCCGAAAGCATTTTGGTCCCAGCCCGTACGATCTTGAAGGACCGTTTTGGAAGGTTTACGCCGGAAAAGATGCGTTCACAGGCATCACTCAGGCAATGGTAGATGCCGGCGATTACCCGTTCACATTTCCGGGGTGGAATAAATGGTCAAAGGATTTGGTAGAAGATCCCGATCCGAACAATGATTTTACCCCGCAGGCATTGCAGGAAATCTGGAAATGGCAGCATCGAACCCGGAAATATGCCCAAAATCCTGATCATATTATCGATGCGACAATTAGCGGACCGGTGCCGGGCACAAACGTATCATTCCTGCTTTCGCAGCGATACGAAAATCTGCAGCTGGTGTATCCGTTCAGCCGTGATAATTCGACGACGAGCAGCACGCTGTTGAAGCTGACCACCCAGTTGACGCCCAAAACCAAACTGTCGTTTACCAACAACATGATCGTTTTGAACGGCGTCAGTGGTTCCATTTTTGACGATACCAACGGCATGATAACCGGTAGCCGCGAAGGCGTTGTTTATGCCCAAAACGTCATTTCCGGTTTTGAGTATCGCAAAATGTGGCATGATGCCAATTACAATCCAATCCGCACCATTCAATATCGCGGCGGATTGTCGATGAACCACGTGATCAATCCGAGCACATTTTACGATTTGCGTCTGGAATATACCAATTATCAAACCCGGCAGGAACCCATCGGTTTGCGCGATACCACCGGGATTGTTGAAATTGGCGGTGTGATGTTTGATGAGCAGCCCTTTGGCTATGTTGGCAGCCAGTTGGGCAGCATCACCGAACAATTCGATATCGTGAATGAATTCATGATATCCGGCGGCGGACGCGGACAGGATCACTCCCGTTATTGGGGAATGGCGCTCTCCGGCGATCTGGTTTCGCAAATCAACAAATACAACCAGGTTAAAACCGGTTTTTCGATCGATTACACCGCGTTTAAAGAACGCCGGGAAATCAACAATGGCGCAACAACAACGCCATTTGAAGTAAATCCCGGAAACTGGTGGCGTTACGATGAAAGCCCGTTCAAACTTGGCGCATACATTCAGGACAAACTGGAATATGAAGGCATGATCGCCAACGTAGGATTGCGGGCGGATTATTTGCAACCCGGCGCAAGTCCGTTCAACCTGAACACTAATTATATTTTTTCAAACTTGCCGTATACCGAGCAGGTTTGGCGCCAGAATGAAAACACGTTCGATCCCCTTCGCACCGATGACAAAGCATACAAATTGTATTTGAGTCCGCGATTGGGCATCTCTCACCCGATGACCGCCAGCAGCAAAATATTTTTCAACTACGGTCATTTTTACCAGCCGCCGGTGAACGATCAGCTCTATTTCAACCGTCCGTCTGGAACCTCGGCAAATATTCCCAGAGTGGATATCGAGTGGCCGCGAACCATCGCGTACGAAATCGGTTACGAGCAAAGCATCACCGGTAATTTTCTTGTTCACGTTTTGGGATATTACAAAGATGTGGAAAACCAGATCACCCAACAGGAAATCATTCCGCTGGATAACGCCAATAACGTAACCACTTACAGCAACAACAGTTACGCAGATATTCGCGGGTTACAGTTGCGGCTGGAAAAACGCACCGGGCGATTCTGGTATGGCTTCGCATCGGTTGAATATTTGGTAAAAAGCACCGGTTTAACGGGATTTGCAACGATTTATGAAGACCCGCAATTGGCCGATTTACAGCGCGAAAACGCCACCCAGTTCCGAGATGATCCGGTACCGGTAGTCACCAGCAACCTGACTTTCCGCACACCGCTGGATTACGGCACCTTTTTTGGCGACTGGCGATTGAATTTGCTGATGGAATGGTCCGACGGCGGCACAACCCTGCTGAACCCGGATGCACCGTTGAGCGAACAACATCGCGTTGGCGTTATCGATTACCACAATATGGATTTGCTGTTGGAAAAACGGTTCAAAATGTTTAGCACCCGAATGGGATTTTACATGCAAATCCGCAACCTGACCAACTTTAAGGGATTCCCCAACCCCTTGAATTATACCCGATACGAAGATTCCCTGCATTTCCCGCATGAGCAGGGCGAACAAAAAGGCAATGACAAGCTGGGCGATTACAAACAGGATTATATCGACCTGGGATGGAACACATGGTCGCATTTTGTTAATCCGAGAGACATTTTCTTTGGTCTCCGGGTACAACTGTGATGCGGAAAGCATGCTTTCATGCACACGAACCAGTTTAGATTTGGAGGAAAAATGAACAAACAAATAAAGCTGCACATGATCAAACTGTTGATCAGTTGTATCATACTAATTCTTTCCGCATCCGTTGCAGTTGGTCAAACCCGCACACACAACCTGGGCGATTACAAATACCGGGTTGAGGCTGGCGAAACCATCAACACCAACGATGTGGAACCTACCGGCGAATGGCCGCAGGATCAGTTCCGTTACGGAACGGTTGTGTTTCGTAACAGCGGTTTCGCCATATTAAACTGGGTCGATGAAAACGGAACGACCCACTCAAAAGAAGAATTTTTAGATCCGGTGAGCTACAATCAGTCCGAACCGTACGGCATTCGGGAAGTTCGCCGCGCCGCACCGCCGGAAGTGTGGGTAACCGCAGAAGGCAAAAAACAGCTCTCATCGCGGCGGTTTAACGGAACAGTTGACCCGAATTTACCTGCCGATATCATGATCGAAAATCGCTACAAAGCGTTACCGGGATTCGATGTCGTCAAACGCACATACTCATATTCCAATCCGGATCACGACGATTACGTAATCGTTGAATATGTGTACACCGTAACTTTCGATTGGGATGAAGATCCCGAACCTGATACGGACGACACCCAAACGCTGGACGATGTCTATTTTTTGATCGGTTACACCTTCCAAACGGCAGAGGGAACCTGGATCACCTATTCCCGATGGTACGAAGAAGGCAAAGATGACTGGGCAACATACGAAGCCCGGAACTCTACGCTGGTTTCCGGCGGACGCCAGATTCACCTGTCATACGCATGGGATGGCGATCATCCGGATTACACGGAATTTGAAGCCGGCGGGCCGACATTCGACGACACTGGCGATCCCCGCTTTGCCACAGGTTCCGGCGGAACCACGCCAATGCCATCTGCAGAATTTGTGTCGAACGCGTACTCCGGCTTTTCCGCGCTGCATATCGATCGCTCGGCAACGGATAATACAGATTGGCTCACTCAACCACTGTCCGTTCATGGAAACATGAATATTTACAACGTTTGGGACAGCGATTTCCCGGGATTTTCAACCATTTGGGATTGGGCGGCATCCGGCGAAAAATTTATTGTCGAAATGCAACCCGATTGGCCGGACGACCCATCCGGGCAGGAAGCGGAATATAATTTCCAAGCTTTCGGGCCATATGATTTGCAAAAAGGTGATTCCATCCGCATTGTTTACGCGGTAGGCGCAAACGGCATTTCCCGCGATTTGTGTATCGAAAAAGGGTTGGAATGGCGCGACTGGTATCGCGGCGGCGCATCAACTTTTGACGACGCAGCTAAAAACGCGCTGTTGGCGACCGGCAAAGATTCGCTATTTCAAACGATGGACCGTGCCCTGTTTGCATGGAATAACGGGCTCGATATTCCCGATCCGTTACCGGCACCCAATCTGGATGTGATTTCCGGTCCCAACCGCATCGAGCTGGAATGGCAGGACATGAGCACCGTACCGGATTGGGATTCCGGTCAACCGGATCTGGATTTTTACCGCATCTACCGCAAACGCGGCGCATTCCTGGTTGATACTTATAATGAAATCCGTCCGAGCGGCGAACATCTGCGCTGGGAAATGATTGCCGAAGTTCCTGCCAGCGAAACAACTTACACGGATAACGATGTGGTTCGCGGCGAAGCGTATCACTATGCCGTTACCGCTGTAGATGCGCAAGGGCTGGAAAGTTCCAAATACGCCAACCGTTCCGAAATTGCCGCTTCCGCGTTTGAGCCGGGTGCCGCGAGTGCGGATAAAGTGCGTATTGTTCCCAACCCGTACGTCCGGAAAGCAGAGGATTTCAACTTTACGGAAGACGATAACCAGCTACTGTTTGTCAATCTGCCGCCGTATTGCACCCTGCGCATTTTCACCGTTACCGGGGATCTTGTGAAAACGATCGATCACCAAAGCGGCAGCGCGGATGAAAAATGGGATCAGATCACCGAGTCCAACCAGTATGTGGCTTCCGGCGTGTATATCCTTCAGATAGATGACGCCGAAAACCTGGCTCGCGAACCAATTCAGGGCAGTATCGAAAAATTTGTAATCATCCGGTAGTCGGACATTCCGTATCGTTTGAATGAAAAATCCTTATGGAGGATAAAATGAATAGAACATTAAAATACTTTTTCCCACTTTTGATGGCGGCTGTTTTGCTCCAAACGCCCGCATCGGCGGATGGTATCAGCAAAATTGCCCAGTCCGGGATGAAGTGGTTATCCATTCCCGTTGGCGCACGAGCCAGCGCGTTGGGTAATGCCTACACAGCTTTGGCAAACGATGCCAGCGCTGTTTTCTGGAATCCTGCCGGTTTGGCTTTTGCGGAAGGCGGGCACCTGTTTCTCAACCAAAACCAGTGGATTGCGGAAATAAATGTGAGCAGTGCCGCAATCAGTTGGAGCACCAGCAGCTACGGTGTTTTTGGCGTTCACCTCTCCACGGTTGATTGGGGAACGCTGAACGGCACGCGCCGGACAAACGACGCTCAGGGTTACGAAGAAACCGGCACTTTTTCGCCGGACCATTTTCTGGTCGGCGTCAGCTATGCCCGGCGGATTTCGGAACGATTCGCGTTGGGCGGAAATGTCCGTTATTTGCATGAAAATCTGGGCACAACAAATATTGGCAATTTTGATGAAGCAACCGAATTCACTGCAGAATCGAACTTGCTCGCATTCGATTTCGGCACCATTTACCACACCGGTTATAAAGATCTGCGGATCGCGATGTCCTTCCAAAACTTCTCAAAAGAGGTGGTTTATCGGGAGGAATATTTTTCGCTGCCGCTGACTTTCCGAATTGGTATGGCAATGGGGCTGAAGGATTTTATCGGCGGACAGGATTCGCCGCACAACGTCACCATGTCCGTAGATGCAATTCACCCACGTGATTACGGCGAACGCATGCATCTGGGTCTGGAATATGGATTCAAAGATCTGGTATTCCTGCGCGGCGGATACAAAACCAATTATGATCAGGAAGATTTTACAGTCGGTGGCGGTTTTGCGTATAGCGCCGGATCGTTATCTTTAGGCCTGGATTATAGTTACGTTGCGTTCCAGAATTTTGATGGCGTACACATGTTCTCGTTCGATTTCCAGTTTTAATGGGTCTTTAGCATATTGGACTTTTATTTAGCGATCAGGAAAGTCAATTCGCTAAAGAAAAAACCGGAGGAAAAATTAATGAAACCAAAGATGAAGATACACCTTTTTACCGGGATGTTGGCATTCGCCCTGCTATTTGCAGGCTGCGAAGACAACGACCAGCCGGTTTATGGCGCCAACAAACCCGACCCAAATCCCACCGGCAAAGCGGCGGCAACGATAACCGGAATAACGCCCACCGTCGGTTTTCTGAAAGATGAAATTGTCATCAACGGCAGCGGATTTGACACCGAACCATCGTTCAACATGGTTCGGTTTGGCAACAAGGTTGGCACGGTTACAGCCGCAACCGCAACCTCGCTGACCGTCATTACGCCAAACGTTAACGATGCAACGGTAGATGTGCAGGTGGCCGTAAAGGGTTCCGAATTCTGGAGCAACAATTCCGCATTTACCTTTTTGCCCACGCTGGAACTTCTCGCAGAAGATATCAACTGGGCAAACGGCATCGAGGTTGATGACAACAATAACGTTTATATCGGTGCACGGAACGACGGTCAGATTATAAAAATTGCGCCGGACGGCACCCGCAGCGTTTTTGCAGATGTGCCGGTCGGCGGGCAACTACGTTTTGGTCCGGGCGGCTATCTGTATGTTTGCGCAGTGGATGAAAACAAAGTTATCCGTGTTTCGGCAGATGGCTCATCTATCGAGGATTACGCATTTGCCGATGCCGCTGTGTCGATCGATTGGGATGCTGCTGGCAACACATACATCGTTTCCCGCGATGCAGGCATCAACGTAATGGATACGGGTGGCAACATGACTTACATCGATCTGGACGGCGCACCGGTGAAAAATTGCCGGGTGTTCGACGGATATCTGTATATCAACCGAATTTGGGACGGAACCATCACCCGCTTCCCGATTACCGGCGGCAGTTTGGGCGCAGAAGAACCCTATCTGGAAACCGACGGGCTTTCGCCCAGCAGCTTCGATTTCGATGAGAATGGCGTCATGTATTGGGCGCATGCCTGGGAAGGCAACCTCTACACCCTCAATCCGGACGGCACGCCCGGCGAAACATTATACGAAGGCGAATTGTATCCGAATGATTCCCCAATGCGCTACATGACTTTCCGCAACCGGGCTATTTATGCGGCGTTCCCCTGTTGGGGTGGCGATTGCGGCGCTGCTTTAAAAGCGTACATCGGCGTGCAGGAAGCCCCGAATTATGGACGGGACTAACCATTAAGGACGTTTATGCTTCACAACAACGATAGTTATTTTGCAAAAAAAGATCTGTTTCGGACGCCGGGAGTTTTCCCGGTGTCCGGATATTTGCCGGAATTTTCCGCTACCGTTGCGCTTCGCCGGTTGATCTTTTTCGCAATTCTGTTGACAGCCGTTGCCTTTTCACAGAGCAAAGGCGGCAGATGGACATTTGAAAATAATGGCGACGATATCGCCGAATGGGATGCAACAAACAATCCCGGCGTGTTGCAAAACATGGCCATGTTCGATAGCAGCCCGCCCCTGCAGGAAGGCAACGCCTATCTTTGGCTGGATACGTTGCAAACACATAATTTTCTTCTTATCGACGACAGTAATGATCTGGATTTTGACGATGAAAACATCGGTATTTCGGGATGGATTTATCCGGTGGTGCTCAACGATGTGCACTATTTGATCAACAAAGGTGAGCAGAAAAAAAATCCCAAAACTACCAATTACGCACTGCGAATTTCAAACGGAACGAACCATCTGGAATTTCTCATTCGCGATGCCAATAATCAGGCGCAGGTGGTTGCCTCAAATTTTACAATTGTTACGGGACAATGGCAGTTTGTTGCGGCGTTTTATGATTTTACAGCCGGAAAAGTTTACATGTGGAACAATCCGGTTGCGGAGCCTGCGGATACGCTGGATTTTAACCAGAGCTTTTTTTCAAACAGCGAGCCGTTGGCAATCGGCAGTTGGTTCCGGGATGATCCTGCCAATCCGTCAATAAAGGATTTTAAAGGGAAAATGGATGATGTGCGCATCAGCGGCCGGCTGGCAGATATCCTGCCCGTTTCCACCGGCATCACACGAAACGGCGAAAATATTTCCGCTCAAATGGCGCTCCATCAAAATTACCCGAATCCATTTAACCCGGCAACCCGGATTGCGTTTGACATCCCGCAAAACATGCAGGTGCAGCTAATCATTTACAACAGCCGTGGTCAAAACGTCGCCAAACTTGTGGATGGAAGATTACCTTCGGGACGTTATGAAACCCAATGGAGTGGTCAGAATTTACCATCGGGAGTGTACTATTATCAACTGATTGCCGGGACAAAAACACAAACACGTAAAATGCTGTTGGTAAAATAACACGCATCGGGTGTTGTAACGATTTTCCGGCGTGCTTGCGCAATTCGCCACAAAAAAATTTTTGGAGTACGATGAGCAAATTTTTTTCGATTATCGCCAGTCTATTTGTACTGTTCCAGATGCATGGCTGTGCAACCGGATCACAAATTATAATGGAAGAACCACAGCCGGAAAAAAGTCTGCTGGTTGGTGCAATTTTGTTGGAAAACAACGGCGTAGAGGATGTTTTTGAATCGAAAACCGCCAATATCCGGGTGGTCGTGGTTGGCAAATCCAGCATCGACGGGCGCGAAGAAGGCTATCGAGTAAAAACCGATGAGAACGGATATTTTATGATTCCCAATGTGCCGCCCGGCGCATATGTCATCAAAGGCATCGAAGTGGATCTCGGTTACGAAACCCGTTTGCTGCTGACCTCCCGATGGGAAGGCAACATCCAGTTGTATTATCCGATTGATACGATTATCGATTACACAGTGCGGCTTTGGCCGGAATCGACCGATGAAAAAATCATCAACCTGCAAATCAATTATTTTTCGATTGACCAGGCGTTTCGTGCCATTCACCGTCGTTTTGAAAATCTCAACAATACATCGCTGCTATTGATGGATAAATCTTACACAATGGAAAACCCGGAAACTTATTTTAAAATCAGGTATCCGCACTCAAATTGGTTTTAACAAACACCGGTATTCAAATGAAAAACTACCTATCCGGGATTATACTGTTCGTTACGATCTTTGGCGGAAGTTTGATTGCCCAATCCGCTACTGAAGCTGGCGACTATAGGATCTCAATAGAGCTGTCGGCCGATGAGTATTGGTGGGGCGGCGTTGTCGTCGATGGATCAGCAATGCCCTTTGGCAAAAATCCGTACGCGCACGATTTGTTAGGCAACAACAAAGGCAACCAAAGCCAGCCGCTGCTGATTTCAAATCAGGGTCGCTATGTCTGGTGCGAAGATCCGTTCCGGTTCGAATTCAGCGGGAACCAATTAACCGCGAGTTCACAATTCAGCCAGATTTTTTCCGGCAAAACCGGGAATACGCTTAAAGATGCATTTCTTTCCGTGAGCAAACAGTATTTCCCACCGGCAGGCAAATTACCGGATGAATTGTTATTTTCTGCGCCGCAATACAACACCTGGATCGAGTTGATGTATGACCAGAATGAAGCGGATATCCTCACGTATGCACAGGCAATAATCGACAACGGTTTCCCGCCCGGCGTGCTGATGATCGACGACAACTGGCAGGAAGATTACGGCACCTGGGAATTTAAGGCGGAGAAATTCAGCAATCCGCGCGAAATGATTCGCCGGTTGCATGATATGGGATTTAAGGTAATGCTCTGGGTGTGCCCGTTTGTCAGCCCGGATTCCCCGGTTTATCGCGAGATTTCCGAAAAAGGCTATTTGCTTCGCGAAAACACCGACGCTGGTGAACCGGCAATGATTCGCTGGTGGAACGGCGTGAGTGCCGTCATCGATTTTACCAATCCGGAAGCTGAAATGTGGTTCCATCAACAGCTCCAATTTTTAATCGAAAAATATGCGGTGGACGGATTCAAGCTGGACGGCGGCGACGACTATTTTTACGTCGGTGATTATCGCTCGTTTGAGCAAACCCACGCCAACGGACACATGGAAATGTATGCCCGCGTCGGGCTTCGCTATCCGTTGAATGAATTTCGCGCCTGCTGGAAACTCGCCGGACAGCCGTTGGCACAACGGCTCAGGGATAAAGCCCATGACTGGCAGGATTTGCAAAAATTAATACCGGATATTCTGACACAGGGTTTGGTCGGCTATGCGTTTTCCTGTCCGGATATGATCGGCGGCGGCGAATTTGGTTCATTTTTGAGCACCACTACCATCGATCAGGAATTGGTCGTGCGCTCCAGCCAATGCCACGCGTTGATGCCAATGATGCAATTTTCGGTGGCGCCCTGGCGAATCCTTTCTCCGGAAAATTTAGCCATCTGCCGGAAAATGGCAGATCTGCACGAACAGTTCGCAGCAACCATTTTGCAATTGGCGAACGAATCTGCACACACCGGCGAGCCAATTGTGCGACACATGGAATATGTTTTTCCACATCAGGGTTACGCGAACATAAAAGACCAGTTTATGCTGGGTGACAGCATTTTGGTTGCACCGGTTCTGGCTCAGGGTGCCGTTACAAAAACCATCCATTTCCCGGCGGGAAACTGGCAGGGCGATGACGGTAGCGTGGTTAAAGGTCCGAAAATCGCCGTTGTAAACGCACCTATCGAACGGCTACCCTGGTATCGCAGATTGAAATAATTTGTCGACTGATTCAAAGAAAACTCGCAACACGAGTCGCTTCGAAGACACGGTAAGTTTTCAAATACCCTCACCCTTCGATGCACTCGATCAAAAAAAATGCGCAACCGACAGATTCAGACAATTCGTTAAAATACCGGTTTCCCCGTTGCGTAACATCAATAGATAATTTCTACCGTTAAACCATCAGGTGCCGCAATGAAATGCCCTGAATTTGCAACCGCACTTATTGCCGGATTGCTGCTGACCTGCCTCGCCTGCAACGGTCCACAACAGCAGCATCAACCGGAATTCCGGATTACCGCAGCAATGGCAACCGGAGCAATATCAGTTGATGGGTTGCTGGACGAAACCGCATGGCAATCCGCACAAACGGTAACACTCCGCGATAATCGTTCCGGCGATCCCGTTACCGAGAAAGACATCCAAACATGGGTGAAAGCCTGTTTTGATGAAAAAATGCTGTTTGTCGGTTTTATCTGTAATGATCCCGATATCTGGAGCACATTCACAAAAAGGGACGAACATTTGTGGGAAGAAGAAGTTGTGGAAGTTTTTCTCGATACCGATCAGGATGAAAATACATACGTTGAAATCGAAGTATCACCGGCCAATGTGTTGTTCGATAGCTACATCGTCGATCCGCAAAACATTGATGTTGCCGCCACAAAAGCATATGACCTAAGTAACATAAAAACAGCTGTTTCGGTGAACGGTTCACTCAATAAAAGGGATGACCGCGATACCGTCTGGACTGTCGAAATCGCTATTCCGCTGGCGGAAATTACGGATGCGGAACATCCCGTTGTGCCCGGTAAAACACAGTGGAAAATCAATTTTTACAGAGTAAACGCAGATGCCGGTGAACCGTCCACGGGTTACGCCTGGTCACCAACCGGAGCACGGTTTCACAAGCCATCTGTTTTCGGCACGCTGTTTTTTGAAAAATGAGAATGACTCAACTAAACGGGCGAAACCATTTCGCCAGGAGGCGAAGATGCGCAATTTGGCAATCGTTACACTAATTTTGGGGGTATGTATGTCTGGCATTGCTTCGTTGCATGGACAATCCGGCGATCTCAAACTGCTGGACTGGCAGCCGGTCAGCCAAATGGTGGTGAAGGAAACCAAAATCATGAAGCCGAAATTCCCGGTAATTGATATTCACAACCACCTCGGCGAATTGGCAAATACAGAAAAATATCTGGCAGAAATGGAAGCGGCAGGTGTCTGGAAATGCGTTAGCCTGGACGCCAATTCCGAAAATGATTTTTACAAAGAACATCTGCGCGAATCCCAGAAAGTATCCAAAGAGCGCTTTTTACTCTTTTTCAGACCTGATTTCAGCCGCATTGACGAGCCCGATTTTGGCAAAAACGAAGCCAAAAGACTGGAAGCAGCCGTAAAAATGGGCGTTCGCGGGCTAAAAATTTCCAAAGACCTTGGGTTGAAATGGAAGGATAAAACCGGAAAACTGGTTCGGGTGGATGATCCGCGAATCGATCCGATCTGGGCAAAATGCGGCGAATTGGGCATCCCGGTGATGATTCACGTTTCCGATCCCAAAGCCTTTTTCACACCGGTGGATCGCTACAACGAGCGATACGATGAACTGGGCGCACACCCGGACTGGTCATTTTATGGCGATGAATTTCCGTCAAAAGATGACATTCTGGCACAGCGAAACCGCATCATCGAACGGCACCCCGGCACCATTTTTATCGGTGCGCACATGGGAAACCTGCCGGAAGAATTGGGCAAAGTGGGCATCTGGCTGGATACCTACCCCAATTTTTATGTGGATATTGATGCCCGGATCAGCGAGTTGGGAAGGCAACCGTATACCGCACGTAAATTTTTCATCAAATATCAGGATCGCGTTTTGTTCGGAACGGATACACCACCGAATGCCGAAGCTTACCGCATTTATTACCGGTTTCTGGAAACAGATGACGAATACATTGATTCCGCAGCCGGGCACCATTTACAGGGTCGCTGGATGATTTACGGCGTCTTTTTGCCGGACGATGTGCTGGAAAAAATCTATAACAAAAATGCGCTGAAAATTTTAAACATGATAAAAATTAAATCGGAAAGTTAAACAACATGCGGCTAAAATTCTGGTTACTGGCAATTTTGGGGATTGCGTTATTCGGGCACCTTTTTGCCCAGCAAAAAGAAATCATCGGATGCTACCAGTCGTGGAAATGGCAAAAAAATTCTGCTGCGCACAGCCTGCAGGCAATTCCGTACGACAAACTGACGGTCATCAACTATTCCTTTTTTTATCCGCTGGAAAGCGGGGAAATTGTCGGGATGGATTCGATCGCCGATCGCTACTTGCTGTTGGGCGAAACCGAGGACATGCCTGAGAATGACGAGCCGTCCGAATCGATGATCGATTTAGCGCATCAGCAGGGCACAAAAGTTGTGCTGTCCGTCGGTGGCTGGGAAACATCCGGCAACTTTCCGCAGGTTTCTGCCGATCCCGAAAAACGTGCCAATTTTGCCCATTGGTGCGTCCAACACATTAAAAAATATGGCTTTGACGGCATTGATATCGATTGGGAATTTCCCGGATACGTGCGCCACAATGGCACACCGCAGGATCGCTATAATTTCACATTTTTGCTGCAAACAGTGCGGGACAGCCTGCTGGCATATGGGCAAAAAGCCGGACAGCAATACATCCTTTCCGCTTCCCTGCCGGCTGCTGCCGGTCACTTGCCGGATATCGAGGTTCAGAAAATCACCGCTATTCTGGATTACCTGAATATTATGACTTACGATTTGTTTGGTCCGTGGGGAACCATCAGCAATCACAACTCCGCATTGTTTGGACCGGCGCAGGGTGATTCGGCACGCTGTCTGGACGGCGCATTTAAACTCTACCACGAAACCCACGGTGTTCCGGCAGAAAAAATCAATCTCTGTGTCGTTTTTTTCGGGCATGTGTTCAACAATGGCAGTGAAATTTATGGCGCGCACCAGGGTTCAAAAAATCCGCTGTTCGCGGCGGATGATGGCGTACGATACGCCGAAATTTCGGAAAAAATGGATCTTTTTGATCGCCGGTGGGATGCCAAAGCTCAGGCGCCGTATCTGGTTAGCAAATCGCCCGCAATGCTCATTTCACTCGATGATCCGGAATCCGTTACGTTAAAAGCCGAATACATTATCCGGCAAAACGCCCGCGGTTTGGTCATTTGGCCGCTGATGGGTGATTATTCGGAAAACGGGCAAACACCGTTGCTCGATGCGCTCCACAAAAAGTTCAGCGAACAGTAAATATTCAAATTGTGAGGTGGAAAATGGATCGACGAACATTTCTGAAAACCGGCGGCGCAGCGGTTGTTTTGTCCGGCATCGGTGCAAAAACCGCATATGCCCGCGTGCCTGCCCACAATTGGGATGGTTATAATTTTGGTGGCGGACCGGAAGTAAAAGACAGGCTCTACCAGGGTCCCTTTCCGCAATATGCGCCGGAGGAATATGTGCCGGGAAATTCGGTTGTCAGCAGCACAACGCCATCCAAAGGAGTTGTGCCAAACTACGGAATGGGGTTAATTACCTACGTTTGCGACGAAGTTGGACCGCCAAAAATCAAAGGCGAATCGCTCGC
The DNA here is from genome assembly GCA_020634975.1 of Calditrichia bacterium. Classification (NCBI taxonomy): domain Bacteria; kingdom Pseudomonadati; phylum Calditrichota; class Calditrichia; species Calditrichia bacterium. The sequence continues at coordinate 548,365 of JACKAQ010000002.1, read as the reverse complement.
AGAATCCATTGAAAAACTGGCGAAAATGTCGTTGGGCAACAAATTGTATATCCGGGTCGATTGGCGCGATATCCAACAAAAACCCGGTCGTCTGGATTTTCCGGAACACTGGAAACTCACTTTCGAGATGGCCAAAAAATATGGTAAAAAAGTCGGATTGCGAATTCAGCTGATGAGTCCGGTGATCGAACCGCATTCCTGCCCGGATTTTGTGGCGGAAAAAACACCGTTTGTCAAATTGGGCACCACCGATCAAATCGGCATTCCCGGCAAGGTGCATTACGCCCCGCGATACGATCATCCGACGTTTATGAACGCGTTCAAAGAAATGGACAGCATGCTGGCCGATATTTACAACGGGCACCCGGATGTGGAATATGTCGATACCTGCATGTATGGTTTTTGGGGCGAAGGGCACACCTGGCCTTTTCGGGGGCATTGTTTTCCGGACGATTTGACCGCCGAAAAAACGTTTATGGAAATGCTTGAGCATCAAATCCGGAATTGGGACAAAACCCCGCTGACCACCAACACCCAACCGGACTACAGCCGGGTGGGAAATTCGGAGATGCTGGATCGCACCATTCGTTCGCACAATTGGTTGCGCACCGACACTATTTTTATCGAAAACACCCAAATTGATTCGCTGAGCAATCGACCGCCGTGGATTGGCGCGACGATCGAACAGGGCATTTCCGACGGCACACCGGAAACCCTGCGGATGAAAGAAGGCATTCCCCGTACGGAAAGCATCATTTCACATGTGAAAGATCTTGGCGCAAACTATTTCTCGTTGTGGAACTGGCATCGCATATCGGCAGACCGGATCATGAATTATTACAACCAATTTCCGGATTCGCTGGACGATCTGGCGCGTAACATCGGTTACCGGGTGCGCCCATCCTGGATTTGGTCATTCGAAAAAGAGGAGCACCCCGGATTGGTGATGGGTTTTGTAAATGATGGTATTTCAGGCGTTCCGGGCGTATTGCGAATCACTGTGTTCAACGATGACGGCAGCGTGAATGTCGGCGGCAGCCTCGATGCCGGTTATCCCCTACCCCGCAAAGTCCGTCAGGCAATGTTCATTTTGCCAAAAGGCACCAACTGGGAAGGGCTGAAAGTAAAAGCTGAAATCGAAGTAAAAGGGCGCCGTTTACCGGTGCGCTGGGCATGCCGCGAAGCGCTCAATGCAGACGGATCACTTACTTTAAGAGATGGTCATGCGTAAAAATGGAACACAAAAATTTTCAATTCGACGCAACAAAAAGAGCGCCGTTTATTGCGTTCTACTGTTGATTTTCGCGTTGAGTATTCTCGCCTGCGGAAAATCCAGCAGCGGTAATGACGGTGCCGCAAACACACCACCACCAGGCGATCACCGATTTTCCGGCACATGGCAGGGCAGCCTGATAGGCGATCCGGCACATTTTATTGGCAATCCGGCCGTAACACTGGTGCTAAACCACAGCGATACTTTGCTGACCGGAACGCTGGCAACTTCGGACAGCGCGTTTACCACCGTTGCGTTCAACAATGGAAAAGTGCAGGGCGACAGCATTTTTTTCGAGGTCATCCAGTCAACCATTTACCCTGGCGCGCGGGTCAAATTTTCCGGTAAAGTATTCAATACTGTTATTTCGGGCGATTGGAACCATTCCCGGCTGCATCAGGGTGAGTGGTCAGTAAGCAAAAATTGAAATTGTTAAATATCTATTGGAGAAAAAATTTATGCACAATTTAAGTCGTTATCTGAACTGGGTGATTCCGCTGCTGCTGAGCATTTTCACATTGAACGCCCAGCCGCCGGAAGCGCAAAAACACGGGCAAAACTGGACCCATTATGTGCGCATCGCCGGACACGGCTTGAGCCAGCAAAGTGTTGCAGACATTATCAAAAGCGCCACGGAAACCCATGTTTTCGGCATCGAAACGGACAACAGCCTTACTGGATATTACGAAAGTTTTATGGAGCCAACCGAAAAACTCGCTGCCATCAAAGCGGTTGCAGAGGCGGCGCATGCGGTGGGCAACAAGGTATTCGTTTACACCGAGGGGCTGGAAACCATCACCGCGGATGCGGACAAAAAAGCGCATACGTTTTTCAAAGATCATCCCGATTGGGTGCAGCGAAACATCAACGGTAATCCGGCAGTTTTTGGCGGCGGAACCGCGTTCTGGATTTCCTCAGGTGATGAAGATGTGTGGATCACGCCGTATGCCATGCAATGGCGCGAGATATTTATGGAGCGCATTCGACAGATTGCCGCAACGGGCATCGACGGTGTGTTCATCGATATCCCGTACTGGATGACCCACTTTGACGGTTGGGAAGATACCTGGGCAAGTTTTGATGAATACACATTGGCAGCGTTCAAAGCGGTTAGCGGACTGAACGCCCGCACCGATATGCGATTGGGCGATTTCAACGACCCGAATTTCATCAAATGGGTGGATTTCCGCATTCGCACACTCACTGAATTTATGGCCGATGTCGCGAAAAACGGGCGTTCGGTGAATCCCGATTTTATCACGATTGCGGAAATTTATCCCGGTATCGAAGATGCGGCCGTTCGCGTTGGTGCGGACGTTTACGAAATGTATCAGGTGGTGGATGTCGTCGCCCACGAATACAGCGCGGGCGGCTATAAATCCGCCGATCGCCAGCCGGCGGACTGGTTCGCATTCATGACCGGCATGTATTCTTTCCGCGCATTTGCCAACGGCAAAGCCACCTGGATGCTCACTTATTCATGGGAAAATCATGAGAAAATCACCCCGGCGGATGCCATCGAAAATTTGATGATGTCCCAATTGATGGCCGGCGCCAACTGTTGGGATGCTGCCACACATGTGATGTCCCGCTCGAATGATTACGAAACCCGGAAACGCGTTTTCAAATGGATTGACGACCACGAACTGACCTTCTACCTCCCGCGCAAACCCATCCAGCCCGTCGGGGTGTATTTTTCTCAGAAAACCCGCAATTACTTTGTGGATGAATATATTCCGGCGTATCGCGGCATGATGTTTCTGCTGCTGCAATCACACCTCGAATTCCAGATCGTTACACCGCTGACGCTGTCTGATTTCACCGGCGATATGCTCATTTTACCGGATGTTAAGTGTCTGGATGAAAATGAGTTAGCATGGTTAAAAAACTACGTTGATGCCGGGAAAACGCTGGTTGCAACGGGAGAAACCGGCACGTACGATTATCTGCGCCAGCGGCGGGAAAACAACCCGTTGCACGACATGCTGGGCGTTGAAAATCCGTCAGAAGAGCAATTTTCTGTGACCGGCAAGCGGTTCAGCTATCAACCGGATTGCCCGGAAAAAGTATATTATCAGGCTGTAAAATCCGGGTTTAACGATGCGGCGTTTGAGGGGAAATTCGAATCCAGCCAATTTTACAACCAGCTTCAGGCATTTACCGACCACCTGACCGGCGATCTGAAATTCCAGCCTGCGGTGGAAGTGCAGGCATCGCCGTTTGTCGCCACCCAGATTGCCGAAGTGGACGGAAAACCGCATGTATTTTTGGCCAATTTCAAAGGGTTGAAAGGCAAAGAGAACGCCAATCAAATCCCGGAACAAAACGCGACAGTGGCTTTCCCCGCGAAAAAGGGCGCCACAGTTTACTCGCTGGATTATCTCGGCAAAGTGAAAAAAATTGGTAGTGAATGGAAAAACGGAAAGCTGCACTGCTCCGTGCCAACTTTCAAACGCGGAATGGTTGTTTGGGTTGAATAGACAACGGAAAGGGCGAGCGACTGTTCGCCCAAACCTTTAAACGGATGTGAATATGAGCAAAAAATTATTTTTTCGTGCACTTGTTTTGATTGCGGTTTTTCTGGGTTCCGTAACTTTCGGGCAGGCGCAATCGATAGCCAAAATCAGCGTGACGGAAACCGCCGGTTTTTCCCGCGATCGGGAATATGTGGAAATTTCGCTGCAAATTCCCCTGTCGGCGGCGCCGGAGGATGCGCTTTCGCTTTCGGCTGTTGATGGCAGCGGTGTGGAAACTTCGGTGCAAATTCTGCGGACGGAACGCATCTCCGGGCAGAACGTTCTGGCGCTGTGGCTGGTTTTCCCGGTTGCCGTAAACGGAATGGAAACAAAGCATTATGAGCTGAAATTTTCTACCGCAAATGCGGCTGCAACGGATTTGCAATTTGCCGGAGAAGGTACAGAACTGGTTGTTGAAAATCAATTTTATCGTGCGGACATGACCCGCAGCGACAACAGTTCCGAGCAAAAAGAGCTTTCCGGGCAAATTCGCGAAATCACCATGAAGCGCAACGGGCAGGAATTGCTGATGACCAACATTGAAAACCGGGTGCATTGGGCACCCAATTTCAAACGCCCGGAGGTGGAGTGGTACACCACCATTGCTCATTGGCAAAATCCCCGCACGCAAATCGATCGTGGAAATTATGTGATCCGCACGATCCGGCAGGATCCCGCACCAAAACACCCGGAAATTTTTCTGACGGCAGTGTATAAATATTACGCCAACGTGCCGTATTTCAGGTTTTATTCAGAAATGGACTTCACCGAAGATTTGGGTGTGGAACTGCTCCGCAACGACGAAATGACCACTGACAGCATGTTCACCCATCTGGCATTTGAGGATACAGATGGCAAAATTACGGTCGAGCCGCTGTATCCCAAAACCGGAAAAAAATTCAAAGGTCCGGTGGATAACGAAGCGCCGTGGCTCTGTTTTTATCACGAAACGGAAGGTTTTGCACTGGGCAGCATCCGTCTGATGTATGACAATACCAACGACATCGGCGAGCCGTCGCCGACCTGGCAACCGCACACCCAAATTGGCGAATGGGAAGGCAAACGCTACTGGAACCGGCGGCTGGTGCACGACCGCTGGACGTTCATTCCCAAAGGCAGCCGCTATGCGGAGGAGAATGCGTATCTGTTGTTCGAAATTGGGGAGAACGATCCGTTCGAAACGATCCGCTATTGGGCGGAACGGCTGCGGCATCCGGTAACGGTGAAGGTGGAATAAAAATCAGAAAATTATACATCAACATTGAAGGGGAAAAACATGCCAAAGAACATTACGCGGCGCGAATTTGTGAAGCGAAGCGCAGTTGCGACCGCCGGACTTTCATTCGGATTGAGTGCGTTTGCGCAGGATAAAAAGATGTCTGAAAATGATAAGATTCTGATCGGTGTGATCGGAACCGGGGATCGCGGCGCGTACGAAGCGGAAATTTTGCAGATGACGCCCGGCATCCGGGTGACGGCCTGCTGCGATATTTATCCGCCGCATCTGGCAAACGGCTTGGCGGGTGCCGAAAAAGGTGCAAAAAGCTACACCGATTATCGCAAGCTGTTGGAAAATAAAGATTTGGATGCCGTGTTAATTTGCACGCCGCAACACCTGCACTACCAAATGGCACTGGATGCGCTCGCTGCAGGCAAACACATCATTTGCCAAAAAACCATGACGCTGAACGCCGGCGATGCGGTCAGCCTATCGAAAGCGGTGAAACAGTCCGACAGCGTTTTTCAGGTAGCGTATCAATGGCAGAACAATCCGCTGTTCAACGAAATTCGCCGGATGATTCAGGATGGCGACTGCGGGCAGATCACCCACATTCGCTGCAATTACAATCGCAACATGACCTGGCGCAATCCGGTGCCCGATCCCAAATTTGAGCGATTGCTCAACTGGCGGATGTATCGCGAATATTCCGGTGGATTAATGGCGGAATTGTGTTCACACCACATTAACGTGGTAAACTGGGTGCTGGACAAGGTGCCGCAAAAAGTAACCGGTTTCGGCGGCATCAATTTTTACAATGACGGACGGGAAACCGATGACAATGTCCACACCATTTTTGAATATCCGGGTGGCGTAAGAGCCATTTATCAATCGGTGCTGACCAACGCATTTGAGGATGTGTCCATCATTTTTATGGGCACGGAAGGCACTATCACCATCCGAAAAGAAGAAGCGCAGCAGGCACATTTTATGCAGAGCCGAAAGCTGTTGAACAAATATTGACCGATGAAGGCGTTGAATCCGTGGATGCGATCACCAGCGCATCCCGAAAAGCATGGGCCCGCAGCGAGGCGATACCGATTACTGTTGCCAATCCCACCAAAGATGATTTTGAAACCACCCGCGCCATGTTTCTGGATTTTGCAGATTGCGTGCGCAACAACAAAACACCGCGCTCGAATGTGGACAACGGACGCGATGTTGCTATTTGTGTGGATATGGCGTTGCAGGCAATGGCAAACGGCAGCATCGAAACCTGGAAACCGGAATATTCCGGATAATTTTTGCAATGAACATTTCGTTTTAACCGCAGCATTTGGAGGTCTTGATGAGCACATTTAACTTCTGCAAACCGGCGATCTTATTACTGATCGCTATTTTCTCAACCCTGTTACTGGTAAACGATCCGCCCGAAAAAGAATGGGCACCGATTGCCGATTGGGGACACTGGATTCTGGGTCACCGCAACAACCCGGAATTTCTGGAAAAGAACAACATGACCGTCACGTTTGGCAGCGGTGCGCCCAATTTTGAAACCGTCACCCGTGCGCAGTTCGATAGCCTGATGGATGCAGCAAAACAGTTTAACGACAGCTATCACGACAAAGGCTACATCGTGCTGCGCTATTTGTCCACTTCGCTGAACGGCGATTCGCAGACGCCGGAATCCGATCCGCAAAAAAACGAAATTCACCTGCTGAAATTTTACAACGAACAGTGGCAAAATTTCGCGGATTATGTCGGCGAGAAACCGGCTGCCGATCCCACTACCTGGATGATGGTTCGCCCCGATAACAGCTTTCCGCATTACCGATATGCGCCGTACGGACAGAAAACCGACGAAGGTTTTGAGGCATGGGGCTGCCCGGATAACCCGGATTATGTGCGCTATATGGAAGGCAAGGTGCGTGCACAGGCAGAAACCGGCATCGACGGATCGTATGTGGACTGGACGCACATCGCCGGCGGCACCTGCTACTGCGATTACACCCGGCAGAAATTTATTCAATATTTGAAAGACAATTTACCCGCAACCGCAGGAAAAGCCAAATACGGCACAGATGATTACGACACCATCAAATTGCCGGAAAAACGCGGTGACGATTTCTGGATGGAATGGATCACCTATCGCGGTTCGGCAGTGGCGCGCTTCCACAACCGGCTGCGAACGGTCGCCAAACAATACAATCCCCATTTTATGATTTCCGGAAATGTGTTCGGCGGGTTTGGCTTTGGTCCTATCGCGTACGATGGTGCAGGAAATATGGAAATGCTCGGCAAAGTGGACGATTTCATCTATTCCGAAATGCAGGAATATCTCGATTCCGCACCGCGCCGCCGCGACGATGACACCAAAATCACCAACAGTCCGGCGCTGAAATTTTTGGCGGCAGCATCGCACGGCAAACCGACCATTGTGTACGCAACGGAAATCACGCCGCCGATATTCCCCGATCCGTCGGAGAAATGCCTCAGCGCTATGGCGCAGATGAACATCGCCGAAGCAGTTGCCAACCACGCGATTTTCCGCGAAAAGCGGGAAACACCGCCCGGCGCAACCGAAATGTATGCTTTTCTAGCTAAAAACCGGGAACATTTGGTCGGCGCAAAACCGCACAGCAATGTGGCTATTCTGGCATCGCTGCGGCAATATCTGGCGGATGAACTCAGCTTTGCATTTTCCGCATCGCGGGTGCTGACGGATCGCGGCATCAGCCACGTGATGATCGTCGAGGACGATTTGCTGGCAAACGATCTCAGCCGGTTCGATCTCATTTATCTCCCCTACCTCCCGCTGCTCAGCGAGCAAAAACAGCTCGCGTTGAAAAAATATGTGGAAAACGGCGGCAAATTGCTGGTTCTCGGCGAAACCGGGTTTAAAGATGAGCACAATCTTCCGCAAAAACGGGTGGTTCTGGCGGAGATGTTCGGCGAGAAAAACTACTCCGCAAATGCGATATCCAAAACCGTCGGCAACGGTCAAGCCACTTATTTGCCGGTGGAAATTCCGCTGTCGAAATTTTTGATTCCCATGACATCCGCCAGTGGTGAAGTGACCACATTCGGTCCCGCGATGACCGATGTATTTCCCGATATTCCCGAAGGCTACACCCGCAACCGCATCGATCCGCTGCTCCGCAGCCACCTCAATTCTGCCGCGGACAAGCTGTTGGCAATGCTCTCCGGCAACCTGACGACCGTTTCCGCAAGCTCGCCATATGTTGAAATGAGCACGATGATGCAAGCTGATAAAAACCTGCTGCTGGTGCATCTGGTGAATTACGATGTGACCATCAGTGGTGAGATCACGCCCACTAAAAACGTGACGGTCCAACTGCAACTGCCTGCGGGCAAAACCGCCAAAAGCGTGCGCTTCAGCGGAACGCTGTCCGATATGCAGCCGGTGGATTTTACGGTGATGCAAAACGGCAATCGCAGCAACATTAGTTTCACCACCGGACAAGTGAATGTGTACGGATTGGCGATTGTAGAAATGGAATAAAAACAATCGTCTGGATTAATAAAAAATATACAGGTTGGTGCACGGCAGTTCGCCAATATCAAGCAATAGTAGAATATGGAAATTTTATGATTTATCAACTTTCGATAGCAATAATGTCTTTGCTGATGTTCAACGTTTTTGCACAACGTTCAAACGATGCAAAGCCCAAATTAATTGATGAAATTAAAGCACATACATCCGGCACGGCTGTGTGGTGGACGGGGCACAACGGCTGGCTGATCAAACATGACAGCATCCTGATCGGAACTGACCTGGTACTGGAAAATGAGGACCGCGAATCTCCCGCACCCGTTTCTGCCGCAGAAATTGCACCGCTGCTGGATATCAGCTTTATCACTCACGAACACGGCGACCATTTCGGCAGAAATACATCGCGCATTTTGGCGGAGAAATCGGACTGCATGTTCGTGATGCCCACCAATTGCGTGGAGATCGCCAAAGATGAAGTGAACATTCCAGCAGAGCGCATTCAGGCGGCAACGCCTCGCCAACCTTTCACACTCAGAGATGTTCAAATCACACCAATGCGTGCGATACACGGGAATCCCAAATTTGCTGTATTTGAAGAAGCGAATCTGGAAGATTGCGGTTATTACATTACCATTGGCGATAAAACACTGCTTCAGCCCGGCGATACGGTGCTGTTGGAAGATCACCTGTTTTTAAAACATGTGGATGTCTTGTTCTTTTCGCCGACGGAACACAATATGCATATCCAACAATCGGTAATTTTGATCAACGAACTGGAACCGTACTACATTTTGCCCCAGCACCGTGACACGATGACGGAAACCGAACAGAACCGCTACTGGACACACGGCTATTCCCGGGAAGTGCGGTTAATGCTTTCCAAAACGCTCCAATCGCGGTATCACATTCTCGGAATGGGTGAGCAAATTGAAATCCAATAACCACAGCACATCACTCGTTCTCATTGGTAAAAACCGAAAAAGGAACGAAATGACAAAATTATCACCAATAATTCTTCTGGTTACCGCCTGCTGGTTTGCGGGTTGCGGAAAACAGAACACATCCGCTGATAGCGAATTCAAAACCGTGTCGCTGCAAAGCGAAATCACCGCTGTTCAGCCGATGACCGGATTGGTATTTTGGGAATCGCTCGATCACAAAGATACCGATGCCATCCAGCTCGAATTTTCATATCTGCGATACAGCGACGTTGTAAAAGTAAAAGGGCAATACGACTGGTCAATTGTCGAAGAAAAACTGGCAGGCATCGCCAGCCGTAAACATCAGGCGGTGCTGCGTTTTTGGGATACGTATCCCGGTCGCGAAAGCGGCGTGCCGGATTATATCAAAGCACTGCCGGATTACAAAAACGTGGTCGAAAAAAGCGAAAATCGCGATACCGAATTTCCAGATTGGTCGCATCCCGAATATCAGCGATTCATTCTGGAATTTTTTGAAACACTCGCCCAAAAATACGATAACGATCCCCGGCTGGCATTTCTGGAAGTCGGTTTCGGGCTGTGGTCGGAATATCACATTTACGATCCGGGCGAGAAAATGGGCGAAAATTTCCCGTCCAAAGCATTTCAATCGCAATATTTCCGGCATCTCGATACGCTTTTCCATAACACGCCGTGGATGATTTCGCAGGATGCTCATGTCGCCAACCGCACGCCATTTGCATCCGACGCCCCGCTACTCGATCTGCAATTCGGTATTTTCGACGACAGTTTTCATCTGGCCTGGGAGCCCGGCTACAATTTGGGCGGCTGGGAATTTTTCGGGTTGGAGCGCTTCAAACGCTCGCCGATGGGCGGCGAAATCCTGTTCCCGGATAAAGGGCGATCCGATTTTGTGGACGCCGGCTGGGCAGAACATACGCGTCAATTCGGAATCACGTTTATGATTACCGAACAGTGGCTGCGCTGGATCAGCATGGATCGCGTGAAGGAAAACAGCATGGCTTGTGGTTACCGCTTTCGGGTTACATCGTTTGAAACGAACGACACGCAATCGCTGGTAACGGTTGAAAATACTGGTGCAGCGCCCATTTATTACGATGCTTTTGTTGCGGTAAACGGCGTTCGTTCCACCGAATCGCTGAAATACCTTTCGCCCGGCGAGAGCCGGGAATTCACCATCAATTCCGGCGGTAAAAAACCGATGCTCAGTATCGAATGCGACCGGTTGGTGCCGGGGCAGGAAATCGGGTTTGAGGCAAATATTGTTACCCAATAATCGGTGAAAACGAACACTAATCCAACAATATGGGAATCAAATGGAAACGCCTCCGAAATCTGTCAATTTTTCAGATGAGCGATTGCTTTCGCTGGATTTATATCGCGGTTTGACCATGTTTTTGCTCATCGCGGAATACACCTTGATTTACGATCATCTGGTCAGTCCCGAATTTGCGGGAACGTGGATCGCCGCAATCGGGCAACAATTTCATCACCACCCCTGGCACGGGCTGCGGTTTTGGGATCTGGTGCAACCCTTTTTCATGTTTATCGTGGGTGTTGCAATCCCATTTTCTGTGAAAAAGCGCCGGGAACGCGGCGATCCGGAAAGTGAGATCACCCGCCACGCGCTGCAGCGCGCCTTTTTGCTGCTGTTGTTCGGATGGATGTTGTATTGCATCGCACCGGGAAAAATCACTTTCCGCTTTCAAAATGTGCTGTCGCAACTGTCATTTACTTATCTGCTCGCTTTCTTTTTGATGAACAAATCGTTTCGCGTGCAAGCAGTTATCAGCCTGTTTTTACTGGCGTTAACGGAGTTTATTTATCGCACGTTCCCGGTTGCCGGATTTAATCAGCCGTTTACGCCGGACCACAATTTTGGTGCGTATGTCGATCTGCTGATCTCCGGCGAATTGTCCGGCGGTCACTGGGTTTCCTTCAACGCAGTGCCTACCGCAGCCCACACCATTTGGGGCGTGCTCGCCGGGAAATGGCTGCTCAGCGATCGCACAGCAACCGACAAACTGAAATGGATTGGCATTTACGGCCTGATTGCCCTGATTGCCGGATATTCGCTGGATAGCGTAACACCGATCATCAAACGGATCAGCACCAGTTCGTTCGTGCTGGCAAGCGGTGGTTGGGCATTACTGGCGTTGGCATTTTTCTACTGGTTTATCGATATCAAAAAAATTTCACAGTGGACAACATTTTTGATTATCGTGGGAATGAATCCCCTTTTCATTTATTTATTTGCCGAAGCGGGCGGCGGCGACTGGCTCTATTCGATCGTGATGCCGTTTACAAACGGTCTGTTTGGCTGGTCGGGAATTGCAATTTCCAATCTGGTAACCAGCGCTGTCGTATGGGGATTACTGTGGTATATTTGCTATTGGCTTTATAAACGCAGGATTTTTTTCAAAATTTGACGTATCAGATTGACGTAATTGCGGAGGAAAGGATATGCTGTTAAAATTAAATTTTGGCATTTTTGCAATATTTGTAATGGGATATCTTCAGTTGGGTGAGTGCCAGACTACGTTCACTGAAGTCAGCAATATCGCCGGTATTCATTTCGATTACGTTGGGTTTCCACTATGGCGGCGGCATTGCAGTTGGTGATTTTAACGCCGACGGATTTGAAGATTTATACGTCACCAACGGCAAAGGAAAACCGAATGCGCTATTTCTGAACAACGGTAACGGAACCTTCAGCGATGTTGCAATTGCGGCGGGCGTTGCAGATACGCTGGAAGGAATGGGCACCGTTTGCGCTGATATTGACAACGATGGCGATCTGGATATTTTTGTTTCCAACCACAATGCGGCAAACAGACTGTATTTAAATGATGGAAATGCAGCTTTACAGACGTTGCTGCAACAGCCGGACTGGCAATACCCGGACCGAGCACCAGCGTTGCTTTGGCAGATATTGATAATGACGGCTGGCTGGATATTTATGTATTGAACCACTCGCAAGATCATGTGGAACACAGCAACACGCTTTACCGGAACAACAGGAATGGCACATTTTCCGACATCACAGAAGCCAGCGGCGCTGGTAGTAACAGCACATCGTTAGCTGTTGGTTTTTTTGATTTTAACAACGATTTATTTCCCGATATTTATGTGGTCAACGAATACCAGCGGGATGAGCTTATTGTGAACAATGGCGATGGCACATTCACAAATCTACGAGATGAAGTGGTCATTCCGTTTGGCGGCGGAATGGGTGTTGATTTTGCCGATTACGATAACGATGGCGATCTCGATGTATGCGTTTCCAATTTATACCGCGATTTTTGCTCCGCAACGACGACGGAAATACGTTGACGGACGTAACATCGGCGTCCGGCATTGAAAACCTGACCATGGGATGGGGCGTTAGTTTTTGGATTATGACAATGATGGCGACCGGGATTTGCATGTCGTAAACGGCGCGATGCTGTGGCCCAATCAATATTCGGAAAAAAATGTATTTTTCAGAAATAACGGAAATGGCTTTTTCAACGAAGTTTCTGCGCAGTTGGGGCTTGATACCGAAGGCGATAGCCGTGCAAGCGTTTGCGCAGATTTTGACAACGACGGCGCCATCGACATTGCGGTATTAAATGTGGATCGCGATGAATTTCAACTGTTTAACAATCAAACACATACGAACAATTGGATTACCATTCGGTTGGTAGGCAGCAGGAGCAATTACTGTGGCATCGGAGCAAAAGTATTTGTCAAAACCGGTGGTGACCAGCAAATGCACGAAATTCGTGCGGGCAGCAGCTATGCTTCCAACCATTCGCTGCTGGCGGCTTTCGGTTTAAAAAAAGCTGCCGTTATCGATGAAATTAACGTGCAATGGCCATCGGGCGAAATCCAAAACCTCACCGATGTGGCTATCAATCAGATTTTAACAATCACAGAACCCGGCACCCGACCGGTTAACGGAAATATTGCCACACAATTTGAGTTGCTTCAAAACTTTCCCAATCCCTTTAATCCGACAACAGAAATTCCTTTCCGGTTAATCACCGAAGGACAGCCGACGCTGCAAATATTTGATGTTAACGGAAAATTGGTTTGGCAAAAACCACGCCACACCTGCCGGCAGGCAATCATTCGATTGAATGGGATGGGCGGGACAACAACGGGAAAAATGCTTCTTCCGGCGTTTATTTTTACACACTGCAATTTCAATCCGCCGCAGGAGCAAACAGTCCGCAGATATATAAAATGATATTAATTCGATAGTTAACCCATTCACGCCGGGCTATGGATTGCCGCTCAGAATCGATTTTTGGCAGATCAATTACGATTGATTTGCTTCGGATGGAATCGGTCATTTGAAAATTTTATATTATTTTCAAATGACCCCTACCCCCAAACAATTTCCACAACCTACAAAATCCCCAAAAAAATATTGCCAAACTAACCCATTTTCGATATCTTCAAAATCAAAAAAATACGATATTTCCCAATGTGAGTAAAATTTTTATTATTATTGTCCCTTCGGACAGTAAAACAAAGAATCGCTATTTCCTCGCTATGCTTTGTTTCCGGTAATGTCTTTTGTAGGGCATTGTATCTTAAATTTTTCGGGCGATATCACGTTAAAACAATAAATACGGGAAAAGAACGGAAACAATCTGGGCGTTCCAGCATTCAAACTTATTCAACAAGTTGCCTGGTTGTATTTTATTCAGAAAACAATAAATCTATGTCGAACAAAAACACAAAGAGAGCCAAATGAAACTCAGCAGCCGGTCAAAAGTGATTATACCTATTATTACACTTTTCGTCCTTTATGCACTTTTATTTTTGTTACCGGGTAATGATATTGGTTCTTTTAGCTCAGTTCGGGCAAGCGGCGAGATTAATCAGCGCGTAAAAATTCTGGTAGATAGCGAAAAAGGATTTGAAAGAAATCAGAATGGTCTCATAAAGTCCTTTTATGCCAGGGATAAACACAATGCCTTAGCAAAGGTATCTCTGGAAGAACCGGCATCAGATGCATTAATGAACGCGCAAATTGTGGAAATATTCGGGCACATGCATGGCGATGTGCTTGTTGGTAAGAGTCTGACGATTGTGAAATAACATTTTCATCTCATTGGTTTCAACCACTTTCACAAGGTTCTCAGCTTCGGTTCTGTCCGCTTTTGTCGGTGCGAGAACAAGGGATTTCAACAAAATCTGTGTGTAAGTGCACGCTAAGAATCTCAACGCCCAATCATTTTGCTACTATTCTTGTTCATATTTTGAATAACCGCACACCGACATACTTCAGCTGAAATTGGTTGGTAAATCCCAATCAACAACTACAAACGAGAGGAATTTTTGATGGGAAAATATAGTATCGTTTTTGCCTGTCTTTGCTTCATCCCGGTGTTGGTATGGGGAGATCAGCCTCAAAGCGATTTTGAGAAAAATTGGCCGCAATGGCGCGGGCCTTACGCAAATGGTGTGTCGCCTTACGGCAATCCGCCGGTAGAATGGAGTGAAAGCAAAAATATTAAATGGAAAATCGAGATCCCGGGAAAGGGTCATGCCACCCCTATCGTCTGGGGTAATCAGATTTTTGTTTTGACAGCGATCAAAAGCGATACACAACCCAATTCGCAGGAAGAAGTTAAGTTTGAGATTTTTGCTATTAACCGTTCGGATGGCAAAATTTTATGGCAACACACTGCCCGCGAAACATTACCCCATGAAGGCACCCATACCACCGGAACCCTGGCATCTAATTCACCGGTAACGGATGGTGAACACGTGTACGCGTATTTCGGCTCGCGCGGTTTGTATTGCTATGATATGCAGGGCAATCTTAAATGGGAAAAAGATTTGGGGGACATGAGCACCCGGCGAGGTTTCGGCGAAGGCAGTTCGCCAGTGCTCCATCGTGATAAAATCATTGTCAATTGGGATCACGAAGGGCAGTCATTTATCATCGCGCTCGATAAAAAAACCGGTAAAGAACTCTGGAAAGTAAACCGCGATGAAGTGACTTCCTGGTCCACTCCCTTGATTACCGAAAGCAATGGAAAAGCCCAGGTCATTACAAGCGCAACCAACAAAATACGCAGTTATGATGTAGCTACCGGTGAAGTGCTTTGGGAGAGCAGCGGTATGACCGTAAATGTGATCCCGTCACCAGTTGCAGCAAATGACCGGGTTTATGTGATGAGTGGGTTTCGGGGCAATGCCTTGCAGGCAATAAACTTGTCTGAAGCACAAGGTAACATCGCCGACTCAGAAGCAATCATTTGGACACTGGACAAAGACACGCCCTATACGCCCTCTCCCCTTCTTTATGATGATAAGTTGTATTTTTTGAAAAGCAATGACGGCATCCTTGCCTGCTTAAATGCCATAACTGGTGAGGAATATTTTAGCCGTCAAAGGCTTAAAGGAATTGAGAGGGTATATGCATCGCCCGCTGGCGCAAATGGGAAAATTTATATTACCAGCAGGAATGGAAATACCCAAGTAATCAAGCATGGCACAACATACGAAATCCTGGCTATCAACACTCTCGACGATAGTTTTTCAGCCTCGCCGGTGATTGTTGATAATGAGCTATATTTGCGAGGTGAACAATACCTTTATTGCATTGCTGAGAAATAGCACTGTTCTCCCGGATGTTTTTAGGATGCCCCGGCAAAAATACTGAATGAGCACAAGATATTTCATTTGAATTGAACGAATCAGGTTGGCAATTTGCGAAGTTACAGATAATTCAGAAAATTTTCCGCCGCCGGTATATGGATAGAACTGGATTTTATCTGCCCCGTCACCATGTTTCAGGAATGAATATTATTTTTATGTGATTGCTATAAAGGAATTACCGTCGTCTCACCCGAGGAATGCCTAACATATGCCAAAAAAAGAGAACTTGTCTGATGTTTACCTAAACAACAAACTCTGCAACTTACAAAATTGCAGGGTTTAGAAGCGTGAGCCCGATAGGATTCGAACCTATGACCTACGGATTAAAAGTCCGCTGCTCTACCAACTGAGCTACGGGCCCGTATGTTGTTTTTTAATGCGGGCAAAATATAGGTAATTGAAACTATACTGTCAAGAAGAAAAAAAAGATAAGTTTCACAGATCAATTTTTAACGGTCGCTAGCTGAAAAATTTGCATATAATGTTAAATTTCAATAACTTCGATCAGGTACTAAGATTCGTTTTTTAAGTGTCGATTATTTTCACATTCAAATAATTTTTTGATCATTTACATCTTCAGTTGGCAGATTCCTTGCATTCCCATTGTTCATTCGCTAACTTGTCGCTCCAATAAACGGATCTTCATTGATTGGCATCGGTGCCACTACAGTTTAACACTTAACGCTGGTGAAATCTATAATGTGCGATTTATTTGAACCGAAAAGACTTTTTACTCCTGCAGAAGCCCGGCAAACGCTACCATTGGTTCGCCAGATAGTTGCCGATTTGCTTAACATCAGCCTGGATATCGATTTTATGAAAACCGTTCTGGGTGCCGATGCAAAAGATCACCCCCAAATCCTCGATCGTATTGCAACGATGCAAGAATTATTCACTGAGTTGGAATCCATTGGTTGTTTTTTCAAGGATTGGAGTTTCAAAATCGGGTTGGTGGATTTTCCGGCAATTATAGACGACAAGCTTGTCTTTCTCTGCTGGCGAAGTGATGAAAGCGATTTGGAATTCTATCACGAAATCGATGCCGGTTTCGCAGGTAGAAAACCAATTCCCCAAAAATACTTCGATCTGCCTCTCGATGTGCAAAAAATCAACAACGATTAATACGCTGCTTAAAAAACCTGTCCTTTACATGAAATTAGCATTCAGAGAGTTGGGAAAAAGCGGAAAACCTTTTGTCGTGCTGCACGGATTGTTGGGTGCATCTGATAATTGGCTGACACTCAGCAAAAAATGGTCCGAGCACAACCATATGTTTTTAATGGATTTGCGAAATCACGGCAAATCTCCCCACGACAGTTTCCACACATATGAAGCAATGGCTGAAGATCTCAACGAATTTCTGCATGACCACGAAATCAGAAAAATAAATATTCTCGGTCATTCAATGGGCGGAAAGGTTGCGATGACATTTGCAATGCTTTACCCGCACAAAATCGAAAAACTAATAGTTGTAGATATCGCCCCAAAAAAATACTCGAATCCTGAATTTGAGGATATCATTACAACATTGCTCAATATGCAGCTCTCAACAATACACTCCCTGGCTGATGCCAACAAACAGCTTGAGCCGGAAATTTCCGATATTGTGCTGCGACAATTTTTGTTAAAAAATCTGGTCAGAGATCGTCAACACAATTTCTCATGGCGGGTTAATTTGCAATCGCTTCACAACAATCGTGCAGCGCTCGCGGGTGAAATTCCATCCGGCAAATTTGATGGAAAGACAATGTTTATCGTCGGCGGAAAATCTAACTATGTTTTGAAAGACGATACAGCTGCGATCAAAGATCGTTTCCCAAATGCCAACATTCACACGGTCGAGAACGCCGGGCATTGGGTACATGCGGAACAGCCGGAGATTGTCCAACAACTCGTTTCCGATTTTTTATCCAGCAGCTAAGTTCTTTATTTACAGTGAGATGTGTTTTTCTAACGCGCCAGCCAAGTTTTTTTCATCAATTGACCAATGCGACTCCTGCCAAACCACTTTACCGTCAATAAATAAAAGTGCCTGCGGTGATTGATGTGTAATTCCGGTAAATTGGGCAATATGTTGAGATAACGCACGTTGTGGAATTACAGAAATCAACCAGAAATCGGCGTTTTCCTCGCCATTTGAAAATGTTTCATATCGTCGTTTGGCACCGGAAGATATTCCGCAAGACGTGGAGTGTTTGAGTAAAAATACCGGTCTGGATTTGCTGTCACTTAATAATTGTTCAAAATTTTCGATCGTTGCGCATTCTTTAATCATTACGTCTTCACTCCGATTCAAACTACCGCTTTGATGTTCTGAGAACCATTCCAGCCTGAGAAATTTACGAATTCCCATTGAATCAAACTTCGTTTCTGGTGAGCAGAGCTTTGCCCAACGTTAATTCATCCACAAATTCCAACGATCCGCCCAACGGGATGCCCCGGGCGAGCCGGGTGATTTTGATGCCGTGCATTTTCAGCAGCTTGGCAAGATAAATCGTCGTCGCCTCCCCTTCCGTGCTGGGATTCAGCACGATAATCAATTCATCGATACCGTCCAGCCGTTGCAGCAATTCTTTTATGCGCAAATTTTCCGGACCAATACCTTCCAACGGCGAAATTATGCCCCCCAAAACATGATACAAACCTCTGTATTCATTGGTTTTTTCCAACATCAGCAAGGTTTGGGCGTCTTCAATCACGCAAATGATATTTCTGCGGCGATTCGGATCGCTGCAAATTTCACAGACGTCGTGTTCCGTAAAATTAAAGCATTTGGAACACTGGCGAATTTCCCGCTTCATTTTTATGATGGCAGATGCCAACTCTTCGGTTTCGGATTGGGTCTGGTTTAGCACATGAAAAGCCAATCGCGTCGCAGATTTTCGCCCGATTCCCGGCAATTTCCCAAATTCGTTAACTAGGTGTTGCAGTGATTCTGGTAGCGCTTTCATTCAATTTCTCTTTAAAATTAAAATCCCGGTAGCTTAAAACCGCCCAAATTTAATCCGCCCATCATGGGTCCCATTGCTTTTTGCATCTCTTCCTGCGAACGGGCTTGGGCATTTTCGAGCGCCTGGTTTACAGCGGCGGCAACCAAATCTTCCAGCATCTCTTTGTCATCGGAGTCGATGACTTCCGGCTCGATTTCCACTTTAACAATCTGGTTTTTACAATTGGCGGTCACTTTTACCATGCCGCCGCCGGCGCTGCCTTCAACAGTGATGTTAGCTAATTGCTCTTGAATGCGCTGCATATTGGATTGCATTTCCTGCGCTTTTTTCATAATATCGCCAAAATCAGGATTCATTTTTCCTCTCAATCTGTATTTTCACAGTCAAATAATTCAATAATTTTTTTCAAGACCGGTTCCTTGTTTTTCATATTTTCGAAAACTTCCTCCGGTGATTGGGTTGTTTTCTGAATACCGGCTTCTTCAAAATCGACAGCAAGAGTTTGAATTTTCAAAGTTACACCAAAAATTTTTTTCAATTCATTTTCGATGATCGCTGCATTTTTTTGAACATGATCTTTGTGGAAACCAGTTTTTGCATCGAACGCGATATGAACGATTTGACCGTCTACCTCTTTCGCAACGCCATCTTGTAAAAAGGATGCCAAAGCAATTTTTTCTCTCCGAACGGCACCCAAAAGCGAATTCCATTTTTTGCGAATATCATCAATCGTAATCTCAACCTGAATTGAATCGCTCGGTTCAGATGCAACCGTTTGCTTTTCTGGTTGAGCTTCCGGTTTTGAAGCTGGAGGGAAATTGCCCATTATCGGCAGTTTGCCGAATTTGCCGGGTGAAGTTTTGGTCGAGTCAGGTGCACCGGATGATTGTGGTGCCGGCGGTTCAAATTTTCTGCCGGAAACCGGTGGCGCGCTGTGCGACGGAGACGGCGCAGATGGCACCGGGCGTCGCGGTGGTGGCGGTTCATCTCCGCCGGAGCCGGGGTTGCTTCCCGGTGAATTTTTCAATAAATCCAGTAATTCCTGAATATCCAGGCTTAGCGGTTTGTGCGCAAGTTTGAGCAGCAACAATTCCAACATCAACTGTGGATTTTCGCTAAATCGAAGCAATTGCGTGTGTTGAACCAAAATTTCCAGATAATGGAGCAGATCTTTCTCCGTGAAACTTTGGGCTGTTTCGAGATATTTTTCTTTGTAAAAATCTGAAACGTCCAACGAATTGCTGCTACCGGTTGCTCTGGCAACATAAATATTTCTGAAGTGAAGCTCTAATCCCTGCATCAAATTCATTGTGTCTACACCGCGTTCGAACAGCCGTGCGGCAAAGCCCAAAATGGCAGCGTCATCCTTTGTCTGCATTAAATTTGTGAATTCAAAAAACAGGTCGTCGCCCAGAACGCCCAGAGTTTCCTGAACTTGTTCTGCGGTCACCTGATCACCCGTAAATGCAGAAAGTTGATCGAGAATACTGGTTGCATCGCGCATGCCGCCATCGGCTTTCCGGGCGATCAGATGCAATGCCTCGGGATCGATGGCAATCTTTTCCTGATCCGCTATTTTTTGCAATTGCGTTACAATCGCGGATGTCGGTATTCGCCGGAAATCAAATCGTTGGCAACGGGATAAAATGGTCAACGGTACACGATGAATTTCTGTTGTTGCAAAAATAAATATCGCATGTGATGGTGGTTCTTCGAGCGTTTTTAGCAAAGCGTTGAACGCCTCTTTGCTGAGCATATGAATTTCATCAATAATATATACTTTGAATTTGGCGCTCGCCGGGGAAAAGCGGATGTTTTCACGTAAATTCCGTATTTCGTCGATGCCGCGATTGCTGGCACCATCAATTTCGATAACATCGAGATGGTTTCCTGCATTTATCGAATTGCAATTATCGCAATTATTGCAAGGATCGCCCGGTTCGCCATTTTGGCAATTTACGGCTTTGGCCAGTAGTCGGGCTGTTGTTGTTTTGCCAACACCGCGCGGACCGGCGAAAATAAAGCCGTGCCCCAGCCGGCCGTTTTCCAAAGCTTTTTTGATCGTTCTGGTAATATGTTCCTGCCCGACAACATTCTCAAAGGTCATCGGTCGCCATTTTCGGGCTAATACAATGTAATTTTCCGACATTTCTTTTCCACGTTTTTCAGATGCTAAAATTCCTGCTGTATTGACCTTTTTTTGTAATATACGATTCTAGGTGGCTTTCGTCAATTTGACAATCCAAAAACCGCATTTTTGGGAAATGAATAGTGGTAAACAGAGGTTTTTCAAACTAAAAAGCCAGGCTACCCCACGGCACATATTTGGTCCGCTTACCGTTGCTTCCTTCCGGACCTGGCGGGGTTCAGCAGCCTCCTATTGCGTGGGACCTGGCTAAATTTGACAATCTTCGGTTGACTCAATGACCGTAATCGTGATTGGTGGAGCTGAGGGGAATCGAACCCCTGGCCTCAACATTGCGAACGTTGCGCTCTCCCAACTGAGCTACAGCCCCAATTGTTTTTTGTTGCAGCATGGCAAATATAATCTGTGCCAAATACAAAGTCAATTCTAAATTCAAGTCCAAAAAATCTTCAAAAACAGACAAAAATCACATGCTTTTTAAAATTAAATTCCTTATATTCTTTAGGATTTATGATCTTCCACAACTATTGAATACGGTTACTTTTTAGATATGCATTTCTCTGGTTTGTTTTGCGTTGAATTCCAATCAAAAAATCATATAAATTTTGGGTATCCCGCTTTCGTTTTGTAGAACTGACCCCAAAACTGTAAAACACCGTCAAAATTGTTGATATGTTTTGATGAAATCCGTCCTATTCATTTATGAATATCATTGAATTAGTGGTTCAGTATAAAAAATGTAGTGCTGTAAGATTGACTGATTCTTACAAATTCCTTCAAAAACTCAGTCTTTTTTTTTCAACAATTGTCGATGATTGAACTCTATTTTACAGTTCTTTATTATTTTTTATCCAATTCATCGATCCTTAGATGTTTCCCGCTTTTAGTCTTTGACTTTAATACGACAACAAAATGACAACCTGTTTATGTCGGACAAATGTTTAAAATATTTACAATTATTAGCACCAGAGGTGTTGAATAAATTGTAAGAAATGGTTAATATTTACTATCACTCTGTAAATACCGCAAACGCGAGTATCAATAAGTTCTCTTACTGATTATATGGAGGTTTTCCTGATGCGGAGTCGCTCCCGATTTTTACCACTATCACTCTTGCTAATGCTGCTGCTTTCACATGGATTGTGGGCACAGAGAACACAGAATGGATCTGTTTCATTTAATTCGACGACTGCGGATATCAGTGTTTCGCCGGGATCTTTAAATTTTGCAGTTCCCATAAATGGCTCTGATAACAGCAGTTTACGAATTAAGAATTCCGGGACAACTCCCCTGGCATGGAATATCCAGGAAAATGAGCCGGTGTTAATTCTTAAAGATGGCACCAGGCTTCCACTTCTTCCTTATTCATTGAATATCGGTGAAATTCAACCTGTCAAAGGAGTATCTGAAAATATTGGTGGTCCGGATAACTTCGGATATACATTTATAGATAGCAACGAACCCGGCGGACCTGTTTTTTCGTGGACAGATATATCCGGAACCGGAACCCAGTTGACTGTTGGCGATGAAGGCTTCGCATTAATCAATGTTTTTTTCGATTTCACATTTTATGGTCAAATACGCAATCAAATTCAGGTTAGCGCCAACGGATTTTTGACATTTGGCTCACCCGTTCAACAAAATATCAATCCCGTAATTCCTAATTCTGCACAACCAAACGATATAATCGCACCATTTTGGGACGACCTGATCCCCGGACTGGATGGCGGAACCGTTCACGTTCTCGAAGATTTTACAAACCGACAACTGATTATCCAATACACCAATGTTCGCCGCGCAGCTGATCCGAATACGCGATTAAGTTTTCAGGTGATAATCCGTGAAAATCAGGAAATCTTATTTCAATATTTAACGATGACCGGCGTTACCAACAGCGCAACTATCGGCATCGAAAACGCAACCGGAACTGACGGGTTGCAAATCATCAACAATCAACCATATGTCACAAACAACCTCGCCGTTCTGATTTCACCCGGATGCAGTTGGTTAACAGCAACCCCAATCAGCGGCTTGATTCCGGCCGGTGATTCTATCGATGTTGCCATCAATGTTGATGCAACCGGATTAGCTGTCGGCAATTACAGTTGCGAACTGATTGTCAACAGTGATGCTCTAAATGCCCCGCAAATTTCCGTTCCGGTTCTGCTGACCGTCGGACCGCCAATTATTTCCGTTTCACCAGAATTGCTGGATTTTGGTACGCTATTGTTGGGCAACAGCGATACGCTAAGTGTAACCGTCAGCAATATCGGAAACCAAGATTTGGAAGTGAGCAATCTAGCGATCAGCGGATTAAGTTTTTCTGATTATCGGTTGGTTGATAATTCACCGTTTGTATTGCCCGGCAACGATTCCCGCGTTTTGGATATCATTTTCGAACCGCTGGGAACGGGACCTAAAATTGCCGATTTAATTATTAGTAGTAATGATGCCAACAACCCTCAAAAAACAATTTCCCTTACCGGTGTTTCTGTTGCGCCTGATATTAATGTTACACCACTGTCGCATAATTTTGGCGACATTTTGATTGGCACCAACAGCACAAAAGAATTTATCATTTCCAATACCGGCACTGCCGATTTGATTGTTGAAGACAACCAAATTATCGGGACGGCAGTTGCTGAATTTGCGATCCTTCGCGGTGCGCCATTTGTGATCCCGCGATTTGGCAGCGATACAATTACTGTGCAATTCACACCGCAAACGCCGGGCAATAAAACGGCAACGCTACGAATAACCAACTCAGATCCCGACGAAAACCCGGTTGACGTTTCACTAACAGCGACTTCAATCACGCCCGAAATTGATGTTACGCCATTGGTAATAAATTATGACGAAGTGATCATTGGCACCTTCAATACCCAGAATGTGACTGTTTCAAATATCGGAAATGCACCTTTAACTTTATCTGCAATGGAAATAAGCGGTGCAGACTCTGCCGATTTCAGCATTCTCAATGGCGGATCGCAAGTGCTTCCGCCGCAAAGCAGTGTCGCGCTTCAGATAAGATTTATGCCGCAACTTCCCGGTAACAAAACCGCAACCTTGCGGATTTCCAGCGATGATTTGGACGAACCAACAACCGACGTTGCATTGACCGGAACGGCCCGCGGCATCCCGGATATTCGGGTGGTTCCGTTGACGGTCAATTTCGGCGAAGTACCGCTAACCGAAGCTGTCGAAGGTGCATTTCTGGTACTGAACGAAGGATCGGATACGCTGGTTGCCAACTCGCAGCTGATCGGTAATACCGTAGATTTTTCAGTCGTCGGTGGTGGTGGAAATTTCAATGTAGCAATGGGCGATACGCATACAATCGTGGTGCGCTTTTCACCCGTTCAACTGGGGCAACTATTCACTATTCTGCGAGTTAACAGCAACGATCCAGACGAAAACCCAACCGATGTAACGATTTTTGGAACGGGCGTTGTTGCCAATATTTTGGTATCGCCGCTATCTGTTTCATTTGGAGATGTAGCAATTGACACAGCTGCCTTTTCAAATGTATCCGTCAGTAATACCGGAACTACGCCGTTGACGGTTACAAACACAGATTTGAGCGGTGCCGATTTCGCATCATTTTCATTACCGAATTTAGTTGCGCCATTTGTCGTAAATCCAAATGAAACAATACAATTAACCGTTCGTTTTGCGCCCCGGATAACCGGCGCAAAATCAGCATCACTAACAATCAAATCGACCGCATTCAATTCCGATTCCGTAACCGTATCCCTTTCCGGAAACGGCGTTGGGGAACCGGATATTGCAGCTGTGCCAACTCAACTAGACTTCGGAAATGTGGATTTGGGACAATCTTCAGTTCTGAATTCTGTCATTAGTAATGTTGGATTGGTCGATCTGAATATTAGCTCGGTAGTTGTTTCAGGAGCAAATTTTACCGAATTTTCGATAATCTCATCGGTGTCGCAGGTTCTCGCACCGGGCGAATCGGATACGCTCAAGATTGCCTTTACACCGGGATCTGCCGGCTCGAAAACAGCTTCAATTGTAATCGCCAGCAATGACCCGGATGAAAACCCGTTGAATATCCCTCTTTCCGGTAACGCCGTTACTCCCGGAATTGTGGTCAATCCTCAATCGCTCGAGTTCGGTAACCGCTTTGTTAATCAACAACTTACGCGAACAGTTACAGTTTTGAATTCCGGAAGCAGCAATCTGAATGTAAGCACCAGTGAAATTTCCGGAACTGATCCAGGCAGCTTTGCTATCAGCGACGGCGGTGCACCTTTCAGTCTTGCGCCGGGAGATTCACAAATTATTTCTGTTACATTTTTGCCCGTAACTGCTGGTGAAAAATCCGCTTCACTGAACTTAACTACCAATGTGCCGGGAATGGAAAATGTCAGCATCGCGTTGAGCGGAAAAGGAGTTGCGCCGGATATCTCTGTAGCGCCGGATTCCCTCGATTTCGGATCGATATTTGTCAACACAACATCCATTAAAAATGTGCTGGTAACCAACACTGGTGATACAACACTAAGTATTGTAAATATTCGAATTACGGGATTGAACTATGGCTCTTTCGATACGCCGAATATTACTGCAGCGTTTGACATAGAGCCGGGTGAAACCGATACAATTATGGTGCGTTTCAAACCGGCTGTTGCGATAGAGCATCTCGCAAATCTCGAAATTACCAGCAACGATCCCGATGAAGAAATCGTAAATGTGCCCTTACGCGGTATCGCATTGCCAACACCCATCCCCAATATCGTTGTGAGCAGCGATTCATTAGGTTTTGGTACCGTAGTGTTGGGCAATTCAACCAGTTTATCGTTGATCATTTCAAATGACGGAACCGCTCCGTTAGAAGTCAGTGCGCTCGATTTGAGTGGCAGTACGCCCGAGGCATTTGCAACGAACGCAACTCCGCCAATTACAATAAATCCCGGCGATAGCCAGTCTGTCGAAATTGTTTTCACTCCGCAATCTGAGGGTCAAAAAGCAGCGCTGCTCTCCATTCTCAACAATGATCCCGATATGCCGGAAGTGCAGGTTATTTTAACTGGAACCGGTGTCGCGACGCCGACCATTCGCATCTCCAGCAATTTGCTCAACTTTGCAGATGTGGCACCGAGTGACAGCGCCGACCAATCCGTAACGGTTTATAACGACGGCACTGCCACACTTGACATTGTTAATATTGAAGTTACAACTGATTCCGCCGGTGCAGAATTTAAGCTGCTGAGTGCGCCATCAGGCACCATTCTGCCGGGTGATTCCCTCATTTTGGACGTTCGATTTACCGGAATATCCGCCGGAATCAAAACCGGAAGCCTGAATATTTTCAGCAACGATCCGCAAATGGGCAGCACGACAGTCGCACTTACCGGACGTGTCATCGTTCCGGATATAGCGGCAATTCCACCGTCGATCGCTATTGTTGACGTGCCCATAAATACAACAGTTTCGGCAATCCTGAAAATTGTTAATGACGCCACAGCAACTGCGGAATTAAACGTCAGTGCCAGCACCGTTGTTGGCGATACCATGGAATTCAAAATTACCAGCGGAGCCGCACCGTTTACGCTACAACCGGGCGACACTCAAATGGTCACCGTTGCATACACTGCAATCACAACAGATACGTCATATGCACAGCTCCATTTTACCAGCAACGACCCCGATGAAAACCCGTTTGTGGTACCGCTAAAAGGCAACGGAATCATCCCATTTGCACACGATTTTATTTTCCTGGCGAATGATCGTATGTCGTACGAAAGTGCGCTTCGTGTCGAAGGGAACTCTTTTTCCAACAATGTCATCAATATTCACGATGGCATCAGCGGTGTTCAAAACGGCAATTTGACAGCAGTAAACGATGTCGAATTACGCCATAACAACACGCTAAACGGTAACATCACTTACGGAAAAGAGGTTTTGGTAGAAGGCACATTGAATGGTTCGATTTTCAAAGATAACGATTTGCAACCTATTGAATTACCAATACTTAGCTTCTCTGCTGGTGGCGCTAATATTACCGTCTCTGAATTCGATACGCTGAACCTTGAACCCGGTTCTTACGAAAATGCGGATATTTTTGGTCTATTGGTACTCAAACCCGGGAAGTATTATTTCAAAAGAATTGATTTCCAAAAAGATTCACGGTTGTTGGTTGATGCAACGGATGGTTTAGTTGAGATGAATGTGGTTGATTTTACGCTTTTCCGGCGCGGATTCAACATGGATATTTTGCCGGATGGCGAAGCCAGTTCCTCCAGATTTATGCTGAACTCGATGCAAACCGCCGATCTGGAAATCAGCCGCAACACGCGCTTTCTTGGGTCGATTGTTGCACCAAACAGCCAGGTTAAACTCGAACGGGAAGTTATATTTAAAGGTATAATTTGCGCGGAGCGCGTCAAAGTGAAGCAGTTTGTATTTGCAGTGCATCATTTTTCGACGACACCGCTGCCGGCAGATTCTGTGGCACTGGCGCGTCAACTGGCAAGTCATCTTGAATCAATTGTGCCGGAAGTTTTTGCGTTAGAGCAAAATTATCCAAACCCGTTTAACCCAAACACAACCATTGAATTTGGCATCGCCGAAAAAGCAACCGATGTCAGCATCAAAATTTACGATATCACGGGACGTTTGGTACACACGCTGGTTGATGAACGGATGATCCCCGGACGTTACACAATTACGTGGGATGGATTGACACAAAACGGCGTTCGTGCAGCATCTGGAATTTATATTTATCGCATGATTGCCGGACAATTTGTCGAAAGCCGAAAAATGTTGTTGTTAAAATAAACGCTTTTGCAAAAGCCTATAAACAAAAAACCCGGTACAGTTGCACCGGGTTTTTTGTTTTATATGTGTAAAGTGTTACTTTTGTCGCAACCGACTGCTTTCGTGATAAGGTAAAATGAGAATCGCCTCCCCTTTTTGGATTCTTTCCTGCATTTCTTTCCAATATTCTGCACTCAGCAAATCGCTGTGCTTCGCCATGAAATCCTGTTCCAACTGACCGCTCAATCCCATAAAGTGCCGGAATTCCTCCGGAAAAACATCATTTTCCCCAATTGAAAACCACGGTTGAGAAGCCATTGAATCTTCGTAATTGCGTGCTTTAGGCACATTCCGAAAGTTGCAGGTGGTCAACAGACACAGCTCATCGTAATCGTAAAAAATGACCCGCCCGTGACGGGTCACACCAAAATTTTTCAGCATCATATCACCGGGAAAAATATTGGTTGCCGCCATATCCTTAATCGAATTTCCATAATCGATGACAGCATTCAGCGCAGCTTCGTCGGTGGCTTCTTCCACATAAATATCCAGCGGAATCATCCGCCGCTCAACATAGCAATGCTTTACAATCACATTGTCGCCCTCGATTTCAACGGTGTTTCCCGCAACGGCCAACAATTCATCCAAAAGCGATTCTTTGAAACGGCTGCGTTCGAACTGGAGATATTCGAACTCCTGCGCATCCACTAGCCGTCCGGCGCGATCGTGTTTGAAAACGAGGTGATATTTCTGCAAAACGGTCTGTCGCGTGCCGGTTT
Source organism: Calditrichia bacterium (assembly GCA_020634975.1). NCBI lineage: Bacteria > Pseudomonadati > Calditrichota > Calditrichia > Calditrichia bacterium. Next base: position 519,568 of record JACKAQ010000002.1, on the reverse strand, counting down.
TCGGATACTCGAACCGGTCTTTGATCAATTTGAAAACGAGATCGTATCCCGGTAAATTGAAAACGATCATCACCATTCCACGTTTGCCACGGGCAATCTCAAACTGATCGTTCGACGAGGCGATGTAATGCAACAAATCGCGATACATTTCGGTTTTGCCGTGTTTGTTGTTGCCGATCGAGATGTAAAGTTCTGCCGCTCTTTTCCGGGGCATCACTGATTTCAAAAAATATACGAGATCGTACGACCGCTCAACTTCCACAAAAAAGTAGGATCGCGTAAAGCTGAACAGCACACTCACATCATTTTCATCGAGCAAAACGGCATCCAGAACAATGCCGGCCGGAGTATTTAAAAATGCAAAAACCAACGGAAAAACATGCGAACCGCTGAACGCCCGCCCGACAACGTAGGCACCCTGCCCCCGAAAAAAAATGGAGCGAACCATCTCCGCGCGATCAATCACTTTCAGCGCGTTGATGCTGCGCAGATGCGATTCGATTCGCGCCGAAGCAAGCTGGATATCTTCTTCCATATTTTTGTATGCTGCGTCAAAACGATAATCTTCAATGATATTGCGAATGAGATGCGCCGTTCGTTGCGGGCCGTGATAGATGCGATACACCGGTTTTTTACCCGGATATTGCGGCGGATCGAAGTCGCTGTCCACAAATTCCACATTGGGATCGACGCCAACGGTAGTGAAAATTCTCCGGGTGACAGAATTGAAATATGTTTCCGCAAGCTCCCATTCAATTTGATCGGCGATCAGCCCGGAATATACCGCTTTCATGCTTACCCACACCAGCTTGTCGTAAATCCGGTCTTCCAGCAAACCGCGAATTTCGTTTACAACCTGATCCACGTTTTTTTTGTAAATGGAAAGCCGCTCGGTTGCATCCTGCTGAAACGCCAGCCATTCCCGTTTTTCGAAACGGGATTTGGCGCGTTTGGTGATCGCCCGGAATTCGTTCGAGCTTTTTTCAAAACTGTCAAAAATTGCACGGGCACTTAAATTGGCTACCCGGCTGTCCGTTAAACGAGGTTGCTGCATGCGATAGTTCCGGCGTTAATCATCTGTTTCTATTGTAATTAGGAAAATACTCAAACACGTTCGATCAGCGTTGCCATGCCTTGCCCGACACCAATGCACATGGTGCACAGCGCAAATCGCTCCTGCCGTTGTTGCAACTCGATGGCAGCAGTCAGGAGTAAACGGGCACCGCTCATGCCCAACGGGTGTCCCAACGCAATTGCACCGCCGTTGGGGTTCACACGCGAATCATCATCTTTTAATCCGAGTTCGCGCAGGCAGGCAAGGCTTTGCGAGGCGAACGCCTCGTTCAGCTCGATAACTGCGATATCATCCAACGAAATGCCGGTTTTCCGGAGCAATTTACGGGTGGCGTAAACCGGTCCCATTCCCATAATTCGCGGAGCCAGACCGACAACAGCAGATTCGACAATTCGCGCCATTGGCGTTAAACGCTGGCTCTGCACCGCATTTTCCGACGCGATGAGCAGCGCACATGCGCCATCGTTGATGCCAGATGAATTCCCGGCTGTCACGGAGCCGTTGCCGTCGGTGCGAAAAGCCGGGCGCAACCGTGCCAAAGCATCGATGGTGCTATCGTAACGGATAAATTCATCGGTATCAAAAATGAGCGGATCTGCTTTTTTGCGGGGGATTTTTACCGGCATAATTTCTTTCGCCAATCGCCCGTTGCGGCTTGCTGCGGCTGCTTTTTTTTGGGAATTCAGCGCGAACAAATCCTGATCATCGCGACTGATTTTATATTCTGTGGCAACGTTTTCGGCAGTATTGCCCATGCCTTCCGTTCCAAACAGCTCGTCAAATTTGCGATTGATAAAACGCCAGCCGATGCTGGTATCATAAAATTGTGCATTTCTGCCGAACGGCTGATCGGTTTTGCCGAGAACATACGGCGCGCGGGTCATGTGCTCAACACCGCCGGAAATGTATATTTCTCCGGCACCGCAGCGGATTGCGTGTGCCGCATGCACCGCCGCGCTCATGCCCGATGCACACAACCGGTTAACGGTTTCGCCGGGAACGGTGAGCGGCAATCCGGCTAGCAGTAGCGCCATCCGAGCCACATTGCGGTTATCTTCGCCCGCCTGATTGGCACAGCCGAAAATCACATCGTCGATCAATTCCGGATCGATTTGCGGATTTCGTTTTACGAGCTCTGCGATTGTCAGTGCGGCAAGGTCATCCGCACGGACTGTTGACAGCGAGCCGCCAAATTTTCCGATGGGCGTGCGAATACCATCGATAATATATGCATTTGTGGGATTCATTTATTTTCCTGTAACGTAATTTCTTTGTGTGTTCGATAAACCGTTCCTTTAAAAATGCCCACCAGTTCACCGCTGGTTTTGGCAACTTTCACCTGATAAATGGCGATTTTATCGGTCAAACTTTGCTCTTCAGCTGTCGCGATAATTTCATTTCCGGGCATCACCGGCGCCGGATAACTCATGCTGGCGTTGATGAGCAAACTGACGCTGCCGTGCGAATTGGCGGCAAAAGCCAATGCGCTGTCCGCGAACGCATACGTCACACCACCGTGGCAGGTGCCGAAACCGTTGCACATTTCCTCGCGAACTTTCATTTTCAGTTTCACCGAACCGGTTTCGATGGACAGCACCTCAATTCCCAGCCATTGGCTATAACGGTCTTTCGAGAGCATTTGCTGAACTACGGTTGCTGCATCCGGCTTTTGATGTTTCATAAGCGCTTTATTTACAATTGATTACGGTGAGATATTTTTTTCTATTGACTGCGATCGTCGTAAAAGGATTGTTTCGATTTTACCATCCTGCGTAAAATCGGGCTGGGGCGATAGCGATCTTCGCTGTATTCGACATGCAGGTTTTCCAGCCTGCGCAACACAATATCGAGCCCGATTTCGTCAGCCCATTTGAGCAATCCTTTGGGATAATTGACACCTTTTGTCATCGCCAAATCGATGTCCTCACGGGTGGCGATTTGCCAAAACAGCGCATCGGCAGCCTCATTAATCAACATTGCCAATATGCGATTGACAATCATTACTCCAATTTCCCGGTCTGTCTTGGGTGCCGTTTGGGTGGCATTTTCGCGGTAATCATAAAATCCGCGCCCGGTTTTGCGACCCAGCAAACCGGCTTCCATCATGCGCTGTTGGGTAAACGATGGTTTGTATCGCGGATCGAAAAAGAAAGTCTCGAAGACAGTTTTGGTAACAGTAAAATTGATGTCGTTGCCAATCAGATCCATCAGCTCAAACGGACCCATGCGAAATCCGCCGATGGATTTCATCGCCCAATCGATGGTTGCAACATCTGCGATGCCTTCTTCGAGAATCCGCAGCGCTTCGCCGTAAAACGGTCGCGCCACACGATTTACGATAAAACCGGGCGTATCTCTCGCAATAACGGTTGTTTTTCCCCAGCTTTCGACAATTAATTTGGCTTTTTCAACATACGATTTTGTTGTCTGAATGCCGGGCACAATTTCCACCAACGGCATTAGCGGTGCCGGATTAAAAAAGTGGATGCCCAAAATGCGTTCCGGCTGTACACATTTTCCGGCAATTGCGGCAATCGACAGCGATGAAGTATTGCTCGCCAAAATGGTGTCTGCCGGTGCAATTTTTTCCAATGATTGAAATAATTGCTGTTTCAGCGACAGGTTTTCGACAATTGCTTCGATTATCATCCCGCAATTCCGGCATTCATCCACCGATTTGTAAAAATGAATATTCGCCAAAACAACCGCAGCCGTTTTCCCGTCGAGGCGATTTTTGCTTTCCAGTCGCCGGAGGATATTTTCCAAATCTGTTTTTGCAGCGCTCAACGCTTCATCATTGCTGTCGCACAACACAACCTTGTGCCCGGCTTGGGCAGCAATTTGGGCAATCCCCCGCCCCATCGTTCCCGCGCCGATAACGCCGATGTTTATTTTTGAATTCATCCCATTATTTTCCGGTGAAGTTCGGTTTGCGTTTTTCCAAAAATGCCGAAACGCCTTCGTGATAATCGCTGGTGCTGCCGGCAAGTCCCTGCAATTCTTCTTCGATCGTCAGTTGCGTTTCCAAATTGTTTGCAAGTGATTGATTGAGGGCGCGTTTGATCAGTCCCAGCCCCTTTGTGGGCATTCCGGCCAGCTTGTTTGCAAGCCCGGTCGCGGCAATCAACAATTCATCCGGTGAACAAACGCTGTAAATCATTCCCCATTCCTGCGCCTGTTTTGCGGAAATTTTTTCGCCCAGCATCATCAATTGGGTAGCGCGGGCAGTGCCGATCAGTCGTGGCAGAAAAAAAGTGCCGCCGCTATCGGGAATTAATCCGATGTGACAAAACGCCTGCAAAAAGGAAGCGTTTTCTGCTGCGATCACAAAATCGCAAGCCAGCGCGATGTTCGCGCCCGCGCCCGCAGCAACACCGTTAACTGCAGCAATAACAGGTATTTCCAGATTTCGAATATATTTGATGATCGGATTGTAACTGCCATGAACGATGCTTCGGATATCCGCCCAGGCTTTGTCGGCGGGCGCAGCTTCTGCGAGATCCTGCCCGGCGCAAAATGCACGACCGGCGCCGGTGATCAGCAACGCGCGAATTTTCCCGGCATTTTCGCCATTCGCCGCGAACGATTCGAAAACCAGCTGAACCTCCCGGGCCATCGCACGGTTAAAGCTGTTTAATTTATCCGGTCGATTGAAAGTAATTGTCCCGACGTTATTTTCAATCAAAAACGTGATGTGTTCGTAAGCCATGACATTCCCCAAACGGTGATTTTTGGATGTTCAAATACATTTGAAATGTTCGAATGGCTGACAGCAGCCATCACAAAAATAAAGCGCTTTGCACGCTGTTGAGCCGAACGCGCTTTGCAAACGGGTTTGGTTTGAACCGCAGAAAGGACAATCGATGCTTTCGCGTAGCTGGTGAATAGGTGACTTACTGTTTTTTTCCGGCGGTGCGATGCCGTATTCCCGCAGTTTTTCTTTGGTTTCGTCACTCATCCAGTCGGTTGTCCACGGCGGAAAAAGCACGGTTTTAATGCGAACGTCTGATACGCCATTTTCAGACAAATCATGCAATATTGATTCCTCCATCATTTTTAGTGCCGGACATCCGGAATAGGTTGGCGTGATTTCGATGTCAACATGCGAATCCTGCAAATGGACATTTCGCACGACTCCCAATTCCACGATGCTGATTACCGGCACCTCAGGGTCGGGAATTTGATCCAGCCATTGCCAGATTTGCTGTTCAGTAACAGTTGCGGTTGGTTGCATGATTTTTTCGTTTATGTTGATAAGAAACTGAATTAAACGTCGAGACACTATAATTTACTTACCACTTGGCATCCGGATATGAACGTGGCAGAATTTGCATTTCAGCCAAAATATATCCCAAATGTTCGGTGTGTTTGCCCTGCCGGCTGCCACTGCTGAAATAGCCCTGTTCGCCGGGAATTTCCAGCGTCGCTTCATCGAATACTTCTTTCACCAAGTTTTCCCATTTGGTGCGCAACATGGCACTATCGCCAGCGATGTGCTGTTTCACCAATCGTTGCTCAATCGTATCCGATTCAAACATTTCATTGGTGAACATCCATAAATCGTTAAACGCAAGCTGGATGCGCTCGCGACTTTCTTCTGTGCCATCGCCAAGCCGGATAATCCATTGGCTGCTGTGTCGCAAATGATAACGGACTTCTTTTAAAGATTTGATAGCAATCGCCGCTAATGGCTCATATTTCGAGGTTTGCAGCGATTCGTAAAGCAAAAATGTGTAAGCATCCGTCAAAAACTGGCGGGCGATGGTGTAGCCGAAATCTTCATTCGGCTGTTCAACCAACATCAAATTGCGGTATTCGATAGCTTCGCGAAAATACGCCAAACGATCTTCATCTCTCCCCTGCCCTTCCACTTCTCCGGCCAATTTAAAAAAACTGATCGCCTGCCCGACACAGTCCAGCGCAATATTGGACAACGCGATGTCCTCCTCCAAAATGGGACCGTGTCCACACCATTCGGAAAGGCGATGCCCCAAGATCAGGCGATCGTCGCCCAATCGCAACAAATAATCGAATATATCGGCTCGGGTTTGTTCGTTCAGTTGAATCTGCGGTTGGCTCATTTGATCCCCCGGGGCACTTTGTAGAATTGCGGATGCCGGTAGGCTTTGTCATTGCCGGGCTCAAAAAACGGGCCGTCATCTGAGGGTGTGGTTGCGGTAATGTGCCGCGATTCCACCACCCAAATGCTCAGCAATCGTTCCCGGCGGGCGTAAACATCGCGGGCATTTTGCAGCGCCATTTCCGAATCCGGTGCGTGCAAACTGCCGGCGTGTTCGTGCGGTGCACCCTGTTTTTCCTGCACAAAAACTTCCCAAAGCGGCCATTCGCTGTCGCTGATTTCTGATTGGTGAATCTCTTTCTTGGCTTCTGCCACGGTGGACCTCCGTATTGTCGCTCATCTGAAAATGTATTTATCTGAAAACAGTAATCGTTTTAAGCCACATTATTTTTGCGTTTAGCCGCATGTGCCGCAGCTGCTTTCCGCACCCATTCGCCATCCGAATATGCGTTTCGCCGGGCGCGCATGCGTTGGCGATTGTATGGTCCGTTTCCGCGGACAACGCTCCAAAATTCATCCCAATTGATTTCACCGAATTCCCAATTTTCGGTTTCTTCATTAAATTTGAGATCAGGATCGGGCAAAGTAAGGTTCACCGCGCGCGCCTGTGGAACCGTCAAATTTACGAATCGCTGCCGCAATTCATCATTGCTGAACAGTTTCACTTTCCAGCGCATCAGCTCTGCGCTATTTGGCGAATCGGTATCCGGCGGTCCGAACATCATCAGGGTTGGCCACCAAAACCGGTTTACGGCATCTTGCAGCATGTTGCGCTGTTCGGGCGTTCCGTTTGCCATTGTCGCAACAATTTCGTATCCCTGCCGTTTGTGGAAATTTTCCTCTTTGCAAATGCGCAAATTCGCGCGGGAATACGGCCCGTAAGAGCATTTCGCCAACATGGTTTGATTCACAATTGCAGCGCCATCTACCAGCCAGCCGATCACTCCGATATCCGCCCAGGTGAGTGTCGGGTAGTTAAAAATGCTGGAATATTTGGCTTTGCCATCCAAAAATTGCAGAAATAATTCGTGCCGGTCAACGCCGAGCGTTTCGGCTGCGCAGTAAAGATACAGCCCGTGCCCCGCTTCATCCTGCACTTTTGCCAGCAACGTCAGCTTTCGTTTGAGCGATGGTGCGCGGGTGATCCAGTTGCCTTCCGGCAACATGCCCACAATTTCCGAATGGGCGTGTTGCGAAATCATCCGCACCAATTGCTGGCGATAGCGTTCCGGCATCCAGTCCTTTGGCTCAATTTTTTCACCTGCATCAATGCGTTGCTGGAATATTTGCAACTTGGCTTGATCTTCCATGCTCAACTCCTGTTTATTTATTTTTTGTCGCGTTTTCAGATTTATGGAGTGCGGCTGCTTTATTTGGGAATTAATAAATGCCGTCACTTCCCTGCTTTCAATATATGCAGAAATTAGCAGATGTCAATAATTTTAGATTTTTGACAGCAAAATGAAAAATACTGATAACTGCAATATTTTTAAATCTTTAACGTTGATTGAATTGAAAAAATATCACCCGTTGAGAAACACGCTCATCAACGCAGCCGGTAGCAATTGCATGATGAGATTATCCCATCCGTGTGGCGAAACGGCTTCGGCAAGGGTGCAAATAAGGCTGATAATAAACATCGAAAAAATAATCGGCGGACTCAGCGGAATCATTATTTTTAGCGACACAAAAGCAATTAACACCGCAAAACTAACCAGAAAAACACTCAGCGAGCCTTCATAACTGCGATATGCACCAACAGCATTCCAACCGGGGACACGGTATCGATGCTTCCCAAAACGGGTGCCCACCGGTTCGGCAATTGCGTCAGCCATTCCGGCAACCAAATATCCGGCTATTGCCATATCTTCAAAAAAAACATTGCTTAAGACACCGCCGATCAGAGTTGCCATATATGGAATGATGATAAAATATGTGCGGTGTGGCTCATCTTTTTCTCGCGCAAGCGCTTCAAAAAAAATATTTCCATCACCGCGAAGAATAGCAAAAAGCAGCACAGCAGATGTCATCAACCCGAACAAACAAACCATTCGCAATCCGTAAAAATGATGCAGCGTTGCCGCCAGAAAAAATATGATAAAATGAAACGATTTTCGGCTATATCCGGTTTTCCAGCCATAACGTTTTTTCAAAAATCCAGAAAAATGAAGCGCCGCCGTTGCAATCAGCAAAAAAGGAATGCCAAATCGAAACAATTCATCGATTGTTGGGAGATTTGCAACAAAAAATTGGATCAGTTTTTCGAAAAAAAATGTCATTTCTGATATATTTTCGCTTCGATTATTCAACAAAAAAGCTTAGCTTTTTCAATTCTGGAGACATATTTAAACATTTACATGTATGGAGAAGCGTAATGAAATTTAGAACACTGGTCTATTTGTTAATGCTTTGTTTTTGTATGGGTTTAACCGCCCAGGAATCTGTTGATTTACAAACAATTACACGAATAAAGCAAGAAGGTTTTAAAAATTCCGAAGTGATGGAAACCCTGAGTTACCTGACCGATGTGTACGGCCCGCGATTGACCGGATCGAGTAATTTGCGAAATGCCCAAAATTGGGCAGTCGAAAAGCTGACGGAATGGGGACTCGCAAACGCGAAAACCGAATCGTGGGGCGTTTTCGGTTACGGCTGGGAAGTTGAACGGTTTTCCGCGGAAATGACCGCGCCGCAATATATGAATCTGATCGCTTACCCGCAGGCGTGGACACCCGGCACAAATGGCGTGATCACCGGAAATCCGGTGTTGATCGATCCGGACGATGAATCTGTGGAGGAAGATTACAAAGGCAAACTTGCCGGCGCAATTGTGCTTTTGGGTACTCCGCAGGAAATGGATGACCATTCAGAGGCCGACGAAGAACGCTATTCCGATGAAAAACTGGCAGAATTGGCAATGGCGGAAACGCCCGGTGCTCGGCCGTCCAATCTGGAACGCATCCAGCGCTGGCGCAAACTTCGTGCAAAAACGGAAAAATTGAACAAAATGTTTCTGGACGAAGGTGCAAAAGTGGTGGTTCGTTCCAGCCAGCTCGATCACGGCACTTTGCGAGTGATGAGCGGCGGTTCTTACAAAACTGCGGCATCGCGCTCGATGCCATCGATAATTATTGCCAAAGAGCAATACAATCGCATCGCCCGATTGCTGGAAAAAGAAATTCCGGTCGAACTTTCCATTAACATCCAAACCCGTTTTTTGGAAGAAGATTCACTGGAATATAACGTTGTTGCGGAAATTCCCGGAACTGATCGCAAATTGAAAGACGAAATCGTGATGCTCGGCGGACACATCGATTCGTGGCATAGCGGCACCGGCGCAACCGATAACGGCGCTGGATCTGCAGCAATGATGGAAGCTGTCCGCATCCTCAAAGCTATCGATGCAAAACCGCGCCGCACCATTCGCATCGCGCTATGGACCGGAGAGGAGCAGGGACTTTTGGGCTCGCGCGGCTATGTGAAAAAGCATTTCGGCAACAAAGAAACCATGGAATTACTGCCGGATCACGAAAAATTATCCGCATATTATAATATTGATAACGGCGGCGGCAAAATTCGCGGGGTTTATTTGCAGGAAAACGATGCCGCACGCCCGTTTTTTGAGGCGATGCTGGCACCGTTTCACGATTTAGGTGCAACTACTGTCACAATCCAGAACACCAGCGGTACCGATCACCTTGCGTTTAACGAAGTCGGTTTGCCGGGATTTCAATTTATTCAGGATCCGATGTCGTATCGCTCACGCACTTGGCACACAAATATGGATGTCTGGGATCATGTCAGCGAAAGCGACATGATGCAAATTTCCGTCATCGTTGCATCGATCGTTTTGCACACCGCAAACCGTGACGAAAAAATCCCACGCAAACCCTTGCCAACAATCAAATAATTCAATTTTTTGAGAGATAAAAAATGAGTCCCTCACCCTCATTTGTGCGGGACTCGTTTTGAATAATTGCGATCACCCACCCAATCTGCTTTCATCCTGCAAACTGATTTTACTCAAATTGTAATGCTGCATACGATATTTTGTAACACCACACCCGTTATATTATTAGCAGAATTAATGTCGCTAAAAACATGGCGAACGATAAAATTGAAAAACGGAGTTAACATGCAGGATATGGATTATTATCAGATTGAATACCCGTCAACAAAAAACGTTACGTTTGGGACAGTTGAACCGGGAATTACGAACATTCGGAAGCAATTAATTGATGTTGCAATGAATGGGCTTGGGGAAATGTTCGATCCGAAAACGCAATTGTTTTACGACAGGGTTGTGCAAACTCCGGACGGATACCTGATCGCTACCGACCATAACCTGCGCTATTCATTGATTTCATTACTCGGACTATATCAATTTGAGATATGGGGCGGACAATCTCCAATTAATATTTCCAGAACATTACAGTGCATTTTGGATGACACATCCGTGATCAAAAATGGCGCAGACGCCGGTTTGCTGCTTTGGTTAACGTCACTTGTTTCACCGGAAAAAGTTACATCGCTGTATCTGCAATTGGATATTGACAATTTGTTTAACCGTTTTTCCGATGCGAAACGGGGCGAGACAAAGTCGCTGGGTTGGTTACTGACCGGATTATCTTTTGCGTCGATGACGACCGGCAGCCAAATTAATCGGTGGAGCAGAGCTGCACGATCCATTGCCGATCAACTCATCAGAAATTACGGTGGAAAAGGGATCTTTTATAGCCGCTCAATCTATACCATTGGCGGAATATTGAAATCGGGCGTCAGTAATTTTGTGGATCAAATTAACGCGATTTACGGATTAACGGTATTTTCAACGTTGTTCGATTCACCGGAAGCCCGCGAAATTTCATTGAATTGTGCCATTAATCTTGCTGCACAGCAGGGTGAATCCGGGCAATGGTGGTGGGAATATAAAGTGAGTACAGGAAAAGCTATCCGCAAATATCCGATATTCAGTGCGCACCAATATGGTCTGGCGCCAATGGCTTTAGCTGCAATCGGAAAGGTAACCGGTGTCGATTTTAAACTAAATATTAACAAAGGTTTACAATGGGTTGCCGGTAACAATGAATGCTTTGCAAATTTGATCGATTCAAAAAATGCAGTCATTTGGAGCGGTGTAAAAACTGAGCGCCGAAATCACTCGCTGAACCCGTTCAAAACAATTTACGGCATTATCAACTCTCCAAAATTGTCCCGGAAATTCGTAATTCCGCTGGAGTGCCGCCCATCTCAGCTTGGCTGGTTGCTGTATGCGCTCTCTCCGGAAAATTAAAATGTCAGATCAACCAGCCGATCGAAAAAAGCAGGCTGAACAGGAACAGAAATCGCCCCGTATTTGCCAGCACATTGTTCAGCACCGGGCTTCCACTGATCTTCCAAATCGTTTTGATATCCGGAATTGCGATCAGCAAAGCGAGCGAAGCCATGACGGCAAACACGCTGCCGCCGTGCAATACATATAAAATTACCGGCACACAACTGGCTACAATCAGGCAAACCAGATATTCCATCCGCCCGAAACCAACCCCGAAACGCACAACCAGCGTTCGCTTTCCGGCATCGCGATCCGAAAAAACATCCCGCAGATTGTTCACCGTTAAAATGGCTGTTGAAATAAATCCCGGTGCCAATCCCGCCAGCAATACTGTTGTATTGATGTCCAACGATTGCACATAATAGGTTCCGCCAACCGCCACCGGTCCGAAAAAAATCAGCACAAAAAAGTCTGCAGTGCCGTTATATCCCAACGGCGATGGACCGCCGGTATACAATATTCCAAATAAAATGGATGCAACGCCGATCATCAAAATTGGCCATCCGCCGCGAAAAACCAGATACATCCCGATCACGAAAGCCAGCCCAAATGTTAGAATGAACGCCCGCTTCATCGATTCCGGTGTCACCCACCCGGCTTGAGTCGCGCGAGTTGGCCCGATCCGGTGTTCGGTGTCTGCACCTTTTTTGAAATCGAAATAATCGTTGGCGTAATTTGTCCCAACCTGAATCAACAGCGCACCCAAGAAGGCAACTATCGCAGATGGCAAATGAAAAACACCATCTGCCACTGCCATTGCTGTTCCCATAATTACCGGTGACGCAGCGGCCGGCAGAGTTTTGGGTCTCGCTGCCAGCCACCAGGTTTTTATCTTATTGTTATTCATAAACTTACGGGCGCCGTTTGAATTTGTTGAAATCGGGTTTGCGTTTTTCCAAAAACGCGTTTTTGCCTTCCTGACCTTCTTCTGTCATGTAAAAAAGCATGGTTGCGTTTCCGGCGAGTTCCTGCAACCCGGCTTGTCCGTCGCAATCGGCGTTCATTGCGGATTTCAGGCAGCGAATTGCAATCGGAGAATTTTGGAGAATTTCGCGGCACCATTGCACTGTTTCAGCTTCGAGCTGCGCATACGGAACAACTTTGTTCACCAAACCCATATCGAGCGCTTCCTGCGCATCGTACTGGCGGCACAAAAACCAAATTTCCCGGGCTTTTTTCTGACCGATAATTCGAGCGAGATAACTGGCGCCGTAACCGCCATCGAACGAACCCACTTTTGGTCCGGTTTGCCCGAATCGCGCATTGTCCGCGGCAATTGTCAGGTCACACATCACATGCAGGACGTGACCACCGCCAATTGCCCAACCCGCAACCATTGCTATAATCGGCTTCGGACAAGTGCGAATCTGACGCTGAAAATCCAGCACGTTCAAATGCTGCGTTCCCGATTCATCATTATATCCTGCTTCACCGCGAATACGTTGATCGCCACCGGAGCAAAAGGCTTTTTCACCTTCGCCGGTTAAAATAATCACGCCGATGTTGGCATCATAGCGCGCATCTGCGAGCGCATCCTGCATTTCCATTACGGTCAACGGGCGAAACGCGTTATGCACTTCCGGCCGATTTATGGTGATTTTGGCGATACCATCATCCGTTTTGTGATATAAAATATCCTCATATGATTTGGCGGATTTCCATTCAACTACACTCATCCGGGTTTCCTCCTGCATTTGGTTTGTATCGAAAGGTAAATGTTATGGTTAATTTTTTCAGCGCAAAAACCGTTGCACAACATTTGCAAATACAACCGGTGATTCCGCATGAATATTGTGCCCGGTATTTTGCACAATTTCTATGGAGATTTGCGCATTGTGAGATTGCATTTGCTCAGCAATAGCCCTGAATTTAACATCTTTTTCCCCAACCAACAACACCATCGGATTTTTAAGCTCCGGAAGCGCGTCCCACAGCGATGGTTGAACACCGGTTCCCAATTCCCGCAACGATTTCGCGAGTAATTTAGGTTGATTTTGATTTCGCCGGCGAAACAGCAATTCGAAATTCGAATGATTTCTCAACGTCGCGAATAACGGCTGGCGATACCAATCGTCCAAAAAGCCCGAAAACGGTTCGTTTTCCAATCGCAATGCCAATGTTTGATCCGTTTGTTGACGTTTATCTCGCTCATCTGGCGTTCGTAATCCCGGCGATGCAGATTCCAGCACTACTCTCCGGAAATATTTGGGAAAAGTGAGTGCCAGGTAAAGCGCAAGCCTTCCCCCCATTGAATAACCGACCAAATCGCACGGCACAGCATCCATTTTGACGAGTGTTTCGATAACGGCATTGGCGACAAACGTAAAATCCCAGGTTAAATCTTGTGCAACTCCGACAGATTTTCCGTGTCCCGGTAAATCCATCGCGATGCAACAATGGTCATTTTTGAGAAAGCTGATTATCGGCTGCCAATCGCTGGCACATCCCATAAAGCCATGTAAAAACAGGACCTTATCCGGCGCGTTTCCGAATGATTCTGCATGTAAAATAGTACTCATTCTTCAACCCTGCTTTTGGTTTTCTGTCCCATCAACACAAAATGACATGCTAAAACAGTTAGCAAAATTTTGAATTGATCGGCAGGAATCAGAGAAAGCCAGCCTTTTTGGAGCGTGGCAAGCCAGCCAGTTGAATCAATTGAAAAGTGCAGCCAAATCACACCTGATGCAAACAAAACGATTGATCCGGCTTGCACAGACAGCCATCGCCAAAATAGCGTTCGATTTATTTGTGAAAGAAAACCAATCAAACCAGCCACAACCGGGAATGCCAATAAATATCCGCTGCTGTTTCGTCCAAACAAATAGCCAATACCGAAACCGTCCCCGGCAAAAACGGGAAAAACTAACCCGGTGAGCAAATACACAATTTGCGCACCGCTGGCACTTCGCCAATTCAACAACAAACCGCTGCCGTAAACGACAACTGTTTGCAAAGTAATGGGTATATCGCCAACGCTGAACCGGATTTTCGCACCGGCAATCATCAACAAAACAACCAACACATTCACAGCAATTTTTTGGAATTTTTCAATAAATTCTGAAGATAATTTCAGATCAATAGATTTCAAAATATTTATCAATCATTGGCGTTAAACAAAAAACGGGATTTCCAGATCGGAATCCCGTTTATGCAAATCAATTAATTTCAATAATTTAACCGTTACCGGCGATTTCTGTCCCGATTGTCACGGCCACCACGACGATCGTCGTTACGCGGCGCACGTTTGCGCTCATAATCACGATCCGGGCTGTTGGGATCAATCACATGACGGCGACTAAGGTTATAGCGTCCTTCACGATCGATGTGCACCAATTTAGCTTCGACAGTATCACCGATGTTAACAACATCCGTAACTTTCTCGACACGATCCGGCTCCAGATCGGAAATATGGATCAAACCGTCTTTTCCGGGCAGGAATTCCATAAACGCACCAAAATCGAGAATACGTTTGATAGTGCCTTTGTAAACTTTACCGAGCACCGGTTCTTCAACCAGGCTTTCAACACGTGCTTTGGCTTTGGATGCCGCTTCCATATCGGCGGACGCGATGATCACCAATCCGGTATCGTCGATATCAATTTTTGCACCGGTTTCTTCGATAATTCCACGAATCACCTTGCCACCGGGGCCAATTACCGTACCGATTTTGTCACTCGGAATCATCAACGAAATGATCCGCGGTGCATAGCGGGAGATATCTGCGCGTGGCTGGGCAATCGTTTGGTCCATAATGTCCAGAATTTTGAATCGTGCATTCCGGGCGCGATCCAACGCTTCGGTAAGGATATCGAATGTTAATCCACCAATTTTGATGTCCATTTGAAATGCGGTAATACCATCGCGAGTTCCGGCAACTTTAAAGTCCATATCGCCAAGAAAATCTTCGTCACCGAGAATATCGGTGAGCACACGCACTTCATCTTCTTCTTTGATGAGCCCCATCGCAATACCCGCAACGTGGCATTTAACCGGAACACCAGCATCCATGAGACTAAGCGAACCGGAGCAAACCGAAGCCATTGAAGATGAACCGTTAGATTCCAGCACTTCTGAAACCAGACGAATGGTATAAGGAAAGCTTTCATCGACTGGCAATATAGGCATCAGCGCGCGTTCGGCTAAATCGCCATGCCCAATTTCCCGACGGCTGGTGCCACGGAAAGGCTTGGGTTCACCGGTACAAAATCCAGGGAAGTTGTAATGCAGCATATAGCTTTTGCTGGATCCGCCTTCCAGTGCGTCAACCGTTTGTTCGTCAATTTTCGTACCGAGCGTGCAAGTACCCAAACTCTGGGTTTGACCACGCGTAAACAGCGCTGAGCCGTGCGCTCTCGGCAAAAAGGAAACTTCGCAGTCAATTTGACGAATATCGTCCAAACCACGTCCATCGATCCGGACATTCTCTCTAACAACCTTTCCGCGTACTTCACGTTTTTGGATGTCGTAAAGAATACCTTTGATCTCATCTTTCAGTGTTTCGCGTTCTTCTTCATCAAAAGATTCCACAACTTCTGTTTTGATTTCCGAGATTCGTTGATTCCGCTCTTTTTTGTCCAAAATCTGGAATGCTTCGATCAATTTTCCAGTTGCCAGTTTTTCGATACGATCCTCGAGACCTTCGGTTTTTTCGGGTTCGGGAACTTCAACTTTTACCGGGTTGATTTCGGCAATCAGTTCGTTTTGAAGCTCAATCAATTCCTTGATAAAGCCATGTCCAAAACGCAATGCCTCGAGCATTTCAACTTCAGAAATTTCGGAAGATTGACCTTCGACCATCATAATTGAGTCGTAAGATCCTGAAACTACAAGATTTATGTCGCTTTCTTCAACCTGTGCGAAAGTCGGGTTTACAACATACTCGCCCTCAATTCGTCCAACTCGTACAGATGCAATCGGTCCTGCGAAAGGAATATCGGAAACGCAAAGCGCAGCCGATGCACCAACAGCGCCGAGGACATCCGCGTCATTTTCCTGATCGCTGGATATGACAAAAATGGCAACCTGAGTTTCATTTTTGAAATTTTTCGGAAACAGCGGTCGGATGGGGCGGTCAATCAAACGAGCGCTCAAAATTTCTTTTGCGCCGGGACGACCTTCGCGTTTGAAAAATCCGCCGGGGATTTTTCCTGCAGCATAGGTTTTTTCCTGATATTCGACAGATAACGGAAAAAAATCGATCCCCACCCGGGGTTCGCCGGAGCTAGTGGCTGCAGCTAAAATTAACGTATCGCCATAACGTACCGTAACCGCTCCGTTTGCTTGCCGGGCAAGACGACCATGTTCAATGGTCAACAGGCGACCGCCAATTTCTTTTTCTTTTTTAATAATCATTACTTTCCTCTAAAGTTAGCGTCTTAATCCAAGTTCCTTGATCAGTTCGCGATAACGGTTGATGTCTTTTTTCGCGAGGTAGTTCAACAAACGACGACGCTGTCCAACCAGTTTTAGTAATCCACGTCGGGAGTGATGGTCTTCCCGGTGGGTTTTCAGATGCTCAGTCATGTATAAAATACGATGAGTGATGAGCGCAACCTGCACTTCGGTACGACCGGTATCACCTTCGCTCGTTCCAAATTTTTTAACAATTTCCAGCTTTTCATTTTGGGTAATTGCCATTACGCCTCCATTTAAATTACATGTTTACACAAATATTTTTGTCTATTTCCAATTGTTTTTTCAAATCATCCATTGTGTCAAATTTTTTCTCGGACCGAATAAATTTTTTGAACCGGATTTCGAGAGTTTCACCATAAATCAAACCGCGAAAATTAAACAGATGCACTTCTAAAGTCAAGTGATCATATTCAAAAGTGGGTCGGACACCGATATTCATCATTCCCTTATAGGTTTGATTTTTGAAACGCACGTCGACAGCATAAACGCCCTGGGCCGGAATCAATTTATCCGATTCATCGGGCTCAAGATTTGCCGTTGGAAAACCGATCGATTTTCCGCGACCGTCGCCGTGAATAACCCTGGCGAATAATCGATAGTGGCGCCCGAGCAATTTTTCAGCCTGGTCAACAGCCCCTTTCTCGAGCAATTGCCGGATCATCGAACTACTCACGACAACACCATCCTGCCGAAAGGGCTCAACCTGTTCAGCGTTAAATCCAAATTCATTACCTAAGCGCTGCAGATTTTCAAAACCACCTTCGCGATTGTGCCCGAAATGATGGTCATATCCGATAACCATATGCCGAACACCTAGTTTTTCAACGAGATAGCTTCGCACAAATTCCCGCGAAGTTTGCTCAGCAAAGGCTTTCGTAAATTCCAGAACAACGACGCGATCTATCTGGTTTTCTTCGAAAATATTCAGTTTTTCCTGACGGGTTGTTAAAATCGGGACAGCTTGTCCGGTTAAAACTTTGCGCGGGTGTGGATCAAATGTAACGATGGTTGACAGCATCTTTTCACTGGTTCGGATGGATTGCATCCGGTTAAGTAGCGACTGGTGTCCGCGATGAAAGCCATCGAAAGTGCCCACCGTCAATACGCTGGGTTTCGGCTGTTCAATCTTCCCAATCTCTTCAATTATTTCCATATTGCGGATTCGCTACTCCATTTAAATCATTGTAAAACTTGATGTTCAGTCAGACACAATTTCTGTGCTTTTGGCTAATTGCTCTTGAAATTCTTCGATACTTTGTGCATTTTCGATCAGGAAATCGCCGACGCGGGTACGAACAAGCGTTTTGAGAAATCCGGCTGTATTCAGCGCTCTGGCGATATCTCTGCCCAAAGTACGAATATAAGTGCCGCGCCCGCAAAGCACCCGAATACGGATTGTTTTTTCGGAAAAATCGAGTAAATCAATTGCTTCGATAGTCACTTTTTTAAACACTTGCGGCATCTCTTTGCCTTCTCGCGCCAATTTGTACATCCGCTTGCCTTTAATTTTGGCTGCAGAATATGCTGGCACTTCCTGCTCAACTTCTCCGGTTAATGCTTCGAATGTTGCTTCTATTGAAGATTGAGTCAGCTCCGGTACTTCTTTTTCCAAAATTGTTTTGCCAGTGACGTCCATTGTATCGGTTTCCCGTCCCAATTCAATTTCAGCGATGTATTCTTTGGGTAAATTCATCAGTTCGCCGGATTGTTTGGTGGCGGGACCCAGGCAAATCACCAAAACACCCGTTGCAAATGGGTCGAGCGTTCCCGCATGCCCCACTTTTTTTATTCCGGTGATGCGACGAATTTTGTTTACGACATCAAACGATGTCCAATCAACGGGTTTGTCGATGGCTAGCATTGCACCGGTTTTTGGGGAATAACCTTTAATCATCATTATTTCCCAATTTTTCATCTTCGGCTTTAGCCCGTTTGATCAATTCTTCAATTTTCATGGCGTAATCGAGTGTGTCGTCTGCAAAAAATCGCAAATCCGGAACAAATCGCATTTTCAGCAATGGTGCCATTTCGTTTCGAATAAAACTTTTCGCGCGATTCAATGTGGATAGTGATTTTTGCCGGGCTTCATCGTCGCCGAGTGCGGTAAAATAAACAGATGCCAGTCGTAAATCGGGAGTAATTTTAACGTTGGTTACGGTTACAAATCCCTTATCCGGGTCTTTTATTTCCCGGTCGATAATAATACTGACGATTTCTTTTATCTTGTCGGCTGCCTTGCGCTGCCGGACAGACTCTTGATTCATAGCTAACAACTTGTTTTTTATAGATATTCGATCGTGTGATCAACAACTTCGGCTGCATCGTAATTATCAATCAAATCGAAAATCGTGTTCATACATTTTTCCAAATATTTGTAATCACTACCAACTTGTGCAATGCCCAATTGGGCGCGTTGCCATTTGTCTTGGTGATCAACTTCTGCAACGGAAATGTTGTATTTATTGGACAACTTGTCTTTGAGTCGTCTTAAAATGGCTCGCTTATCTTTCAAAGAAGCTGAGCCATGTAAATACATTTCAACTGTCATAACCGCTACAATCATGAATGCAGCTTCACATTTTATTCGTTCAATTCACGACAAATTATCGCAGTGTTTGTGCTTCCATTACAATTTCATACGCTTCAATAATATCGCCCGTCTTGATATCGTTGAATCCGACAACGCTCATCCCGCATTCATATCCGGTTTGCACTTCGCGAACATCATCTTTAAACCGTTTGAGGGATTCCAGTTTGCCATCGAAAAGTTCAACATCGTTTCGCACAACTCGCACCCGTGAATTTCTGGTGATTTTACCGCTTAGCACATAACACCCTGCAATGGTTCCAATCCGGGATATTTTGAAGATTTCCCGAACTTCTGCCTGCCCTTGAACAACTTCCCGTTCGACCGGCTCCAACAATCCTTCCAGTGCTTTTTCGACATCTTCGATGGCGTCGTAAATCACTTTATATTGACGGATATCGACTTTTTCGCGATCAGCAAGGTCTTTCGCCGAAACCGTTGGTCGCACATGGAAACCGATGATAATTGCTTGCGATGCAGCTGCTAAAATGACATCCGATTCTGTAATTGGTCCGACAGCGCGGCGAATCACATGAACTTCCACATCTTTTGTGGACAGTTTTTGCAGTGAGTCTGTGAGTGCCTGTGTTGAGCCATCCACATCGGCTTTTACCAACAATTTCAATTCTTTGACATCGCCGGTTTTGATTTGTTTCGACAATTCGTCTAACGTCAGTAGTTTAACCTGACGGAAATCCTGTTCCCGTTTCAACTGTTGGCGGCGACTGGAAATCTCGCGAGCCTGGCGCTCTTCGTCGAGAACAACAAACCTGTCGCCAGCTTCAGGCATGCCATCGATACCCAAAATCTGCACGGGCGTTGATGGTCCGGCTTCCGGTGTGCGTTTTCCCCATTCGTTAATCATTGCCCGAACGCGTCCCCAATGCTGCCCGATAATAAAGGTTTGTCCAACTTGCAGCGTGCCTTCTTCAACCATCACTGTTGCAACGGGGCCTTTTCCTCTATCCAATTGTGCTTCCAGTACAACACCTTTGGCACGTTTTTTCGGGTTAGCTTTGAGATCGAGCAACTCCGCTTCCAGCAAAATTCGGTCGAGCAATTCCGGAACACCTTTTCCGGATTTTGCAGAAACTTCCACACATCCGTATTGACCACCCCAATCTTCAACCAGCACATTGCGATCAGCCAATTGTTTCCGGATTGCCTCGGGGTTGGCATTTGGTTTGTCTACTTTATTGAGGGCGATAACAATTGCGACACCTGCCGCTTTCGCGTGATCCAGTGCTTCCTCTGTTTGCGGCATCACCCGATCATCCGATGCAATAACCAGCACAACAATATCGGTAACCTGCGCACCTCTGGCGCGCATTGCAGTAAACGCTTCGTGACCCGGTGTATCGAGGAAGGTAACTTTACGGCCATCGTCCAGTTTCACTTCGTACGCGCCGATGTGCTGCGTAATGCCACCGGACTCGCCACCAACAACATTCGTTTTGCGAATATAGTCCAGAAGTGACGTTTTACCGTGGTCTACGTGTCCCATAATGGTTACAACAGGTGCACGCGGCTCCTGATCTTCTGGCTGATCTTCCTCGTCAGATTCATCTTCGATATAGTCAGAACCAAATTCCTCTTCTTCCTCGATATCGTATCCAAATTCTTCTGCGAGCAACCGGATGGTATCCATATCCAAACGCTGGTTGATCGTTACAACCAGTCCAATTTCCAGACATTTCCGGATAACATCTGCAACAGGTGTATCGAGCAGGTTTGCAAGATCCTGTGTTGTAATAAATTCCGACACTTTAATTTTTGGAATTTCAATTCCTTCTTCATCGAGTTCTGCGCGTACTTTTTTGCGTTTTTTTCTTCCGGTTCCGGAATCGCGCATTTCGGCGAGTGTTTTGCGTAATGTAGAATCAACTTCCTGCTGATTAACTTCGGCTTTTTTCTTTTTGCGGCGTTTCCGACGACCTTCTTTTAGGGGTTCTTCAACCTCCTCTTCAGATGAAGGAATTTCGGTACGCAGTGTTTTGCGTTCTTTTCGCA
The DNA here is from genome assembly GCA_020634975.1 of Calditrichia bacterium. Lineage (NCBI taxonomy): Bacteria > Pseudomonadati > Calditrichota > Calditrichia > Calditrichia bacterium. Next base: position 498,063 of record JACKAQ010000002.1, on the reverse strand, counting down.
ACATCTCGAACGCTTTTTTTCGACGCGCCTCTTTTTCTTCTACAGTATCGCGGTCTTTTTTCTTCTCTTTTTTCTTCTTTGGCTTGCCCGTTGATTCATCAATTTCTTCAACAGGAATCACATTGCCATCTTTATCAAGCGCAGCTTCTTTTTCTACAAGATCATCATCTGTGCGTTGTTTTTTGCGCTGTTTTTCTTCTTTTTCCGGAGCGCTTTTAATTCGCTGAAGCGCATTAATTTGGCGTTGACGTTTTTCATCCTCAAGCTTCCGCTGGCGTTCCATGTAAATTTTTGCCATTGGATGATCAATAATATCACCAACTTGCGGCTTTTCATCTTCTACTTCTTCTTCCGAATCAACATCGTCTTCCACATCTTCGTCATCATCATATTCTTCGTCGTCCAAATCGTCTTCAACATCATCATATTCTTCTTCAAAATCATCGTTTTCTTCGTCGAGCTCGGGTTCATCCGTAACCGTTTCGAGATCCACATCTTCATCGTCAAAATCGTCATCCTGCTCAACGGTTTCATCTGCTTCCTCAACAGCTTCACCCGGCTCAGATGGCTGATCGATTTCATCCGAAATACTGGAGTGTTCGTCAATAACTTCATCTGTTTCTACAACTTCCGCAACATCCACACTAACGGCAGCTTCCTGCTCCAACTCAGGTTCTTCAGTTTTGGCTGGCTCTGTTTGTGAAATTGTTTCATCTTCTTCAAGTTTTGTATCGATCGAATCGGACTGATCATCCCGATGACGTTCTTCTCGACGCCGATGAATCTTATCAGCTTCTTTTTTCTCACGGGAAAAACGCGACAGGACCAATTCATACACATCCTCTTCGAGGCGCATGTTCAATCCGGTTACTTCAATTCCTTTTTTTTCGAGAAATTCCTTGATGGTCTCTTTTCCAAGATTAAGTTCTTTGGCAACTTGAAAAAGTTTTTTCTTGTTGGTACCGCCTGCCATCAGCTCTCCTGTTTTAACGTACTCATAAATCCGTCAGCCAACCCGCCCCGACTCATTCCTACCACTTTGTAACCTGTTGAATCTACCAATTTTACGCCATTTTTTTGTGGCTTGGCAGAATACACAGGTATTCCTTGCTTGCGGGCCAAGTGATGTATTTTTTCCTTTGTGTGCTCTGCGAGTTCATTGTCAATCACTATAAATACAATCGTATTTCGACTAACTCCCCGGCGAACACCCTCGTAACCACATATCAACTGCCGGGATTTTTTTGCAAATCCCAACAGCGTTATTAACTTCTCTTTTAGCTCTATCTGCTGAATTTTTGCCATTTAAATATTCAACTGCCCCAAAATTCTCTGGGCTGTTTTTTGACCGATTCCCGGAATTTCCATCAATCCTTGCAAGCCGAGCCCTTTTAATTCCTCGGCGGTGTTGATGCCTGCTTCGCGGAGACGATCCACCACGGCTGCGCTCAATCCCGGTAAATCTTCGATATCCATTTCGGTTTCTTCGCTCATTGTGCTTTCGTAGAATTCGGATTCTTTAATCAATTCGATATTCACTCCGGTCAATTGCTGCGCCAATTCGCGGTTTGCTTCACCGCGTCCAAGCGCCAAACCCATATCTTTATCCGGAATAATGGCAACGCCAAGATTTTCCTCGCGATTGTAGATCACCCGTATCGGCTTTGCCGGCGTCATTGCACGATTGATAAAAATTTCCGGTTCCGACGAAAAAGGAATCACGTCTATTTTTTCGCCGTTGAGTTCGCGAACAACGGATTGAATCCGCACACCGCGCATCCCGACGCATGCGCCAACCGGATCGATGCGTTTATCAATGGACTCAACCGCAATTTTTGATCGCTCACCTGGGCGGCGAGCAACTTTTTTGATTTCAACAATACCGTCAAAAATTTCGGGTACTTCGATTTCGAACAACCGGATTAAAAACTGGGTGTCTGCACGGGAAACGATAATTTCCGGGCGATGTCCGCGTTTCCGCCGCTTTGGCGACAAATCTTCTTCGTTTTCAACCAGCATAATATCCGGTTTGTTAACTTCTTTGATGAGTGCACGCACACTGTCTCCGCGTCGTAAACGCTCGTTGGGAATGGATTCGGAGCGCGGCATAAACATTTCAGTGCGATCAACTACAATAAATAAACCGCCACGGGTTTCCTGATGCACATCCCCGATAACGATCTCACCAACTCGAGATTTGTATTCGTCGTACACTTTTTCTTTTTCATATTCACGAAGGCGTTGCAGCAATGTTTGTTTGGCGATATTAATCAACCGGCGTCCGAATTTTTCCGGATTTACCACCTCTGCAAAAAGCTCACCTTCTTCCACTTCGGGATCAACTTTCAGAGCATCTTCCAGTGAAATTTGATAATCCGGATCGGTGACTTCATTCACCACTTCTTTTTCAACATAAATTTCCATGTCACCGCGATCAATGTTGACAATAACGTCAAAATCGGCTTCTTCGCCGTATTTGCGCTTCATCAACGTCATAAAAATATCTTCGAGAATGTCGCGTAAATCTTCCCGGTCGATACGTTTTTCGCGGGCTATTTCCGCTGCTGCTGCAACAATTTCACTTTTCATAAAGCCAGTTTAACCTCCGAACTTGTTACCATTTTATCTGAACCCTTGCCTTTAAAATGGCATTTAATGGTATCTGCATTGATTCTTTTTTATAAACAAGCGTGATGGTATCTGTTGTCACTTCTGTTAATTTCCCATTGAAACTTACCGGTTCATCGCCGTTTTGATAGCTGACAGACAAATTTCGCCCGATATTCTTTTCGTATTCCCACTGCATTTTCAAATCCCGATCAATTCCGGGTGAAGACACTTCCAGTCGATAGCCGCCGTCGATAACATCGTTTACATCGAGAATTTCATTGATTTCGCGTGTCAAGCGTGTAATCTGGTCCAGCGATATACCGCTTTTCGTATCTGCAAAAACAGACAATACCTGCGAGCCCTTGTTTCCTCGCAAATCGATATCCACCAGATAAATATTCATCTGATCGAACACCGGCTCGATCAAATCGCGAATTTTTTCCAATAAATGGTCCATGCTTTTTGCCGTGTTAATTTGGAAGTCGTTGAGGGCGATAATCCAAAAACCGACGGTTCCATATAATAAAAAAGTGGGTTTCGCAACCCACTTACGTGAAAGCATGAGAATATAACTTTCGGTCAATTCGAATGCAAGAAAAATATATGATTTAGGTGCTGTTCACGGCGATAAAAGGAAGGCTTGGAAAGCGTTAAACAATACGCAATTTCCAATGATATCGTTGCCTGATACGGGCTTCCAAAACAAACAAACGGAAGCCCGAAGAATCAGGCGAGTTTGGTTTTCAGGTAGTGATAACGGCGCAATTCGTCCGGGCTCATGGATAGTACAAATGCGATCTCCCGGGTAGTGTAAACCGGTTGATCCGCAGGGTAGGCATCCTCTTTTTTTAACGCGGGATTGATAAACCACAGTTCACTATTTAAAATATTGCTGTATAGCCGAACTTCATCGCGATCGCCTTGCAGCAGCTCATACAATTTAACCAGCATATCCGGGTCGTCGGTTTTTGCTGTTTTACGACTGCGGCGACGGACGGTTGTTTTACTCTGTGTTGCTAACATTTTTAACCTCCAAAAATTCTTAAGTGAATTAATGTTCACCACTATTATACAACCCGGAAACAGAGATGTCAAGATTTATTTTGATTTTTAGGTTATTTTTGTTCACTATATCAATTTCTAACATACTTGGAATTATGGAAGCTGAGTATTATTTTTAACCGCAAATGAAAGCAGGTGAAATGAACGACACACATTTGCAAACCTTCCGATCTGATATAGTTTCCAATTTACATTCAATAGATCTGCAATTGTTCAACGGCAGTATGCGTTGCATTTTCGAAATGCATGCTTTGGCAGAACTTTTTTATCCGGCATCAATTTAATGATCAACGAAAATCAAAACAGGAGATAAAATGTCACAACCAAAAGTTGTATTAATAACCGGTGCTAGTCGTGGAATTGGCAAAGCGATCGCCATCAAATTTGCTGAACATGGTTACCAAACCGTGATTACCGGTCGCAATGTGGATTTGTTGAAAGAGACCGCGTCAAAAATTGAGTCGGTTGGGAAATTACCGGCGAAAGTTATCGCCGCGGAGCTGCGCGATACGCACGATATCAGCCGTTTGATTGGCGGTACACTCCAGCAATTTGGAAAAATTGACGTGCTCATCAACAATGCCGGTGTTCTACATATCAAGCCGTTTCTGGAAATCACATCCGATGAACTTACCGAAATGATCGACACGAATTTTATGGCGGTATTTCAATTGACCCAGCGAATTGTTCCGGAAATGCTCAAACAAAAAAGCGGCACTATTGTAAATATTGCGTCGTTGGCAGGAAAATACGGTTTTCAGGGTGGCAGCGGATATGCGGCAACCAAATTTGCGTTGCGCGGCTTTGCCCAATCGCTCATGCTCGAGCTGCGTCCGCATGATATTCGCGTGCTTTCGGTTTTCCCTGGATCGGTGAATACGGATATGCTGGACGATAATCCCATCGCCACCAACGCGAAAACGGCATTGGCGCCGGAAGATGTTGCCCACGCTGTTTTTGCTGTTGTATCCGCAGATTCGCGTGCGACAATCAGCGAATTGGACATCCGCCCGAGCAACCCCAAAAAAGGCTGATTTTCGGGCAACAGAACGAAATCAGTTTGGAACAAAAGTTGATTTAAGATGATTCTTTTTTCAACTTTCGGCTTATATTTGTTGGCTATTTCACGATGATAGTTGTAACAATCAGGAAAAATTGAAACGATGATCGACATTCACAACCATATTATTTTCAAATTTGACGACGGCCCCAAATCGTTGAGCGAGTCTTTGGAAATGCTGCGCATTGCTGCAGATCAGGGAATTACGGATGTATTCGCAACATCCCATTTTAACGAAATTATTGATGCTGAAATGGAGCGGGTATATTTCGAGCGGCTGGAAATTTTGCGCAAAGAATGCCGGGAACACAAAATCAACATCCGGTTGCATTCCGGCTCGGAAATGTTTTTTCATCATTTTATCCACGAGACAGTAAAAAAAACCAGGGTCGCCACCCTTTGCGAACAGGGCAAATACATATTGATGGAATTCCCGCTGTATTTGATGCCAACCGGTGTGGAAGATGCCCTTTACCGGTTAACAATGGATGGTTTTATTCCTATAATTGCGCATCCGGAGCGCTATTCTGCGTTACATAGCCGTCCTGAAAAGCTGATTAATTTTGTAAAATATGGCGGTTTGCTGCAGGTTAATGCCGGCAGTATTCTCGGCGATTTCGGGAAAACCACCCAAAAAATTGCGCTGTGGTTGCTGGAAAGCAAATTGGTGCATTTTATCGGATCAGATGCACACGGACCGAATGGCAGAACCTTCAAACTTCAAAAAGCTGCAACGGAATTGAAAGAATCGTTGGATCAATCATATATTGATGATCTGGTGACCAACAATCCCCGGAAAATTATTGATCACATTTCGCTGGAACCGATGCCTGTTCCGGAATCTCCCCAAAAGCCGCGCGGATTTGTTCAGCGGTTCCGCGACAAACTGAAATTTCTCTAAAAAGCACTTCGAAAAACATTGAAAAATATCAAAGTTTTTTATTCACCTATCGATTTTACCAAACCGGATCATGTAGTATCCGGTTTTTCCATTTCATCCCAAAATATTAAATCAACCGTAAATTGAACCGACGTAAGTTCACATTGGCAATTGACTTTGGTAACACAAATTTTTAAGTTTGGTAACTAATTTTTTGAGCAATAGAAGAGAGTAAACGAGGGCAAAAGCTGTTTATTCGGCAAAAAGTTATTCGATCGCAGAGAAAAGAATTTTTTCTCACCCTCCGGCAATCAACAATAAATTCGGCAAGGTTTCGCAATGGAAAAATGGTCGTATCTGAGCAATGCGCACCCGGAATATATAGAATCGCTGTTCCGCAGCTATAAAGATAATCCGGAAAACGTAGACGCCGGTTGGCGCAAGTTTTTTGAAGGATTTGAACTGGCACAAGCCTGGAATGGCAACGGACAAGTCATTGCGGAAAGTGATGTCGAACGGCGCAAAGAAGTTAACGTGCTCAACCTCATCAACGCGTACCGGACACGCGGGCATTTGTTCACCAAAACCAACCCCGTTCGCGAACGCAGGCATTACCAACCCACTTTGGATATCGAAAATTTTGGGCTCACCGAAGAAGATCTCGATTCAACATTCGAAGCAGGTGTGGATGTTGGCATCGGTCCGGCAAAACTCCGGGATATTATCGCCCATCTGAAAGAAACCTACTGCCGATCGATTGGCGCAGAATTCATGTTTATCCGCACGCCGGAACGGGTGGAATGGCTGAAACAGCGCATGGAATCGACCCGGAACCGTCCCAAATTTTCGCTCGAAGAAAAACAGCATATTCTGCGGCGACTCAGCGAAGCCGTTGTGTTTGAAAATTTCCTGCATTCCAAATATGTCGGGCAAAAGCGATTTGCGCTTTCAGGGGGCGAAACGCTGATTCCGGCACTCGATGCCATTATCGAAAAAGGATCGCAACTGGGCGTAAAAGAATTTGTGCTCGGCATGGCGCACCGTGGCAGATTGAACGTATTGGCAAATATTTTGCGCAAATCCTATAAAGATATTTTTATGGAATTTGAAGGCGCTGCATACGAAGAAGCCATTTTTGAAGGCGATGTAAAATATCACCTCGGGTTTTCGAGTAACATCACCACTGCCGGCGGACGGGATGTGCACCTCAGTTTGGTCGCCAACCCCTCGCACCTCGAGGCAGTCAGCCCGGTTGTGGAAGGCGTTGTGAAAGCCAAACTGGACATTCGCTATAATAATGATGCCAAACAAATTGTCCCGATTTTAATTCACGGCGATGCTGCCGTTGCCGCGCAGGGTGTAGTGTACGAAGTCATTCAAATGTCGCTGCTGGAAGGTTACAAAACCGGCGGAACAATCCATTTGGTAATCAATAATCAAATCGGATTTACCACAAATTATCTCGACGGGCGCTCCAGCACTTACTGCACAGATGTCGCAAAAACCACGCTTTCACCCGTTTTTCACGTAAACGGCGATGATGTGGAAGCCGTTGTGCTGGCCATTGTGATGGCGATGGAATATCGCCAAAAATTTCACACCGATGTATTCATCGATATTTTGGGTTACCGCCGATACGGGCACAACGAGTCCGACGAACCGAGATTTACTCAACCAAAACTATACAAAGCAATCGCTAAACATGACGATCCGCGCAAAATTTACGAAAAGCAATTGATCGAGGAAGCCAGCATCAGCAAAGGGCTGGCAAAAGAGCTGGAAAAGGATTTTCAGGAGTTGCTGCAGCACCGGCTGAACATGGCCAAAGAAAGCGCAATGGCAGCCACGATTTCAAAATTCAAAGCAGATTGGACCGGTTTTCGGCGACCGGCGCACAAAGATTTTGACGAATCGCCGGTTACCGGTGTCGACGAAAAATCGCTGATTGAATTGGGGAAGAACCTGTTCACCATTCCGGAAGATTTTCCGGTATTCACAAAAATCCGCAAATTATACAAAGACCGGCTGGATACGTTCAACAGCGGTAAAAATTTTGACTGGGCGATTGGCGAAGCGTTGGCTTACGCCACATTGCTCGATGAGGGCGTGCCCATCCGCATCAGCGGACAGGATTGCGAACGCGGCACATTTTCCCACCGCCACGCGGTGCTGAATTCGGAAGAAACCGAAGAAGAATTTACTCCGTTGAACAATCTCAACGGCAACCAGGCCAAACTCCAGATTTACAATTCGCTGCTCTCCGAATACGCTGTGTTGGGTTTCGAATACGGTTATTCACTCTCCAATCCGCGCGGATTAACCATTTGGGAAGCACAATTTGGCGATTTTGTGAACGGTGCCCAGATTATTCTCGATCAGTTTATCAGCGCATCCGAAACCAAATGGCTGCGATACACCGGTTTGGTGCTCTATTTGCCGCACGGTTACGAAGGTCAGGGACCGGAGCATTCTTCCGCCCGCATCGAACGATTTTTGAGCCTGTGCGCACAGGATAACATGATTATTGCCAACTGCACAACTCCCGCAAGTTTGTTCCATATTTTGCGCCGCCACATGAAATATCCGTTCCGAATTCCGCTGGTTTTGTTCACTCCCAAAAGCCTGTTGCGGTTTAGCGGCTGCGTTAGTGAATTATCCGATTTTACCGGCGAAAAACGATTCCGGGAAATCATCGAAGATGATTATGTCACTCCCAAATCCGTGAAACGCGTACTACTGTGCAGCGGAAAAGTATATTACGATCTGTTGGAAAAGCAGCAATCTGAGAAACGTAAAGACGTTGCTATTTTGCGATTGGAACAACTCTATCCGACGCCATTAGGTCAATTGCAGGATATTGTCAAAAACTTCCCGGCGATGAAAGAGTTGGTTTGGGTTCAGGAAGAGCCGGAAAATATGGGCGCATGGCCATACATTGTTCGCGAATACGACGGCAGCGATATCAAACTGGTTTCCCGCGAGGCCAGCGCATCGCCGGCAACCGGCTTCAACAAACAGCATCAGAAAGAACAGGCTGCCATCGTCGAAAAAGCATTTGGAAAATTTGAGAAAAATCAAAGAAAAATAACTGTTTAGCCGCAAGGGGTTCTCTATGAAACAAGATGTGAAAGTGCCGGCAGTGGGCGAATCGATCAGCGAAGTTACCATTGCCCAGTGGTTGAAAAAAGATGGCGATATCGTGGAAGCGGATGATCTCATTTGCGAGATCGAATCCGACAAAGCATCTTTTGAGATACCTGCAGAATCCGGCGGCGTTTTGAAAATTCTCGCCGGCGAAGGCGACACCATCGAAATCGGGGCGAAAATTGCTGAAATCGATACGGACGGCGCGGCGGGAAACAACAAACCTGCACCCGAATCGAAAGAAACGGCTGAATCCAAACCGGCGCAATCGAGTGAACAATCATCGCAAAAACCCGAATCCGAATTGGCATCAACCGAATCTTTTACAGTTGTTGTTCCGACAGTTGGTGAATCGATCAGCGAAGTCACCATTGCTCAATGGTTAAAACCGGACGGTGCCCAAATTGAAGTGGACGATTTGATTTGCGAAATTGAATCCGACAAAGCCTCATTCGAAATTCCGGCTGAAGCTTCGGGCACACTGAAACATCTGGTGAACGAAGGTGATACAGTGGAAATCGGTGCGGCGATCGCAGAAATCGGCGGTTCCGGCAGCAAATCATCCGATGCGAGACCGGCTCAAAAAGCGCCGGAATCCACAGCCGAATCCAGCAACGGTGCAACCGGCGACGACCGGAAAGTGAAAATTTCGCCGGTTGCAGCAAATATGCTCAACGAAGCGGGCATCTCTCCGCAAACCGTTACCGGCAGCGGTCCCGGTGGAAAAATCACCAAAGAAGATGCCAAAAAAGCACTCGACAAACCGCAACAACCGGCGGCTCAACCGGAAGCGAAACCGCAACCTTCGGCAGCGAAATCGACAGAATCCGTTGAAAAATCAGGTGATTCCGGTGATCGCGGCGAACGGCGCGAACGCATGTCCACGTTGCGGCGAACGATTTCCAAACGGTTGGTTGCATCCAAAAATGAAACCGCTATGTTGACCACTTTCAACGAAGCAGATATGTCTGCAATTATGGACATTCGCAAAAAATACAAAGAAGTATTTAAGGAAAAGCATGAAATCGGGCTCGGTTTTATGTCCTTTTTCAGCAAAGCTGTGTGCCTGGCGTTGCGGGATTGGCCGTCTGTAAATGCGATGATCGATGGCGACCACATTATTTATCACGATTTTGTGGATATCTCGATCGCCGTTTCCACGCCGCGCGGGCTGGTTGTGCCGGTAATCCGCAACGCGGAAAGCATGAGCCTCGCGGATATCGAACGAGAAGTTGTCAAATTGGCAACCCGCGCCCGTGACAACAAACTGACCATTGAAGAAATGACCGGCGGAACATTTACCATCACCAACGGCGGTGTTTTCGGGTCGTTGATGTCAACACCGATCATCAATATTCCGCAATCGGCTATTTTGGGAATGCATAAAATTCAGGAACGCCCGATGGTGATCGACGGGCAAATTGTCGCACGCCCGATGATGTATCTGGCGCTTTCTTACGATCACAGAATTATTGACGGTCGCGAATCGGTGAGCTTTTTGGTGCGCGTGAAAGAGTTGCTGGAAGATCCAGCGCGAATGTTGCTCGAAATCTAAACTATTGATTTATAAAACTTAAAGCCCGCAGAAAAAATATTGCGGGCTTTTTTTATTGGCAAAATATGGTGTTGTGAAATCAGTTTTGGCGTCCTTCGGCGATGAGCTGCCGGGCGCTTTCGATAACGGTATCAGTGATTGTGTTTCCGGCGATCAACCGGGCAACGGCTTCCACTTTGCCGGATTCGTCCAGAGGTAAAATTTGGGTATAGGTTCGCCCATCGGATACAAATTTTTCAACCGAGAAATGGGAATTTCCCTGCGCCGCAATTTGCGGTAAATGTGTGATGCACAAAATTTGATGACTTTTTGCCAAATTAGCAATGCTCCTGCCGACGGATTGGGCAACTCTGCCGGAAACACCGGTATCGATCTCGTCAAAAATGAGGCTGGGAATTTCATCTGTTTCTGCCAGAATGGTTTTCAGCGCCAGCATAATTCGCGACATTTCGCCACCGGATGCGATTTTCATCAACGGCTTAAATTCCTCTCCGGGGTTCGGCGAGATAAAAAACTCAATTTGATCAACCCCAAATTCATCAGCAAAAAAGTGTTGCTCTTTTTCGCGAAACAAGCCATTTTTGTCCGGCGTTTTGGAAATGGACACCTGAAAACGCATGGCGGTCATCCCCAAAACGGTCAATTGCTCTGCCACACGTTTTTCCATTACGGCGGCAATTGTCGTTCGTTTTTCGGATAAATGTTGCGCCGCGTTACAATATTCACTCACCGCCTGCTGATATTCTTTTTCCAGCTTTCGTATTTCCAACTCAAAATTACCCTGCAAATTCAACGCATCTTCCAATTCTTTTTGGTAATCCAGAATTTCCTGAATTGAATTGCCATATTTTTTCTTCAATTTGCTGATCAAATCCAACCGGGATTCCACTTCCTCCAATCGTTGCGGATCGAACTCCAGTTTGTTCTGGAATTCCTCAATACTGCGGGCGGTTTCATCGAGCACGATTCTCGCTGATTTAAACTCTTCGAATAAACGTTGCAATTCTGTGGCATAGCGACTCAATTCTGCCAAATGGTTTTCCGCCTGACCAACGCCATCCAGCAAATTGACGTTTTCACCGGAAAACAAATCGCTCAATTGTGCGGATAATTCATTCAATTTTTCCACATTGCTCAACAAACGTCGCTCATCTTCCAGCGCTTCCTCTTCTCCCGCTACGAGGTTCGATTTCCGGATTTCATTAAACTGAAACTCATACAATTCCCGTTTTTCATTCAACTCTTTTTGGCGGGATTGCAGCGATTTTAGCTTTTTTTCAGCTTCCCGAACTTGAAAATATTTGGTTTCAACATTTTGCAAATCCGGCGCAAGCTGACCCAACGCATCGAGAAACTGACGATGCGTTTCTTTTCGAAGCAAGCTCTGGTGCTCATGTTGCCCGTGGATATCCATCAAAAAATTGCCGATTTCAGCCAACGTTGCAACGGTTACGGCGCTGTCATTCACGAACGCGCGGGAACTGCTTTTTTGGGAAATTTCCCGGCGAATGACCAGCTCCTCCCCCGCTTCCAGTCCGCGTTCATCCAAAAACATGCGCAATTTTGGCAGTTTTGAAATATCGTAAATGGCTTCCACCTGCGCTTTTTCAAATCCGGTGCGGATCACTTCTGTATAAGCGCGCCCTCCCAAAACCGCGGCAATCGCACCCACCAAAATTGATTTTCCGGCACCGGTTTCCCCGGTAAGTATATTCAAATTGGGTTGAAATTCGATTGAAAGATTTTCAGCCAATGCCCAGTTGCGAATCTGTAACTGCTTCAACATGTCAAATTCTTCTAACCATTTCTAAAGGTTGTTTAAAAACTGTATTTATGTTCACTCATTTTCATGCAAAATATAATACAAACGACGGGTTACTTTCAAGAAGATATTGTGAGAGAAGGGTTTAAATTAATATATTTTGTGTGCAAATTATTCCGCAACTACATTCCGGCGGAATAATTTAGTCCACGATTTCTGTAAAAAATATTCAAAAACAAATAAAAAGTTGAGACAAAATGAAAGCAACAGCAAAAGCCCACGCAAATATAGCGCTCGTTAAATATTGGGGGAAAAGAGATTTACGATTGAATTTACCGGCCGTTGGCTCGATCTCGATGACGCTGGACGCATTGTCGACCAAAACCACGGTTCATTTTTCGCCGGAGTTTGAGCGGGATGAATTGTGGCTCAACGACAAACCGGCAGATGAAAAAGCATCTCGCCGCACCAGCAAATTTCTGGATATTTTTCGTGCGCAATTTGCAGTAAAAACGTTCGCCAGAATTGACAGCAGCAATGATTTTCCAACCGGAGCAGGATTGGCGTCGTCGGCTTCCGGGTTTGCGGCGTTGACCAAAGCTGTATCCGCCGCGCTTAATTTGAGCTTGTCACCAAAAGAACTGACGCAATACGCGAGAATCGGCAGTGGCTCCGCTGCGCGGTCGATTTTTGGTGGATTTGTTGAGATGCACCGTGGCAAACGCAAAGATGGCAGCGATGCTTTTGCCGAGCAGCTGTATCCCGCGGATTATTGGCCGCTGGAAATGCTGATTTTGATCACGTCCGAAGCCCAAAAGCCCATCGGCTCCACCGAGGGAATGAATCTCACCGCGGAAACATCGCCCTATTTTGAAGCCTGGGTTCATTCCTCAATGAACGATATTTCTGAAATGCGCAATGCGTTGCACAAAAAGGATTTCGAAAAATTGGGAATATTAAGCGAATTTAGCTGTTTTAAAATGCATGCGTTGGCAATGTCTGCAAATCCGGCAATTTTATACTGGAATCCGGAAACGGTTCGATTGATTCACGAAATCCGCAAGTTACGAAAGGAAGGGATTCAGGCTTATTTAACGATGGATGCGGGACCACAAGTGAAAGTCATTTGTTTGCCGGAAGATGCCCAGCGACTGGCTGAACATCTTTCAAAAATGGAGGGTGTGCGGCGGGTGTTGCGTTCGCAAATCGGCGGTGATACGCAAATTTGCGATAGTTGATTACATTTTTCGGAGCTGGCGGCGGATCTGGTTCAGCGTTTTTTGTGCCAACGGATCATCCGGATTTACAGTCAATAATTTTTCGTAATATTGTTCGGCTTGCCCTAATCTTCCGAGGCTAAGATAAATTTTTCCAACAACTTCCAGCGCGTCCTGATTCGTTGGGTTTTTATCCAGAATATTCATGTTTTCTTCCAGCACCAACTCAACGATGTTGATATACCGATATTCTTCACCCAATTTAGGATTGGTCGCAAAATAGTCCGGTTCGTGTCGAACAACTTCTTTAAATTCAATCAAAGCCTGGCGATATTTTTTCTGAGATTCGTATAATTTTCCCAATCGCATATGTGCTTGGGCCAAATCCGGTTTTTGATCAATTGCCAGTTTGTAATAATATTCCGAGCTGTCCGGCATCGATAAATTTTCATAGGTTAGGGCAAGGTTATAACTGGCTTCGTAAAATCGTTTATCAAAACTTAAGGCTGTGCGATAGGCACCAACCATTTGCCGCTGGATGGTTTTTTCGTCGCCCACTTCGCGGGAACGCGCACGTAAGCCCTCAAGACCCTGGATAGGTGTGGCTAAATCCGGCTCAGCTGAACTTACTTGCCCGTACTGAACCTCCAGCAATGACCAGAATGCATCAACAATTTCGGCAAGTGCACCACGTCGATAAATTGCATTTCCTAGGTTAAAATACGCAGTTGCAAAGGATGAACGCATTTTAATTGCTTTGCGAAATTCGATAATTGCTTCTTCAAAATAATTGATTGCGTAATAAGCCTCACCCAGTTTGTTGTTCGCGAGATAAAATTCCGGGTCGAGTTGGGTCGCTTTCGTCAATGCAGAAATCGCACGCTTGAACCAACCCCGTTCCATTTCCGCAACACCTAATTGATAGTGTGCCGGCGCATAATTCGGGTTCATCTCAATCGACTGTTCGAGAATCTGAATCCCTTTTTTTAGAGAATCCGATTTTGTGTAAACTGTTCCGAGGTAATAGTAACATCTGTCAAAATCCGGATTGAGTTGCAACGTTTTGTTAAAATATTGCGAGGCAAGTGTGTTGTTTTTCTGAAGATAGGCGATCACGCCTTTCCCAAAATGCGCTTTGTAATATCGGGGATTTTTCTGGATGATTTCATCAAACTGCTGTTGAGCTTTGTCATACCAGCGTGAATTGTAATAAATCACACCCAAATTATATTGCGCATCCAGAAAATTCGGATCTTCCATTAGCGCCCGTTGAAACATACCGGTAACAGCCTCAACCGGCGTTTTTCGGTCAATTTCCAAATAAGCATCGCAGTAATATTCATATGCTTTTATTGAGTTAGTTGGTTTGCTGTTCAGCCATTGCTCTTCGCCGGCTAACAATGGTAACTGCATTATTTCCATGCCTTTACGTATACCAGTAGAAAGATTTGTAAACAAGTTTGATGTCGAACCATCCAAAATTGTTTCGAGAATCGGTGCACCGGTATAAGTACTGATAATCCGGAAATTTATGGTTAGATTGTCGCCGCTTTGTGCAAAATCCCCACCAAATAACACCTCGATTCCGGTGCTTTTTCCAACGGAAAAGGCTGTTTTTGTATCAACATCCTTTGCAGAGCTGATTTTCGATCTGACGAGTATTCGCTCAAGCGTTTCACGCTCATAAACGGATAGCGAGGAAATACCGTTTAATTTATCGTATAAATATTCCTCAATCCCTTTTCCAATCCAACTGTCCGAACCATTAGTATTGTGAAAGGGCAAAATCCCTACGTTACGTTCCTGCTGACCAAATGCCGGCATTGCCCATAAAAGCGTAAACAGAACACAAAGAGCGATACTTTGCAGTCGTAGTTTCATTATTTTTCCTGGTATATACTTCAACATTCTATAGTGCCATTTTATGTTTAAATATAATGCATAATTATTTTCGGCTGATTCAATAGTAAGATTAATACTGTATAAAAAACTGAAATGTTCTGCGAATTATTCCAAAACATTTATTCGCAAATTTTACAATCCGGCAATGGAATAAGAAAAAAATATAGATACGTACGAAGTATATTACAACTATTTAGGTTGAAAAAAGTTTGACCAAATCACATTTTTTCGTTGGGAATTTATACGAAATTGTTGGATCAACGCCAATACAATTTTAGCCGATAAAAAAATGGTTGCCGCAATTTGCAACAACCATTTTTATAAATATTTAATGAAATGAACAAGTGTTAATAGCGATACTCATCCGATTTAAACGGTCCTTCGACCGTAACGCCGATATACTCAGCTTGTTCGGGTGTTAATTCATCCAGTGTTACACCAATTTTTTCGAGATGCAGGCGTGCCACTTTTTCATCCAGATGTTTGGGAAGGGTGTAAACTTTGTTTTCGTAGCGATCTGAATGATTCCACAGCTCGATTTGCGCCAACACCTGATTGGTAAACGAATTGGACATCACAAAAGACGGGTGTCCCATTGCACAACCGAGGTTTACCAATCGACCTTCTGCCAGCAGGATCACATCATGATCGTTAATCGTGTATTTATCAACTTGCGGTTTGATGCTGTTTTTTGTGTGCCCGTAGTGTTTGTTCAGCCATGCGACATCAATTTCATTATCAAAGTGGCCAATATTGCATACGATAGCTTTATCTTTCATTACTTCGAAATGGCGCCCTAAAATCACATCGCAGTTTCCGGTTGCAGTAACGATAATGTCCGCTTCTTTTACTGCTTCATCCATCCGCTTCACTTCGTAGCCTTCCATTGCAGCTTGCAATGCGCAAATCGGATCGATTTCCGTTACGATAACCCGGGCACCAGCGCCTCGCAGCGATTCAGCGGAGCCTTTGCCAACATCACCAAAACCGGCGACGACAGCCACTTTGCCGGCCATCATCACGTCTGTGGCACGCCGGATGGCATCTACCAGCGATTCGCGGCAGCCGTATTTGTTGTCGAATTTCGATTTGGTAACGGAATCATTCACATTAATTGAAGGCAACGGCAGCGTGCCTTTGCGTTCGCGTTCTTTCAAGCGATGCACACCGGTTGTTGTTTCTTCGCTGATACCTTTTACACTGCTAACCAGTTCGGGATATTGATCGAGTACCATGTTGGTCAAATCGCCGCCATCGTCTAAAATCATATTCAACGGTTTGCGATCGGGACCGAAAAACAGGGTTTGCTCAATGCACCAATCAAATTCTTCCGCATTCATGCCTTTCCATGCATAAACAGGGATTCCGGCGGCTGCAATTGCTGCGGCAGCGTGATCTTGCGTTGAAAAAATATTGCATGAAGACCAGGTAACTTCCGCACCCAATGCAACCAGGGTTTCGATGAGAACCGCAGTTTGGATGGTCATGTGCAAACATCCGGCAATTCGCGCGCCTTTCAACGGCTGTTGAGCGCGATATTCTTCCCGGATTGCCATTAAACCGGGCATTTCGGCTTCTGCCAATTCAATTTCTTTACGTCCCCATTCTGCGAGGGATAAGTCCTTTACTCTGAACTTTACATATTCCTTTACAGCTGTGCTTTCCATAATCGATAGTCCTTTGTTGATTAATGTAAAATATTGGATATTTGTTTTATTGTCGGAAACATCTGTTTCTTATCGACAGAATGATAGAAAGTCTAAAATTAATTTTATGATCTTAAATATAGACCGTTGTTTTTGCCGTATCAAATAAAAATATTTTTCACATTTTCTGGTTTGAAATTTGCGCCAGTTGTGTTCCGGAAATGTGAAAATATTTTGCTATCACCATAAATTATCGGAATTTAGCTATTGAAAAAAATGACCTTATTCCGTAGATTGATCACACAATACTATTGATTGTAGCCAATCTAAAGATAAGAGGAACGACCTATGCCAAACAATGTAGTATCGATGATTCTTGCTGGTGGTCAGGGAACCCGGCTTTATCCGCTAACAAAATACCGCTCAAAACCCGCCGTACCAATTGCCGGTAAATTTCGATTAATTGATATTCCGATATCAAATTGTATCCATTCAGGCTATCGGCAAATATATATCTGCACTCAATTTGCCGCAGAATCTCTGCACCGGCATATTTTTATGACATATCGATTTAGCATGTTCACCAAAAATTTTATTACCATTTTATCCGCACAACAAACCCTCGAAAACCGTGACTGGTATCAGGGAACCGCAGACGCTGTTCGCCAAAACCTGACATTTTTAGACAGTTACGGCGATTATGTGCTCATTTTATCGGGTGACCACCTTTACCGGATGGATTACAGCAAATTCGTCAATTACCATATCCAAAAAGGTGCTGACATCTCCATTGGTGTGATTCCGGTAACCCGAGAGCGCGCCAATCAATTGGGCATCATGAAAGTTGACAAAAACTCATCTATCACAACGTTTTACGAGAAACCGAAAGAAGATAGTTTGTTGGATGAACTGGCTGTTCCGGAAGAAGTATTTGCAGAACAGGGTGTTGCATCGCGCGGGAGAACGCATTTGGGTTCGATGGGAATTTATGTGTTTAATCGCAAAGTGCTGCAGGAATTGCTCGAAGGCACATCCTATTCTGATTTTGGCAAAGAAGTTATCCCGTATGCCATTTCTAATAAAAAGGTTTACGCATACTTTTTTGACGGATATTGGGAAGATATCGGAACGATCGGCGCTTTTTTCGATGCACATCTGGATTTAACACGTCCGCTGCCATCGTTTAATTTTTATGACGAAGACGCACCGATTTTCACTCACCCCCGTTTTTTGCCCGGCGCAAAAGTGCTAAATGCAAATACATCAAATGTATTGATGTGTGAGGGAAGTATTATCAATCCGTCAAATATTCACAATTCTATTATCGGGTTGCGAACAATTATCGGGCAAAATTGCAATCTTGATCAGGTAATTACAATGGGTGCTGATTATTATGAAACCGAGGAGCAAAAAGATCAAAATAGAAATTTGGGCACACCAAATGTCGGCGTCGGTGAAAATTCGAATATTACCCGCGCGATTATCGACAAAAACGCCCGTATCGGAAAAAATGTAACTATTTCCAACAAACGCGGTGTGCAGAACGAAGAAGGAAAAAATTATGTAATTCAGGATGGGATTGTCGTGATTCCGAAAAACGCGGTTGTTCCGGATGGAACAGTCATTTGATGCATCTTGCTTAATTTCAACGATTTACATTGTTTTATAAGGCGAACTTCCGTTCGCCTTTTTTATTGCCGGATAACCAAAACCTTACCTGCTTTTTCCTGCCCGTCTTCCGTGGTGAGCAAATACACATAAACACCGCTTCCGACCAGATTACCTTCCATATTCCGTCCATCCCACTGCACTTCATCCAAAACGCCGCGTTCCAGCCGTTTGACCAATTGCCCGTTTGCCGTCAAAATCTTGATCTCGCTGCCGGGTACAATCCGCCGGAAATTGAGTGTTCCACCGGCATCTTCTCCCACCAAAAAGGGATTTGGACCAACCGTAGCCTGCTCAAAGTCGGTAAACGCATTGGCAAAGGGATTCCCGCGAATAATAGCCAAACCTTGCTGTGTTCCCAAATAAACATCACCTGTGTTTTCATCCAAAAAAACGCTGTGGATAATTTCTGTCGGCAAATTTTCGCGATAAACATTGGGGCGAACCGCAACTTGCTCGGGGTCCAGCGAGCTGTTGAACGGGATGATGTGAATCCAGCTGTTTTCGTCAAATGGCGAATCCTGCGCTTTGAGAATGCTCAACCCTTTGTCGGTTGCGAACCATTTGTTGTTTTGCGAATCCACATAAATATCATTGATTTGCAAACCGATCGGCTGATACAACTCCCGAAAATCGAATACTTGCCGGTTTAGCACCGCACTTAACCCGGACTCTGTTCCGCACCAAACATATCCGTCAAAATCAGCAGCAATTGATCGGGTGTTGTTGTTTTTGAGATTATCACTTTCGGTGTAAAGCTCATAATTGTATTGATTACCGCCAAAACGGATTTGCAATACACCTTGCGAAGTGGCCATCCACAAATCACCGAACGGATCCTGAGAAATTTTGTGAACCTGATTGATGCCGGAAGGCGTGCTGAATCGCTGCCAAAACCCATCATTGAGCACACTTGCGCCGAAAGTTGTTGATTGATATTCGACCAGTGGCGCGTTACTGGCGGGCTGGTAATTTAATATCCAGATGGATTGGCGGTTTTGATCCATAAAAATATCAGTAATTACAGTTACCGGTATCGATGACCCCTGAACTGGCGAGAGTCGAGAAATTGCGTTCGGATCAGTTGCTACAGTGACTGTGTCGCTTTGACTGGCAGAATAAATCCAGACCGAACCGGGATCTGTAAAGGGGTTTATGGTTTGAATCGCCAAATCCGGTTCAAAAACCACAACGCCGCCACCCCACGAGCCCATCCAGATATTCCCGTCCGCATCTTCAAAAATTGGGTTTGAGGAGTTCACAGATCGCAACAAATTGGAAGTGCCACCAAAGAAAAAGAAATTTTTCCACCCTGATTCGGTTTTCAGGAACACACCCTGGTTTCGGGTATCGCCCAACCGCCCGGCGGAACACCACAAACGATTTTGGCTATCCACGTATGTTTCACCGATGTAGTTATCCAGCGGTCCGTCCATCAGCACATGTTCGCCGGATTTCAGGTTTTGCAAACCGCGTTTGGTAACACCAACCCAAATATCGCCCTGCGAGTCCACCACAAAATCTGTGATTGGTGTATTCGCAACCGAATACAATGTTTGGCTTTGGGTTTCACTAATCGCAAACACATCGCGGGTGGTTGCACCATACAATTGGTCATTCGCAATAAAAAGATTGATGACGGAATTTGACGACGGCCAGCGTTGGAATGTTGAAAAATCAAAATTTGCAACGCCGCCGTTTGTCGCAACGTAAAGCCCATTATTTGATGAGATAGATACAATATCTCTTACGCTGTTTCCGGGCAAACCGTCCACCACCGTCAAGGTGTTCCAATTAGATACGGCGTATAAATTATTTCTGATAAAATCTGATGGCGCGTTCACCAATCCGACATCACTACCCAGCCAGATGCGTCCGTTGCCGTAACCGATAGCGTAAAACTGGCTGACTCGCTGATCAAAATCCTTATACGATTCGCGAAATTGATAGCGTGACCGCTGGGCATCATACAAATAAACTGAAACAAAATTGGTTGAAAGCACCCAAAGTGTATCATTGATGGTGAGCAGATCAACAATTACTTCACCCTGCAAATTCTGGTCATTTTCGATTGAAAAATCGGTGTCATGAAAAGTGGATAGCAGCCCGTCGAGCGTTCCCAAAATGGTATTTCCCCGCGAATCACGGGTAATTGCGGTAAAATAATGGGAATAAAAACCATCATTTGTGGTGTATGCCGAGGCTGCTGCGGTTGCGGGATCGTAAACGAGCAATCCCCCGGTGGTTGCCGCCACAACCTGATCGTCAATTATTTCCAACCGACTCGGTGAATTCAGATGCGTCACAACTTCCAATTGGAAATTTACGGTTTGCGACAACCCAAAACTCACCCAACAAACACTCACAAATAAATAAATGGAACGCCAAAAACGCATTTAATTCCTCATCATCAATTGTAGTTAAGTTAAGAAATAACTTTGGTTTGACTCATTTTAATTTGCTATTTTTTTCAGAACAGATACCATTTCTATCGCGGAGATTGCGGCGTCCCAACCTTTGTTTCCAGCTTTGGTTCCAGCCCGCTCGATCGCCTGCTCGATATTTTCTGAGTGGTGATAATCCCAAACATCACCGGAATTTCTGCATCCAGCGAAACCGCGCCGATGCCACTTGCGGCATTCCCTGCAACAAAATCGAAATGCGGTGTCGCGCCGCGGATGACAGCACCGAGGCAAATGATTGCATCATATTTTCCGGTTTTTGCAGCAGTTTTTGCAGCCAGCGGAATTTCGAATCCACCGGGAACCCAAAAAATATCGATATCAGATTCACTGGTTTTGTGCTGCACCAAACAGTCAACCGCGCCGTCAACCAAACTTTGGCAGATAAATTGGTTGAATTTTCCAACGATAATGGCAACTTTCAACCCGCTTCCGTCCAACATGCCCCGGTGAATATTCAATCTGTGATCTCCTGTTTCGTTCAAAAGTTTAATCAATTTGCACAATACAATAAAGCGATTTTTTGAGTAGCTACGCTTTAAACTTCGTGAAAACTGGCGTGCAAAATATGCCCCAATTTTTCCGCTTTGGTGCGTAAATAGCGTTCATTTACGCGATTTGGAGTGATTTCGATGGGCGCACGTTTAACAACCGCCACACCGTATTTTTCCAACTCGGTAATTTTATCAGGATTGTTAGTAAGCAAACGGATGTTGCGGACACCCAAATCGCTTAAAATTTGTGCAGCAAACCAGTAATTTCTCAAATCTGCCTC
Organism: Calditrichia bacterium; assembly: GCA_020634975.1. Taxonomy (NCBI): domain Bacteria; kingdom Pseudomonadati; phylum Calditrichota; class Calditrichia; species Calditrichia bacterium. Next base: position 476,320 of record JACKAQ010000002.1, on the reverse strand, counting down.
AAAGCCCAGCGCATTGTTGGCTTCGACGGTATCCATTCCTTTTTCCTGCAGCCGATACGCCAGAATTTTATTTTTCAGCCCGATTCCGCGGCCTTCCTGTTTCAGATAAATCAAAATCCCGCTGCCATCTTTTTCAATTTCATCCAGCGCCTGATGCAATTGATCGCCGCAATCACAGCGCATCGAGCCAAATACATCGCCGGTGAGGCATTCGGAATGCACCCGGACCAACGGATTTTTCATTTCCGAAAGTTCGCCTTTTACCAACGCAACGTGAAATTCGTTCGGATTGACCAGGCTTTCGTAATAATAAAAATCGAAATCGCCGAGCGAGCTTGGCAGTTGAACATCAACGATACGATTAATCAGTTTTTCATTTTTATAGCGATACTGGATCAAATCTTCAACACTGCAAATTTTTAAATTTAGTTCCGCAGCCAGTTTTTCCAATCGGGGCAAACGAGCCATCGAGCCGTCATCGTCGAGAATTTCGCAGAGCACGCCGGCGGGAAATAATCTCGCGCTTTTGGCGAGATCGACAACCGCTTCTGTATGCCCGGGGCGAACCAGCACGCCACCGGGATTCGCCACCAACGGGAACACATGCCCGGGACGACCGAGATCCTCCGGTTGGCAATTGGGATCGATCATTTTTCGAATCGTCACAGAACGGTCATGTGTCGAAATACCGGTAGTTGTGCCTTCCAACGCATCAACGCTCACGGTAAATGCGGTTTTGTGCAGCGCTGTGTTATCCGTCGCCTGCGGCGATAAATTCAGCGCTTTTGCGCGCTCCGCAGTAATAGAAAGGCAAACCAATCCGCGTCCGCGAGTGATCATCAAATTGATCATTTCCGGCGTTGCGAACTCAGCGGCGATCACGAAATCTCCTTCGTTTTCACGTTTTTCGTGATCGGTTAGAATCAGCATTTCGCCATTTTGAAACCGCCGGATCGCTTCTTCAGCATTCACAAAAACGCTGTCGATATGCCCGTTTTCTGATGTCGATTTATTAGAATTCAATTCACTTACTCCTATGCCGTTAGCGATGTGCCAGTATGTTTTCAACATATTTTGCGAGCACATCCACTTCGATGTTCACCGTTTCCCCAACCTTTTTGGAACCGAGATTGGTCGCAACAACTGTGTGCGGAATAATATTTATCCCGACACGATTACTGTTTAATTTTGCCACTGTCAGGCTGATGCCTTCGATAGAAATTGAGCCTTCCAAAATAACATATTTCATCAGTGATTGCGGCAGCTCAACTTCCAGAAACCAGTTTTCACCACGCTGAAACCATTGGCAGATAACACCGGTCGCGTTCACATGCCCCTGAACGATGTGTCCGCCGAATCGACCGCTGGCTGCCAGCGCCCGTTCCAGATTAACCCGGGAACCGCTGCCGAGCGTGCCGAGCGAGGTTTTTTCCAGTGTTTCGCCAACAGCTTCGACCGCGAAATGCGTTTTGCTCACTGCAACAGCCGTCAAACATGCGCCGCTAACGCAGATCGAATCGCCGATTTGCAAATCCGAAAGCACCGTTTGAGCCAGGATTTTGAAACGCACTCCACCATCAATTGTTTCGACACTGCCGATTTCGCCGATTTCTTCAACAAGTCCTGTAAACACGTTTTGTCTCTTCTTTTTGATGAAACTATTTATGACGTTAGTTATGAATTATCAATGGTTTATCAAATCACGCTTTTTTCAACAGCTGCAAATCTGGCGATATCGCCAAGTGTTTCAGCCAGATTTCGGTAACCTTCAAAAAGCACTTGCCCGTTAATCTGCTCGATTCGCGGAAATTCAAGTTGCAACGCGTCACTAATTTTTTGTGTGCCCAGATTGCCGATCGCGGAAATTCCGTCACCGATAATCAGCGGTGCGATAAAAACAGAAATTTTATCAAATAATGCCTCCCGGATAAATGCCGAATACAATCCCGCACCGCCCTCAACCAACAGCGAAGTTACATGCATTTTCCCGAGTTCAAACAATAACGCGGAAAGATCTGTTTTCCCGGTTGGATCTGCCGCAATAACGTGCACATTCGCACCAGCGGCTTCAATCTGCCGGCGCTTTTCCGCATCGTGGCTGGCAGTGGTAAAAACATGGGTCAACTGTCGGAAATCATCCTGTAACAAGTTGTTATTTATGGAGATACGCAAGTGGCTGTCCGCGATAATTCGCAATGGTTGTTTGCCCATCGCGAACCGGAGTGTCAGGTTCGGGTTGTCCATTTCAACAGTGTTTGCGCCAACCAAAATTGCGTCGTTTTGGCTTCGCCATTCGTGAACGCGCGTGCGTGCAGTTTCGTCGGTGATCCATTGCGAGTGGTTGTTGGCTGTGGCAATTCTGCCGTCCAGCGATTGAGCAATTTTGAGATGAACAAACGGTTGGCGGGTCTGGATAAATTTGAAAAAAGCCTGATTGAGCAGCGCTGCTTTTTCGGCGAGCAAACCGGTTTCTACCGCAATTCCTGCCGCTTGCAACGTCGCTACTCCCCTGCCACTCACATGTGGATTTGGGTCCAAAGTGGAAATGACAACTTTTTCGATACCTTCCCGGATGATCCGGTTAGTGCAGGGCGGCGTCCGTTTTTCGGAGGTTTGATGGCAACAGGGTTCCAGATTGCAATACAAAGTAGCGCCGCGAACAGGTGCTGTAGCGTTTTCGATGGCTGCAATTTCCGCATGAAATTCACCAGATTTCGCATGATATCCTTCACCGATGATTTCGTTGTTTTTTACCAAAACAGCACCAACCATCGGGTTTGGCGAAGTGTAACCCGCACCTTTTTTTGCGAGAAAATGTGCGCGCTCCATGTAGATAACGTCTTCCACCACAATTCCAATAAAAACAATTTGTTATGATTTTCTTCGGGGAGAAATGGATTGGCGTTGTTGCAAAATTTTGCAACAAATAAAAGCACGTCAGTCATCAACAAGCGATGACTGCGTAACTTAATTCCGATCTTCTACCATCCGGACTGTACCGTCGGCACCGGAATTTCACCGGTTCAATCCTGCCGGAAAACCGGAAGGAGTCGCGGGCTTTAACCGCCGGTCAGGAATTTCCCGCCTTTCGGCGGGATCACCTTGCCCCGAAGATCGTCAGAAGTTACATTCGCACACGGCCTAAATCAAGTGTTGAGAGAAATTCTGGCGGCGTAAACCGTAATTGTTATAGCATATTAATTTCCGTATCAGCCAAAAGCGGTTGCAACTGACGCATTTGCATCATATACGGCTTTATTTCGTTGAGTGAATTAATAAATTCATCGAAGCTGTTGAGGTTGGTTTTGCCGGATAAGTCACTGAAAATCGTTTCATACATTTCCAGAATATTGCTGACCTGATAGGACTGAATTTCACCGACAATTTGTAATTTTTCCTGCCACTCCGGATTGTACAGAAAATACAAACCGTCTTTTTCCCAATTTCCGAACATCAGGAAAGTATCTTCAACCACACGTTGAATGGCTTCTGGTCGGATAATGCGCTCAAATTCTTCATGCATAAAATAAAAGACATCCGTCAACAAGTCGTTTAGCGAAATTGCTGCACTATTTCGAGAATTAGCGAGATGTGCCGTTAATGCTCGGTTGTTCACCAACTCCTGTTCTACTCGATATTGCATGCCGTTCAGCGCCAAAAAATGGAGTGCTTGCTGTTCGGCAAAATCCTGGTGCACAATTTTCCGGAGTTTACCATTGTGAAACTGGAGCAATCCTTCCTGATCCGCGGTTACTTCGATGGAAACCCGACCGGTGAAACTACTTTTTTGCAAATATTCAATTAATTTCGGCAACGCAAGTTCAGACAAATGACCGTGCATCACCAATTGGTAATCCACATCTCCTTCCTGATAACGCAAATTGGTCAGGTTTGTGAGCAGGTTAAGCACCAATCGTTCAAGCAAAATATTTGCGCCATACGTCTTTATTTCATCACCTGCATGATTGTTGATCACTTTTATCAAGCTTTCGTCGTAAACAAGTGCATACATTTCGGGATGGGGTTTTTGGTGCAGCAGGTCAAAAATTTTGTGATAGATGAGTTGATGAACGTTACTCATATCAACATTCAGAATAACGCAATCTTCCTGAAACCGTGGTTCAAACAGCTTTGGTAAATCTTCCAATTCCTGCTCTTCAACGTGAATACCGTTGGGAAGCAATCGGCGTTGCATTTGCTCGAGAAAATATGTATCCGAATTTACCAGGTACACAGTTGGTGCCGGCATGATAAAACTCCTTTGAAATCCTTTTCAATGAAAAAATCCTTTTATAATATCAAAAATCGGAATGTTTTAGCAAGTCTTGAGAGATTTTGGCAGAAACGCCGTGTGCAGTGAAGTTTACTGTTTATTGAAATTTACAACTCCGACCGAAGCGCCGGCAGTAGCGGAATTTTTAAAGCGCGTATCGCAGCAACAATAGAAACAATAGCCGCAATAATCATAATTGAAATTAAAGTGAATCCCAAATTCAGCCAAGGCACCTGATCAAACCGCGCCAATAATTGTGGAATTATTGCCACCAACGCGGCCAAAACACCGATGATCATTCCGCAAATAACTTGCATTAAAATTTCTGTAACGAGCATTTTTCTGAGCAACTTTTGCCGGAAGCCAAACGCACGCATTGCGGCAAACTCACCGCGTCTTTCCAGCACATTTCTCACCAAAACGATGCCCAGTCCAATTGTGCCGAGCAGCAACCCAAAACCGCCTAATATTTGAAATACCGAAAGATAGGTATTTTCAACTCGTTGGAATTCCGCCAATTTTTTTGTAGTTGAAACAACATCAATGCCATAATCAGATAATGCAGATTCGATTGCAAGTTTGACAGAATCGCGTTTTGCAATGGGGGGATTTAATAAAAAATATTGGTAGCCGGCAATTTCGGGAAATAACTTTTGAAAAGAATGTTCTGCGATCAAAATTTCGCTTTGAAAAATACTGGTGTTCAGCAAAGCGACAAATCGAAACGTGATAGTTTTGCCCGAAACAGTTGTAATTTGATAATCCTGTCCGAGTCCGGAGTGCAAAATCCATTGCACCGAATTGGCATCGCCGATTGCCGGGATAATGCCGTTTTCCAGCGGTTGATTGAGTAATTCCCACGGGTTTTCCGATTCAATTTCGGACGATTGAAACGAAAATCCGCCTCGTGACACGAAATTTGCCGGAACACCCAAAACTCTCGGTTTTTCCGGTTTATACAAATTGAGGCAACTGGCATCCTCACCGGGAAGCAAACGTAACGAAAAAATATTGCTGTTTTGCAACAATTTCGATTCGCGGTCTGAGAATCCCAAATCGAACCGTCCGGCATTGTTTTGCAGCGAAAGGAATACAGGCAGCGACGATTCAGCGATTAGCGAAAAACCACCCACCCCGGATTTTTTTTCAACCGTATCTTGTTGATAATCCTTGCGGTTAGCGCTGACCGCCACGATCAAAAACACGGCGCTGGCGACCAATCCCACGCTCAACATGCTCCCGCCAGACCGCCGCAAATTATTTCGAATACCTACCTCAATAAGCGAAAATGCCCGTTCTGATTGACGACGTTTTCGATGCCAAATTTGCAAACCCATATTCAGCCAGTAAACGCCACCGGCAAGCATCAATACGCCGGTAATGAAAAAATAAATTGGCTGTTGCCGTGGGTCCGCTAAAATCCCCAAAAATACACCGGCAATAATTGAAAGAGCGATAATAATGGTGACCGTCGTAGCTTTTTGAGGCTGTCTCCGGGGCGTTTTTGCACTGCGATCAAAAATGCCGTTGCTCACAAGGGTTACCGGTGACTGATGGCTGATTTTCCGCAACGTTCGCCAAATAGCAATTGCAGCGACCAAAATTGCGCCGCAAAAGCCAACAATAAAACTGAGCGAAGTAACATGCAGGGACAATAGTTGTGTTCCAGTGGCGTTTGCCCAAATGGTTTTTAATCCATAAATCATAAGTGCGGCGTAACCAACGCCAAGTGCGCAACCCACAACACCGCCGCCAACAGCGCTCCATATGGTTTCGGTTACCAAAATTTTTTGAATTTTGGCAGGTGTAAATCCCATCGCCAGCCTAACACCGATTTCCCGGCTGCGGTTTTCAACGAACAACCGAAACAGCAATCCAATCAACAATGCAGAGGAGATGATCAAAAAAAGGCTGAATCCAATGAACAATCCGTTAAAATCCGTAGCCGCAGATGAACCCGTAACCAGTTGTTTTTGAATATCTTGAAAAACAAAATTTTCTGTTTCCGGCTTGATATTTTTTAGCAATGTTTTGCTGAATTCCCGTTCGAAATTCCCTGTTGCATCAATATCCGGCCGCAGCCACAATGCCGTAAGCTTGCCAAAACGGTTCGCCCATAGTCGCTCGCCCGTTTCTAAAGAAACGAAGCCTTTGGGTAAAGCACGATATTTTTCCCAATAATTTTCGTCTTTTGTCCGAACTGTTGACAGATCAACCGGAAATGGCGGGCGCCACTCTGCAATTCTTGGCGCATCGTTTATCCCGGGGAAATCGGGTGTCAAATATGGTTTTACTCCCAATCCGGCAATTTTTACTTCACCGTAATATTTCAGTCGTGTTTCCCCTGTATCCAGGCTGGCTGTATTTCCGGTAATAAAATAGCTCAACGCCAGTGAATCGCCGATTTGCGGATCGAGATCGGCAGCTGCCCATTCATTCAGAACAATTGTATTTTCGGGGATGTGTTGAAGTGTATCATCAGTTTGGGTGATTAGCCCGCCAAAATATCGGGATTCTGCAACATCAATTGCGGCAATTGTCGAATATGGAATTTTTCGACTGTCATTTCTAACCTCGTTTGCGAGATATGTGTAAACCGCCATATGTTTTGCGCGCATTTTTGCGGCTGTATTTCTGGCAAGTGAATCGAGGTTTGCGTTGACAACGAAAGCATCACTTTGCAACACAAAAGTGCCGGAAATGTTGGAAATCGATAAGCCATAATCCGCAAGGGAAAGGTGTTCAGTTAACGCTAAATCAAGTAATTGTTTTGTTTCAGACACATTCTCAACACCGCCAAACATAGCATTCACTTTGCCGGGTTGCACCAAAATAGTTTGCAAATCTGCCAGCGAAATAAAAGCGTTTGCCTGTGTTGTTTGCATTGCATTCAATCCGAAACGCCCGATCCCCTCATCGGGGATAATACCGACAACACGAACGCGCTGTGATTGGATGACTTGTTCGGTATTTTTATCGCCAAAAAGCGATTCCCGGTGAATGCCACTTTGCTGCTGCAAACCTATTTGAATCCGATCGCCAATATCCACATTTAAATTTTGACGGAGGGTTTGGTTAATCACAACAGAAATTATTCGGCTCGAACCAGCTTTTCGCAATAAAGAATCGAGTGGGGATTGAGCCTCATTTTTGGGGAAAAGTGAGAAAAATCGCGCATCGGCACCAACAAAATTGACATTCGCAGCGATGTCTTGGTTTTGATTATTACGGGCATTTCCGGTGACCAAAATTGCCGGTGCGAGAGGTTGTTCTCCAATTGCTTTTACAGATGTGCCGATTCTATCCGCCAATTGTTCATCAAAAAAACGATTATTGATTAACGCAACATCAATATTTCCAATACGTTCCAACGACAAGCTGCGCAGGCTTCCGCTGACCGAATCTCCAACAATCATCGCACCGGACAAAATTGCTGTCGCGACGGCAACGCCGAACATTAGAGCTAAATGAAATCGCCAAAAATGTGTGATCGATTGTCGCAATAGAATTTCTCTTCGATGAACATTGATTTTATCTGCAGGGAAAATTATGAAAACTTTTCGGATAATTCAATTATTGCAGGTTTTGGCATAAAAAAAAGCGCCCCGAAACCGGGACGCTTATGGATATATCTCTCTAAATGTAAACATCTTTGAACAATTGTCGAACTGCAAGCCTACTCTTTTACGACCCACACTTTGACATTTGCAACCACTTCCGGGTACAGTTTTATCGGCACTGAATAAATTCCCAATGCTTTGATCGGCTCATCCAATTGGATTTTACGGCGATCAATTTCATGCCCGCTTTCAGCCAAACCAGCGGCAATATCCTGTGATGTAACTGAACCGAACATCTTATCTTCTTCACCCACATTTACGGAAATTGTGAGCGAAACTTCGTTCAATTTGGCTGCCAATTCTTCGGCAATTTTGCGATCTTTACGCTGACGCAATTGTTTTTGGCGCGATTCTTCCTCAACCATTTTGATAAAATTCGGTTTTGCGGGAAGTGCAATTTTGCGCGGCACCAAAAAATTTCTGGCGTAACCCGGCTTTACTTCAACAACATCGCCGGTTTTGCCAAGGCTTTCAAAATCTTGTCTGAGTACTATTTTCATGTTAAAATACCTCTTAAACTCTTGTCTTTTGTCGATTTAGCGTTGGATGTCCGATACAAACGGCAGCAAAGCCAAATGCCGTGCGCGTTTGATGGCAATCGCCAATTGGCGTTGTTGTTGGACGTTGTTACCAGATGTTCTGCGGGGTACGATTTTCCCTTGTTCGGATAAATAGCGAACCAACAATTTGGTATCGCGAAAATCGACAAATACAATACCATTTTCACTCAGACGGCTAACGCGTTTTTTGCGCGGGCGTGAGTTGGCGCGGGATCTACCACCGGTGCGTGCTCTTTGTCTGCCACTATTCATCTTTCACCTCCACTTCATTCTGGTCTGCATCATTTGAATCGTTCATTTCAACGACAGTATCTGCCTTTTCGGCTACCACAGGCTCGGCTCTTTTAATGGGCTCGATATCTTTGTTCGAAAAACGCGGGCCGGAGCGTCGGGGTCTATCGTCGTCTCTTCCGCCACGAAAATCATCAGAATCGCCTGACGAGGTTTTTGCACGACGAATATCGATGCCACGCTGCAACAATTCTTCTTTTGTCACAACATAAGTCAGGTGACGCATCACCCGGTCGTTGAGTCGATATTCTTTCTCGATAATTTGGGGGATATTCAAACGGCTTTGGGCAGTAAATTCAATTTCAACATAAAAACCGCTGTTTTTATTGTTGATCGGGTAAGCCATACGGCGCTTTCCCCAGGGATTGTTGAGCACAATAACACCACCGTGATCTTCGATCAATTGCACGATACGGCTGGTTACGGTTTCAACTTCTTCCGGATTCTGCGACACATCCACGATAAAAATCGTGCTATACCGGTTTTCCATTGTTTCTCCTTTGGTCTTATGGCCTCGCCACATGTTTTGGGCGAAGCAGGATTGATTATTTAATAAACATGCGGCGAGAATATAGCATTACTCGCCGCATGTTCAAAACAGAAATATTATTTTTCTAAACGAGGAACGGCGCGATAACCAACGCTACCACGCTCATCAATTTGATGAGGATGTTCAACGACGGGCCGGATGTATCTTTGAACGGATCGCCTACCGTATCGCCGACAACTGCGGCTTTGTGCGGATCAGATCCTTTGAAATACTTCTGCCCTTTGATTTCCACACCCTCTTCAAACATTTTTTTCGCGTTATCCCATGCACCTCCGGCGTTGGATTGAAAAATTGCCATCAATACACCGGAAACGGTAACACCAGCCAGCAATCCACCGAGCATTTCGGCGCCGCCGCCCAATCCGATGGCCACAGGAACGATGACAGCCATCAAGCCGGGAGCCACCATTTCCTTAATTGCAGATGCCGTTGAAATCTCAACGCATTTGCCGTATTCGGCTTTACCATCGGCTGCTTCAAATGTTTTCTGGTCTTCTTTTGACCAATCTTTAAAATCTTTTCCATCATTTTGCCGCATAACATTTAACGCCGCTTTTAATTGCGGGATGGAGTTGAACTGACGTCGAACTTCTTCAATCATTGCCATAGCAGCACGTCCAACGGCATTCATTGCCATAGCGGAAAACAGAAACGGCAACATACCACCGAGAAATAATCCAGCCATAACCGTTGCTTTGGAAATATCGATAGAATCGATTTTTGCGGTGGTCATAAATGCGCTGAACAACGCCAATGCGGTTAGCGCAGCGGAACCGATCGCAAATCCTTTTCCAATGGCTGCTGTTGTGTTACCTACTGCATCCAATTTGTCTGTGCGACCGCGAACTTCTTTTGGTAATTCGGACATTTCGGCAATACCGCCAGCATTATCCGAAATCGGACCGTATGCATCAACAGCGAGCTGTATACCGGTATTGGAAAGCATCCCGACTGCCGCAATAGCGATGCCGTATAATCCGCCAAAATGAAAAGCTGCAATAATTGAGGTTGAAAGAACAATAATTGGCAGCGCTGTCGAAATCATCCCGACACCAAGTCCGGCAATAATATTGGTTGCGTATCCGGTCAACGATTGTTCAACAATTGAAATAACCGGTTTTTTGCCGGTTCCGGTGTAATACTCCGTGATGACACCAATGAGAATGCCTGCAATCAAACCGACAATTGTTGCAATAAAAATACCCAAAGAAGTGTATTCTTTGCCTTCATGCACCCATGCTTCCGGCAACATACCGGTTATGATAAAATAAGCGGCAACAACCATCAATGCGGATGATCCGAACTCACCCATATTCAATGCTTTTTGCGGATCTCCGCCTTCTTTTACCCGAACAAAAAATGTACCGACTATCGACAATACGATGCCGGTTGCGGCGAGCGCCAGCGGTAAAAGGATAGCAGAAAGCCCATTGTACGTATCCGCGGACATAAAACTGGAGCTTACCATAAAGGTTGCACCTAAAACCATCGTTCCAATAATCGAACCGACATAAGATTCAAACAAATCTGCGCCCATCCCGGCTACGTCACCAACGTTGTCGCCAACGTTATCTGCAATGGTTGCAGGGTTAAGCGGGTGATCCTCAGGAATTCCAGCTTCTACCTTACCAACAAGGTCAGCGCCAACATCTGCTGCTTTGGTGTAAATACCGCCGCCGACACGTGCAAACAATGCAATAGAGGATGCACCAAACGAAAATCCGGTAATAACGGTAATTACTTTGTGGACGGAATCGAACATGTTGCTATACAACAAAAACAATACTGAAAGTCCTAAAATACCCAAACCTACAACACCCATGCCCATAACCGAACCGCCGGCAAAAGCAATTTCGAGTGCAGGTCCCAAGCCTTTACGGGCAGCGTTGGTTGTACGCACATTGGCTTTAGTTGCGACTTTCATACCAATGAAACCGGCCATCGCAGAGCAAAAAGCGCCCAAAACAAAGGAAAAAGCAACTAACGGGTGTGACTGTTCATCTGCACTGACGCCCAGGAGAACAGCAACAACAACCACAAAAATAATGAGCACACGATATTCAGCTTTAAGAAAAGCCATTGCCCCTTCGGAGATGTGAGATGCAATCTTGCGCATCTTATCAGTTCCCACATCCTGTTTTGATACCCAACTTGACCGCCAAAAAGTGTACAACAACCCCAAAATCCCGGCTCCAAGTGACAAATACACCAATAGGCCCTGATTCACTTTCCAGACCTCCTTAAATTGATTAGTTTGAGTCTTCCAGATAATTGCGATTATATTTATTCATTGTTGCTTCCGGCCCCGATGTAACGAAAGAAACAGTCGCATCAGCTGCCCATTCCACCATTTCGGCAAGATGATCGCGTTCCGACCGATTGAAAGCAGACAATACAAAACCGCTCATATCTCCGCTTAATATAGAATGTTTGCTTCCGATTCCGAATCTAAGGCGGTGAAACTGATTCGAACTTGTAACTTGAATAATTGACTTCAGCCCATTTTGACCTCCTGCACTCCCGTTTGGTTTGATACGAATACTTCCAAACGGCAAATGAAAATCATCGACGACTACTAAAATTTCGTTGGCAAGGTCAGTTTTATAGTACTCAATGATATGACGAACCGCCTGCCCACTTAAATTCATGTAGGTAGTCGGCTTGACGAGCAAAACGGGGGTTGAGTCCAAGGAGATTTTTGACTGAAGATACGGGCCGCGGCCCTTTGAAAAACTGCCATTGAAACGGCTATTTATATGATCAACAACCAAAAACCCGACATTGTGCCGGGTTTTTTCATATTTTTCACCCGGATTACCTAAACCAATAATAACATGCACTTAAATTAGCCCGGTTTAACGAAAATTTCAAAATCATTAATTATTCGGCAGATTCATCGGATTCTTCTGACTCAACCGCTTCGGCTGTTTCAGAATCGGAATCCATCTGGCTAAGTGCACCTCTTGTCAGTTCTACCAATGCGATTGCATCACTGGGGTCGTTCAAAATCCGGACATTTTCATAATTTAAATCTTTTACCTGTATGGATTTACCAATTGCAAGATTGGTAATATCGATTTCGATTTGATCTGGAAGGTGTTCAGGGAAGCATTCAATAGACAATTCACGGAGTGGTTGCTGCAACATACCGCCAAGTTTTACACCACGTGCCTCGCCTTTCAGGTTTATCGGCACCATAATACGCATTGTTTTCGACATGTTTACACCCAGAAAATCGACATGAAGCACTCGCTCTGTCACCGGATGATATTGCACTTCTTTTAATACGCATTTGAGCGGGCTCTTTTCGCCCTCCACTTTGAGGTCAACCAAACCGTGTGCGTGATTTAAAAATTGCGATAAGTTTTTCTCATCAAATACAACCGAAACAGCATCTTCACCTGCGCGATAAAAAACTCCCGGAACTACGCCATTACTACGCATCTTTTTATTGTTGCGCCGTCCTGTCTCTTCACGTTTTTTAGCTTCGATGGTAATAACAGACATTACTCGTTCTCCTTCTACCTGATTAAAAAAATGCAACCCTATATCCGGATTGCATATTGATACTTACAAAATGATAGCTGGGGTGCTAGGACTCGAACCTAGGAATGGCGGGACCAAAACCCGCTGCCTTACCGCTTGGCTACACCCCAGTATCTAAAACTGAAATAACAATCTCAAAGTCGGGCGAAAATATAACATACGTGAATATGGTTGTCAAGCATAAATATCATTTATTGTGATTAGTTTCCCGAAATTCCGATTTAGTTATCAAAGTTTGATTTCGATGATAGCGTATTGGAGATTCGTTTTTTTGCATTTGCTTTCAACAAAGAAATGTTTAGATTATTTGTTTGAATTCTAAATGATTTGCTAAGATACACGAATACGAAACTTAACTTCATTGAATAAATTGAAATACAAGCTTTTTATCCCCCACATCGTCCTGTTTTTACTTGCGATTCAATTTTTGGGAGATACAATCATCCGAAGCGATGATATTTCAAATTGGCAACTGGATGATTTTCTGACATATTTCATTAGCCTGTTTACAGCATTTTCTTTCTGGTTGCTGTTCGCATGGCTAACCGTCAGCCTGCAACGCATCCATTGGCTAATGGCTTTTCCGGGCGTATTTATCGTCTTTTTGATTGAAACTGTCATTCTCATATTGTGTTACGGTTATTTTGATTATTTTAATGCAATGCCAAATTTTTATTCCTGGGAATATATCCTCGAAGAACCGACGGACGTTTACGCAATTCTTACCAGCACTCTAAAAATTACCCATTTTTTGGTACTGACAATATCTACCGCGCTGTTATCGGGTATTTGGTATTGGCAAATCGGGCGTTATCGAGATAAAAAATTTCTGTCATACAGTGTTTTTGCGGCATTATTCTTTTTTCTCATTGGCTCGGCTTACATTTTCATCAATGTTCGTCAAATTGATCAGTCTTCAGTCCCGGATGTCAATTCTGTTGCTGCAATTTCGAGTATTGCGATGGATCAATATTGGCACAACACCACTACAACGGGCAGCGGATTAAAAAAAGCAAACCGAATCGAAATCCCTCAATCGAAAGCCGAAGTGCCCGCAAATGTGCTGATCATCGTCAATGAAAGTTTGCGACGCAAAAATCTGCATGCTTTTGGATATCCCGTTGATACTACCCCAATCATGAGCAATTTTCTGAAAACCCATGAAAACGAAGTTTTCATTTTTCAAAACGCATACGCAAATGCGACAACTACAATGTTGTCCTTAACTTCAATGTTAACAGGCGTTTCTACGGTGCAAACTTCAGATATCCTGCATCAATCGCCATTGGTTTTCGACTATGCAAAATCACTAAACTACCAAACCTTTTTTGTATCTGCCCAAAGTTTTGCATGGCGTAATTTTGATGTTTTTTTCGAAACACCATCGCTTGACATTTTCTGGAACAAAGAAATTGGCTTCGCACCACGAGTTCACGACATTGGAACAGACGACCGATTAATGATCAGAGAATTTAAGAAAAGCATGCAACGTATCGACAAAAAACCTTTTTTGGGCGTCGTTCACACCAATTGTAACCATTATCCTTATTTTTCGCAACAACCTTCAGGGTCGTTGCTGGATAGATATAATCAATCCATCCAATTTCTGGACAATCAATTTGATGAAATTATCAAACAATTGCTCGAATCGGAGTTACTGGATAAAACGATTATCATTTTTACATCTGATCACGGCGAGGCATTTGGGGAGCACAACTATTTCGGACATTTGCGAACGTTTTACGAAGAAGAAAGCGGTATCCCGTTTTGGATATATATCCCACAGGCGCTGCAAAAATATTATGGCGAAAAAATTGAAACGCTGCGTACCAATACTAAACTTAATATTTCCAATGTTGATCTGGTTCCGACCGTTATTGATTTGCTGAAAGTGCCAAAAATACCGGAAGTAATCAGAAATAATTTTCTCGGCAACAGCTTGCTAAACCCGTTTGATCCTAATCGTTATATTTTTATGCTGAACAACAACGAGGTATCTAACTATAAGATATTTCTAAGCTTAGGGGTAATATCCGGTGATTACAAATATATGTTGATCAAAAAAGGCAGTGCTTTTCGGGAGGTTACCTTTAACATCCGGCTCGATCAAGATGAGATCAACAACCTCACAAATGTGCACCACAAATTGGTCGATGACATTCAGGCGGAAATTCGCAAATACGATTCCGCACGAAAAATTCTGGAACTTGCGCAGCAAAATCCATACAATAAATAAATTGAATAGCGCTATTTGAGGTGATCGATTTTCATTTTACAACCGCAGTTCCAACCAACTCCGAAACCTTACGCGATAAAGATTCCACAGTAAACGGCTTTTGAAGCAACGGCACAGCGTCGTTTTGCACTAATCCGGTAACGGCGCGTTGCTCGCCTAATCCGGTGCTCAACAGCACCTGAACAGCAGAATTCATTTTCCGCAGCGCCCGGAAAACCTGTTCACCGTTCAATCCCGGCATTCCGAAATCGAGAATAACCAACGCAATGTCGCTGGCATTTTCATAATATTTTCGCAGCCCTTCACGACCGTTTTTGGCTATCAGCACGTTAAAATTCATCATTTGCAGCATCGCTTCGTAAACTTCCAGCAAATGAGGTTCGTCATCAATTACCAAAATAGTTTGAGTATTCGGCGCTTCTTTGCCATTCGCAATTTTGTGTCCGTTGTCGCTGTCTTTTCGGGCTGGCGAGCGGACAATTGCAACTTTTGGCTGGCTCGTTTCCGGTTTGATCTCAGCCCGTTTTGCATCTGCCTTGGGCGTAGCTGTTGGCGACTGTTGTTGATGCGCAACTGTTGCAGAAGGCAAATACAGGTGAAAAATGCTCCCCTGATTTTCAATACTTTGCAACATCAAATAGCCGTTGTGCTTTTTGATGATTCCCTGCACAATGCTCAATCCCAAACCGGAGCCCTGCCCATTGCCTTTTGTCGAAAAAAACGGTTTGAAAATTTGTTTACGAATTTCCAGCGGAATACCGCCGCCATTGTCCTGCACGCTCAGGCACACATAGTTTCCGGGTTTTAAGGCTTTGAAATTACCGGATTTAGCATCAATATTTTTCTCGCGAACGCGAATAATAATTTTGCCGCCATCCGGCATTGCATCTTTTGCATTTGCGGCAAGGTTGAGCAACACCTGCGTCACCTGTCCGTAATCGCCATTAATTTCTGGTGCGGATTCCGGCAAATCATATTGCACGTCAATCGCAGAACCGACCATTTTTTCAACCAGATCGCGTGAATCCTCAACCAGTTCGAGCAGGCTGAATTGTGATTTTTCAACTGCCGGTTCGCTTTTGGAATAATTCAACATTTTACCGGTAATCTCAGCTGCGCGTTTCGCCATCTGATAAATGACCCGTGCCCGGTTCTGGTTTTGCTCAACATTTTCCGGCTGTTGCAGAATCATTTGTGCGCTCGGTAAAATTGCGCCAATAATGTTGTTGAAATCATGCGCAAGCCCGGTTGCCAATTGGCTGACTGTTTCCCGTTTTTGGGCGTTTTGCAGTTGCGGCTCCAGTTTTTCGACCGGATTTAGCTCCAAAGCTTCCAGCAAAACAGCAGGTTTGCCACGAAAATCAATGGGCAAAAAATTTACCGAACAGGGAATTACCAATCCATCAGCACGGCTGAGGCGAAAATTTTCCTGATAAATACTGCTGTTTTCTTCAACATAATTAAGCGTTTTGCGGAAAAGGACCAGATCATCCGGGTGAATCCATGCGGAAATCGGCAGTTCAACCGCTCGCTCCGGCGTAATTTCCATCAAATTTGTAAATTGCCGATTAAAAGAAAGTCCCTCACCTTCACGGACAATCCACATTGGCAATTGCGAACGATCGAAAATCATCCGGTAATTGGCGTCCTTTTCACGGGCGCCCTGCACAGCGGTCAATCGCTCCAATGCCGATTGGCAAAACTGGCTCAACAGCACAAAAATGTGGCGATCATTTTCATCAAATTTTTTCGAACGGTTAGTAATGCCGGCTTGCAAAATAGCTTTTGCCTGACCGTGAATCCGGATAATTTCAACAAGCTGATGCTCGTTTTGCAGATTTTCATCGTTCAACAACTCAGCGGAAAGCAATTTTGATACTTCCGTGCGGACATCAATTTCGGCATTTTTTTCCCAATCGCGGAAGGTTTGGCGATCGATAAATACATGCTCGGAATTTTCTGATTCCGGATAACCATAACCCAACCCAAACAAAAAACCGTTGTCTGTTAACAATAACATTGCTGCGGCATCTGCTGCCGGGATCGTTTGGCGAATCGCAGCAACTACCGATTGGTAAATTCGCGACGTATCAATTTGCGACTTCAGTTCGGCACTGAAACGATGTAAATCCGCCAATCTATCGGCAAGTCCCGAATCATCTTTTTGAACACTGATTTCGGTCGCCCACAGCAAATAAACCGGCTTACCAAATATTTTTGCCAATTTTATTAATCGGAAATCGAGCGTTTTATCTTGTTCACGTGCGTCATTCTGTATTTTTATTTGAATCGTTTTTCGATGTTTGCCAGCGCTTTGCGATTGAGCCAAAATTTCCCAAAAATTAACAGCGGTAATTTTTCTGTCGCTCTCGTTTTGCAAAACTGCGATGTTTTTCGGCAGCGTACCATTTGCCGGTTTGTCCGGTTGGGCAATTTGCTGAACCAGCAGCGGCGTCGCATACAATGTTTGGGCATTTTGGTCAACCAGCAAAGTCATATCTTTACGCGAATCGATCAGATATCGCAACAGGTAATCGGGCGGCAACTGTCCCAGCGCTTCGGCTGTGTTGCTTTCCATCAGCACCGTTACGCCGGCGATTGGCTTGCCATCAGATGAATACAAAATTCGCCCGATTTCCAGCACGCTTCGCCAGTTGCCGTCGCTATGTTTCAAACGATAGCCAAGCTCGTAAACCGGTGAGCGATTTTCGACCGAATCACGCCATGTTGTGAGGGCATCCGGCATATCGTCCGGGTGAATAAACAGGTCCCAATTTACCGAAGTCAACAAACGGCGTTCTGTCAAACCGAGGAATTGCTTTAGTTGGCGATCCATCCGGACAGTTCCTTCAAACCGGCGACCGTCCACGCGCAAGACCATCAGATTTGGGCGATTTTCAGGCGATTCTCCATCGAGAATTTCAATCACCGTGTCATTTTTGGGTTCGGAATATTGGCGAATTTGGGTATTTAAATAGCGAAAAACGCGGTCAAAAATACTGATAATTTTTAAAATTTGTTCATCTGTTTCCCGTGCGCCGCGTCTTTTTTGTTCTTCCATAATATAAGAAAGCATCGAACTGCGCAAACTGGTCAACCCCTGCGCCGCTAAAAAATAAGGCACTTCATCGCGAAACAGGTTGGGGAAAAGATCGGAAATAAATTTGTCGATTTCTGCGGAATTGTCGGATTTAAGCGAACGCAGCAAAAACTGGACGAGCAAATACCAGGATTTCATTCTAATATACGGTTTCAACTCGGCATTGTCGCGAATCCAGGTTTGTAACAAGCCCGGATAGCGGTTTTCCCCGTGTGTTGACGATGTTTTCAAAGATTTCCCGGTTTCGTCCATTTTACCTAATTACCTGAAAATATACACGTTAGCAACTGTTTGTTTCGGTGCCAACGGAAAATACGACAATAATTTTAAAACTTCCACAAAAATCTGCGGTCAACTTACTACTTTGTTGTAGATTTACATTTCTTTATTGTAATTATTCAACATTTTTGCATTTTCCTAACATCCCGGCACCCAAAAAGGCACTTTGATACAGTATCTTGCATCGCACAGCAAAGAGATGATTACACTTGATTTAACTCAGTTTTACGGCTATTTTTCGAAAAACTTTATTTTCTCGGCAAAAAATATTGGATCACAAAATGAACCGGCTGATAATCGACGGCTACAATTTGCTAAATTGTGGGAATCTGGATATCCCGTTAAATCTCGAACTGGAAACCCAACGCGACTATTTAATTCGTCAATTGCAAAATTATGCAGCCACGCAGAACTGCCACATCACTGTCGTTTTCGACAACCGGCAGCAGTCTGCGAGCGCGTTTTCTCCAGCAAAATTGTTAAAAATAATTTTCAGCTCGCCAGGAAAAGAAGCGGACGATGTGATTCGTAAAATGGTTCGCAAAAGCAAAGCACCGGCAAAACTAACCGTTGTGACCTCAGACCGGGTGATTCGAATGACCGCAAAAGATCACGGCGTTTCAAATTTGACATCCGAAGAATTTGGGCGAATGATCCAAAAAAACAGCGCCACAAACAGCAGTAACGCAAAATTTCAGCAAACCAAAACCAAATTTCAGGGCGATTTGAGTGACGCGGAAGTGGATTACTGGAAAAAGTTGTTCGAAAACCGGGATGACGAGGATTGAAATTGCGTCTGCTAAATAACCCAAAAACCATTTATGTTGTGATTGCTGCCGGCGTTTTGGCGCTGATTCTCCTCAATTTTTGGGGTTGGCTATTTTTGAATCGGCTGGATACCCAACTGCTGGATGCACTCTCCCGTCAATCGCGGCGGAATAGTGAAGTTTACGCGCTGCAAATCAGCGAGAAATTTGTGTTTACCGATTTGTTCGGACTGTCACCGGACGACGTCCGGTTGATTGCGCTGGAGCAATTGCTATACGAATTTCAACGCGCCGGAGAGCTGGAAAATGTGTTTGTGATTTCGCCGGACAAAACACAGTGGATATCCCCCGAATTGACCGCAGATGGCCAACATCGCGCCAGACAATTTCCGGTCAACGACAGTCTTTTTCAAAATGCGCAACTCGGAGAGGGCACGCTTGTTGAGCGAGTTCAATTTGGAAGCGATTATTTTTTAACGACTTACACACCAATTTTAAATGAATTTGGCGTACCGACTGCCGTTTTGCTGGTTGAAGCACCGGCAGATATTTTTGCAACGCTCTATTTTTTCCGGCGTAGTTTGATTGTTACGGCGATAGCCGGAACCGCCGTTATTTTGCTATTTGCGGGCTTAATTTTGCTGGCAATCCGGCAGTTGTTCCAAACGCGAGAAATGTTGGAAAAGCAAAATCGGTTGGCAGAATTGGGACAAATGGCGGCGATGGTTGCGCACGAAATTCGTAATCCGCTAAGTATTATCAAAGGTTCGGCGGAGGTATTGCGCAAAAAATACCGCCAACACGATGACGAAATGTTCGATTTTATTCCCGACGAAATCAACCGGTTGAACCGGTTGGTCAGCGATTTTTTGCAATTTGCAAAACAACGTGACCTGGCTTTGTCGCTCCAAAATCCCGATGAACTGCTGCTCTCGTTAAAACGGCAATTTCAGGATGAACGGCTCGATTTCAACATCCCGGAAACTGTCCCGCAGCTAAAATTAAACGACGATGCGTTCAAACAAGTGATGATAAATATTATCGAAAACGCCCGGCAATCAGTTGCTGCGGCAGCGGATGGCGGTAAAATTGTCGTCGATATTGCCATAAAAAATGGCGGTTCAAACAGCCTTTCCATCCGGGTAACGGACAACGGCAGCGGCATGTCCGTCGAAACACTAGACCGGATTTTTGAACCATTTTACAGCACCCGCGCTACCGGCAGCGGCTTGGGAATGGCAATCACAAAACAGTTGGTAACCCAAATGAACGGCACAATTTCGGTTGTCAGCCAAACCGGAAAGGGTACAACAGTAACGGTAAATTTCCCGATTGGCTAAAAAATACCTCATTTATGGCATTGAATTTCACCCAAAAATTAGCGTAAATCAAATCTATGGCTCGAATAATCACACTAATATATTACGCATTGTGGCTTTCCAGCTCACAAATTATGGCCCAAAAAGACGCAGAAAAGCTGGAATATTGGCATATTTACGACGCGTTTATGGATCTGGAGCCCGATGACGGACAAATGGCGGAAGTTACCGATCTTCAGCTTGTTCGCGATGTTGGAAAATTTACGCTTGTCAAAGGCGTTTTGTATTTGTGCAAACCCATAAACGGCAAAGTGTATGCAGCAATTTTCCGGGGTGAGGGCGTTTTTTCATTTACACCGCCAACCCGTGTCGAAACCGAGCAACTCGAACGGTTTTACGATAAGCCATCATTGAGCGAAACATTCAAATCGCTGTTCATCGTTTTTGCGGATTCAACATTACCCGAACTTCAGAAAAAACTTACCTTTAGCCCCAAAAAGCCACGCCGTGATTTTCGCGATGACGTTGAATACGCCATCAAATATCTTCACCGGAAAACCGGAAAACAATTTGATAACGCCATCATGAAAACGGTTCTCGAAAGCGAAACAAACGGCTTTTTTTATGCCCATTTCAGTGATCACAAAACCGACCCGCTATTTTTCGAAATCAACCCGTTTCAGGAAGAAGAAGTGCGATTTATGCGCCGGCTGAAAGGACCATCCTATTTATATATTGCGGAAGTAATCAACCAGTTTCATCAACAATCGGATTATCTTTCCGGGGCGGATCAGCGCGAAGAAGATAAAAGCAGGTTGCATATTTCCGAATACGATCTTGATGTGACCCTAAAAGGCAGTCAGCTCAAATTTTCCGCAACTGCAACAATTTCATTCGAATTATTGATGAAATCGCAAAGCTGGCTGGAACTGAATTTGTTTGCTGAACTGGAAATTGATTCCGCTTTTTGGGAAAATGGCGAGCCGGTTGAATTTGTGAAAGAAAAGGAAAATCCCTATTTATGGATAAAATGTGACAGGGATACCGAACCCGGAGAACAGCGGCAAATCACTTTTCACTATCGTGGGGATTTGATTGAGCGCGCCAGAGATTGGTTTTACATCCGGTCTTCGCGAAATTGGTATCCCAAACATGGCACGCGAAAAAAAGCAGATTTCCGTGTGACTTATCGCTATCCGGACAATTTCCAGTTCGCAGGTTCCGGCGAATTTGTATCTGCGGATACGCTTGATAAAATGATTGTCAGCCATTGGAAATCGCCGGAGCCGATGCACAATATGTCATTCAATATCGGGTTTTTTACAGATTATAAAATCGTAAACGACACCATTCCACCGGTTACCATTCAAATGGCAGAAACCGGGCACCGGGAAATCGCCCATTCGCTGGCAGCGCAGGGCATCGGCAGCGGCAGGAATATGGAAGTTCAGGTCGGCAAAGATGTTCGCCGCAGCATGACACTGTTTCAGGAAATGCTCGCTCCCCTACCCCTCAATCACTTTTTTGCGACGGACATCCCGTTCAGTCACGGCGAGGCGTTTCCGGGATTGATTCACCTGTCGTGGCAAACCTTCCAAATGACACGAAACAGCGGCGACGACGAGGTTTTCCGTGCACACGAGGTTGCACATCAATGGTGGGGCATCGGTGTCGATTTTGCGACGTATCACGATCAATGGATCAGCGAAGCCTTTTCGGAATATTGCGGCTGGCTATATCTGCACGATCTCGTTAAAAAAGAGGAAGATAACGACGACAAATTTTACGATTTGCTCGAAACCCGGCGAAAAGAGATCACCGGAAACCGTAAATTTCTTTTAGGCGATGGTCAAAAAGCTGGTCCAATCTGGCTTGGATATCGTACGCTCAGCAGCGATACACAGGGCGATTACCGGCTGATTATTTACCAAAAAGGCGCATGGGTGTTGCACATGATCCGCTCGATGCTTACCGATACCGAAACGCTCGACGATAGCCGTTTCCGGCAACTATTGGGCGAATTTTACCGTAAATATGCGGGCAGCCAGGCATCAACAGCGCATTTTATTTCATTTCTGGAATCGTTTACCGGTGAGAAATGGGATTGGTTTTTCAACCAATGGGTGTTCGGAACAGATATCCCAACTTACATTTTCAGCCACAATATAGCTCAATCGCCTAACGGCGAATATCTTGTCAGTTGTCGGGTTAGCCAGGAAGACGCGCCGCAGGATTTCAAAATGCCGGTGTTCGTCGGTGTGACATTTGAAAACGATCGGATCGAAGTTTATCGGCAATTGGTTGATGGCGAAACAACTTTTGAAATCGGTCCGTTTTCGGAAAAACCTAAGAATATTATTTTCAATCACTTAGAATCTGTTTTATGCGAAACGAAGAGTGAAAAATGGCAACATTGAGACATCCATCAGTTGCAACATTCGGGCGGCAAATCGCTTGCCTTTTTGCAATATGTTTTTTGCTCTCCGGCTGTATGCGACAGGTTATTCAAACGCCATCCGGCGTGATCAGCGATGGTCGATACGATTTGGCATTCCCATTTGGTGAAAATTCCGATGCATTAACCGACATGTTGGAAACCGTGAAATTGGTGAATGCAACCGCCTATTACGAAAGCTATCAATTTCCGATCGAGGACCAGATTCAAAAAGGTGATATTAATAAAGACCTGATTGAAAGCGGCAAATATGAACGAACCGTTTTCAACGATTACGCCGTTGGCACAGCCACGGTTATCTATCATCACCGCAACAGGGTTGCCGCGTTAACCTGCGCGCATGTGGTGGATTTTGCAGATACGATTTATACGTTTTTCGCGAACGAAAATGGCGAAGAATCACCGTTCATTCATCGCGTTTCCTTTAAAAAACAGCAGAAAAATTTTCTCGCGAACCTGCGTCAGGGTGAAGATTTTGAAATTTTGGCGATCGATCATGAAAACGACATTGCAATAGTCGGAAAAAAACTATTGTTTGTATCTGATGATATTCCGGTGTTTGACTACCGTTTGGGTCGCTCGGAAGAATTGGAATGGGGCAGTTTGCTTTATTTGATCGGCTATCCATCCGGAAAAAAAATGCTGACAACCGGCATCGTCAGCAATCCGAACCGCAATTTCAAACATGATTTTTTGGTAGATGCTTTGTTTAATCGTGGCTTCAGCGGCGGCATCGCACTTGCGATTCGCGACGGCTATCCAAATTTTGAATTGGTGGGCATCGTAAATGCGGTTTCTGCGGAAAATGAAGTTGTGCTTGTTCCCAGCGAATTTCCGGACAAAGGAGATTTTCCAATCAACGTACCATACACCGGCAGCGTTTACGCTGCTATGCGAAAAAAAATCAATTACGGCATTTCTTTTGGTATTTCCATCGAATCCATTTTGCTGTTTTTGCAGGAAAATGACAGTCAGCTACGCCGGAAAGGATATCTGCTGGATTTGTTTTTCAAAAATCCCATGGAAAATTAACGGGTAATTCGCACCAAATCAACGTGGATAGAATCCACCGTAATCGCCTCGAACTTCATTCTGCTGAGTGTTTTTCCTGACTCAGTTTCGACATCAACCCGCCACTCTCCCGGCATAATATTTTTTTTGAATGTATAACCGCGATATCCGCTATCGCGTCCACCGGTAATTTGATACCGCATTCTGTCGGTTGTTTGCCAACGGCGATTTTTTTCATCCCATTTTTGCCAGTGATGAAAAATAGAAGTGCCCAACTCCGTCGGTGCAAAAACAGATGCAAAACAGAACACCGTATCCCCCTCAACGTAATGAAATTCCGGGTTAAATCGCGCCCAAAATTGATACCAGTCCGGTTGCTCAAAAGTTATCTGATATTTGCCATCCAACCGTTCAACGCTGTGGCAAATGCTGCCATATTTTAGCGACAGCGGCACCGGCGGAATCCAGTTCAAAAAATAGAATGCGTTAAAAATGACAAACAACCCCAAAATTAGAGAATTGACCCGTTGAAATTGCTCGCGGCTTTTGAGAGCAGAAAAATAGTGCAGCCCAAAAATGATGCCCAAAACGGTGCCCAAACTGAGAAATCCACCGAGCAAAAACACCCACACAGCGATTTTTTTGATTACAACCGGGAGAAAAAAAGTGAGAAATGCAAACACAACCAGAAAATACAGTGACATCTGCAGATAAAGGTTGTCCAGCCGCTCTCGCAAAAATTCGTTGATGAGCAGCAGAAAAATGAGTATCGCCAAAAATAAATCGGTTTTGGTGAACGCTGCGCTTTGCGAATAAAAAACGACGTATGCACTAAACAACCCACCAAACAAAAATTGGACTATCACCGGATACCATTCGCGATAGCGAAGCCAAAACGGCTTGCTGAGAACGCCGTGGTTTACCAAATTCTGTATAACAATCAACACACCGGCTAAAACCACATAAAACAACAGGATAGAGTTGTCCAAAACCCTGTCAATTCTGCCAAGTGTGAAGTTATCCCAACTGAATCCGGCGATAAATGAGATAATCGGTGCATATTTTTCAAACCGGCGATACGCCGCTTTCCCACGATTTACAACCGGTCCCGCTGCAGATTTGAGCCAATAAATCATAATTTCCCACTGCCAGTATTGTATCGTCAATTCGCAAAAATTACGGAAAATTGCTCAGATAATCAACCGGGTTTCCGTTGGGAAATTACCAATTGACTTCAATAAAAATATCGGCACCTTCAACTTTTACGGGATACGGTTCAACCGGCGTTACCGCAGGAAAGCTCAAATGTTCACCTGTCCGGATATCGAATCGTGCGCCGTGCAACGGGCATTCAATTTCGCAGCCATCCACAATTTTTCCTTCAGCCAGCGATGCTTCGGCGTGGGAGCAGGTATCTTCAATCGCGTAAAATCCATTTGCCAGTTTGAAAATGGCAATCAGCACGTCATCGTAATCAATCACAATGACATGTTTGTTATCGAAATCATTCACTTTTGCAACGTTAACCCATTTTGCCATTTGTATTTCTCAAGATTTTGACAGTGAATATAGAAAAAAAGAAATGCAGGTATCATAATTGCTACCTGCATTCCATATTAGAGGGGGTTTAAGGGGGTTTTTATCGGTGTTGTTTACCCGTTAAAACGGGGAATTTTGGAACCACATGCGCGGGCATGTTTTACCTGGGCATATTGTTCCGGCGTAATTGAGGGACCTTTTGCCGTGCAAAATTGGTCAAATGCCCCTTTCAAAACGCTGGCAATTTGGTCAAATGTGTAGCCTTCGATGTTGAAACGGTGCAACATAAAAATCGGCTGACCGTTTTTAAACATCGCCATTGCGGGCGATGACGGCGGAAACATATTCAAATATTGTTCGCGAACGTGGGCAACTGCGGCTTTTTCCTGTCCGGCAAAAACCGTCACCAATTTATCGGGAATTACAGAATGCTGCAATGCTTCGCAAACACCGGGACGGGCGCTACCGGCTGCGCAACCGCAAACGGAATTGATCATCATCAAAACGGTTTTATCGTCATTTTGCCCGATGGCGTTGTCAACATCCTCGGGTGTGTATAATTCTTCAAATCCGACTGCCAATAGCTCATCGCGCATCGGTTGAACGGCTTCCGGATCGTACGTCGGTTGCATCAAAAATGGAAATTGCGACATTGGTTCGTCCTCAACTAAATATATGTAAATAATTAATTTTATTATACTTTGCTAAAATACTTTGAAAATGGTGGTTACATGAAACCGAGTTCAAGCCGTGCTGCTTCGGTCATCATTTCCATATTCCACGGCGGATCCCAAACCAGTTCCACAACTGCCTCGCTCACTTCCGGGATCGATCGAATTTTACTTTCGACTTCACCGGGCAGTGTTCCGGCAACCGGACACATCGGTGAAGTGAGGGTCATTTTCACAAATGCTTTGTTTTCTTCATCAACAAAAATATCGTAAATGAGTCCCAGTTCATAAATATCAACAGGGATTTCAGGGTCGTAACATGTTTTCAGCACTTCAACAATTGAAGATTTTACATCAGTTTTACTCTCAACCATTTCTATCCTCTATCCGACAAATCTTTAATTATTCTGTAGTTACCGTTTTTTCTTCGCTGCTCAGTGCTGCGTTGAACGCATGCCAGGCCAATCCGGCACATTTTACACGCGATGGAAATTCCCGGACTCCGGCGAGCACAATCAGGCTGCCGAGCAGATCTTCTTCGGCATCAGCAGTCGATTTGCCGGTAATCATGCCAATAAAATGGGAAAAAATATCCTGAGCTTCCGCAATGGTTTTGCCTTTCAGTGCGACCGTCATCAACGATGCGGATGCTTTGGAAATAGCGCAACCGGCAGCTTCAAAATGCACATCGGTAATGGTGTCACCATCCACCTGAACGTAAATTTTTATTTTATCACCGCAGAGCGGATTAAATCCTTCCGCTTCATGATTGCAATCAATTTTGCCATAATTTTTCGGATTACGGTTATGATCGAGAATCACCTGTTGATACAGCTCGCGCAATTCGTCCATTAACAAAACACCTTAATCATTTCTTTCAAAGAATTTACCAACGCATCAAAATCGGCGCGGTTATTGTAAACGCCGATCGATGCCCGGGTGGTTGCCGGAACCTCGAAAAAATCCATCACCGGTTGTGTGCAATGATGTCCGGTGCGGACAGCAATGCCATCACGATCGGCCCAGGTGCCGATGTCGTGCGGGTGAACGCCCTCAACAACAAAAGAGATAACAGCAGATTTTTCCCGCGCAGTTCCTATGATACGCAATTCAGGAATTGATGTCAACTGCTCAGTCGCGTAATCCAGCAGCGTGTGTTCGTATTCGGCAATATTTGGTAACCCGATATTTTCAATATATTTGATCGCTTCGCCCAATCCGATAACACCGGCAATGTTTGGCGTGCCGGCTTCAAATTTATACGGCAATTCGTTAAACGTCGTTTTTTCAAAAGATACAGTTAAAATCATATCGCCACCGCCACGATACGGCGGCATTTTTTCCAACCACTTTTCTTTGCCGTAGAGTACGCCAACCCCGGTTGGACCATAAATTTTATGACCGGAAAATGCCAGAAAATCGCAATCGAGTTGCTGGACATCCAATGATTGGTGTTGCACAGCTTGCGCCGCATCAACCAATACCGGAACATCGTGCGCATGCGCGAGATCGATAATTTCATGCACCGGATTAACCGTGCCGAGCGAATTGGAAATGTAAACCACAGAAATCAGCCGGGTTCGATCGTTGATCATTTCCGGCAGCTTTTCCATCACCAAATCACCATTTTCATCGATTGGCAAAACGCGCAATTTTGCGCCAGTTCTATCGCACAATAATTGCCACGGAACAATATTTGAATGGTGTTCCATCCCGGTAATAATAATTTCATCACCGGATTTGATGAACGCCTGTCCAAAAGATGCAGCAACCAAATTGATGCTGTCGGTTGTTCCTGCGGTGAAAATGATTTCGCGTTCCGAATCCGCATTAATAAATTGCTGAACCGTTTCCCGGACAGCTTCATATTTTTCAGACGCGATTTCGCTGAGGCGATATACACCACGGTGAATATTGGCATTTTCCGAACGGTAGTAATTGGCGATCGTGTCGATCACCACATTCGGTTTTTGGGTGGATGCGGCGTTATCCAGAAAAACCAGCGGTTTTCCATGCATTTTTTCCTGAAGAATCGGAAAATCCGACCGGATTTTTGCTGCATCAAATGTTGCTTTTTGAGCTAATTTTTGCAAATCAGCCACCGTGGCATTTGCCATTAAACAAACCTCTATCTAAAATAAAAACTATAACTTACGAAAATGTTCGAGCAACTGTTCGTCCAGTTCTTCGCGAATTTCATCGATGGTTACGTAATCCAGCGCTTCCAGTACAAATGCGTATTGAAGCATCGAATAGGCAACATCACCCGGAATGCCGCGTGAACGCAGATAGAACAGCGATTCATCATCCAGCTGCCCGACCGTTGCGCCGTGACTGCATTTCACATCGTCGGCAAAAATTTCCAACTGCGGTTTGGAATTGATGACCGCATCATCCGTCAGCAACAGCGCTTTATTATTTTGATATGCGTTGGTTTTTTGGGCATCCTGGCGCACAAAAATTTTGCCGTTAAACACACCGCGGGATTTTCCGCCCAAAATGCCTTTGTAAACTTCGTTGCTGTAGCAATTCGGTTTGGCGTGATCGATAGCCGTGTGGTTATCGATGTGCTGACGACCGGTTGCCATGTATGCGCCAATCAAGTGACCTTCGCAATGTTCGTCATCGAGCTTCAAATTGAAATTATTGCGCACCAGTTTGCCACCCATATCCAGATTTACCAGCGTAAAATTGCTGTCACGAACCTGATGCGCTTGCAACGTTTTGATGTGAAACGCATTTAAAGCCTCATCCTGCACGCGAATGTAATCCAGTTTTGCGCCAACGTTCATCACAACTTCGGTTACGCCATTGTTGAAATACACATTTTCCGCATCGATTGCTGCGTATTTTTCAACGATTTTGGCTTGCGAATGCTTCCCGGCGATAACCAGATTTCGCGGATTCGCATAAAATTCTTTTTCACGCGCATCGGAAATATACAGCAGGTGGATCGGCTGTTCGATCACAGCATTGTCTGCGATGTGAATGAAAACACCATCATTGGCAAACGCGGTATTCAGCGCGGTAAACGGGTCTTCGGAGAAGTCCGCAATTTTCGCCAGATATTTGTTGACGAGGCTTGCATGCTTTTCAGTTGCACCCGAAAGGCTTTCAACAATAACACCGTCCGGCGCTTCATAATTTGAAAATTCCGGTGAATAATGACCGTTGATCAGCACCACCAGGTTTTTCGAAAGTGCTTTAAATGCATATTTTTCAATATCTTTGGCAGACAGTTTATTGGACGGTAAATCCAATTGAAACTTATGTTTCAAAATCGGGGAAACGGAAGTGTATTTCCATTCCTCATCCCGTCGCCCGGGAAAACCCAGTTTGTTGAACGCTTCCAAAGCCGATTTTCGCACCTGATGAAACGGCAGCTCGCTGCTCCCGTTCAGGCTTGTTTCAAACGCTTTGAAATTCGAAACATACCAGTTTTGCATATCACTGGCATCCGTTTTTATACTGCTCATAATTGTTGTTTACCTTCATTTTTTCGACGTTTATCAATCAAATTGCAAATACCGACATCAGACACCGACAGATTCGTTGTTCACCCAGTCGTAACCGTGTTCTTCAAGCCGCAGTGCCAGATCTTTTCCACCAGATTCTACGATTTTGCCATTTACGAGAACGTGGACAACATCGGGAACGATGTAATTCAACAATCGCTGATAGTGGGTAATTACCAAAAAGGAGCGTTTGCTATCGCGCATTTGATTGACGCCGTTGGCAACGATTTTCAGTGCGTCGATATCCAGCCCGGAATCGGTTTCGTCCATTATTGCCAATTTCGGCTCCAAAACTGCCATTTGGAAAATTTCGTTGCGTTTTTTCTCGCCACCGGAAAATCCTTCGTTAACCGATCGGTGGAGAAATTTTTCATCCATATCAACCGTTTTGAGTTTGGTGCGAATCAATTTGAGAAATTCCATCGCATCGAGTTTTTCTTCCCCACGGGCTTCGCGGATTTGATTGACAGCCGTTTTCAAAAAATTGACGTTGCTGACACCGGGAATTTCCACCGGATATTGAAACGCCAGGAAAAGTCCGTTGTGGGCACGATCTTCCGGTCCCATTTCCAACAAATCTTCGCCATCGAAAAGAACTTGACCATCTGTGATTTCATATTCTTCGCGTCCCGCCAGCACATTCGCAAGCGTGCTTTTGCCGGAACCGTTCGGTCCCATAATCGCATGCACTTCGCCGGGATTGATTTTCAGATCGAGGCCTTTCAAAATTTCGTTACCTTCGACTGACGCATGTAAGTTTTTAATCTCGAGCATTATTCTTCTTCCTCAATTCCATTTACATAATTATCTTATAATATTTTGTTTTCAAGTTCAATTAAAACAACCTTTTGCGCCACGTTTATCCGACGGAACCTTCGAGGCTGATCGCCAGTAATTTTTGGGCTTCAACCGCAAATTCCATCGGCAGTTCGCGGAAAACCTCTTTCGCAAAACCGTTTACGATCAATCCGATAGCGTTTTCTGTGTTGATGCCGCGCTGGTTGCAATAGAAAATCTGGTCTTCGCCGATTTTTGATGTGGTTGCCTCGTGCTCCACTTTGGCGGATTTATCACCAATTTCCAGATACGGGAACGTATGTGCGCCGCATCTGTCGCCGATCAGCAGCGAATCGCATTGCGAGAAGTTGCGGGCGTTGGTTGCACCCTTCACCACTTTCACCAATCCGCGATAAGAATTCTGGCTTTTCCCAGCGGAAATACCTTTGGAAATGATGGTACTTTTGGTGTTTTTGCCGACGTGGATCATTTTGGTTCCGGTATCGGCTTGCTGGTAATTGTTGGTCAACGCGACAGAATAAAATTCGCCGGTTGAGTTGTCACCTTTCAAAATCACGCTGGGATATTTCCAGGTGATAGCCGAACCG
Organism: Calditrichia bacterium; assembly: GCA_020634975.1. Taxonomy (NCBI): domain Bacteria; kingdom Pseudomonadati; phylum Calditrichota; class Calditrichia; species Calditrichia bacterium. The sequence goes on along the minus strand of JACKAQ010000002.1, from coordinate 445,203 downwards.
GTTTCCACCTGCGTCCAACTAATTTTGCTGTTTGCGCCGTCGCACAAACCGCGTTTCGTAACAAAATTATAGATGCCGCCTTTGCCCTGCTCATCGCCGGGATACCAGTTTTGAACAGTAGAATATTTGACGGTGGCATCTTTGTGCGCATAAATTTCCACCACTGCGGCGTGCAGTTGGTGTTCATCGCGCATCGGCGCGGTGCAGCCTTCCAGATAGCTGACCGTGCTGGCTTCTTCCGCGATAATCAGCGTGCGCTCAAACTGTCCCGTTTTTGCCGCGTTAATGCGGAAATAAGTGGACAATTCCATCGGGCAGCGAACGCCTTTCGGAATGTAGCAAAACGAGCCATCTGTAAAAACTGCGGAGTTTAACGCAGCAAAGAAGTTATCGGTATATGGCACAACGCTGCCGAGATATTGTTGCACCAATTCCTGGTGATCGATAATCGCTTCGGACATCGAGCAAAAAATAATACCGTGTTTGGAAAGCTCTTTTTTAAATGTTGTCGCTACAGATACGCTATCGATGACGGCATCAACCGCAACGCCGGTCAGCAATTTTTGCTCTTCCAGCGAGATACCAAGTTTGTTAAATGTATCGATCAGCTTCGGATCAACTTCGTCCAGACTTTCCGGATTTTTTGTCTGTTTTGGGGCTGCGTAATAATAGGCATCCTGATAATCAATCGGCGGAAACTTGACGTTCGGCCAACGCGGCTCTTTCATGGTCAGCCAATGTTGGTAAGCTTTCAATCGCCAATTCAGCATCCATTCCGGCTCGTTTTTTTTGAAGGATATCATGCGAACAATGTCCTCATTGAGACCCTGGGGAACCGTATCGTTTTCGATATCGGTAACGAAACCCCATTTGTATTCGCTCTTTATCCGACTTTCAATAATTTGTTGTTCGTTACTCATCCTAATCTATCCTTTTGATTGTAAATGATAATTTCCTTCCATTCAACACCCGGGGTTTTCCGCCGGAACCGAGCCGGATTCCGGCGGAAACACATAAACAGATAAATATCAATTGCTTACATCACATATTTTTTAATAGCAAAATACGAAGCGATCGTTTTCTACGGCTCCAGATCGAATCGTTTGTAGTTTTTGGCAATATAATCTGCCCACTTTTCAGGCACTTCATCTTCCGGGAAAATAGCTTCTACCGGACATTCCGGTTCGCATGCACCGCAATCAATGCATTCCTCGGGATGAATGTAAAGCATCTCGTTGATGGAGATCATCTTCGCTTTGTCTTCGTCACTCAAGGTCATTCCTTCTGCCGGATAGATGCAATCTACCGGGCAAACTTCAACACAAGCAGTGTCACATGTGCCAATACAAGGTTCGGTAATAATGTAAGTCATGGTCGTCTCCTTCGAGCGGATTTAGTTAAGTTAAGGGTATTTGTGATAGCGTTTTCGCAGCTTCGACAGGCTTTGTAAATGAAATCGTATTGTCTTGAAGATCCTTCAGTGTAATTTCGTGTAGCGCTTCTAACAACTTCACTTGCAACTTTTCCATTGGGTTACGAATATTGCAGTAATCTAATTGATCACATTGACAATCGCCAAGATTATTTAAACAATTCACTACGCGAATCGGACCATCAACAGCATGAATAACCTGAGTTAAACGAATGTTTTCCGGGTTGCTGGATAATTCATATCCACCGCGAACTCCCTGAACAGAACGCACATAACTGCAACGCGCCAAACTCTGCAATACCTTGCCTATCAGCTCTTGCGGAAAGTTAAAATGCTGGGCCAACTCCCTGCTGGTGATCAGATCGTTACTTTCCCGATTCGCCATGTATAACAGCGATATCAGCGCATATTCAACTTTTTTGCTAAATTTTAGCATTGCCAAAAACCTGATTATTGTGGTCTTAAATACCTTCAAAAACCGCTCTTTCAAAATACGACATTTTTAGTCGTATTTCATGGCAAATATAATTTCATGAGTACAAACTGTCAACATTAAATTAAATTTGGGCTGAAAAATAAAGGACGAATAACGAATGTTGCAAAAATATGCCATTTTAGCATTCCTGAGTTTTGTGTGGGGGACAACCTGGATTGCCATAAAATACAGCCTGATCGGCATCCCGCCGTTTTTGGGCGCTTCCGCCCGTTTTTTGGTGGCGCTCGCATGCCTGCTCGGATACGCGGCGTACAAACGACGCTCGCTGAAAATATCATCAAAAGATTTTTCGATGATATTTATTTCATCTATCCTATTGTATTTATTGGATTACGGGTTGATTTATTGGGGTGAACAATATATCAACGCCGGCGCGACGGCGATTTTTTTTGCCACATTTCCGCTGTTTACAGGCGTCGTTTCCAATTTCGTTTTCCGCAGCGAAGCGTTTCAATGGCAAAAATTTTTGGGATTGGTTATCGGATTTTTGGGCATCGCTATCGTTTTTTACGACCAGTTGCTGCAAACGCGCTTTGAAGGCATGGTTGTGTGGGCGTCAATCGCGGTAATTATCAGCGCACTTTCCGCAGCTGTTTCGCTGGTGATGGTAAAAAAATATCTCAGCCATATGGAAACAGTGACACTCACGCTCCACCAAATGATTTGGGGTGTGGTTATGCTCGGACTGATCGGTTTATTGGGCGGCGAATTGCCATTGATCAAATATCATCCGCAATCGATAATCGCGGTAATTTATATGGGAATTGTTGCTTCAGCGCTGGCGTTTGTGCTCTACTACTATTTATTGAAAGAAATGAGCGCAATTTCAGTATCTTCAATTATTTACATCACGCCGGTTGTGGCAATTTTAATCGGTTGGGTGATGCTCAACGAAAGCATTACGCCGCAAATTATCACCGGAATGTTGGTTACTTTTGTTGGCATTTTTGTTTCACAAATGAAGGAATACCAAAAATATTTGTCGCGAAAAACGGTTCAGAAATATAATTGAACCGCAGCTTCCAACCGGCTGCCGATGCCACGTTGATAGCTAAAATACACGCCCGGCTGAACACCGCTCCACAACGGCACCAACCGAATTTCGTTGCGAATTAGCTGGCTACCCATTTGCCAGATTTGCAGCCACAAATTGAACAGCGGATTGCCGTTGCGACTTGCCACATCGATTGACAAATTATAGCTAAACGCCGTTTTTTCGTTTGATAAATTAATCATTACCTGGCTGAAAAAACGATGCTGTCCGCGAAAACCGAACCCGCTGCCGATCGCATTCAGCGGCTGATCGTGTTCAAATGCGCTGGCAAAAACCGGATAAACCGACAAATGCTGATCCAGATTTACCTGCCAAGATTGTTGAATTTCCGTGCCAAATTTATTTTCCAACGGCAAAAAGCCGTATCGTAATTGGGTTTCCTTTTGCCAATTTGCCGGTGATTGATGCGACCAGCGAATCGCAGCGACACCATTTTTGTTGATTTTCAACGATTCGCTGCGAAAATTGAACCAAATTTGGTTGTTTTTATGCTGAAAACGGGTTGTCAACGATTCAGAAAATCGCTGATTTCGATTGGCTAACGCGAACCGAACGGAAGCCGTTTTTTGCCGAAAATGCACATCACCCAACCACTGCCGGATATGCCAAACCGATTGTTTTTCGATCTGGAAAAACTGTCCCATTTTGATTTTCGAATGCGGGTAAAACAGAAAATTTCCCACGTAATGCTGCTCTTTTTCCTGCCAATCGCCCGCCATCGCGACGGCATATCGCTGTCCGAAACCGTTCAAATCCAACGTTTGGCGTTTGCTGCCGGCGTCGTTTTGATGCGAAAATGTTGCCAGCCAATTTTGGTATTTGCCATCAACATATTGGTAGCGATCTTTTTGCGAGGTTCGCTGACCAAACCGGACAAACGATCGCTCGAATCCAATTTTGCCAAAAAACTGCTGATTTTCCTGCCCTACCAGCCCGGCATTCATGTATCCAAATTCATACCGATCGGACAATTCCAGGTTTAGGTAATTGCTGGAATGTCCGGCAAATTCTGCGGCTCGCCGATAAGTGAAGCGGTTGCCGGCGGCATCCGCAACATCTGCGTGAAAGTGATGAATTTCCAGATCGTCGAGGGAAAATCTGCCGTTTTCGACAATTTTCCAGCGGTAATTTCCCGCATCGTCGGCGAATTGATAACGGTGCGGAATTTTCACATAAAACGCAGATGGCGAATTGCGATTGTAACTTTGCTGCATAATTCCGTAGATCGCAAATGCAGTATAATCAATAGCATACGGATCGCCAAATTGCTCATCGCTGAACCGATGGATTGCCGTTGCAACACCGCTGCGAAACTCTTGCATCAATTGATTTTGGTGGGTGATTTGATAATAATCCGGCCAGTAGCGATACACCTCGCGGGAATTGGGCTGTCGCGCCAGCCAGCCCAACAAATCCGGCGATCGACGGAACGGTTCCGGCAATTCAACGGGGTGAAAATTCGCCCCGATTTCGAGAGGACCGCTGCCGTTCAACAACAGTTTTGTGGTGCCGCGATCGCTGTAAAACGGCACAACTTCCCGGCGCTGTAATTGGAATGCACCCTGAAAAATACCGCTGATTTCCATTTCAAAATTTACCGGCGGCGCATCCAAAAAGCCCTGCCAGCCAAAAGCGGTGCGGCTTAACATCAGCGTAACCGGAACTTCAAATCTCAGTTCAAATTCATCCGACGAAAAAAAAGTGCCGGTGTTGATCATCACCCCGGAAATCTGCCCGTCCGCCGTCATTTGCACCCAAACGGCGCGGGCATCGGTTTGCCAATTTGGGGCTGCCATTAATTCCCCATTGCCAACAGCAACTTCGGTGCTGATTTCATCTGCTGCAGTGGCGATGCGGTATCCGCGAACGCCGTTTTTTATCGCCAGCGGCGATAGTTGAACCTCGCTCGCTTGCCCGGATTCCGGCAGCATCACCGTTAAAAAAAGTCCGTTGCGGACATCGCGTTGTCCGATTTGCAAATTATTAACCGGAACGCCTTTGCTTTTTGGGGTGAACAACCCAAAATCCTGTACGATTTGCGGCGATTCGATTTCGGATGTCAGCGTCAACAGTTTCATTCGTGCCGTTGGCTGGACAATTTCCAGCAGATTCGGGTGAAGCTGCCGCAGCTTTCCGGGATGATTGAAATTAAGCCGGATATCGTGCGGCTGCTGCGCATCAAATTCATCGATCACCAGCAACATATCGTTGCCGGGAAAAAAGGCGCTGCGCATCAACTGAACATCGCCGATGCTGTGCGAAAACTTCGCTCCCGCAACCGTTTCTGTCTGGAAAGCGTGTTCGATTTTACTGGCAATCGGATCGCCAAAAATCGGGTTTTCATACGTTCCCATTCCGTCCACCAAAATGCCGTTACTGGATCTGCCGGACAAAAACCACGGTCGATTGGGATCGGATGTGGCGTTGCCGTAACCCGCATCAACGATGAAATCTTCGCCGAATGCGCTGATTTCAACGCTCATCGGATCAATGTGCTCATGCCGGCTGGCAAACCACTGTTCGTGCTCGGATAAAAACGCCGCAAAAAATTGGGGCTGAACCGCGCGATCCCGGAAGATCACCTCACCGGATTCAACAAAAAAACGACTCGGCGAACCATATTCCGGCAAAATTTGGTCACTTCCGTCATAAATCGCTAACGCTTCAACAACGTTTCTTTCGGCGGAAACCAGCGGTGGCTCCGCCAAAAAGTGCGCACGCCACTGTCCCGCCAACCGGCTTTGCGGGATGATCAGCGGTAAATAAAAAAATCGCGTTTGATAGGCATCGTCGAACGCCGAATATTGACCGCTGCCTTTGTTGTTTGCCAACAACCAATTGACCAATCGCTCCAAATACGGGTGCCGGAACAGATCGATTCCGGTGACATTTTCGAAATACACAGAAAACGCGGCGAGATGGCTGCAAATAAAATTGCCGTAATAAACGCCTTCGGCATAACCGCCATCCGGCGCAATAATTCCCAGCGATCGCGACAAAAATTTGAGTCCGGTTTGCCACATCGACTGGCGATCGTTTCGAATAAAATTTTCCGGGTGATCCACCACAATCGCGATAGTGAGAAGGGCAATTGCCATCACTGTTGTGTGATTGTTGTTACCGGCGAGCAACACGGCATCCATCAATTGACGGCTGATTTGCGCAAGTTTTTCAAATGCATCATTACGTATTTCATCAGATAAATCATTACAAACCAGATCGAGCGCAACCGCAACCGGAATCGCAGACTGCGCGCTTTCCAGATAATCGCCCCATCCGACGGAATTTTTGCCCCCTTCAAAATTGACGATTTCCGGTGGTTCCGGCAGCGCAGCCAACAGCCTTTCCAACGCGGAGAGATAACGTTTTTCACCAGTAATCCGGTATAAAAATGCCAACGATTTCATGTCTTCCGCCTGCCGGAGCAAAAACGGCTCCGGTCGGAAAAAATCCTGCAAATACGGTTCAGTCTGCATTTTCAACAACCAAAACCAGTTAGAAAACGGTGAACGTATCAGATTTTGCTGTGCCCGAAACAATTGGGTTTCGCTGATCAAACGGGGATGCGCGACATTTTCCGGCAGATAAATTTGGGGTAATTCCAACGCGGTAAGCGGCAATTGCTCCAGCAAATTTTCCCTGCGGTAGCCTGCCGCAACTATGCCTTTTAACACCGATTCGGGGATTTTTTTGATATTTTTAGTGATTTGTGGTAGAACCGCGCTGCTATCCGGCGACGCGAATAAAACCGGCTGCACCAAAATCAGTGCAACAAAAAAATGCCATCGCAGAAATTTGGGGATTGGTATTCTGAAAGCTACATTAATCGTTTCGATCATACGGTTGCTTTTTGTGTCTGGCGATTGAAATAAAACCAAAAAACCGTGCATCGGCGATGGAGATACATTTACGAATAACTTGCAATAATCACATATTAATGATAGATTTTCGTAAAATTTTGGGCATAATTATGGAAACCGCATGAAATTAACGACGTTTACTTTCGTAAAAAAATCAATTATTAAATGAGACCGACAAACGATTGAAAACAACATTAGCATATATTTCAAATTTTTTTATTCTCCGGCGAAATGCAGTTCTGCTGCTGGTTATTGCCGGGTTTTCATATTATTGGTATCACGAATTTTCCAGCTTGCCGGGTGATCAGGCGCGGGTGCAAATTGTGTTGAGCATTTTGGCGCTGTTTGCCTGTACATCGGTTTTGGCTTTCGGGTTGATCACCACTATCCTCCCCTATTTATCGCTCATTTTCAAAAAACGTATTTTGGAAACGGACGACGATGAAAAACAGGATATTATCAAACTTGGGTTCCGGCAAACCAGCCCGACGCCGGGATTGGTCGATACCGAAGCGCGTATTTACGGCATCCGTCGCCCGTTTCTCGGATTTCTGAAAGTGACTGTTTTTTTTGAAGATAACGTCGCCAGCGACGAGATTTTGGTCAACGAGGTGCTCCGCGAGAACGGCAAAAGAATGGGTATTTTGGGTCGCAAACAGATGCTGTTACCGCATGTTCGCGATTACCGGTTTCGCAGCGCGATCATTCATTTCGAAGATTTTTTCCATTTGTTTGCCCTTCCCTATCGCGAATCCGAACATCTTGGCGTGTTCACAGAGCCGCCAAAAACACTCAACAACGGCGTGCTGATCAACACCAAAAGTTCCGAAGATCCGGTCAAAAAAGTGATTCAGCACCGCACCGCCAAAGGCGAATTGCTCGATTACAAAAAGTATGCACCGGGCGATGATATTCGCCGGATCATCTGGAAAAATTACGCCCGCAGCCGGGAACTCACCGTGCGGATTCACGATCGAACATTCCCGTATGTTTCGCATATCAACGTTTTAGCGAGTTTTTACGATGCATCGCCAACCGGCGGGCAACCGCTGCCGCTGAAGGATTTGTTGCTGGATATTTACAAAGAAAAAATCCGGCAGGTGATCGACGCAATTATTGAGCAGGGTTTCAGCGTGCGTTTTTTTGTCGATCAATCTATCGAACAGCATTATCAACTGGACGAGTATCAGCAAATGCTGTATTCGGTGAGCGCGGCAAAATGGCAATCCGGATTGTCGATTGAGCAATTTATGAAAGATCGCTATTACGAATTGCACAAAGGCTCGACGGTGCTGCTGTTTTCCTCATTTTGCCCGATTCAATCGCTGGAGCAATTGCAAAACGGGCGACCGCTGGATGTGAATCTGGCGTTTTACAACGCCACAAAAACGCTCGATCTCAGCAAACCGCCATCCATTTTGAAACGCATCCTGTTTACCGACGCGTTTGAGCCGCTGGAATTTGCCAAACGCGAAAAAACAGCGCCAAAAACAGTGAAATTTATCAAACAAAACGACGCTGCAATTGAATCGTTGCTCGATCGTTACCGCCAATCCGTCATCGAAATTTGAAATTGAAATGAACACCCGTAAAATAACATCCAGCGCACCGGGAAAACTGATTTTATTGGGCGAATACGCCGTTTTGGAGGGCGCACCTGCGGTTGTTGCGGCAATTAATCGCAACGCGAATGTGCACATTTCCGCAAATAAAAAGGGCAAATATTCGGTCGAATCGCCGGGATTGGGCATTTCGCCACAGCCGTTTGAATTGCTGGAAGGCGGCAAAATGACCTTCCCGGAAACAGACGACGCAACCCGTCGCCTGCTCATTTTTTTCTCCGCTGCCATCGAATCCGCGTTGCAGGAATCGCCGATTGAGTTGCCGCCGTCCTCATTTTTGTTGGAAACCGATCAATTTTATTTCGAAAATACCGGACAAAAACTGGGGCTTGGCTCCAGCGCTGCGTTGAGCATCGCGCTATTAAACGGCATTTTTGAATTCGCCGATCATCCGTTTGAAGATAAATACAGATTGTTTCAGCAGGCGGTTCGGGCGCATTACCGGGCGCAGGGCAAAATGGGCAGCGGTGTGGATATTGCGGCATCCGCAATTGGCGGTGTGTTGCAATATCAAATTGCGCCGGGCGATCCGCTCAACGCGATGATCGAGCCGCTCGATCTGCCGGAGAACCTGTTTATGCTGGTGGTTTGGTCGGGTAATCCGGCTTCCACGCGCGAATTGGTAAGCCGCGTAAACGCATTCCGGCAACGCGATGCAGCCGGTTTTTCCAACATTCTTACGGCAATGAGTGATATTTCATTTGAAGGCGCGCACGCCATCGCCAATGCTGAAATCGATAAATTCCTCGACTGCGTTGATGAGTATTTTCAGCGATGACCGAACTTGGCGAACGCAGCATCGCACCGATTGTGACTGCGGAACATGCCGCAATCCGGGAAATCGCAAAAACAGCCGGTGCGGTTTACAAGCCATCCGGCGCCGGCGGCGGCGATTTGGGTATCGCGTTCGCTACTTCCCCGGACATTATCGAAGCCGCAGCCGAGGCACTTGCGAAAGCCGGATATTCGCCAATTGATGCCGCCATTGCCCATCGCGGTGTCCATATTTCATCGGATTAAAATTTTTATTTTTGTTGCAGGATAGCATTTTTATTGTTTATTCGTATGGTTTAACGAAACCTTGAGGCAGCATTATGGATCGCTCCCGCATTCCGGGTTTTTACAAATTGTCCGTTCAGGAACGGCTGGAAGTTCTGAAAGAACGCGAAATCATCACAGCCGACACCTTCAAATTATTATCCAGCGGGGCAAATGTGCTGGATCATGAAGCCGCTGATAAAATGATCGAGAATGTCATCGGCGTGTTCAGTTTGCCCATCGGGTTGGGGCTCAATTTTTTGATCAACGGGAAAGATTACATCGTGCCGATGGTCGTTGAGGAACCATCCATCGTTGCGGCGGTCAGTTCTGCTGCAAAAATTGTCCGGCAGAGTGGCGGATTTTCGGCAAAAAGTACCGAGCCCATTCTCATCGGGCAGGTGCAGGTGATGGATATTGAACACCCATCCCACGCCCAAAAAGCGATATTGCAGAACAAAGATGAAATATTAAACCTCGCCAACAGCTTTCACCCGAACATGGTTGCCCGTGGCGGCGGTGCAAAAGATGTGGAAGTGTTTATCCACCCAAATTCATCGTATCGCGGGGACATGCTGGTGGTTCACCTGCTGGTTGATACGCGCGATGCGATGGGCGCCAACCTCGTCAACACAATGTGCGAAGGCATTGCCGGATTGGTCGAAAAAATCACCGGCGGGAAAGTGTTTTTGCGCATCCTGTCCAATCTCGCCGACCGTTCGCTGGTCACTGCGGAGTGTGTGATTCCCACAAAATTTCTCGAAACCAAAAAAGGATTCAACGGCGAACAGGTTCGCGACGGGATTATTTTGGCGAATGAATTTGCGCTCGTTGATCCGTATCGCGCAACCACGCACAACAAAGGTATTCTGAACGGCATCGATCCGGTTGCGATTGCCACCGGCAACGATTGGCGAGCCATCGAATCGTCCGTTCATGCCTATGCGGCGCGCGGCAACCATTACTCGTCGCTTACCAAATGGTCCAAAAATGATGACGGCGATCTCGTCGGACGTATCAAATTACCGCTGAAAGTGGGAATTGTGGGCGGTCCGGTACAATCGAATCCTTCGGTTGCGCCGTTGCTGCGCATTTTGAATGTCGAAAGTGCTCGCGAATTGATGGAAGTGATGGGCGCGGTCGGATTAGCACAAAATTTTTCGGCGATCAAAGCCCTTTCAACGGAAGGCATTCAGCAGGGACACATGACGTTGCACGCCCGCACCGTTGCAATGGCAGCAGATGCGCCGCCCGATTTGTTTGACGAAGTTGTTGACCGGCTCATCGAAACCGGTGAAATAAAAGTGTGGAAAGCCGAGGAAATTGTGAAAGAATTGCGCGACAGAACCTCTGTTCCGGTTTCCCGGCAAAAAGAAACAGAAATCCGGGTGGATTTGCCCGCCGGTTACGGCAAGGTTATTTTGTTCGGCGAGCATGCGGCGGTTTACGGAAGCCACGTTATTGCAGCACCTATTCCAATTGCTATTCAATCCAAAGTGATCGACGCAAAGGAAGGCGTGCACCTGATTATTCCGCGATGGGGTGTGGAGGAACGGCTTACGAAAGACCGTAAACGCGAGCATTCCATTTACCAATCGCTGGATGTGATTTTAAAGGCGCTCGATCTGAATGACCGAAGCATGCGCATTGAAATTTTCCCGCACATTCCGCGGGCGATGGGTTTGGGTGGGTCCGCTGCATTAGCCGTTGCGATTGTCCGGGCGCTTTCGGAGCACTACAAACTTGATCTCACCGATGAAAAAGTGAACGAACTTGCGTTCAAATCCGAACAGATTGTTCATGGCACACCTTCCGGCATCGATAACACGATGGCAACGTATGGCAAATTTATTCTTTTCCGGCGCGGCACACCACCGCTCATCAAACCGCTGGCTGTCGAAAACCCGATTTCACTGGTAATCGGCATCACGGGTGTGGAAAGTTTGACAGCAAAAATGGTGGCGAACGTCCGGCATTCCTGGGAAAAAAATAAAATGATGTACGAACGTATCTTCACGGAAATCAACGCTTTAGCGTTACGCGCGATGAAGGCGATCGTCCGAAATGAACTGGATACCCTCGGCGAACTGATGAACATTAATCAGGGATTGCTGAACGCCATTCAGGTATCCAGCTGGGAATTGGAAGAGTTAATCGAAATTGCCCGGAAAAGCGGTGCGCTCGGTGCAAAATTGACCGGCGGCGGCGGTGGCGGCGCAATGATCGCTCTGCCGGAAAATCCGGAATCGGCAGAAAAAATAGCTGCAAGCATGCGCAAAGCCGGGTATCGGGCAATGGTTACCCAAATAGTTTGAAAACGCTAAATTAATCACAGGTTTGAAATGACAGAAAACAGTAAGCAGGTTTCATTCGACGACGAAATGTTGATTTTGGTAGATGATAACGACACCATCACCGGCTATGCGGACAAACTGGCCTGCCATCGCGGGGAAGGTATTTTGCATCGCGCGTTTTCAATATTTATATTCAATAAAAACAAAGAGTTGCTAATCCAAAAAAGAAGCCAGCAAAAACATTTGTGGCCGCTTATTTGGGCGAACAGTTGCTGCAGTCATCCCCGAAAAGGCGAAGAACTAGAGAACGCGACCAGCCGCAGGCTCGCTGAGGAACTTGGCATCACCACCGATTTGAAGCATCTGTTCACGTTCAAATATCATGCGAAATATAAGAATGTAGGCTCGGAACGGGAGATGTGCGCAGTCTATATCGGGCGTTCAGATGATCAAATTCATCTCAACCCGAATGAAATTGCCGAAACCCGCTGGATCGGTATCAATGAATTGACCCGTGAGTTGGCAAAAAATGGCGATATTTATTCACCGTGGATAAAATTGGAGTGGGAACGGATGATGCTCAATCATCGCTCAGATATCGATGCATTGTTTCGCTGATTCAGGGCAGCAAAAGGGTGCCAGCACTTTCGCCACCAGCAATTTTCCGAAAATCCTTTGCGTGGCAAATATGCACCTTTTCGACACCGGCAGCTATCGCCGAAAATGCGTTATCTAATTTGGGAATCATGCCCGCAGATATGATTCCTTTTGTTTTTAAATCGTTGTATGTTAACGGGTTAATAGACGAAATAACAGACTCCGGATCCGCCGGATTTTCCAGCACACCTTTTTTCTCAAAACAATACATTAACGAAACGTGAAAATTAGCGATCATCGACTGCGCAACCGCTGCAGCGATGGTGTCGGCATTGGTGTTGAGCAAATTCCCATCGCCATCGTGGGTGAGCGGCGCGAGGACGGGCGTTAAACCGCTGTTCAGTAATGTGGCGAGCATCTGGCTATCAATCCGTTCAATGTCGCCGACAAAACCATAATCGCGATCCCAACCGCTGCGCTTTTTGGCGAGCATAATATTCGCATCTGCACCGGTGAGACCAATGGCATTGCAGCCCAATTTCTGCAATTGCGATACACAGTTTTTGTTGATTAATCCGCCGTAAACCATGGTTACAATTTTGAGCATCTCCACGTCGGTGATGCGGCGTCCATCGACCATTTGAACCGGAATCTCCAATTTATTGGCAAGTTCTGTGGCGAGTTTTCCGCCGCCGTGCACCAAAATCCGCGGCTGGCTTAATGCCGCAAAATCGGTCAAAAATTGATGCAATTCACCATCGTCATTGATGACATTTCCGCCAATTTTAACGACCAACAACTGCTGCTTATCCATTGTTTTTATTTATTTTAGGATTGAGAAAATGCACGTCGCAAACCTGTGGAAACATCAGTCAGCGGTGTTGTCAACACCTGCTTTGCAAGAGCGATATCGAAGGATAAATCTTGCGGACGTTTGGCCGGAAGATGAATGTCGGCCATTTTTGTGGGGAGCAATCCGTTTTCGTTGAATCCGAACATATCGCAGATGATTTTGCCCATTTCCAACCGGGTGATCCGTTGGCTACCACCGAGATTGAGCAGTCCGGTGAATGTATTGCCAGCCAATTCCCAAATCGCTTCCGCAAGATTATCTACTAAAATTGGCGTGCGAAATTCATCTTCAAATACGTTAACGGTTTGACCTTCGCGCAATCTGCCGATCATCGATTCGGTAAATGTCACTTTCCCGTGAAGTGATTTTCCGTAAATCAATGCGCTTCGGGCAACTACCGCGTTCGGATGATTGCCGAGCACAAATGTTTCTGCAGCAAGTTTAATTTTTCCGTACTGATTTACCGGATTTGCGGCATCAGTTTCGGTATAATCGCGGTTTTCACCGTCATAAACCTGATCGGTAGAAATAAAAATAAAACGTGCACCGGTTAAATTTGCCACATCACAAAGATATTTTGTAAACGTCAGATTTGCTGTTACGGCAGCAGCGGGGCGCTGTTCACATTTATCAATTTGGGTCATCGCGCCGCAATGAATAATCGTATCCGGTTGAAAATGCTGAACTTGCGTCCAATCCGGATTCGCATAATCCATTTGTAAACAGTCAATATTTGACGAAGTAATTGCAGGTGCGGTTGTGTGGTATTGCGCCAGAATATGAACATCCGCTGATGCAAATTTTAGCAGATAATTTCCCAAAAATCCGGAAGCTCCGGTGATAAATACGTTTTTCAATTTTCCTGCCTTTTATGAGCGGGTGGTTTCAAAACCATTGGTCTGAAAAAAAAACATGAAATTCCATAGGTAAATTGACGGAAGGATTAAACAGAATGAGCACACCAGCGGCCCCCGAAAAAGTAACAAATGTCAAATAAAACAGCCATCAGTGCGTGAACAACCCTAACCGCTATGAAACTATAATTTAATGCTTAAATTTAGCCGATAGGTTTCGCCATGCAAGCTATTTTGTGCGTAGTCGACATACATTATTGATTTCCGGGCTTGGGTTTCATCAGTTTGTTTGCGTAGCAATCGCACAACATCAATAGCACTGACGAGACGATTAAGAATGAGTGCGCCAACGACCCAATTGGTGCGGCGTTTCCAGTCCAGCCTGTCGAAGCGTTTTTGCAAATATTCGCGGCGATTGTCTTCACTGTTCCATTGCCACTGATATTCGGCAGTTTCCGGATATGTGGCGTCGATATCGCGTTCGAGCAATCGCTCGTGATTAAATTCATCGAGATCGCTGGCGGTGCCGACATCGATCCAAAATTGATCGTCTTTTCCTGCGGTGCGAACACCGGCGTTCAGCGCAGCAAATGATTCCATATCATTTTGTAAAATATTGACATACGATTGTGCGCCCCAAAAGCCCAGCCACAGCACCATTTCCGATCCAAAAAATACTTTTGCTGCGCCTTTGTTACCCATCGCCCACTCGCCTGCGCCGGGTAAAATCAGTGAGTAAAATACATTCTGTACACCGCCGCGTTTTTCGGCGAAAATTTCCGGCATTTTTCCATCGCTATTTGCAGATGTTACCGCAGCAGTTGCATTTTGTGAAAGCAGCGATTTACTGAATTTTGTTGACTTCAGCCCAGTTTGGGCATTTATCGCGGTTGCCGAAAACAGCACAAATAAAACGAGCGAAATAGAAGATTGTAATTTCATTTTTTTCATCATTTTAATGATTCAATTTTTAGTTTAGTCGGCTACCCTAAAATTCAACTGCCAGCCCAAACATATTTACATATTCCCCGTTCAACCGGCGATTATTGTAGGTTAACTGCATTTGGCGCTGATTAAACCGCCGTGTTGTGAATCCTGCATCAATCGCAGAAATAACGTGATTGACCAATGCGATCATCGTTCCATATGCTGCTTTGTCGTAAAACTGGTTGGCTTCGTTGCGCATGCCGACATAATTTTTGTTCATTACCGTTACATTTTCGCGGCTGGGATCACCATACCCACCCTGATATCGGTCGGTGTAAGTCGCATCCGCCCAACCGTTTCCAAATTGCTCGGGGTATTTACCAATCATTTCGTAATATTGCTGGGTTGTCGTCGATGGCAAGTCATGACTAAATCCACTGATATACTGCGAAGATGCAAATTCCTTCAGGTCTTCCTCGGCGGTTTGCCAATCGGGAATCACCAGACGCCCGGCGGCATCTTCCACCATTGCATCATATTGTCCGTAGGGAAAACCTTCAACATCCGGGTAACGGCTTTGAACATAGGTATAAACGAACGTCCAGTAGCGCTGTTCCGTCCAGTTTTGGTTGGCGAATGCCTCAAACTTGTCGGTTTGGTCATCACCTTTTTTATTGTACGAAACATACATGCCCCAGGCTACTGCTTCAGCCGCTAAAAAAATCGCACTTTTGATGTATGAATTTGCATAAAATTGACCAGCTCCGGGCAAAACGGCAGACATCAACACAGATTTTCCGATGGATTTTTGAGGCGCGTTGCTGATCACCGCATCGTCCATCTGATCCTGAATGTTATTTGCGAGTGCATCATTCAGCAGTTGGCGGTTGACCAAAACATCATCTGTTTTTTCGGGAAACGATTGCTGTGCCCACACGGGAAGCGCAACCAGGATTGTTATAAACGCGAACAGCCGTTTCATAAATCACCTTCTATTGTAATTTACACATTTCACTCGATTATTTTAGATAACGCCGGGAATCCAGCCGCAAATCGAAATCGAACAACACACCGAGATAATACTTCCATTCTTTGGGATATGACACGCCATTATTCACCTGCACTTTCAGCGGATACGCTGCCTCAAAAAATATTCGTGTCGGGAAAAAATACCACGAAAATGTATCGAGCCGCAGTTGCACGCCAACGTCACTCAAAAAATCATCGAAATCGAGCGTGTTTTCTGACCATGCGTTGCCGTATTGGGCAAAGCCACCGAGATACAATTTATCAAAATACATGTTCAGAAATTGTTTATTGATATTCCGCAACAGCGGGAATCGATAAGTTGCCGTGCCGATTGCCACGCGTCGCCCTTCCACACTGTAAAACGGGTAGCCTTTCAACCCGACCAAACCACCGCCGAAAAAGTGAAAAAAGCTGTCCACTTTGGTATCGATGAAACCACCCTGCATCCGCAAAGTGAGTGTATGCCGGTCGGTAAATGGCACTTTGAAATATTCTTCCCAATTCATTTCAACACGGTTAAAATTGAATTTGTCAAATATTTCCAGATTTTCTGCGCGATCAGTGGCGAAATCCGATAAAAATTTATTCCACTCCCGTTGAATCCGCAGCGTGAAATACCGCCCATCGCGCGGGTTAATTTCCGTATCCAGATCGCGTTTGACACTCACGTGTTTGAGCAACAAACTTACGGATTGTCCTTTCAGATAGCTATATCGCAATGGCGCAAACTCAATTGGGGCGTTATTCACCGGATCGTTAAATGCAAATCCTTTGATTCGGGCACGATACAGGCTTAAAATATATTCCAGCCGCGTATCGAATATTTTTCCCAAAATGCCCGGCAAAAAATGCCCGCGAAAGCCAAAATTTCCCTGAAATAAATTGAACTGAATATCAATTTCCGGTTCAACTCCCGGGAATTCCGGTAGTATCACATTGTCTTTAATATTTGCGGATTGGTTGAATAACTCAAGAAATACGGTAGGTTTGTGCATGTTATATTCGAAAATGCCAAACAAATCGTAATCTTTATCGAGGTTGATATCCGCCCCGCCAAAAAACGAAAGCCGGTTCAACAGTTCATTTGTATAAATGTAGAATCCGGGTTTGACAGTTTTGTAATCAATCAGCAAGCGCGGCATAAATGTGACGCTCGAAAAACTGTTTTTGTATGGCGTAGCAGGTGCCGGATTATCGACCCGTTGGTTGACCGTCAATTCCGGGATGGTTTCGCCATAATTTTCGATGTAACGCAATTTCTCCGGCGCGACCGGTTGTGCATCGTTTATGCGGTAAATTTTATACCCCTGATTCACATATTGGGAATAAAACAAATCGCCTTCCGGCGTAATCGAGGGCATAAAAGCACCGCCGATAACATTTGTCCACGCCTTTTTTGCACCGGTTTGCAAATTGGTGCTGTAAATATTAAAAATCCCGGTTTCGTCGCTGGCGTAAACTAGTTCTCCGGTAACCGGGTTGAAATCGGGATACCGTTCATCATATTCTGCGTTCAACACAAAAGACATTTCGCCGCCGGCGGCGGGAATTTTCGCTATATCCCGGGCAAATTCGATGGAGGTATCGAAATATATGTCTGCATCACCGGGCGCCCATCGCGGATGATAAATTTGCCGTCCATCCACAAACTGCGTGAGTTGCCGCAATGCAACACCCTTAAAACCGCTTTTTCGATATTTTTCCTGCCAGTTTTTTTCCGAATCTTGATTGGCATCCGCTAGCATTTCGTGAGTGTTCAAATCGTAATATCGCCAAATCCAGTTTTCCTGAGACAGTGATTTTTCCAAATCACCTAATTCCAAAACATACAAGTTTTGCAATCCGTCGCTTTCAACAATAAAAGTCAATTTGTTGCCATTATTGGACCAATCCGGGTGTCTGGCGCGCAGATTTCGTGTGATGCGATGCGCCTCTTTTTTGGCGATATCGTAAATAAAAACATCATTATAGAGATGAAATTGATCCGTTGGGACAATTTTGCTATACGTTAAATAGCTGCCGTCCGGCGACCAACTCATTGAACCGGTGATACGCTCATCAATTTTTTGCTTTTCACCGGATTGCAAATTTTCGATAACTAGTTTATTTTGTGAGAGATAGTCCGCATCTCCGGTTGCCAGATATGCGACAAAATTCCCGTCAGGCGATACCTGCGGATGCATATTTCCGATGCCCTCATCAACAAATGGCTGACCGGTTTGCAGATTTGCCTGCACTGTCGAAAGGCGTTCTGTGTAAGTTTTCAACATCTCATCGTGCCAGCGTTTGTGCAATTCTTTGGCGCTGACACCGGTTGCTTTTTTCATTGCGCCATCGAATGAAATCGCAAACGGATTTGATGCGTTTATTGCGAGTTTTGTGACAACCGTATCTCCATAATTTTCAGCAAGATAGCGCACAAAAGCGAACCCCTGATTATAGCTCGATTCGTTGCCGATACTGTTTTTTCCGAAATGTCCCATTTCGCTGAAATCGAGCAATTCACCGGTCATCACGCGATCGCGGAGCAGCATTTCGCGATGCGAATCACGATAATCGAATCGTTTCGTAGGTGTCTGAAATTGCGATACGCCTTCCGCATACCAGACAGGAATTGTGATGCCGGAAATCGGGTAGGAAATCAGCACATCCGGGAATCCACGAACAACATCCTCCCGGCGTTCGGATTCGTATCCGAAAACCTGCAGCCAGCCTGCCGGAACACGACGGGTAAATTTGAGCGCTTTCTGAAGAGAAATGATGTGAGTGTATTCATGAGTGATCACATCGCGCAGCCAGTTGTGGGTGCCACGCAGCACGTAATCGAGATTTTCCGCCCAGATTTCAACTTTGTTATCAAAAAAATACGCGGCACCGTTGGCGTAATCCTGAATGTCTTTAATGATAAAATCAACTTTGGTATCCGGCTCATACTGATACAATCCGGCAATGTCGGGATGAACGTCTTCAGCTATTTTTGCGACAACATTTGCGGTGCGCTCGGTTCCCTGATGGTAGTGCACCCGGAAGTGCTCTGTTTCAATGGTTTTCCAAACCAACTCCGGATGATTCGGTTCATATTCCTGAGCTTGCAGCGCGGATAATGGATAAAGAATAAATGATAAAATAAGTATGCAAAATAGATGTAAGCTATTGTTTTTCATTTGGTTAACGTTGCCCAAAATTTTTAAATATTATTTAACTACTGCGATCTTGATAATTTGTGACTCCGTTTTGCTGCTGCTTTTTGCTTCAATTTGGCCGAGATAAACCCCACTTTGAACATTGGTCAAGTCCCACAAAACCTCGTTATCGGTATTGGCAAAACCAGTACCGTTTAGCTCTTTTACCAAATCGCCGGCTAAATCGAAAATGCGAATGGTTACATCAGCCGCTTCGGTTAAATAGTATCGAATAAATGTGTAATTTTCACGATTTGGGTTGGGCCAATTATACGCACGGTCAGCCGGTATCAATCCTGAAAACGTTTGTTGGGTAGTTTTGGCAACCGCCGAGGCGCGATTGGTGTTTCCGGGTGTGGCGTGTTCTTGCGCCCACGGCTGCGGATTTGCTGCATCTAATTGTGCATTCAGATCCCACACGAACATCGTGCCGGTTTTGCTGATACTGGCGAGCTCAACATCGCCATCGCCGTCGATATCAAGCAACGCGGGCGAGACCAGAATAGAATCGCCAACCGCGAGTGGGAAATCATCCAACGGGTTGCCGTCAAAATCGTATCCGAGAATTAATCCCGACGGATCAACCGCCACAATGCTGGAAATATCCGGTGTTTGTTGCGAGCTTTTTTCGGTAGAAATTTGGAGCAACGGATCGGTTAAATCACCAATCAGCGGTGCGATAAATAGATCGGTCGATATTTCGGGTGTGTAAACCGTTTTCGGAAATTCCGTCCGAAGCGTCAGATTTTCGTTGAAAATGGAGATGCGATTATCGCCGGCCGCAACAATAAATTCCGATTCCGGTTGACCCGAAGTTGCGGGAATGGTCACGGCTGCTAATCCACTTTGGACATTCAAAATGCTCGATTCCGGCGAGGTTATGCCATTTGCAACGCTGATCAAACTACCATCGTTATCCACTGTAACTTGCCCATTTCCGACAAGCGGTGTTCGACTGCCAAGAGCTTCTGCAACCTGCTGCGCGGAACCATTGTAAATGTTTCCGGATATTCCGGTTGCCAACAATTCACCGGCTGCATCAACAGTAATAAACCGCACCGGTTCGGGTATGGTACCCATTTCAGTAAATGATACGTTGTTTTCATCAACGTTGAGTTGCCAAATATTGCCGTCTTCCCCACCCCAATAAATTTCGCTGCCCTCATTTGGCGCAACCGGAAATGTGGAAAAACGGCTTCCGTTTCCGTTTGCTGATATCAGTGAGTTCAACCGGTTTTGTGTCCGGTCAAACAGATAATTAAACGCCTGCCCTTCGCGAGTAAGGATTGTAATTCGCACATCACCATTCGGAAAAACTGTAAATGCAGGTGGTGTGATAAGTGTAAGATTTTCATCGATTTGCAACGCCTCTAATGAGTCCGTTCCCCATTGCGATTCACCGGTTTCGTCGATCACCAAAATTTTATTTCTGTCGGTTGTGAGAATCATTTCCGAACGACCGTTCGCATCTACATCCAGCACTTTTAACGAAGTTGCGACGCCGTAAACTGCCGGGTCAACTTTTCTCGGAAAGTTTGGTTGGAAAAAATCCAGCGTTGCCTGAAATGTCACAACCGAATCACTTGCAGAAAAATTCGACAACGTGATATG
The DNA here is from genome assembly GCA_020634975.1 of Calditrichia bacterium. Classification (NCBI taxonomy): domain Bacteria; kingdom Pseudomonadati; phylum Calditrichota; class Calditrichia; species Calditrichia bacterium. The sequence continues at coordinate 424,354 of JACKAQ010000002.1, read as the reverse complement.
GCTGTTCGCTTTGTTGAGATAGCTGCGGCTGTTCGGCGTGCTGCTCGATGAAAATTTATTTTCAAAAAGCGGTGATGAATTCGATGTATACCACGGATCAAGCGCCCAACCGAGCGATGCATCCTGAATGCCGCTCAGAAAATCAAACGTTTCGCCGATATCCTGCGATCCGTCCGCTTCTTCCAAATCGATACCGCGATGAGCGGGATCGTCATTAATTCGGTTTTGGGCAATTTGCGCATTAATCACCGATTCATCGATATGCCAAATCAGCGCACCGCCGCCCGGCAACGCGATATCGGGATTTTTGGCATCGATCAACACACCGCGCGGGCTAAAAGTAACTTGATCTGCAAGGTATGTTTCCAATACCTCGCGCATCGACGCCAGCTCATTTCGCCCTTCGGTGAGCACCAGTTGCAAACTATCCAGTCGCAACTCACCCGCATAGCGGTTTTCAACCAGAAAATACTCGTTGTCGTTTATCGGAAATTTGAAAACGTGCGGCGATTGCGGCGAGAGAACGGCATTCAACGCCAATTCATCGTTTTGCGCCTGATATATTGTCGTTGCTGATTCCCATCCGGCGAAAATGCGCGTCCAGGCCATTGGCAGCGCAGGCAATAAGCCATCGCCGTTGAATAACCCTGCATCCATCAATGCAAAACGCCCGACACCTGTCGCTCGTTCAGACGGGCTGAACAGATCCGGAAATCCCAAATGAGAGCCAATATTGGATACCAGAATCCCGTTCAAGCCCAACTGAATTCCTTCCTGGCTTTCAGTTTCGGGCAAAACAATTCCATTTTTGATGGATGTGGCACCGCCATCCACGGTAATTTCGCTGATTCCTAAATTATTTTGCAGAAATTGGGACGTTACATATAATGAAGGAATGTCCTGAGGCGTGTCGTCCAAACCCAAATCGATATCGCGACCGACACCCGCATGGAAAACCACAACAGTGTTGTATTTCGAGAAATCGACCTGATCATCCGCGTCTGCCAATTGAATCGCATCGCGAAGTAAACGGGCAATCCCCTGATCGACCGCTTGCGCCGATGTGTTGGGATTGTAAGCCAACATGGATTCGCTGAGTCGATAAGCATCCGATTCACCCGAAGGAAAAACGTCGCCAGTAACGGTTAACGCCCCTCGACTCACTTTTTCAAAATAATTTTTGGCGAAGGTCAGATGATCCTGAAAATAACTTCGATTGTGCGGCGGCGGATCAATCTGGAAAGCCGTTGTCGAATTGCTCAGGTCAAACGTTCCGTCGCCGGTGGTGGTAGTGGCGTTATCGGGTTGAAATTCAACCCGAATGGCCAAAATTTTCAAAGTGTCCGGAAGTGACTGTGCTTTTGCAGGCCAGAAGCCGAGTGCCGACAGGCAGACAAACACCAATCCCCCCAAAACAACGCGTTTCAACATATCGCTGTTCCATGTTCTGAATTTTTAACGGCGCAATTTTTAAAATGAAAATCGCGCCGAAAACAAGTTTCGAATAATTTAGAATATTGCTGAAAGTGAAAATCTGATGGTGTCAGCAAGCGGGCTGTCTTCAACGGTGCCGAGGATATAGCTAAAATCGACACCCAAAAATGAAATCCGGACACCTCCACCAAATGTGTAAAACTTACGGGCACCATAACTCGGGTCTTCATAAAAGAAACCGGTGCGCAATGCGATCAAATTGGTGTACCAATATTCCACACCAATCGAATGGGTCAGGCGGTTAAAGAAATCGCCGCCACCCCATGCGCTTCCCAAATATGACACAAAACTGGCTCTGCGATCTTCCTCATCACGCGGCACCATCAGGCGGTTGATGTCATAAAGCACCGTAAATCTGTTAAATTCGGAATCCAGCACCCGGTAAGCAATACCGACCCGCAAATTGGTGGGAATCGGGTCTGCCTGCTCTTTGTCGATGTAGGTAATTTTGGGGCCAAAATTAGCGAGATTTGCACCGATGCTCAATTGTTTCATAAATCCGGGGTGATACAGCGCGCCGATATCCAACGCAAAAGTAGAACCAACGCCCTTCCCCTGCTCGATATCGACCTGAACCGGTGATAATCTGGAATAAATAAACTTCAGGTTTACACCGATGCCAAGATTTTCTTTTACTTTCAATCCATATGCGCCAGTTACAGCGAACTCGTTACTGGTAAACGTCCCGATCAGGTTTCCATTCACATCGGTCTGGTTGTTTTCACCGTAGTTCATGAACTGGATTCCCAAGCCAACCGTGCCAATACCGGGAAGATTGTATTTTCCGGCGGCAAAATCATAATATAAATCGCTGAGGTTGAACGCAGGCAACCAGTTAACGTGCATCAGGGTTGCTTCACCCTGAGTTGAGCGGTCAAAGGTGTTTTCTTCGAAGGCTAAACCGGCGGGATTCCAATAAATTGCGTTGGCATCGCTTGGATCAGCAACACCTGCTTCACCCATTCCACCCTGACGTGCACCGGCATTGATCATCATGAACAACACGGTTGCTTCGCCTTGGGCAAACACAGATGTGATGGGAGTGAAACAAAATAGAATTGCAATAAATGCAGCAAATTTGGCTCTCATTGATACGATCCTCCTGGATTAATAAACAAAAAACCGAGCAAATGGGCGAGCGATTGACCATTCGGTTCTACTGTTAGGATGCAACATATTCGATTAGGAGTTAAACATAATTAAAAAAGTTAAACATAAATAATTCAACAACTTACTTTTCCTTAACAACCAAATCGATATGCATCCTCCGATTCATTATTTATTAATCATTTTCGCTGCAGAGATGCGAATTTAGGCTACCTGCCCAAATAAATCAAGCATTTTTTGAAACGAGGTTATCTTTTTTCGATCTTTTAATCTTTTTCCAAAATTTCAAAATATGCACTTCTTGAACAGTTTCTTCTACACTCGCTTTTACAAAAGAGTTCAAATTATCGCGATTATTTTCAAAAACATGAACAAGGGAAAAGAACTGGTCGCGTTTGAAAGCTGATTTTTTGCAATCGGTACTCATTTTTACCGAAGCTGATCAATTAGGTTTGTCAGCAAAATCGGTGACGCACTCCAAAAAGGTTCAGCAAATCGGACACCGGTTTTCCATCCGAAATATTTTGCCCGGGTTTCGATGGATTCAAAGTACTCTTTTGATGCAATAAACGTTGTTTCGCCGGGATAATCCGGATTGTAAAACTGTGATTTGTGGGCGCGAATAGCGTCCATTTTTGCATCAAAACCGGCGGAAATATCCACATAAAATGTGGGCTCAAAATCTGTCGAAATCATGTAATACAAAAGGCTGTGCGGGCGGTGCGGCGCCAATTCCAAATCAGCATCGATTTTTCGAACACCTGCATAAAAAGCGGCTTCTTTTACAATATTGGCGGCATGCGCATGGTCCGGATGGCGGTCGCCCGGATGGGGCGCAAAAACAATGTTGGGCCGATATTTGCGAATCACCGAAATTATTTTTCGCCGGTTTGATGCGCTGTTATCAATTTTTGTATCGGGGATTTGCAAATTTATCCGAAATTTTGCGTTCAGAATTCCGGCAGCGGCATCCGCTTCCTTCCGTCGTTCGTCAACTGTGCCTCGCGTTCCCATTTCGCCTTCGGTTAAATCAACGATGCCAATTTTTGCGTTTTGACTGGACAAAGCGTGCAACGTTCCACCGCAACCCAATTCCACATCATCAGGATGTGCGCCAAATGCCAATACATCCACTAATTGTTGATCGTTTTGAGACATTTCAGACTCGTTTTCTACGGTTAATAAATTTCAATTTTATCAATAGTTTCGGCACTGACGTTTTCCAAAATGGCTCGCACTTTCTCCGGCTGATCATTTGCATCTAATTGACTGACCGGTTTGTTATCCTGTAAATAAACAAATCGCGTGCCACCGAGTGTTTTGGCAACATCGAACACATGTGCAAGCAGATTGGCAATTTCGTTCGCATCAACATCTTCACAGATAACAGCCAATTCCGGTGCCCTGAATTTTGTTATCCTTTTAATCAAATTTACAGAAATTTTATTGCCGAGGCACCCGATTTGCAAATATAACAAGCCCTGTAAATTTTCTTTGGAAATATTCGGTGCATAGATCAATATTTCTTTCAACACGTTAACCTCTTAATAAATAATTATTTATATATCAATTTGGCATCATGCCACATTGATCGAAAACAGCCTGCCACGCTGCCGTATGGCGTTTGATTGCACGGTCAAATTTTTGCCAAACAGCATGTTCCGATGCTATATCAATTTGCTTTTCCTGATAATTTCGAAACACTTCCGGGATCACTTCATCTTGAATTTCAGCTAGCTTATTGATTGCTGTTAACAATTCCCGGGCGTTTTTGTGGGTAAAAGCCAAATATTTTTGCACATTTCCGCGATAAAATTTATCGAAAACCGTTTGCAAACGAATCGCTGTTTCGTCGGGTTTGCCATCGACACACAGCGGACGTTTCGCCAAACGCATTTCAAGAATTTCAGCGACAGTGTTCAAATGAAATGTCAACATTTCCATCGCATTCAATAGTGCTCCGCCATAGGCAAATGACTCAAAAAGCGTGTAAATTTTAGCCATTTTTGATTGATTCAATTCCAACTCAGGATTCCCAATGCTCTTTGCGACATTAACAAGATAGATAATATTTTCATTTATTTCAATATTTCCGCTTGGCAGCGCATTAACTTCGGGTAATTGCGCAGATAACGAGAATAATTTATCAAATGCCCTGCTGGCAAAAGTGGCATTCCAAATAACGCTAGACATATTTTCCGATTTAATGGAATCAACTTTTGCCAACTGTGCCTGCCACTCTTTCGACCCATCCGATTCCATTGATAATTTTTCCAGACACGTACGAAGCTTCACTAAAAACTGGTGTTCGTAAACGAGAATTTGCGGCGAGGACATCACTTTTCCCATCGCATTGTTTCGTTCCGCAACCAGTATTTGCAAATCACAATCGTCGAGAGAAAAAAAGTCCAGCAAGCTGATTCGAACCTCATCAATCGGGATAAATAAATCCCTGTGTCGAGGATATTGCAAAAGTTCCGACTTGAATGCGTTCGGCTGCTCGATTTCTGTGATCCGCGAAATACGCTGCTGATAATCCGTAAGTACGTCTTCCAAACTGTTACCAGAAGTGCATCCGCAAAGCAAAGCCAAAGCGCCATAAAACAGCGATTTTCTAATAAAAGAACTTAAATAGTTGAAAATATTACCATTACCTTTCTGGTTTTGAGAATTAACCAACCAACAAAATATACATCACTGATGTTTTTTGCGCAAAGCAACTCGTTATTTGGCACTTTTTTACCAATCGTAAAAAATTTAAGTTTTATACTGAATCCTCAAAACCCACCACCGATGATGACTAAATAATTAACAGCTTGATTGGATATCATAAAAACAGATAAATTCAGCTTTTAACAAATTATCGAGTGAGAAAATGAGCGTCTTTGTTGAACAAAACGTTGAAATAAAACGTGTTTTAGGGAAATACGACCAGAAAAAACCTGGTCCGACGATTATCTGCTTTGGCGGAATGCATGGTAATGAGCACGCAGCTATTTATGCATTAAACCATGTTGCGAAATTGCTATCTGAAAAACAACCCGATTTCCGCGGTAAATTTTTGGCAATTTCAGGAAACATGTCGGCTTTGCAGGATCGGGTTCGATATAAAGATCAGGATTTAAACCGAATTTGGACAACAGAAAATATTCATCGCTTAAAACAAAACTTACCGTTGCCACACCATTCAACAGTGGAAATGGCTGAGCAAGCAAATATTTTTTCTGAAATTAAGCCATATTTAACGACATCCGGTTTTCCGGTTTATGCATTGGATTTGCACACAACCTCGGCAGAAAGCCACCCGTTTACCATCATTCAGGATAAATCGATAAGCCGAAAATTTGCCCTGAATTTTCATGCGCCAATCATTCTTGGCTTACTCAACCATTTGAAGGGCTCATTGATCCAATATCTCGAGGATGTTGAGGGGTGTCTGACAATGGCATTTGAAGCCGGGCAACACGACGACGAGCGCTCGATCCATCGCCACATAGCCGCGATTTGGATTGCGATGGTCAGTGCCGGCTGTATCGAAGAAAAGAATGTTCCCGACCCGGATTATGAAGATTATCAGGAATATCTCCGGGAAACTTTGCGCGATGTTCCAAAAATATTCCAGGTTCGCTATTCATATCGAATCCGGAGCGAAGAAAATTTTGTGATGGAGCCGGGATTTCTAAATTTTCAATCCATTGAAAAAGGTGAACTGCTGGCTCACAGTAACACAGAAGAAATTACCAGTCACGAGGATGGTAATATTTTTATGCCATTGTATCAGGCACAGGGCGATGACGGATATTTCATTATTCGGAAAATAGAGGGTTATTAAAAGCAAAGAGGCGACACCGTTGAGTATCGCCTCTTTTGCTAAAGAAATATCGGATTAGTTCGTTCAATCAATTGCAGATGGCACTGATTTGTTGTTTTTTTGATCTTCCAAAGCTTTAGTGCTAACATTTGTTGCACAATGCTTTTCGTCATTATGGTCATGATCGCATTCATCCGTGCCTTTTTTTGGGCAAGACAAACAGGGATCCCATTCGTTCTGCAACAAATCTTCGATGCCGGTGCTGCAACATGCACGGCCTTCCTGTTTCCAGCGTGCAAACCACAACGCAAAACCTAAAAATCCAAACATCACCATAAACAATCCCACAACCACTAAAAACTTTATCATAACAGATTCCCTATCTATTATTGCTATTTTTTTGTTTTCAACATTTCTGAAAATTCCGGGGTCATTTTTTCCACGAAAATCTCGCCTTCTCTAACGATCATAAATACCGGAAGTTTCCGCTCTGCGGCGAACTGAAATCCTCGTTCTGGCCCCATAACATCTATCGCGGTGGCAAAGCCATCTGCCGTCATGCAATTGTCTGAAACAACGGTAACCGACGCTAATTTGTGCGTTACAGGCTTTCCGGTTTGAGGATCAATTGTATGTGAGTACCGTTTACCGTCCATTTCATAATAATTAAAATAATCGCCACTGGTGGCAATTGCCTTATTTTGCAACCAAACAACTTTCTGAATATTATCCACACGCTCCGGCGAGGTAACACCAACCCGCCAAATTTGCCCGCGCTCATTGTTTCCCTTTGCACGAGCTTCTCCGCCGATCTCCACAAAATAGTTGCTAAAATTTTCTGATTCAAGATATTCAGCAACTTTATCAACACCAAATCCTTTCGCGGTAGATGAAAGATCGCAATACATGCCGCTTTGCGATTTTTTAACAGCCGGCGGATCGAGCCGAACCGAAATTTTATTGTATCCTACCAGATTTTGGCGCTCTGCGATTTCTGCATCGGATGGGATAATTGTCGGGCGGTTTTCCGGACCAAATCCCCACAGGTTAACCAATGGACCAACGGTGATATCAAGCGCACCTTCGGTTTGTTGGCAAATTTCCAACGATGCGTTCATTACATTTGCAAAATCGCGGGAAACATCGAACCATCCGGTATCGTTTTGGATATTGAACATCGAAATTTCAGATTCCGGCAGATATGTGGACATTTGCCGATTAACCTCAACCAACAATGCATTAATTTCCGGTTCAAGCTTGTTATACTGCTCATTCGGGCGATTGTCTTTCACTATTTTAATGGAGAAGCTCGTTCCCATTGTACGCCCGCTGATAAAATGAAGCTTTGCCTTGCTATCCTCTTGACAGCCAACAATCAAAGCAACAATTAACATCAGTGTAAATAATAACTTAGCCTTGTTAAATAAATAGCATTTTTGATGGGTCATAATCAACATTTCTCATTTTCACAACATTTATTAAACGAAAGGGCAACTGCTGTTAACAGTTGCCCTTTAAGATTTTTTATCCGCCGAAATCGTCGAACAGGATATTTTCCGGTTCAACACCCAGATTTTCCAGCATGTTCATCACTGCCGCGTTCATCATGGGCGGCCCACAGATATAATATTCAATATCTTCCGGAGCCGGGTGATCTTTCAGATAATTTTCATACAAAACCTGATGGATAAAACCGACATATCCGGTCCAATTATCTTCCGGCAACGGCTCTGAAAGCGCCAAATGCCAGATAAAATTGGGGTTTTCTTCCTGAATTTTGTCGAAATGGTCAACGTAAAATGCCTCTCGCATGCTTCTGGCACCATACCAAAAGCTCACTTTACGATCGGTGTGAACGCGTTTGAACTGATCAAAAATATGCGAACGCATGGGTGCCATACCGGCGCCGCCACCGATAAATACCATTTCAGCTTTTGTGTCTTTCGCAAAAAATTCGCCGTAAGGACCGGAAATTACAACGTCATCACCGGGTTTCAACCCAAAAATAAATGACGACATTTTGCCGGGCGGCACATCGGGCATACGCGGCGGCGGCGAAGCAACACGGACGTTCAGCATAATAATCCCTTTTTCTTCGGGATAGTTTGCCATTGAATACGCCCGAACAACATCTTCATCCACTTTCGAAGTATATTGCCAAATGTTGTATTTGTCCCAATCTTCGTGGAATTTTTTGTCGATATCGAAATCTTTGTAGTGAACAACGTGCGGCGGACATTCAATCTGGATGTAACCACCGGCGCGGAAATCCACATTTTCACCTTCCGGCAATTCCAAAACCAGTTCTTTGATGAATGTTGCCACGTTTCGATTCGAACGCACTTTGCAGTGCCATTTTTTAATTTCGAAGACTTCCGGCGGAACTTCGATTTTCAAGTCCTGCTTTACAGCAACCTGACAGGAAAGCCGGTAGTTTTCACGGATTTGACCGCGTGATAGTTTCGTTTTTTCCGTCGGTAAAACATCACCGCCGCCTTCGGCGACGATCAGTTTACATTCACCGCAAGTTCCGCCACCGCCACATGCCGAAGGTATAAAAATCTTTTTGGCAGCAAGGGCGTTCAGCAGCTTATCGCCTACCGGAACTTCCAGCGCTTTTTCGGGGTCGTCATTTATCAGGATTTTTGCGTTACCGGTGGTTACCAATCGCGATTTTGCGAAAAGAATTAGCGCCACCAATGCCAGCACAATCAAGATAAAGAAGACAACGCCTAACAATATGAGATTCGTTCCACTCATTCGAAAAATCTCCCTTTATCCTTACAATTGGATGCCTGAGAAAAGCATAAAAGCGATTGCCATCAACCCAACAGTGATAAAGGTGATGCCCAATCCTCTCAGCCCTTCCGGGACGTTGCTATATTTCATTTTTTCACGGATACCTGCCAATACAACGATCGCCAGGGCAAATCCGGCACCGGAACCGATACCAAAAACAACACTTTCGGGAAATGTATAATCACGTTCTACCATAAATAAGGTGCCGCCCAGAATAGCGCAGTTTACCGTAATCAACGGAAGGAAAATTCCCAAAGCGTTATACAGCGCCGGTAAAAATTTATCCAGTGACATTTCCAGGATTTGCACCATTGCTGCAATCACACCAATGTAGGTGATCAGTCCCAAAAAGCTAAGGTCAACATTCGGGATGCCTGCCCATGCAAGCGCGCCATCGCGAAGAACCATATTGTAGATAAAGTTATTAGCCGGAACAGTAATCGCCTGCACGACGACCACGGCAATTCCCAAGCCTGCGGCAGTTTCTACCCGTTTTGAAACGGCTAAAAACGTACACATTCCCAGAAAAAATGCCAGTGCCATATTTTCAATAAAAATCGATTTTACAAATAAACTAAGATAATGTTCTAACATGATTTAGTCCTCCTCTACCTGCTCTGGTTTCCACGTACGAATTACCCAGATGAGCATGCCGATAAGGATAAATGCGCTGGGTGAAAGCAACATTAAACCGTTGGCTGTATACCACCCGCCCTCGGTTGCCGGGGAAAGCACTGTATACCCCAACAGTTTGCCGGAACCTAACAATTCGCGGAAAAAACCAACGAATAAGAGCACAAAACTATATCCCAATCCGTTTCCGATACCATCAATAAAACTCATCCCCGGACTGTTTTTTAATGCATATGCTTCTGCTCGACCCATAACAATACAGTTCGTAATAATCAACCCCACATAAACAGAAAGCTGCTTACTCACATCGAAGGCGTAAGCTTTCATAAGCTGATCGGCGACAATAACCAGCGATGCAATAATGGTCATTTCAACCAGAATACGGATGCTGTTAGGAATCCGGTTACGAATTATCGAAACCGAAAAGTTCGAAAGTGCCGTTACAAAAGTTACAGCAAGCGCCATCACAATCGATGTTTCCAGCTTTGATGTAACCGCCAATGCCGAACAAATACCTAAAATTTGACGACCGATCGGGTTATTATTAAAAACGGGGTCTATCAGCATTTCTTTGACTTTAGCCATTGTTGACCTCCGTTTTAAGTGTTTCCAAATATTTACCGTAACCAGTATCGCTCAACCAATACTCAATGAGTTTGTCAACACCACGGGTTGTGATTGTTGCGCCGGACAAACCATCAATTTGATGGCTGGATGCGGGTGAATTAGGATCAACAGCACCTTTGATAACTTTGATAATGACATCGCCGCTATCGTCGAATGCTTTTTTGCCGTTCCATTGCGATTTCCACCGGGGATTATCAACTTCGCCACCGAGTCCCGGGGTTTCCCCGTGTTGGTAGAAAGTGATGCCACGAACGGTTTTGAGATCGCTATCCAGCGCCAAAAAACCATACATCGTTGACCACAGCCCCTTGCCGTAAATCGGTAAAATTATTTTTTCAACAGCGTCGCCATTTTTCACCAGATAAACCGGCATATTTTTAGGGCGCCGTTTAATTTGAGCAATATCCTCGTTTGCAGGAATTGCATATCCCAATTGGGCATCGCCTGCTACTTTGGGAATATCGAATGTTTCGATATTCAGCAAGCCTGTTTGTTGTGCTTCCGGTATTGTTTGCCCGGTGCTCAAATCGACCAGAACCGCCTCAATTTTTTCCCTGTAAACCTTTTCTACGGGTTCGTCAGATTTCAACAACTGTCCGGCTTCCAGGATATTTTTCAGCTTGTCCAACTTGCGATTTTCAGCCTGAATACCGCTCAGCGAAACCGCTGCACCGGAAACCAGGATGGAGCAAATAAGGCAAACACCCAGCGCAACGATCAGAATGTTTTTTATGCTATCAACTTGCACTTCTCAACATCCTCCGTTTGATGTTTGCATTGAGGAAAATTCTATCAATAATCGGTGAGAAAACATTACCGAAAAGTATTGCCAGCATTACTCCCTCGGGAAATGCCGGATTTATTACGCGAATCAATACTGCCAAAATGCCAATCAGCGCGCCATAAAACCACTTGCCTTTTTCAGTCATGGATGCGCTAACCGGGTCGGTTGCCATAAATACTGTGCCGAATGCAAAACCGCCAACTACCAAATGCCAATACCAGGGCATGGCGAACATTGGGTTGGTGGCGCTGCCGACAACATTTAACAATGTCGAAAATCCGACCATCCCCAAAAACATACTAAACATGATTCGCCAGGAACCAACGCCAGAAACGATCAACATAACCGCACCTATTAGGCAGGCAAGTGTGGACGTTTCACCCATCGAACCGGGAATAAAACCCATGAATGCATCCATCCAACTGGCGGTCGCGTGGCTGATTGTCGGATCTGCAAATTCTGCCAACGGTGTAGCCTTGCTCAAACCATCGACAGCAACCCAAACCTTATCTCCCGAAATCGCAGCCGGATATGCAAAAAACAAAAATGCACGGGCTGTTAATGCGGGGTTAAGAATGTTCATTCCGGTGCCACCAAAAACTTCTTTGCCGATAACCACACCAAATGTAATCCCGATGGCCACTTGCCAAAGCGGAATATCCGGGGGTAAAATCAACGGGAAAAGCATTGAGGTTACTAAAAAGCCTTCGTTGATTTCATGTTTGCGAACAACCGCAAATATCGTTTCGAAAATACCGCCAACTGCCAGCGTAACAATATATACGGGCAGGAAATACAGCGCACCGTGTATCATGTTGAACAGGATATTGTTGGGATCATACCCAATTCCCAATGCTTCCAAAACAGGTCCGCGCCAATTATCAACCGAGGTTAAACCCATCTGCTGCATTGCCAAGTTCGCCTGATAACCGGTGTTGTAAAGCGCCATAACAATAGCGGGAATTAAAGCAATCACCACCATCATCATAACACGCTTAAGATCCATATAATCACGGACATGCGATGCATTTTTCGTCACTTTCCCGCTGGTAAACATGAAGGTTTCTGTCGCCTCGAAAAGCGGATAGAATTTCTCCAGTTTTCCACCTTTTTGGAAGTGCTTTTCCTGTTGAGCGAAAAGATCTTTTAAGAACTTCACCGCCTTATCCTTCCTTTTCTATGATGTTTAAATTTTCTCTGAGCATTGGACCGTAATCATTTTTAGACTGACAAACAAATGTGCATAGTGCCAGGTCTTCTTCGTCCAGTTCCAGCGCACCCAGTTTTTCTGCTTCTTCAACATCGTTCACAGCCAGCGAGCGAAGCAAATAGGTTGGCATAATGTCCAGAGGCATCACTTTTTCGTAAACACCAATCGGCACAATTGCCCGGTGTCCACCATTCAATGCTGTTGTAAAGTCGAATGATTTTTTCCCGGTAAGTTTAGATGCAACCAGGTTGATGAATGAATATTTATCAAAACCGGGTGCGATCCAACCCAGAAATTGTTTTTCACGTCCTTCGGCGAGTACGGTAACCTGCTGATGATAACGACCGAGGAAACCGACTTCCGGGGTTGCGGTGCGACCGGAAAGAACCGAGCCGGAAATTATCCGGTTCTCGCCGGTTTTTAAAGCTCCGGTAGTCAGTTCAAACAACGATGCACCGACACGTGTTTTAACCAAACGTGGTTTTTCCACCTGCGGTCCGCTCAACGCAACTACATGTTCGGTCATAATTTTTCCGGTAGTGAACAGATACCCGATTTTCACAACATCCTGTGCATTAAGATGCCACACTTTTTTATGGCGCCCGACGGGATCCAGAAAATGAATATGCGTGCCCGCCAAACCGGCCGGATGTTTACCGGCAAAGCTTTCGACGACAACCCGTTCCGCATTTCCGACCGGAATATTTTCATCCGGGGATTTGCAAACATATATTTTTCCTTCAGTTAGCTTACCCAAAACGACCAACCCACTCTGAAAAAGCGATTCTTTTCCGGCAAGAATAGTGCTCATTTTTGGTGCCAGCGGATTGCTGTCCATCGCTGTTACAAAAATGGAATGGGGCGTGTCTTCGGGGTTTGCAACTTTGGAGAACGGTCGTTGACGCAAAACCGGCCACTGCCCGGATTCGATCAACTGCTCCATCACAGCTTCTTTGTTTAAACCAGCCAACTGGCTGTCAGTATAGCTTTTGAATGTGATTTCATCTTTTCCATTCAGTTCAATCACCATCGATAAAAAAGCGCGTTTTGCACCACGGTGAATGGACATTACCTTTCCGGTTCCCGGCGCAGTGTATTTCACCAACGGCATCTTTTTGTCAACACAAACCAGTTGCCCCAGCTTCACTTCATCGCCGATAGCCACATGCATGGTTGGTTTCATACCGAGGTAATCCACACCCAGCAAAGCCACCTGGCGAACATCCGGTTGATCGTAAATTTTTTGTTCCGGCGCCCCGGAAATGGGAAGATTTAAACCACGTTTAATCTTTATCGTTCCCATGTTCTCCTCTCGGTTACTTTAGCAGATATTACAAAGTGCAACATCTATTTTTATACAAAAGGACATTATTTTAACAAAAACACATTTTCGACAAAGTTGATAAATCAGTTAATGAATTTTTACACAAATATGCATTCCAAGAAAGACCGAACGCATGCTCTCATTTACGGTTTACATGTGATTCCGATTTTAGGAATCAATTTGAATGCTGTTTTACCCGTCTGTTCGCTTTAAGATGACAAATATAAACAATCGTAAATTGACAATGAAACTTTTTTTTGTGAAATCAATCTTTTAGGCAATCTGAATAACACAACGCTTTTTGGGTATGCTTTCAGGATTGTCATTATTCGAATATTATTTGGTACTTCATTTCCCCATTGAAATTCAAAAACATTCTGCATTTATTTCGCGCATAAAATACAAATTAAAAATATAAAAGAAAATGGTTTCAGATTTTTTTATCCACATTTACCAAACCAGGAAAATTGAAAGGAATGCAAATGCCAATCGGTACTATTTGCATTTGAATTGATATTCGCAAACACTTGTGTTAATTCATTAAATTGATTAGAATATGAACTTGATCCGCATTACCAAGTATAATTGGCTACGCTAAAGCGGACAAAAAAGCACAGCAAAATTTGCACATAAAATCGTATTTCAACAGATATATTTTCAGGAGTAACTGCATGTTTAACAAATGCCTTACAGGATTGCTGATCTGGATTACTGCCAGCACAATTGTTTCAGCACAAACCCGGTTGATTGAAAATTCTACGCGGCAGATAATCGTCGAGTTCAGCCTCCCCGCTCCGCAACTTTCCGAAATCGAATTGGACGGACAAACCTACACCCGGTTCGATTATGACGGTGCACGGATGATTCGCCAACCCGGCGCACCGATGCTCCCATATTCGATTACTAGTCTTGCGATCCCGCCGGGTGCAACGGCAAAAATGAGCTACGAAATTCTCGGTCAGGAAGAATATTCCGGAAAAATTGCCTTGCCCGGTATTCCGTCTGTTGGTGTGAAAACGCCGGAAACTGTTCGTTTGGACGAAGATATTTACAACGGCGCAGCTCCTTTTCCCGCAACAATTGTTGAAATGACCGAACCCGCAGATGTGCGTTTTATGCGAACCGTCACCCTGCAAATTCAACCGGTTCAATATTTACCGGCCGAGCAGAGTTTACGAGTGATCAAAAAAATTCGGATTCGCATCGATATCAGCGGTGGGCAAATTGCTACACGAACCGCAAAAATTTCTGAAGTTGAACAAGATTATCACCGCAGGCGGTTACTGAATTATGAAACCAGCAAAAACTGGGGATTACCGCAAAAATACGCACTGCAGCGCACCACTGTCGATTACAGCCTGAACAGCGGCACATGGCTTAAAATTCCCGTTACCGAAGAAGGTATTTACCGAATTACCGGATCAAACCTGCAGGATCAGGGTGTAAATTTGAGCACGGTTGATGTCACAACCATCCAAATGTTCAATCACGGCGGCGATCCGCTGCCCGTTGGCGCAGCCACTTCTCGCCCGGAAGATTTAAACGAAGTCGCCATTTCCGTGAACGATGCCAACAGCAACGGCCTGTTGGACGCCGGTGAATCGATCCTGTTTTTCGGCAGGGCAACAGAGGGCTGGCGAAATAGCGGAAACGATTGGAGTTACAGCATAAATCCATACGGATCAACCAATTACTACCTGCTCACTTTCAACCAAAACAGCGGAAAACGGATGGAAATTGCCCCATCCCAACAAATTACCAGTGCCGTTACGCCCGACCAGTTTACCGATTTGCATCATTTCAGCGAAGATAATTACAGCATTCTGGAATCCGGGCTGGATTGGTATTGGGAGCGTTTTCAAGGCACTGCCGAACAAAAAAGCATCTCGTTTAATTTGCCTAATAGTATTGTTAGCGGTGCGGGCAATTTTTCATATCGATTAAAGGGCGGCTCCGGTGCGCATTGGTACGACAATCGCAGCTATCGCTACACAACCGATTTGTTGGTAAACGGCAGCCAAATTGCTGATAATATTATATTTACATCCAGCTCCGAACGGATCAATTCTGTTAATATTACAACACTTAACGCCGGTTCAAATTCGTTTACAGTGGATTACACCGCGAATCTGGAAGGCAGCTACATGTTTCTGGATTATTTTGAAATCCGGATTCCCCGGCGATTTCAGGCGGAAAACAACTTTCTGAAATTTTATTACGACATCGGCGCAGCGCCGGTGGCATTTTCGATAACAAATCTTGCAGCGTCCAATAACCGCGTTTGGGATGTCAGCGATTTCGCGAATGTTCGCCAAATCACGCCGCTGAGCAACAGCTCGACCGTCACTTTCCATCAACCGGCTACACCGATTGGCTCGGCAAAAAAAAGCTATTATGTATTTGCAGATGCCGCGATAAAAGCGGTTTCCGGTATCGAGCAGGTGGAAAATCATCCCAATTTGCGCGATCCGAATCGCGTTGGCAGGTTGCTGATCATCACCAGCAAAGAGCTGTTTGATGTTGCACAGGATTGGGAAAATTTTAAAGAGAATCAGGCTCCCGGCGAAATGGAAGCGGAACGCATTCTCGTTGACGATATTTTTCTGGAATTTTCATCCGGCGTTGGCGATCCTGCGGCAATCCGCGATTTCCTGAAATACGCTTATGAAAATTGGGGCAGCAATTCTGCCGATCCCGCACGGCTGCGCCCGCATTATGTGCAGCTTCTCGGCGATGGCAGCTACGATTACCGCAATATTGCCCAACCCAATTATGTCAATCACATCCCCACATTTCAGGTCACATATCAGGATGACATCACCAGCCGGTGCACCGATTTATTTTACACTGCATTTTCTGCAACCAGCACTAGCCGGCTGGATCCGCAAATCCCAATTGCCCGGTTGCCCGCCAATTCGCCATCTGATGTGACCAACTATATCAACAAAATGCGGGCATATCAGGATGCATACAAAAATACGCAGGAAACCTATGCCGGATGGCAATCGACCATCACTTTGGTTGCGGATGACGAGTGCGCCGGCGGCGGCAGTTGCGGGGAATATTATCACACCGACCAAAGCGAAAGAATTTACAAAAGAATTCCTCAAAAATTTGATGTAACTAAAATATTTTTAGTGGATTACGATACTCAGGCCGGTGGTTTGGGTCGCCAAAAACCCAAGGCAACCACTGATTTATTGAACCAGATTAATCGCGGCACGCTGATTGTCAACTTCTTTGGTCACGGCGATCCCAACACCTGGGCGCACGAACAGGCGCTCACCCGCGCCCGCGATCTGCCGCTCATCCAGAATTCCGGTCGATTGCCGATCTGGATTGCCGCAACCTGCACATGGGGAAAATACGACAATCCGGCAATTCCATCGATGGCGGAAGAAATGGTTTGGGCACCGGAAGGTGGCGGTATTATTTCGTTGGCGGCATCGCGCCCGACGTTCTCGTTTGACAACCTGTTCTTCGTGGAAGATTTTGTGAAGAATCTATTCAACAATGTTGATGAAAAAAAACATTCGCGCATCCTCGGTGACGCTTTCAACGAAGCATTAAGCGGTGATACAAATGATCAGAAATATCACCTTTTTGGCGATGTCGCATTGCGACTTGCCGATCCCGAAAACGTTGTCAGGGTTGAAACTATCACCAGTGCCAGTTCAGACACGTTGAAAGCGCTCTCCAAAGTTTCGCTAAACGCCGCAATCACAGACAGCACCGGACAAATTCTCAGCAATTTTAACGGCAAAGCGCTCATCCGCGTTTACGATGCGGTAGACAGCGTATTTAACACCATTATCAATCGCCGGTATATTTATCAGGGCGGCACCATTTTTAAAGGGGTTGTTTCTGTAACAAACGGATTAATCGAAGATGCCGGATTTATCGTGCCTAAATCCATAAAATACAGGAACACACGAACCGGCAGATTGAGCATTTACGCATGGAGCGACGAAGGAGACGCCGCCGGATTTGAAAATGATTTGCTGTTTTTCGGCACTGCCAGCGAGGTTGTCGACGCAGAAGGTCCCGGCATCGATTTCTCATTTGCCGAACAACCCGATTTTTTTGACGGCGATTATGTGCAGCAACAATCGGAATTGGTGGTGGAATTGGTCGATGAAAATGGCATCAACCTCACCGGCGAAGTCGGGCACCGCATTGAGCTGATCATCGACGACAACATTCGAAAAGACGTCACGGAATTTTTTGTTTACGATGTCAACAGTTTTACCAGCGGCAAATTACGATACGCCCTCCCTACCCTTTCCAACGGCACGCACTCCCTGAAAATCTCCGCGTGGGATAATCTGAACAATTATTCCGAATCGCAATTGAGTTTTACAACGGCATCCGCCAGCAACCTGATGCTCGACCGGGTGATCAATTACCCGAATCCGTTTTCAGATGAAACAACGTTCACATTTCAATATCAATCGCCGAACGGCATTGGCGAGGCAACCATCAAAATTTACACGGTTTACGGTCGTTTGATTCGCGAAATTCGCGATACCGCCCGCGCGGGATTCAACAAAATAGCCTGGGACGGTCGCGATGAAGATGGCGACCTGGTTGCAAACGGCGTCTATCTTTACAAAGTAGTGGTTGATGACGGCGAGAAAACGCTGGAAAAAATCGAGAAACTTGCCATTACGCGATAACAAATTCGACATAAAAAGCAAAAGCCCGGTTGATTTCAGCCGGGCTTTTTTTATTCAAAATGATTTTTAACAACATAAATATTTACAGACACTTACGAACTTTATCCGCAAAATATTCGTGAATGCGGGTAGATTTGGTCAGCTCCGGGTGAAACGTGGCTGCCATTGCATTTTCGCTTTCCACCATCACCACATCGCCGTTGTGCTGTGCCAAAATCCGCACGTTTTCACCAATTCGGGTGAATTTGGGTGCGCGAATAAAAACGGCTTCCACCGTTTCCGGCTGTCCACCGAAATCCAGCGCGATATCTTCAAAAAAAGAATCGATTTGCGTACCGTAGGCGTTTCGTTCGATATCCACATCCAATAATTTGAACGATTCCACCGGATGATTGGTCACGTGCTGGCTGAGCAAAATCGCACCGGCGCAGGTGCCGAACACCGGAAATTTTTTATTGAATTTGGGAATTTCATCATATAAATCAATATTTTTCAGCAGTTTAACCAACGTTGTAGATTCGCCGCCGGGAATAATCAGCCCGTGGCATTCCCACAATTCATTCGGTTTTTTCACATATGCGGCATCGATGCCGAGTTCGCGAATGCGTTCAAAATGCCGATAAAAATCGCCCTGAAGCGCCAAAACACCCAATCGCATCTGATCATCTCCTGATTTCAAATTTTAGCCAAAAAAAGAAGCAGCGCAAAATAAATTGCGCTGCTCGGGTAGCATTCAATTGTTTGTTCCGCAGTTCCGGGATTACCAGCCACGGTTTTGCATGATCTGTCCTTCGGGAATTTCGCCGATTTCCAGACCGGGCATGGCATCGCGCAGACCTTCGGAGGCTTTGCAAACGATATCCGGATCGTTGAAATGAGTTGTTGCCAAAACAATGGCGCGGGCGCGTTCCGCCGGATCATCCGATTTGAAAATGCCGCTGCCGACGAAAACGGATTCGGCGCCCAACTGCATCATCAACGATGCGTCAGCCGGGGTTGCAATGCCGCCAGCCGCAAAATTCGGGACCGGCAATTTGCCGTTTTCCTGAACGTAGCGAACCAGATCCACCGGCGCACCGATGCCTTTTGCGTAGGTTACCAATTCTTCGTTGCCCAATGTAGTGATGCGCTTAATTTCCCGCTGGACGGAACGCATGTGCCGAACAGCTTCCACAATATTTCCGGTGCCGGCTTCGCCTTTGGTGCGCAACATTGCGGCGCCTTCACCGATTCGGCGAAGGGCTTCGCCGATTTCCCGGCAGCCGCAAACGAACGGTGCTTTGAAGGCAAATTTGTCAACATGATATTCTTCATCGGCGGGTGTGAGCACTTCGCTTTCGTCGATAAAATCGATGCCAAGTGATTGTAAAATCTGTGCTTCCGCAAAGTGACCGATACGGACTTTCGCCATTACGGGAATCGAAACGGTTTTCTGGATTTCTTTGATCAAACGGGGATTGCTCATTCGCGCAACGCCGCCCTGCGCACGGATATCGGCAGGAATTCGCTCCAACGCCATCACGGCAACCGCGCCGGCGTCTTCGGCAATTTTGGCTTGTTCGGCATTGGTGACGTCCATAATTACGCCGCCTTTGAGCATTTCAGCCAACCCTACTTTGACCTGAAAATCTTTGTTTGTTAACATGCTCAACGTTGTAACTCCTTATAATGAATTCATTATTTGTTGCTGATTTTGGTTATCAAATCTGTAACAAAGGAATATAAACCCGTACCGGTGAATTTTACAATTATTTCTTAAATTTCGAAAGTTTCGGGAAACTCAAACGGCGTTTGTCGCGCCTTTTCCGGCAAAAAAATCTACGAATTGACGGGCGACAGCAGCCGCAACATTTTCCTGCGCTTCGAAACTTGCCGCGCCGATATGCGGTGTGCAAATCACTTTCGGATGGTCGATCAGCGTGAAATCAACTGGTGGCTCAGCTTCGAAAACATCCAATGCTGCGCCGGCCAATGTGCCGTCGTCGAGCGCGGAAAGCAGCGCTTTTTCATCAACCAAACCGCCGCGTGCGCCGTTCAAAAAATAAGAACCACGCTTCATTTTTGCGAATTCGGCTTTGCCGAGGAAGTTTCGCGTGTCATCGCGCCGGGTCAGGTTCATTGATAAATAATCTGCTTTTTGCAACACATCATCTACATTTGCAACCAGTTGAATACCATCGCAATCTTCAATATTTTTGGCGATTTTGGGATCGAAACAGAGCACGGTCATTCCGAGCGCCAGCGCTTTTTGTCCGAGCAACCGGCTCACCCGGCCGTAGCCGAGCAGTCCGAGCGTTTTGCCGGAAATTTCGTATCCTTTGAAATTTTTCTTTTCCCAGCGATGGGCTTTGATTGATGTTGTCGCGTTGAACACATCGCGGGCGAGATTGAGCATTTGTGCAAGCGTCAGTTCTGCAACGGCGTTGCTGTTACCGCCGGGCGTGTTCATCACCACAATGTCGCGTTCGCGGGCGTAAGCTACGTCGATGTTGTCCACACCGGTTCCGGCGCGCCCGATCAGCTTCAGCGATTTGGCTGCGTCGATAATTTCGCGGGTAACCTTTGTCGCGCTGCGAACGATTAATCCGTGATATGCGGGAATTATTTTCGCCAGTTCATCCGGCGAAAGCCCGGTGTTTACATCCACATCGTGCCCGGCATCGCGCAAAATTTGCTCGCAAACGGGTGACGATTTGTCAGATATCAATATTTTCATGGAGCCTCCTGTTTTGTCAATTATCAGTTATCAATTACAGTTGTCGCTTAAAAAGCCTGCTAAAAATGATGCCTCAAACCGCTTCAATATTTTGAATTTAAAACAGGTTTGAGGCATTTGAAGATCAGTTGCAAATTCAATTCGTCGCTTAATTGAATTTTTTAAGTACCGTTTCGATGCGTTCGAGCGCCCAGTTGATTTCTTCATCATTAATAATCAACGGTGGAGCGAAACGGATAATATGGGTATGGGTTGGCTTCGCCAGCAAACCGTGGTTTTTCAGTTCAACGCAAACATCCCACGCGGTTTTGCCATCTTTGGTCGGCTCGATAACAATCGCGTTCAGCAATCCTTTCCCACGTACCAGCGTGACATGCGGATATTTGTCGACCATTTTCTGCACTTCAGCCCGGAAATGCTTGCCCAAACGTTCGGCGTTTTCTGCCAGTTTTTCTTCCAGCAAAACCTCCAGCGATGCAATGGCCACCCGGCATGCCAGCGGATTGCCGCCGTAGGTTGAACCATGTTGGCCGGGTTTGATGGTCAGCATAATTTCGTCATCGCAGAGCACAGCGGATACGGGCAGCATGCCGCCGGAAAGTGCCTTCCCCAAAATTATCATGTCGGGGCGAATACCTTCGTGATCGGAAGCGAGCATTTTGCCGGTCCGGCACAATCCGGTTTGCACTTCGTCGCAAATGAGCAGCACATTTTTGGATTTACACAATTCGTGGGCTTTTTTGAGATAGCCGTTATCCGGAACCATTACACCGGCTTCGCCCTGAATCGGCTCCACCAGAAAAGCACAAACGTTCGGGTCTTCCAGCGCTTTTGCCAGCGCATCGGTATCGTTGTAAGGAACCACTTCGATGCCGGGCATGTACGGGCCAAAGCCCTCTTTGCAATCCGGGTCCGTGGATGCAGAAACGATTGTCAATGTTCTGCCGTGAAAATTGCCTTCCGCGAAAACGACTTTTGCCTGATTTTTGGGCACACCTTTTACGTCATACGCCCATTTCCGGGCCAATTTGATGGCGGTTTCAACGCCTTCAACGCCGGTGTTCATCGGCAAAACTTTGTCGTAACCGAATAATTCGGTTACATATTTTTCGTATTCACCCAAAACATTGTTGTAAAATGCGCGGGATGTGAGTGCAAGCGTTTGCGCCTGCTCAACCATCGCATTCAATATTTTTGGATGGCAATGTCCCTGATTTACAGCGCTGTAGGCAGAAAGAAAGTCCATGTATTTTTCGCCTTCCACATCCCACACCCAAACGCCTTTTCCTTTGGCGAGAACGACTTCCAGCGGGTGATAGTTGTGTGCACCATAACGACTCTCCATCTCCATATAATCTTTTGAACTAAGTTTTGGCATTGGTCCTCCGTGAGAAATGGGTTTCAGGTACAAATTTATTTTAAATAAAATTGTTAATCTTTGGGAAAAATAGTGATTCGGGGCTGATTTGGCAATAAGAAAAAAACACTGTGAGGTGGGAATGCTAGATAAAAAAAGCGCTCCAATTTGGAGCGCCTTAAAAGAAAATAAATGGTTGAAAATATTACAACTTAATGTCTGCCATCAATCCGCGAACGGCTTCGGCGGAATTTTCCAGCATAGCTTTTTCGGTGTCGTTCAATGCCAGTTCGAACACTTTTTCAACGCCGTTTTTGCCAATTTTGATCGGCACGCCCATATACATATCTTTGTAGCCATATTCGCCTTGCAGATATGCGGCACAGGGCAAAATCCGTTTTTTATCTTTTACAATTGATTCAACCATTTCCAACACAGCTGCGGAAGTCGCGTAATATGCGCTGCCGGTTTTCAACAGCCCGACGATTTCGCCGCCGCCTTTACGGGTGCGGTCAACAATCGCATCAATGCGCTCCTGCGAAATCAATTCCGGCAGCGGTATGCCGCCAACCATTGTGTAGCGCGGCAGCGGAACCATCGTATCGCCGTGTCCGCCGAGTACCAATGCCTGAATATCTTTCACCGAAACATCCAGTTCCAGCGCAACGAATGAACGATACCGCGCCGTATCCAGCACGCCAGCCATCCCGAATACGCGGTGATGCGGAAAACCGGAAACTTTGTAAGCGGTATAAACCATCGCATCCAACGGATTTGATACAACGATAATAATTGAATTCGGAGAGAATTTGGCAACCTGTTCAGTTACGCTTTTTACGATTTGTACGTTTTTGGTGAGCAAATCATCACGGCTCATTCCCGGCTTGCGGGCGAGTCCGGCGGTGATTACAACGATGTCAGAATCTTTGGTTTCTTCGTAACCATTTGCCCCGATTATCCGGCAATCACTGCCCAGGCATGGCATCGATTCCCACATGTCCAAAGCTTTTCCCTGCGGAATACCTTCCACAATATCTACCAATACGCATTCATTTGCTAATTCCTGATCTGCAATTCGCTGAGCTGTGGTCGCCCCCACATTTCCAGCGCCAACTACCGTAATTTTCATAACCAACGCTCCTTTTAAAAGTTCGATGATGATTTTGTGGTTCAAAATTAACCACACAGCGCAAATAGTTCAATCATTTAAAAAGATTTGTTTAAGAAATGGTAGATCGAAAATGATTCGTAAAATTATGGATCACTTTCTTCATAAATTCACGTAGAGTACGTTTTTGCTTTATTTGGATTATTATTCAATACGTATTGGTGGAAATATTGGAGTTATCGGAAATTCAATCACTTTAAGGTATCGATTGTTCCGGCGTTGGACTTTCTGACAAATTTTGGGAACGATGAATCAAAATTCTGCGAATGGAGCCCAATTGGAGCCGATAAATCAGCGATCCGGCAAAGCCTGCAGCGATCGCAAAAGCATAACCGAGTGCGCTCGTTTCGTATTGCGGATGAAACCCGCGCACGATTTCCAGAATACCGGGAATCCAGAAAATCAGCACCGCGAGATTGAATTTTTTCCAAAACAGCGATGTTTCATATCGCGCCACAATTTGCGATAGCATGTATCCCAGCAGCGAAAACCCTGCCAGATATTCCAGCAGCCTGAAAATCGAAACGTTCGGCGGTTTGTTGGGAATACCGGAAATGCCAAAGACAAAATCCCATTTTGCCTCCGGCATCGCCAGCGGCGAGAAAAAAACCAGCAATAAATAAGGCACAAAAAAGATGAGAATCAGCCGTAGCGTTGCGATCTCGTATCTGAAATTTGCCGATTGCCGCAACGGCTGGCGCATCGCTGTAACCAACGTAATGCAACCGACAAATGTGGTCATCAGCAAAACTTCCCGGGTTCGTTCCGCAACCGAAAACATGCTGCCGATAGCGAACCATAGCATCGCGGTGCATGCAAACGCCAGCATCAGCAACGGCTCGCGTTTGCGGATTTCCCGGCGATAAATTTCCCCCAAAATGATAGCCCCGCTAATGCCCAGCAGAAAAATCAGCCAGAGCCGTTGCTGCTGTCGTCCGATCGCCATGCTGTTTATCCACATCAGCGGGATCATCAGGTAGATGATGTTCATTAACGGCAAATCGATTGCCAAAATG
Source organism: Calditrichia bacterium (assembly GCA_020634975.1). Lineage (NCBI taxonomy): Bacteria > Pseudomonadati > Calditrichota > Calditrichia > Calditrichia bacterium. The sequence continues at coordinate 399,632 of JACKAQ010000002.1, read as the reverse complement.
CGGTAATTTGCAGCTTGCCGTCCGGCAAAAAAGCGACGAACAATCGCGTATCCCAACGCACCAAGCCACGCGCCAGCGCCGTTGGTCAGCACATCCAGAAATGTTGTGCAGCGTTTCTCAATAAACAATTGAGTAATTTCGATACCACTGCTAAACAGCAAACCAAATACGAGAGCGCCAAATGCCCAATCGTTGCGTTTTTCGCGGCGGGTTAACTGGAACAAAAACCCCAACGGTATAAATAACGCGATGTTCATTAACGCATCCTGCAAATTGCTCCAAAGCGCCACTTTTATATGTTCATCGGGAATTACAAATCGAAACGGGATTAATGTCAGCAGCAAAGTTATGGCGGACATATACCAAAACAACAAATTATTGAGCACTTGCGAGGCATTTTTTTCTTGCATTGCGTTCAAACTTCCCTGTTTTAAACGTTTATTGAGATCAGTAATCGACTATCGAAATGCGAACTTGACCGCCACTACTGCAATTTACTCAAATTTATTTCGATTTTCCGTTCACCCAAATTATTAGCCAAATGAATGTTTTTTATTGATTTTAAGCCAAATGAAAATAAATCATTTTTTTGAAATTCTTTCTTCCATTTTAGGTTTTAATTAATTATCTTTTGTTCAATCCGAGCAATATTCTGCCCAAAAATACCACCTAAGTTATTTTTTTTCAATTAATTACAATTTCCGCTTGACACGTTTGGCAGGGTTGTGTATTTTAATATACATAAACTATGCCAAAACTACGGAAAAGGAGTAACCTACGCATGGCGAGGCTCGGTTTAGGACAATTTCAAAGCTTACAACAAACGTTGAAACCACAGCAGATTCTGGTTTCCACGTTATTACAGTTGCCCATGCTGATGCTGGAGCAACGCATAAAAAATGAACTCGAAATCAATCCCGTTTTGGAAGAAGCTGAGGAATGGGAAGATGTTCAGGAAAACGAAGATGATGAGGTCGATGAAAATCAGGAAGAAATTGATGAAATAAAGGAAGAATTCGACGCAATTGAAGAAAACAACAAAAGCGAAGAAGACAAGCTCAATGATGAAGTGAAGGATGACTTCGATCTCGAAGATTTGCTGCCCAATGATGACGAGGATATTCCCGACCCGAAAATGCCGGTTGATCGCGATGAAGAAGATCGCGACATGCCGGAACCGTATCTTCAATCGATGTCCGAACATTTGCTGGATCAACTGCAGATGCTCAAGTTATCCGAACAGGAATTCCGGATTGGTGAATATTTGATTTACAATATTCGCGATGATGGTTATCTGGACGAAGAGGTGACGCTCGATGTTGTCGCACAAATTTTTGAATCCACTCCTGCCAAAGTTGAGCGCGTTCTCAAATTTATCCACCGGTTTGACCCGATCGGCATCGGATCGCGAAATTTGCAAGAATGCCTGATTGTTCAGATGGAAATGCGCAATAGAGATGGCAAATTCGATATTCCGCTGCGCGTTTTGCGGGAAGCGTACGATGATTTTATCAATCGCCGGTTTGAAAAAGTTGCCGACATGCTGGGCATTGCGCTGGACGATATCAAATTTGCTCTCGAGGAAATCAGCAAGTTGAACCCGAAACCGGGTGAAGGCTATCTGGATGCAAAACAGAACTACATCGTGCCCGATTTTTTTGTGGAAATGGTGGATGACGAACTGGTCATTTCGCTAAACGAATACAAGATTCCCGGTTTGCGGATCAGCAATCAATACAAAAAAATGATCCGGCACCCCAAAAAGCTGGATCGCGATGTTCGAAAATTCCTTAAGGAAAAAATCGACAGCGCAAAATGGTTCATAAAAGCCATTAAACAGCGTCAAATGACCATGCAGCGAACGATGGAAGCTATCGTCAAAAAACAATATGACTTTTTCGCCAAAGGTCCGGATTTCATTAAACCTATGATTATGAAGGACATAGCCGAAGAAATTGAAATGGACATTTCCACCGTCAGCCGGGTGTGCAAAGGCAAATATGTAGAGACGGACTACGGCGTTTTCGAGCTGAAATATTTCTTCAACGAAGGCATGGAAAACGAAGACGGCGAAGATGTCAGCACGCTGAAAATAAAGGAACGGCTAAAAACGATCATCAATGGCGAGAATCCAAAAAAGCCGCTCAGCGATGACAAACTGGCCTCGATGCTCAACGAAGAGGGCATCCCCATCGCCCGCCGGACAGTCGCAAAATACCGCGAACAACTGGATATTCCGGTTGCCCGCCTGCGCCGTCAAATTTGACAATCATTCGAATATAAAATCGCCCTTCGGGGCGATTTTTTTTTCAAACCACCTCGATGATGCGCATTAACTTTATTTCCTTTTACCCTTTTTACTTTTACCTTTTTACTTCCCCACTCTCCTTTTACACTTTCATTTGTGATTCCCCGTTTATCTGATTAGATTTTGCCCAAAAAGGAGTTTTGCGAATGCAGGATTATACATTCCACGCCACAACCATTTTGGGCGTGATCAAAGACGGCAAAGTGGCACTCGGCGGCGACGGACAGGTGACCTTCGGTAACACTGTAATGAAACATCAGGGCAACAAGGTTCGCACGCTGTATCGCGATCAGGTGTTGGCCGGATTTGCCGGCGCTGCGGCAGATGCATTCACATTGTTTGAGCGATTCGAAGAAAAGCTGGAAAATTTCAACGGTAATTTAACAAAAGCTGCGGTTGATCTGGCAAAAGACTGGCGCACCGATCGCTATTTGCGAAAGCTGGAAGCAATGCTGGCGGTAGCAAACAACGAAAACGCGCTGATCATTTCCGGTAACGGCGATGTGCTGGAACCCGACGACCAGATTTTAGCCATCGGCTCCGGTGGTCCGTTCGCGATGGCGGCAGCTCGCGCGCTAAAGTTCAATTCGGATTTATCGGCAACAGAAATCGTGGAAAAAGGTCTGAATATCGCGGCGGATATTTGCATTTACACCAATCATCACATTACCGTAAAATCATTGTAAACAATAGGATAACAACAGCCACAGAGATACAGGGTTCCACTGAGATTTTTTTATATCTTCTCAGATTGACTTTTTCCGGCATTCGGGATCAAACGGATTTAAACATTTTTAAATTTTTCTCTGAGCCCTATGCGCTTCTGTGGCAAAAAAGACAAGACGTCTGTATATGTGGAAAAAAAGGAGTGACAATGAGTGATCATATTCGGGAATACACACCCCGGCAAATTGTTGAAGAATTAGACAAATACATCATCGGACAAAACGAGGCGAAACGCTCCGTTGCGATTGCACTGCGAAATCGCTGGCGGCGGCAGCAGGTCGATAGCGCGCTGCGCGATGAAATTATGCCGAACAACATTATTTTGATCGGTCCGACCGGTTGCGGTAAAACCGAAATTTCCCGGCGATTGGCGAAATTGGCCAACGCACCGTTCATCAAAGTGGAGGCGAGCAAGTTTACCGAAGTCGGCTACGTCGGGCGCGATGTGGAAAGCATTGTGCGCGATTTGGTGGATATCTCCGTCAACATGGTTCGCGAACAAAAAAAAGAATCGGTGAAAGAAAAAGCGCGGGAAATGGCTATCGAGCGCGTGCTGGATATTTTGCTTCCCCCTCCCCCGCTGCCAAAATCCGGCATTTCGCTGGCAGATGAAGAAGGCAGTCCCGAAAACAAATATCTGCGTAATCGCGAAAAATTTCGCCAGAAATTGTTGAACGGCCAGCTCGACGAAAGAACGGTAGAAATTGAAACGCCATCAGATAGCCAGCCAACCATGCAAATTTTTTCGCCCGGCGGAATGGAAGAAATGGGCATCAATTTTCAGGAAATTCTGGGCAATATGATGCCCAAAAAATCGAAAAAACGCAAAGTGAACATCACAGAAGCCATTGCCATTCTCGAACAGCAAGAAGCGCAAAAGCTGATCGACATGGATGAAGTGGTGCAGGAAGCCATTCGCCGGGTGCAAAACTCGGGCATCGTTTTTCTCGATGAAATTGATAAAATTGCCGGTTCCAGCGCCAAATCCGGTCCCGATGTTTCCCGCGAAGGCGTGCAGCGCGATCTGCTGCCGGTGGTCGAAGGCACAACCGTCGCCACAAAATACGGCATGGTGAAAACTGACCACGTGCTGTTCATCGCTTCCGGCGCTTTTCATGTGTCCAAACCGTCGGACCTGATTCCCGAATTGCAAGGGCGTTTCCCCATTCGCGTATCGCTGAAAAGCCTTTCGGAGAACGATTTTGTGCGCATCCTGACCGAACCGGAAAACGCGCTCACCAAACAATACCGCGAGTTGATGAAAACCGAAGGCGTCACTCTCGAATTCGACGACAGCGCAATTCGCGAAATCGCCAAAACCGCCAGTTTCGTGAACAGTCGTGCAGAAAATATCGGTGCGCGCCGGCTGCACACGATTCTCTCCACATTGCTGGAAGATTTGCTATTCGATGCGCCGCAGGTGGAAAATAAATCGATCAGCATCACCGGTGAATTCGTGAAAGAAAAATTGCATAACATTTTGGAAGATGAGGACTTACGAAAATATATTTTGTAGCGGGAAATAGCTATCCCGGCTACGCTGAAAAAAAAATTCAAATAAATTCTATCCCAAAGGAGCGTCCATGAACAACCATTTTCTCTCCATCACCGAGCTCAACCGGAGTGAAATTGACAACATTTTTGAGATCACCAAAGATTTAAAAGCCAAAACCAAACGCCGCGAACCGCACAAATTATTGGACGGTTATTCGCTGGCGATGATTTTTGCCAAACCGAGCACCCGGACCCGCGTGTCTTTCGAAACGGGGATGTTCCAACTCGGCGGAATGGCGATTTATCTCGCACCGCAGGATATCGGCATCGGCACCCGCGAAGCCGTGAAAGACGTTGCCCGGGTTATTTCACGATACAATGATATGATTATGGCGCGGCTGTTTGCTCATTCGGATATCGAAGAACTTGCCAAATATTCCAGTGTTCCGGTTGTAAACGGCTTGACCGATTACAATCACCCATGCCAGATTATGGCGGATACATTTACTATTATGGAACATCGCGGCAAACTGGACGGGATGAAAATCGTTTATGTCGGCGATGGCAACAATGTTGCCAATTCGTGGATCAATTTTGCATCGCGCGTACCACTGCACATGGTTATTTGCAGCCCGAGCAATTACGAGCCGGATGCCAAAACACTGGCGAATGCCAACGCTGCGGGCATTAGCAAAATCGAAGTAATCAACGATCCTGTTGAAGCTGTAACTAACGCAGATGTAGTATATACGGATGTGTGGGCAAGTATGGGACAGGAAGCAGAAGCCGAAGCACGGAAAAAAATTTTCATGCCGTATCAGCTAAACAGCAAATTAATGCAGCACGCCAAAAAAGATGCGTTGGTGATGCACTGCCTGCCGGCACATCGCGGCGAAGAAATTACCGACGAAGTGCTGGAAAGCAAACAATCCATCGTTTTCGACGAAGCCGAAAATCGTATGCATGTGCAAAAAGCTATTATGGTAAAATTGGCCGGCAAAGCCTAATCGGAATTCAACAAAAATGGCACTGCGGGGCTATCCATAAAATAGTCCCGCAATACCTGCGTTGATATGAGATTTTATTCATTTCGATTAGTGGAACATGTGCTGGCTGCTCGACAACCGCGTTTCCAGCGCATCCAGTTGATGCTCGCGACGCTGTAACTCTTTCAGCCTGCGATACAATCTGGATTGTTTACGACGATGCTCTTTTATATTGGAATCTCCACCCATTTCGGAAATCACATTTACGATGCGCTCATACACTTCTTCATACTCTTGACGAACCTTACTTAAGGGCTTCATCGAATAATTCCTCCATTTAAGAATTTTCGCAATTCATTGTTTTAATTAATGATAATTCAAAAAATTGAATTGATATTTGATTTGATTAACAAATTATTATTAGCATTGTTAATACAGCAGTTTTCAAAGAATAAAATGGATAGACCCGATTGGATAAATTACAAATATTAGTCCAACTATTTACGAGCCATTTAAGTTGTTTATTAACAACATCTTGCTGCACTTTGACAACAATAAATACTACAAAATTTTGTAAAACTTTTACACAACTGCCGTAGCTGTAAAATTCGACACAGCGCACACGGTTTGACAATTCTCACAAAATTGCAAAAAACAGCATGTTTTTCAACGATTTAGGTGATTAAAAATTCACTAAATTTTCACTTTAAGCAATTCAGCTTTTCCCAGAAATTCACAGCAATCTGTTAGGCATCCCAAACCTGTTGATTGTGTGCAATTTTTTAACATGCGAAATTTAGAGGTCCATTATTTCATGAGACTTTCAGTTTGATGAACACCCCATTTTAATGGTGGAAGAAAATCACAAATGAGTTTTGGTTTGTTGCATTATATTAATGATATGATTTCGATAATTACCCGACGAGGAACAACATTTTGGCTATTGTTGGTGATTGCGATGATGACAGCCGTCATCCATCCAATTTCGGCGCAAACCCATCCCTTGCTTTCCGAAAAGCAACAAACGACCGATACAGCAAAACCGGAAAAAAAAGGGCGTTTGAAATGGGTATTGGCGCTTCATGCCGCCGGAATGACAGGAACATATATCTATTTTATTGAACCGTGGTGGTCCGGAAAAAAACGGGATTTCAATTTCAAAATGGATTGGTACAACAACCATTGGCGAGAAATTGACAAATTCGGGCACTTTTTTGCGAATATCCAGGTTTCCCGATTTTCGGCGATGACCTATCGTTACGCCGGAATTGACCGGCGAAAATCGTTGTGGTATGGCGGCGCGAGCAGCCTGATACTTTACACAGCATTCGAGCTAACCGACGCCACATTTGACAACTGGGGATTCAGCGTGCCGGATTATATCGCCAATATTTTGGGTGCGGGATATCCGCTGCTGCAAGATATGATGCCGGTATTGCAACATTTCAATTTTAAAATCAGTTACCGAAAATCGAAGTATTTCAAAAATGAAGCGGCGAACAAACCGGAATTTTCCAGATACAAACCGTACGAATATCTGGTTGGCGATTACGACGGGCAGCGATTTTGGCTTTCCGCAGATGCAGATGCGCTGCTGCCGCAACACTGGCGGAAATTTTGGCCGAACTGGCTGAATATTGCCATCGGTTACGGCGCCAGAAATTTACCGCAACACAACAGCACGCTAAAACGACGCGATGTGTATCTCGCTCTGGATTTCAATTTTCCTGCAACAAAGGATGATCCGCCATTGCTATTCGCACTGAAAAGTTTGATCAGCAGCATCCACCTTCCCGCCCCAACTGTTCGCTTTTCGAAAGATGGCACTGTTTTTTACGGATTATTTTTCTGAAAATCGAGCTTTTTTCAGCAGAACCGAAATGCGCAAAAAGTGCAATTTCCGCTTTTGATAAATCATAGATTTTCCTAACTTTACACTCAAAGTTATCGAAAAAACCGGACCGAAAATGCCCGATTCCCAACAATCGCGAAAGAAAAGAATCGCCAAACCCGAGTGGCAACCAGAAGATAGCGGCAGTGCTTTTGCCGGCAGCTACATTCCCGGAACAGACCAAAAAGCACTCCCGAAATCCTCAACAAATAAACGCCGTCAACTCAGCACGGCGGATTTGTATAACGGTATCGTTTCCGGCAACCGTATGTTTTTGGGGAGAGCACTCACCTTAATCGAAAGCAACGCTGCCGCTCATCAGGAACAGGCCCAGGAGTTGCTCACACGGTTGCTTCCGCTCACCGGGAAATCTGTGCGGATCGGCATCACCGGCATTCCCGGCGCGGGAAAAAGCACATTTATTGAACGTTTGGGACTTTATTTAATCGAAAACGGGCATCGCGTTGCTGTGCTCGCGATCGATCCGAGTAGCAGCATCAGCAAAGGCAGCATTCTCGGCGACAAAACGCGAATGGAAAAATTGGCGCAAAATGAAGCCGGATTTATCCGCCCATCACCATCCGGCGGAACATTGGGTGGCGTTGCCCGGAAAACCCGTGAAAGCCTGCTCGTTTGCGAAGCCGCCGGTTTTGATGTGGTCATTGTCGAAACAGTTGGCGTTGGGCAAAGCGAAGTAAGTGTCCGTTCGATGGTCGATTTTTTCCTGCTGCTGCAAATTACCGGTGGCGGCGACGAGTTGCAGGGAATCAAAAAAGGGGTGATCGAACTGGCCGACGCCATCGCCATCAACAAAGCGGACGGTGAAAACCAGCATCGCGCAGCCGCCATGATGCAGGAAATGAAAATTGCCCTACATTATCTGACACCATTCACTGCCAATTGGCAGCCCACTGTTTCCACCTGTTCTGCGCTAAATGGTGCAGGCATTCCGGAAATTTGGCAAAATGTTCGCAAATTTTGCCAAATCACCCAACATACCGGTCAATTTATGCGGCAACGGCAGCAACAAACAAAATCCTGGCTGCACGATTTAACCAAAGAAAGTCTCGAAAAACTGTTTTTGGAACAGCCTGAAATTGCCGGCGAACTACCGGAAATCGAAAATGCGGTCATGTCCGGTAAAATTCACGCGGTAAGTGCCGCAAAAAATCTGGTGGAAATTTTTCGAATAGCGATCGGTTCATCTTCCGAAAAAACATGATATTTCGGGTAAATTATTCCAAATATCTGTTTGGAATCACCGGGTGAAATTGATTATCTTTTTGCGGTAAAACCTTAATTAAATTTAGAATAGACAAACATTTTACAACTGAATACAGAATCAATTTGAAATACGGCACATCAACCGCGGGCGCATTTAATTATCATTATTTTAAAGAAGTTGGCTCAACAAACGATACATTAGCCGAACTTGCCCGCCAAAACGCCCCTGAATGGACGGTTGTTTTGGCGGATCACCAGACCAACGGACGCGGACGTTACCGGCGCAGCTGGCACAGCCCAGCTGGCTTGGGCATGTGGCTATCGCTGCTGCTGCGGCCGGCATTTGACAATCGGCAATTAAATTTTATTAATTTGCTGGCTGCAAACACAATGGCAACCGTGCTGGAACAATTAGCAACAACTGTTCAACAGCAAATGGTTACCGGTTTAAAATGGCCAAATGATGTTTGGGTCGGTGATAAAAAAATCTGCGGTATTTTACCCGAATCCAGTTTCTCGGGGCAAAAGTTGCAGTATATTATTGTTGGCATTGGATTAAATATTAATCAATCCATCTCCGATTTTTCTGAGGATTTACAGCCGATTGCGACATCTTTAAAAATCGAAACCGGACGCGAATGGCCGGTAAAGTTGCTGGCAACCCGTTTTCTTGAAATATTCCGGCAACAATACAGCGAGTTTATTCCAAACCAAACCGGGAAAATTTTGGACGAATATCGCAAAAAGATGCTTTTCAAAAATGAAACGGTGAACTTATTTTTGAATGATCAAACCTTCAGCGCGGTCGTTCGGGATATCGATGATGACGGATTTCTGGAAGTTGACCACGACGGAAAGACAAAAATCATAAATTCCGGGGAATTCCGGGTTCAGCCAGTTCGGATAAACTGAATAAAAACAATATACTGTAAATATGATATTAGCAATAGACATCGGCAATACGCATTTGGAAATCGGGCTGTATCACCAAAACCATTTTCTGGATAGCTGGCGCATTTCAACCTCGGTAAACCGGACAGAAGATGAGTTGATGGCATTTATCCGCCAGTTTTTGGACATGGCAAATGTCGAAGTGACCGAAATCCGTGATTTTGCAATTTCATCGGTGGTGCCGAATATCACCCAGATTTTCCGGCGGATGTGCCAAAAATATTTCAAATTACAGCCACTGGTTGTCAGCCATACGCTGGATTTGGGCATTGCTATCGATTATAACCCACCCAATAGCGTGGGTGCGGATCGTGTTTGCAACGCAGTTGCCGCATTCAGCAAATACGGCGGACCGTGCATTGTGGTGGATGTGGGCACTGCAACCACTTTCGACGTAGTGAGCGAAGGTGGTGTTTATCTCGGTGGTGCAATTTCACCGGGGCTGGAAACTGCAGCTTTCGGGCTGAGTTCCCGGACATCCAAATTGCCGACAATTTCATTTGATTTCCCAAAATCCGCAATCGGGAAAGCGACTGACCATAGCATGCAGTCCGGTATTATGTTTGGCACTGTTGCACTAATTGACGGATTAATCGAGCTGATTTCCGGCGAATTGAACAAACCGCCACATGTAATCGCCACCGGCGGGCAGAGCAATATTTTAGCGCCACGGAGCAAATTCATCAAACATGTGGAACCACGATTGGTTTTGGAAGGGTTAATGATGATTTACCACCGCAATGTGGGAGGACGATAATGGCCGGATTTTTTAAATTGGTCATTTATACCCCACGTCGGGAACTGTTTGGGTATTTGCTCCAAAATTTGGTATTGCCTGATTTGGAGATGTTTTATGTCCGAAATCTGGACGAAGTGGAATCCTATTACAACCGGGTAAAGCCCAACGCAGTCATTTTGTATGTTGATCATCATCCGGAGCAGCTTCGCGAAACGTTATCGGTAATTGATAAGCTTCGCGACAACAACAATTGCTGGCTGATGCTGTTGACCAGTGATAAACTGATTTCGCAAAAATTTCAGACAGCGCTGCCGGTAAAACAGGTTTTCCTTCAAAAAGAAAGCGACGATTTTCAGCAAGTTGCCCACAACCTGATGTTCATTCGCAGCCTCTCAATGGCGCAGGATGAACAAAGTAATAAAATCCGATTTAGCCAGTCTATTAACGATTTCCTGAAAATTATTTATCAGGAAAAATCGGTCAACAGCAGTATGGACCGGTTGATCAACCTGTTACCCAAACAAATTAATACCGATAATTGGGCGATGTTTTATCTGGATAAATTTTCCCAACAGGTTGATTATTTTACCCAATTTGTGCCACCGACCCGTCGAAGCAAAGTGGCTAAAGCGCCAAATATTAACAGTTTGGCAGGACGTTTGTTGGGAATGAACCGCACAGTGATGATCACGGAAGAGGACGATGCAGAGCTATTTGAAGAATTAAAAGAACTCAACTGGGCGGTAAAACAGGTGTATTTCATTCCTATTCAGTACCGTGAGCAATTTATTGGCGGGCTGTTACTGGGCAACGAATCGCCGCGTCAAATGGATGCAAAAGAAATCCATTTTCTCGGTGAAGTGATGGATGCCCTCGGCAAACGGGTTCTTGATACCCATGTCACCCGTTCCGACGAAGCGGAATTGAGCAACTTTGCGGGTCAATTGCTCAACAATCACTTTGATGAAGAAGCAATTTTTCAATACACTTGCCGCAAATTAACCGAGATGACCAAAGCCAACAGCGCCATTTTTTGGCAGCACAACAAAGGATTCGGTTTTATTTTCCCAAAATTTGTCCATTTTACCGAGCGCACCCAAAACACCGAAAACCACGACAAAGACATGGTGTTTTTTGATAAAGAAACCTATCTCAGCAATCTGGTTAGTCGCGGAAAAATGGAAGCGCTTTATAATATTGATACCGAAAGCCGGTTGAGCAACAACACTCAGCAGATATTCCGAAAGCTGCAATACCGTCATATCTTGCTCATCCCGATAAAAGTAAATAATGAAGTTATTGGCGCAATCATCATCAACAAAAAACGCCCGACAGACCGTTTTTCGGTTTTGCAAATTCACCAATCGGAAGAAATTGTTGAGAAAACCCAACAAGTGCTTAAAGATGCGCAAACCGTAAAAGAAGCAAACCGGCAGGTTAAGCAATTTTCCCGGATTTTTGATTTGGGACGCGATGCCAAATTGGGGCTGACACTGTTCAACCTGCTTTCCCGTTTGAATTCCAACCTTCGCAAAGCGCTGGGCTGGAACGATGTCGCGATTTTTCTGCTCAACGAAACCGGAAAACACTTGAATGTGATTAACCGGATCGGCTTCGATTCGAAAATAAATTACGGATTTGATCTCCAATCCGGTGTTTCGTTTCCGGAATTTCAGGCGTTATTGGCGAATTCAGAAAAAATCAGCAACTCTTATTTTTTGAGCAAACACAAAAGCAATCCCCCCGTATCTTCCGGGCAAAAATACCGGACAATGGAATGGGAATCCGGTGATCTGGTTGTTATCCCGCTTGACACACGCCAAGATGTGCTCGGCTATTTGCTGGTTGCAGACCCGGTTGACCGGCTGAAACCCGCTCACGAAAAAATAACGCCGCTCGAATACTACGCAAACCAGGCAGCTGTATCCGTAGAAAACTCAATGCTTTACGAAGAATTGAGAAATAGCCAGGAACGCTATCGCTCACTCTCCGAAACAATGAGCCTTGGGTTGGTTACCTGTAATACGGAACAGAAAATTGTTTATCTCAACCCCGCTTTCGAACAATTGCTGGGCTATAAAGAAAACAAACTGAGCCAGCGAAACATCATCGATTTTTTTGCGCCGACCTCAAAAACATCGTTAAGAGAGATGATTTCGTTGTTGGTGGAAACCGTCAACAAAGATCATGTGGAAACCCGAGAGCTTGAAATCATCAGCAAAACCGGTGAAACCATTCCTGTAAATGTTTACGGATTTCCATTTTACGAGCGGCGTAAACACACCGGATTTTTTCTCATTTTAAACGATCTCCGGATCATCAAACGGCTGGAACGCATGAAAGCGGACTTCAACTCCATGATTGTTCACGACTTGCGCTCACCGATGAATGTGATTCAGGGATTTGTGGAGCTGATTCGCAATAAAATTGTCGGGGAAGTTAATCAGGAGCAGGAAGAACTGCTCGACATCGTGAAAGACAATGTGAAAAAAGTGCTCGCACTCGTGGATAACTTTTTGGTCGCATCCAAACTGGAAGTGGGCAAATTTAACGTTGATTTGAAACAGGGTGAAATCAATTCGTTGATCCAACAGCAAATTGACAATCACCGTGTGCTGATGAAAAACAAACAAATCGAAGTCAAAGCCGAGCTCGACCCAAATCTCCCGCTACTGATGTTCGATCCCCTGCGTATCGAACAAGTGCTCAACAATTTATTGAGCAACGCACTCAAATTCACGCCGGATAAAGGTAAAATTATTATCAAATCCAGCATGTATAAAACCACTACCGACGGCAAAGAAAAAATGTATGTGTGCATCGCTGTTAAAGATAACGGCGTTGGTATTCCCAAAAACAAGTTGCCGTATGTGTTCGAAAAATATGAGCAAGTTGAAGATAATCAAAGCTTTAACATTCGTGGTACTGGCTTAGGGCTTTCCATCTGCAAAGAAATCATCCAACTTCATCTTGGTGAAATTTGGGTCGAAAGCACGCCGAATGACGGCAGTACCTTCTATTTTTCACTGCCGATCGTCCAGGCTCACAGCGAAATGATGTAATCCGTTTCGCACAATCACCCAACAACTAAAAACGTTCTCAAACCACCGACATTCTATGGCGAAAAAAGCCCAATCATCCCAAAAATCTGAAACTACACCCATGATGGAGCAGTATTTGGCGATAAAAGCCAAATACAAAGATATGATTTTACTCTATCGAATGGGCGATTTTTACGAAACATTTTTTGACGACGCCAAAACAATCGCCAAAGTGCTGGGCATTGCCCTCACGAAACGCGCCCACGGCAAATCAGCAGATGTGCCGCTCGCCGGTTTTCCCTATCATGCGCTGGATAATTATTTGCCAAAATTGGTTCAAGCCGGTCATCGTGTTGCAATTTGCGAACAAGTTGAAGATCCCAAACAGGCGAAAACTGTTGTCAAACGCGACGTGGTCGAAATTGTCACACCCGGAACAGCGATTTCGGAGAAACTGCTCGATCATAAAACCCACAATTTTATTGCTGCGGTTGTCATTCAGGGGCATCATGCCGGTGTCGGATACGGCGATTTTTCGACCGGCGAATTGTATATCAGCGAAATCGGGCTGGAAAACCTGATCAATTTTCTGCAGGAAATATCCCCGAAAGAGATTTTGGTGCCGTCCAGCAGGTTTGAGGAATTACGAGCATCTTTCGACAAACGCATTTCCGCGGTCATCTCGAAAGTGGACGACTGGATTTTCACCCACCAATTTGCTTACGACACCCTGACCGGACATTTCCAAACCCAAAATCTCAAAGGATTTGGCGCGGAAGATTTTAAATTGGGCGTAATCAGTGCCGGCGCAATTTTGCAATACAGCAAAGATAATTTTCAAAACGATCTCGCGCATGTGCAAACGCTTTCGGTGATTTCAGCAGATGATTACATGATTTTGGACGCATCGACCCGCCGGAATCTGGAAATCACCAACCCCATTTCCGGGCATCGCAGCGACGGCACGCTGCTATCCATTCTCGATCACACGCTCACGCCAATGGGCGGACGGCTCATGAAACAGATGATTTCTCATCCGTTGATCCGTTTGGAGCGCATCCAAACCCGTCTCGATCGCGTTGATGTATTTTTCAAAACAGCATCATTGCGCAATTCACTGCGGGAGCATCTTGAGAACATCAGTGATTTAGAGCGATTATTGGGGCGAATTGCCACCGGCAGAGCCAGCCCCCGCGATTTGATGACCCTGAAACGGGCGCTGTCGTTTATCGAGCCGATCCGGCAGTTGCTGAACGATGAGAACGAGCCGCATTTGCAATTTTTTAGCGATAATTTGCAAAGCGTGGACAAACTGGTGGCGCTGATTGATGCTGCTATCGCGGATAATCCCCCCCAAAACCTCACCGAGGGTGGCATCATCAAAACGGGTTACCATCCGGAACTGGACGAGCTTCGGGAAATCAGTCGAGAGGGTAAAAACTGGATCGTCCAATTGCAAACGCGTGAGCGCGAGAAAACGGCAATTCCATCGCTGAAAATCGGTTACAACAAAGTTTTTGGCTATTATTTTGAAATCACGAAAGCGCACCAAAACAAAGCACCGGAATATTTTATCCGCAAACAGACATTGGTGAACGCGAAGCGATACATCACTCCAGAATTGAAAGAATTTGAAGAAAAAGTGCTCGGCGCTGAAGAAAAAATGGGTGTTTTGGAATACGAACTGTTTCAAAAATTCGCGATGAGGTTGCCCAATGGGGCGAAATCATTCAAATGAACGCCCGGTTAATTGCGGAAATCGATTGTCTGGCAGGCTGGCGCATCACGCAGCAAACAAATCGTTACACTCGCCCGGTTATTGACGAAGGTGAACTGATTGAAATTACCGGCGGGCGTCATCCGGTAGTGGAGAAATTATTACCGCCGGATGAACCGTTTATCGAAAATGACAGTCGGCTGAACAACTCGGACACGCAAATAATGGTGATCACCGGACCAAACATGTCCGGTAAATCAACCTATTTGCGGCAGGTTGGGTTGATAACTTTGCTGGCGCAGATTGGCTCGTTTGTCCCGGCAGAGTCGGCGCATATCGGCATTGTGGATCGTATTTTTACCCGGGTTGGCGCATCGGATAATCTGGCTTTTGGTGAAAGTACATTTATGGTAGAAATGCTGGAAGCAGCCAATATCCTCAACAACGCAACACCGCGCAGCCTGATTTTGCTCGATGAAATTGGCAGGGGAACCAGCACATTCGACGGGCTTTCCATCGCGTGGGCTGTGACAGAATATTTGCATCATCAAAAGAAAGTTGCCGCAAAAACGTTGTTTGCGACCCATTATCACGAGCTGACGGAATTGGCGATGTTGTATCCACGCATCAAAAATTTCCGGGTGGAAGTTAAGGAATACGATGATCACGTGGTATTTTTGAGGAAGATCGAACCGGGCGGAATGGACAATTCTTATGGAATTTATGTTGCACAAATGGCCGGATTACCCGAACTTGTCGTCGAACGTGCCCGTGAAGTGCTGAAAAATCTGGAAGCGAACGAACTCACACCCAATCAAACCACAAAGCTGGGGCGACGGCGGGACAGTTCCCGCTCCAATCCGAGTCAGTTGAGTCTGTTTGAAATACCCAAACCATCGGCAGTTGAAGAAGAATTGCGAAAGATTGATCTGAACACGTTAAGCCCGATCGATGCTTTGTTGAAATTGAAAGACCTGAAAGAGATGCTAAATAAATTGAAGTGAAGATAACTTTACGATTGAAAAATTTTACGTAAGTGTTGGATTTTGCATCCGATTTAGAGGCAATAATTCATTAATACACAAAAATTTATCAATTTTTCTCTTGCATAATTTATCGCATGCGGTTATCTTCTCCATGAATTAACGAACCCTTATAAAGTCTTTGGAGGTTGCCTGATGAGGACTGTGACGAAAAAGGAAGTTGCCAAGCGAGTCGCAAAGGCAATGGGTCAGAAAATTTACGTTACAGAAGAGTACGTGAACATTGTGTTCCAGGCTCTGCGTGAAATTTTAGCAGAAGCCGACCCGGAAATCCGCATAGAGATCCGTGATTTCGGTGTCTTTGAAGTTAAAGAGACAAAACCAAAACCGAAAGCCCGCAATCCGCGAACCGGTGATATTATTTATGTTCCAGCACGGCGAAAAACCCATTTCAAGCCCGGGAAGTTGCTAAAAGAAATCTTGAAAGAGCCGATGGAACGTTCAAAGTAACGTTAATTTTTAGTTGTGTTATTAATAAATCAAAAATTAATGTTTCTTATCCAATTTTTATTAAATTACCGCCTTTTTAGTCCCTAAAAAGTGCGGTTTTTTTTTAATGGAGTTTTCAGCTCATGACAGAAACAAACACCTTATTGCGCGTCGGTGTTGTCGGGTGTGGCGGAATTTCCCAAATTATCCACATTCCGATTCTGGCAAAAATCCCCGGTGTGCAACTCGTTGCTCTCTGTGATATTGATGATCGGAAAACCGCTTTTCTTTCAAAACGGTTTGACGTTCCCCATACTTTTCGGGATATCGAAGAGATGTTTCGTAAAGTCGAGATTGATCTTTTATTCATTCTTACACCCACCAACATGCACCTTCCAATGGCTTATATCGCTTTAAGGAATGGTGTCCATCTGTTTATTGAGCGCCCCGCAGCACGAAATGCCAAAGAAACCCAGAAAATTTATGACGCCAGCCAAAAAGCGGATCGTCATGTTATGATTGGCATGCAATCCCGCTTCCGGAACGATTTTCGCACAATAAAAGGATTTATGGAAAATAAAACGCTCGGAGATATTTTACATATCCGTGCAGAATGGTTGCAATCCAGCCTGGAATCCATTAAACAGCCATGGATTTTTAACAAAAACATGTCGGGTGGCGGCGTTTTGTATGATTTGGGCGTTCAATTATTGGACACATGCTGGTGGATTACTGGCCGACCGAAGCTACAATCTGTGACAACTTTTTCTCGCCAGATAAGAACCGATGTGCAAGTGGAAGATTTTGCAAATGTTTATTTACGTTTTGCCGGTGAAATTGATATTTCATTTGCTGTTAGCTGGTATTTTCCGTTGGCAAAGGACAGGTTTCAAATGGAGATTACCGGTGTTGACGGAACAGCAACCATTTCCCCTTTCAAAATAGAAAAATACCTGCATGGTAAAGGGCTGGAGCTTACACCACCGCTTTATGAAACATATCCTGGCGCGATGTATAAAATGGCATATCAAAACCAGATTCAACATTACATCAATTTTTTAACCGGGCGCGAAAAAAACCTGGTTTCGGGAATAGCCGAAGCTGTTAGGGTAATGGAAATGATGGATATGATTTACAAATCTCTGGAAACGGGTAAAACGGTTTATATCGCATCCGATGAGGATTGATGCAAATGAATACCGTTTTACAAATTTCTTTCACATCCAGAGTTCTTAATCTCACGAATAACAACCATTTAGCTACCCATCTTATTCGATTGTTTCTCACATTTTCTATCGTGTTTCCTGCCATCGCCAGTGGTAAAGAAACTGTCAAAACCAATGAGCAGCTTATCGCCCGTGGTATTATTGATCCCTTCTGGCAGAGCATTACCCCGCACATCGATCAACAATCACGCTTACAAATTTTCCCGTTCGATCAATCCGAAATGAGTCTGTGGGTATCAAAAATGTTAACGGATAGTTGCGTTCATCGTAATTATTTCGTTTATTCATCCGCCGATAGCATTGTGCAAGCGGATTGCCAAATTCGAATTTCTGACGCAACATCGCAAATCAGCTATCGGTCGGCCGGACGCAAATGGCTGGTCGGTTCTCGACGATTCAACAGAAAGGTTACAGTAAGATACCATTTGCAAATTCTGGACAAAAATGCGCAGATATTGGTCAGTCGACGCATCGAGAACTCGTTTAATGACCACCTATCCGGCATCAACACAAATGAGTTGGAAAACCCGGAATTATCATTTACTTCGGGAACTAAAACCAGTAATTCGTTTATAAAACGCTGGATTGAACCCGCATTAATAACCGCGGCAACCTCATTTGTGATTTATACGTTTTATACATTAAGGAGCAATAATTAATGATGTTTAAGGGTGTTTGGAAATCTACTTTCTATTTTCTGATTTTGGTATTTTTTGCTGCCTGCGGCGGTAATGGGATGAAAAAAAAGGAAATGAATGCCGACGCATATTTTGAGTATGCAAAAGCGAAATTCGACAAAGGTGATTATCTGGATGCTATCACCGAATTTACGGTAATTACACTTCGCTTTAGTAATGACCCGGTAGTTGATGATGCACAATACTATCTCGCTGAATCACACTTCAAACAAAAAGAATATCTGATTGCTGTATCGGAATATCAGAAGTTGATAAATGATTATCCGCAAAGTACTTACGCTGTTTTAGCACAGTTCAAAACCGGTCTGTCGTATTACAATATGTCGTCTCGACCGGAGCTGGATCAGGAATATACCAAAAAGCGATTCGCTCATTTCAAACATTTGCGGAAGAACATCCGGAACATGAATTAACCGCAAATGGCGAAGAATTGATCCAGAAAATGCGTGGAAAATTGGCAAAGAAATTATACACAAACGCAACCACCTATCGCAAAATGGGCGAAAATGAGGCTGCTTTGGTGTATTTTGATATTTTCCTCGAAAAATATTACGATACCACATTCGCTCCCGATGCGTATTACTGGAAAAGCGAAATTCTTTATAAGTTAAAACGATACGAAGAATCGCTAAATTATTTCACCATTTTGGTTGAAAAATTTCCGGAGCACGGCAACATTGATAAAGCCAAAGAACGCATCGGCAAACTAAGTATGATGATAAAATCAGCCCAAACGGATGCTCCCGTTGATGAAGCCAACAATAACTAGAATCGGGCTTTTTGGCGGCACATTCGATCCCATCCACATCGGACATTTGATTGTTGCTGAAACGGTTCGTATCCGCTGCCAATTGGATAAGCTGATTTTTATTCCCGCAAAAATCCACGCGTTGAAAGATAATAACCGGATAACTCCGGTTCAGCATCGCCTGACAATGGTTAAGCTTGCTGACAATGGTTAAGCTTGCAATTGAACCACAACCACATCCTGCATTTGCATTTGAAGTATCCGATGAAATTGAGATCCAACGTCCGGGAGTATCGTATTCAATCGATACGATCAGGAATTTCAGAGAATTGTATCCCCTGAAAAAATTTCAGTTGTATTTTCTTTTGGGGCAGCGATGCGTAAAACGATTTCATCTATGGCATGAACCGGATGTGCTACTAAGCCTTTGCGAGTTTATTGCATTCAGCCGTGCCGGTGCAACCACCAAACCCGACTCGCCTTATGCATCTGCATTTACGTATGTCGAAATTCCCGCACTCGAGATATCAGCCTCTGAAATACGGAAACGCGTAATGGCTGGTGAATCCATCCGATATTTTGTGCCGGAACCTGTCCGGCGATTTATTGAAAAAAATCAGTTGTATAAAATATAATTGTGTGTTGTTTATTTATGTTTGATTTAAGACATTAAATCACATGGCTTTGCCATGGAAATAAGGCCTTGCAAAGAAAATGGTGAAGGCTTATATTTTCCCGATTCAAAGCATCCGGAGGGTGAATGGATATACAATCGATCAAACAACTAATCAAAATAGTTGAAAAAAGCGACATTGATGAAATAGAGTTCGAAGAAGAAGGTCGCAAAATCCGTATCAGCAAACGCACACTTGCGTCCAAAGACGGAAGTGCTCAAAGTCATATGTTTAACCCGGTTTACGCCGCTCCTCCCCAACCTGTACCTGCTCCAACACCACCAGCAGCAACAGAAGCACAGGCACCTGCAGCTTCGGCAAATACTGTTGAGGTTCGTTCGCCAATGGTTGGCACTTTTTACCGGTCTCCATCTCCGGAAGCGGATCCGTATGTTGAAGTTGGCTCATCGATTAAGCCCGGTTCGCCACTTTGCATTATCGAAGCCATGAAATTGATGAACGAAATCGAATCCGAATTCAGTGGTAAAATTGTCAAAATTATGCTGGAAAACGCTCAACCTGTTGAGTATAACCAGGTTCTTTTTCTTGTTGAAAAGAACGGCTAATTGACAGCCTATTTGGCATTTAACCGCTTACGCGTGGAGGAATTTCAAACTTGTTTAAAAAGATACTGATTGCGAATCGCGGTGAAATCGCCTTGCGTATCATCCGTGCATGTAAAGAGTTAGGTGTTCGCACGGTTGCCGTATACTCAACACCCGATGAAAACGCATCCCACACAATATTCGCAGACGAAAGTGTATGCATCGGACCCGCCGAAGGTAGCAAAAGCTATTTAAACACTACCAGCATTATCGCTGCTGCAGAGATAACCGGCGCAGATGCAATCCATCCCGGATACGGGTTTTTGGCGGAAAATGCAGATTTCGCAGAAAT
Source organism: Calditrichia bacterium (assembly GCA_020634975.1). NCBI lineage: Bacteria > Pseudomonadati > Calditrichota > Calditrichia > Calditrichia bacterium. Next base: position 378,840 of record JACKAQ010000002.1, on the reverse strand, counting down.
GTGCAACTCCATCAATCTCACATTTATTGGTCCAAGCGCCACTGTTATCCGCAAAATGGGTGATAAAGCTGTAGCCAAAGAAACCATGCAAGCTGCAGGAGTTCCGGGAGTTCCCGGCAGCAAAGGTATTTTAAAAACAATTGATGAAGCACGGGATATTTGTAAGAAAACCGGATATCCTGTAATGCTGAAAGCCGTTGCAGGTGGTGGCGGAAAGGGCATGCGCATTGTCCGAAAGGAAGCTGATTTGGAAAGCAGTTTTATGATGGCCCGCGCTGAGGCGGAAGCCAGCTTCTCCAATGGCGATTTGTATCTCGAAAAATATATCGAAAATCCCCGTCATATCGAAATACAGATTCTCGCGGATCGGTTTGGCACGGTATTGCAACTTGGCGAGCGAGAATGTTCGATCCAACGGCGCCATCAAAAATTAATTGAAGAAGCACCTTCCCCGGTCGTTGATCCTGATTTGCGAAAACGCATGGGAGATGTGGCAGTAAAAGGTGCTCGATCTGTAAATTATGAAAGCGCCGGAACCATCGAATTTCTGCTGGACAAATCCGGCAATTTCTATTTTATGGAAATGAACACCCGCATTCAGGTCGAACACCCGGTTACCGAAATGGTTTACGGCGTCGATCTGATAAAAGAACAAATTCGCATTGCTGCCGGTGAAAAATTAAAAATCAAACAATCTGAACTGACTCCGCGCGGACATGCAATTGAATGCCGGATCAATGCGGAAGACCCGGAAAGAAATTTCATGCCTATGCCGGGCGTAATCAACAACTTACACCTTCCCGGCGGACCCGGCGTGCGAGTGGATACTCATATTTACAACTCATACAAAGTACCACCATACTATGATTCTTTGCTGGCAAAACTGATCGTTTCTGCACGCAATCGTCACGATGCCATTCGACGCCTGAACCGTGCATTGGATGAATTTGTTGTGGAAGGTATTAAAACGACCATTCCTTTTCATAAATATGTCATCAACACACCTGAGTTTATTGAGGGTGATTTCGACACACATTTTCTGGAAAAAATTTACGAAAAAGCAAAAGCAGAAATGAGCCAAAAAGCTTAGGAGATAGTACATGAATGTCCCGGCAGAACTGAAGTACACAAAAGAACATGAATGGGCACGCATTGAGGGCAATATAGCCACAATCGGCATTACCGATTACGCTCAGGGCGAATTGGGTGACATTGTTTACCTGCAATTACCGGAAGTTGGCGATACAGTTACCAAAGATGATAGTTTTGGAACAATTGAAGCTGTGAAAGCCGTTTCAGATTTGTATGCACCAATTTCAGGAGAAGTCGTTGCTGTAAACGCAGTATTACAAGATACACCCGAAACGGTCAACAGTAATCCTTACAATGAAGGCTGGCTGATCAAAATTAAAATTAATAATTTGAAAGAAGTTGACGAATTACTCGATAGTAAGGATTACGAGGCATTAATTTAGGGAAAAATAGTTCGCTATGGCGAAAATTTTGGTCGTTGACGACAATGTTGATATGCTGGACACGCTGGAGCACTTGTTTACTTTTTACGATTACGAAGTTCTCCGTGCCGAAAACGGCAAAGAAGGGTTGGAAATTGCTGAAATTTCGCAACCCGGATTAATCGTTCTGGATGCCCTGATGCCGGTGATGAACGGGTTTGAAACTTGCGAAAATTTAAAACGCAATGTGAACACCCGGGATATTCCGGTGATTTTTTTATCTGCAAACTATACAGAATATACGCATCGGTTGCGCGGATATGAACTGGGTGCCGATGATTATATGCTCAAACCTTTCAATGCAAAAGAATTGATTGCCAAAGTAAGTTCGTTATTGCACAGAAAAAAGATCATCAAAAACTTGCGAAGCGATAACCGGAATCTCTTAAAAAGACAAGCCGGTGCAAAAACAGCAGCTCCGGAATTGCATCAACATCAGTTTATTGATTATCTGACCGGAATTTACAATAATGATTACTTTTCCAAATGGGTGTCTCAATTTTCAGAATACCATACGACAGAACAACATTATTCCGTTCTTTTAATTGATGCGGACCGTTTTAAATTAGTAAATGAAACTTATGGTGATTTGATCGGCGATTTTGCACTGATGAAAATTGCAAATATAATTCTGCAAAATTCCCGGCAATCAGATTTTGCCTTTCGATTGGGAAAAAATAAATTTGCAATAATGCTCGACGAAACGGAAGAATCGGCGGCATTTTATATCGGAGAGAAAATTCGTTCTGCCATTGAGCAAACCGCATTCTTTGATCAGGATATATTTCAGTACAAACGGCAAACATCCCGTCGGAAAAATGAGCCGGTGAACATCACCGTCAGCATCGGCGTTAGTTCATTTATGGAAAACAACAACGTTGGAAAAGCCATAAAATTAGCCGAAAATGCGTTGAGTAAGGCAAAAGAAATGGGCAGAAACGTAACTATCAAAAGTTCACAGATTCAAGTTAAAGAAAACAGTACACCAACTTAAACGAAGAACATTAGTAGATAACCATTTATTTTTAAATGAGATAGTATAGTATGGCAAAAATACTCATTGTTGACGATAACGATCATGTTCTACGTCTGCTCAAAATAAGTCTTGAAAAAGCGGGTTACGAAATTCACCAGGCCCATAATGGTGATGAAGGCTTGGATATGACTCACAAGGTGTTACCTGATCTGATTATTTCAGATGTAATGATGCCCTCAACAGACGGAATTGAGTTTTGTTGGATGGTTCGTGAAAATTCACCGATTCCAATGGTACCCTTTATTTTTCTGACAAGCCTGGAAGATCGCGATATGGAAATTCGCGGATTTCGTGCGGGTGCAGATGAATATTTGGTAAAACCGGTCGATCGTCCGATTTTGCTCAAAAAAGTAGCAGCGCTGCTCGAACGTGCGAATCGGGTAAAATCTATTGACGCACAGCCTGCCGAACAGGTTAAAGGATTTGAAGGTAATCTTGCAGATTTGTCGCTTGCAGAGGTCATCCAATTGTTGAATTTGAATCAACGTGATGGCGTTTTACATATTGAAGCTGAAGATAAAGGTGAAATCGTATTTCATTCGGGACAGATGGTTTATTGCAAATATGGTACACTTACCGGAGAAGACGCGGTTTATAAAGCTGTCCCGCAATCGATTGGATCGTTCCGTTTTGAACCGGGTTTCCGGGAAATTTCCCGAAATATTCAGGGTTCAACAATGAATGTGTTAATTGAAGCTTGCCGTTTGGAAGATGAACACAATATGAACCAATAATCCCGGCAGAGTGCCGGGATTAGATTTTATTTTACCTGCCAATCATTAAACACTTACAAAAATTAAATCTAACGAAAAAGAGAAACCGGTTTTCTTTTAAACTGTCTCGTTTTCAATTGCTACCGGTTCGGCTTTTGACTGTTTTTTCTTGAACTTTGCCCAATCGTCGAGTTCTTTTTTAACAAATTGTCCCGTGTATGACACAATATTTTTTGCTAAATCTTCCGGGGTCCCGGTTGCGATAATCTGTCCACCATCATCACCTCCTTCCGGACCGAGATCAATAATCCAGTCCGCAGTTTTGATGACATCCAGATTATGTTCGATGACAATTACCGTATTCCCTTTTTCAACCAACCGGTTTAGCACAACCAACAACATTTTCACATCATCAAAATGCAATCCTGTAGTTGGCTCATCCAGAATATAAATGGTCTGTCCTGTCCCCATTCGCGATAATTCCGTCGCCAATTTTACCCGCTGCGCCTCACCGCCCGATAACGTGGTCGCCCGCTGACCCAATTGAATATATCCCAAACCAACATCGTGAAGCGTCTTCAATTTGCGTTTCAGCGAGGGGATTTTATCGAAAAATTCGAGCGCATCTTCCACCGTCAAATTGAGCACATCGGCAATGCTTTTTCCGCGATATTTGATTTCCAATGTTTCCCGGTTGTAACGCTTGCCTTTGCACACTTCACAGGTAACGTAGACATCCGGCAGAAAGTGCATCTCAATTTTTTTGACACCGTCACCCTCACAGGCATTGCAGCGACCGCCTTTTACATTAAAACTGAATCTGCCGGGTTTGTAGCCGCGAATTTTTGCTTCCGGCAACTGGGTGAACAAATCGCGAATGAAGGTAAACAAGCCGGTATATGTTGCCGGATTCGATCGCGGGGTCCGTCCGATCGGCGATTGATCGATATCAATCACTTTATCCAGATGTTCCAATCCTTCAACTTTTTCATATGCCAGGGGAATTTTTTTGCTGCGGTGGAAATGCGCGCTTAACAACGGATAAAGCGTTTCGTTGATCAACGTGCTTTTGCCGGAACCGGAAACGCCGGTAATGCAAATCATTTTTCCCAACGGAAATTCTGCGGACACATTTTTGAGATTGTTGCCAGTCGCCCCGATTAATTTTAGTGATTTTCCATTACCTTTGCGGCGTTTTTTCGGAACATCGATATATTTTTTGAATGACAAATATTGACCGGTAATGGATTCCGGAACTTCGGCAACTTCTGCCGGTGTTCCGGCAGCGACAACCAAACCGCCGTGTTTTCCGGCATGCGGACCCAGATCGATCACATAATCTGATTGTTCAATCGTTTCCCGGTCGTGTTCAACAACCAGAACAGTATTGCCGAGATCGCGCAAACGATGCAACGTTTCGATCAACCGGGAATTATCCCGCTGGTGCAAACCGATCGACGGTTCGTCCAGCACATACAAAACGCCGACAAGTTGGCTGCCGATTTGCGTTGCCAGCCGGATTCGCTGCGCTTCGCCGCCGGACAGCGTGCCGGCTGTCCGGTCCAACGTAAGGTATTCCAATCCGACATTCAGCAAAAATTCCAATCGGGACTTAATTTCCTTGAGCACCTGTCCGGCAATTTTGCGTTCCGTTTCATTCAAGTTCAGCGAATCAAAAAAGCGGTGGGTATTTTTTATGTTTTTTGACGTCACTTCCGAAATATTGAGATCGTTGATTTTAACACCCAACGTTTCTTTCCGTAAACGGCTTCCGTTGCATTCCGAACACGGGATCGGATTCATAAATCCCTCGATCCAGTTGCGGATATGCGGCGAAGCCGTTTGCCGGTAGCGGCGATACAAATTGTTGATCACACCTTCGTATTGCGATGCAAATTCAAATTTGGAATGTGTGCGCTCAAATTTAAAATTGATTTTTTTGCCATCGGAGCCATACAAAATAATTTGGCGAACTTCTTCCGGCAAATCACGCCACGGGGTTTGCAGGCTGAATTTAAATTCTTTCGACAACGCAGAGACCATATCAAAATACCAACTGGCACGTTCCTCGCCGAGCGGTTCGACTGCGCCGTTTGAGATACTCAAATCGGGATTCGGCACCACCATTCGCGGATCGATTTCCAGCTTACTGCCCAACCCGTCGCAATTCGGGCAGGCACCATACGGACTGTTGAACGAAAACATGCGTGGTTCGATTTCCTCGTAACTGATGCCGCAATTTTTACACGAGAAATTTTCACTATACAACCGTTCTTCCGCAGCATCCACATGATCGAGAATCATGAGTCCGCTGGCCATTTTGAGGGCAACTTCAACCGATTCCGTCAATCGCTGCCGTATTTTCTCAGACACTTTCAGGCGGTCGATAACAACTTCAATATTATGTTTGATTTTTTTGTTGAGCGTAATTTCATCTTCGACGCTGTGCAGCTCGCCATCCACCCGGACACGCAGAAAACCTTCGCGTTTGATTTCTTCAAATAATTCCCGGTATTCCCCTTTTCTGCCGCGAACGACCGGCGCCAAAATCTGAATCCGGTCGCCTTCCGGCAGTTCGAGGATACCATCGACAATTTCCTGCAACGTTTGCCGGTGAATCGGTTCACCGCAATTGTAACAATGCGGCCGACCGATTCGCGCGAATAGCAATCGCAAATAATCATAAATTTCCGTGACCGTTCCAACGGTCGAGCGAGGATTGCGATGGGTTGTTTTCTGTTCGATCGAAATTGCCGGCGACAATCCGTCGATATAGTCCACATCCGGTTTTTCCATTAAGCCAAGAAATTGCCGGGCATACGCGCTCAGCGATTCAACATACCGGCGCTGACCTTCGGCATAAATTGTATCGAATGCCAAGCTCGATTTTCCCGAACCGGATAATCCGGTGATCACCACAAATTTATCACGCGGGATATAAACATCAATATTGCGCAAATTATGTTCACGCGCACCTTTTACAATCAGAAATTCTTTTTTATTCATATGCCCAGATTTTGTTTTTTTTGTTCCTTCGTCAACATTCGCGGACAATATACTCATCAAAATACAGGATTGCACTTCCCGGAAAAAAACGTGGTTTGTTGCAGTGTGATCACTGAAAATCCATTTTGGGATCACACCTGTTGCAGCAAAGGAGTGAATTAATGTCCACTAAATATACATTTTGGGAATGTTGCTGGCAAGAAAAAAAATCTGTTAATGGGGTAAATCTGAAAATTGTAATTGACTGCCTTTCGCCCAAAAGTCCTTCAGCATTTTACCAGCTTCGATGTTTTCAAACCAATGTACACTGAATTCCTGTTGCAAATTGCGGCACATTTGCGGTGCTAAAACCGCTTGATAAAATCCGGATTCCAGCTCCGGAAATGACGGTTGGAGCGCCAGCAACCAGGCACACGCTTCACGATCGGCGGAAAAGTGCATTACCGTTTGCAGGCGGTTGGCGAAATTATCGATCTGGCTGTTCGGGTCAGAAATTTCCGTTAATTCCAAAGCAATGGCAAGGCTGCGTGATCGCCAAAATGCCCAGAATGTGGCGGTTGAGCGCAGTTGATTCGTCGCGATTTCCGAGCTGTCAAAATTCGCAGCCAACCAAACCGGAGACTGCAGCAGTTGTTCGAAAATACCAGACAGCGATTGCTGCCACGGGTTACGAATGTATCGCGAAATAGCATTCTGTTCCTGATTCATCAACACAGATTCTACGCTGCCAAGCGATTGATAATATTCAACATAGCTAAGTAATCCAGCATTGGGGGAAACGACCATACGGATGTCCGACGGAATTTCGATCGCAACCGTTTTTCCGGAAAAGTTGCGGTTTTCGAGTGTATCGACAGTCAACCCCGATTGGCGATTCAACCGAATTCCCAACCCGCGCAGCAAATTTTCTCCGCTGGATAACATTTGTTGCGCATTCAACACACGACTGATTCCGGGATGTTGGATCACCTGCAGCAAATCCTCAATTGTTGCGGTAAAATTTTGGGTGTTTTCGTTCCAAAACAGTTCCCGGAACAGGCTGTCGTATGCCGTTTGCGTTTGAACAATCCATCGATTTGGCGTAATATCCGGAGTGCCGCCGGCAAAATACAGGCTGTCCATTGCGGCGTTCAAATCAATAAAACCCAGCTGCTCCGCAGCATCAGCCAGTTCAGTGCGCATGTGATTGCGAATGGCAACCATCGCTACTGAATTTGGATACGCAGCTTTCAATACAGCCTGCTGTTTCGCCGGATTCAACGTGGGTAACAATCTGCCGATTTCACTAAATTGCACCTCCCCTATTCCCGGCACCACAAATTTGCTGTCATTCAATTGACGAATTCTGTCGTAATCCGCAGCGGCGCGAGCGCGAAAATAGGTTTGTTCGAGATAACGAACCAGTGGACGCAAAGCCGCCTGTTGCGACTTATTTTCTGTGATCATCGCCAGTGTTTCGCGGGCAAAACGGATGGAATCCGGCGATGTAAATTCAGGATGAAGCGCGAACGATTCCGCCAATTGCATCGGGCGGTTTTCGGTAAAATAATACCACCACAGCAATGCCTGCTGTTTTTCCAGCTTGAGCGCGGTGGTTTCCCATAATGCAAGCCTGTCCAACCTTCGGCTCAATTCGTTTTGGCAACTGGTGAACAGTAGCAAAAATGTTAATCCAAATAGCAGGATAAATAATTGTTTTTTCATCACTTGATCGTTTTCATTTTTTGATTATTGAATCAGAAACCAGCAGAGCAGCGGTGCGAATGCATTGCACAAGATATTAACCAAATCGTTGTTTATCCGGCGAAAACCGGATATCAGCGCCGTCGGCGAATCGTCGCAGTGCGAAGTGCGTTCGGTAATTTTACCGCAAATGTGACAGCGAAATTGCGATTGAACCGTTGCGCCGAGCATGCTGTCCAATAAACTCCCGGCAATGCCGCAACCGGTGATTATCGCTATAAATGATAGCGGCGAATCGCCGGCGATTTCCGGAAAAACCAGCCAGCCGCTCAGCGCAATCACAAACGCACCGATACCGCCGCCAACGGTTCCCGGTAGTGTTATGCCGCCGGATGTTCCCGGTTCCACCGTTCGAAAATTGGTGATTAATCGCGGCTGCCAGCGAAAAAAAGTCCCAATTTCCGTTCCCCACGAATCAGCTGTTGCCGCAGCCAGCGACGCCAAATATAGCAGAAACAAACGGTTATCGCCGAAAAACATAAAGGCGATCATCAACATCCCGGCAATGCCGCCATTTGCGACAACCTGTGCCCAATCGCGCCGGTCCCCCTTTTCAAAAATGAGGTCGAACTGTTTTTTGATCGCTTTGCCGCTTTTCGACAGCAAGCTGGACAACACAAAAAATGTCAGAATCGGCACGGTCCACCGCCAGCCGCCAAATCCGAAAATAATGCTGGCCAATAAAAATGTGGCAACGGCGCCGCTTTCGGACAGAAAGCGCAGTTTCAGCGAAACGAGCGCTGCCACCAACCCCAACGCTACGCCAATCGTAAAGCGCAAATTTTCGTCCGGTGAATGGTTCAGGAAAAAATACAGCACCAGCGCGGTGCTCAGCGGAACCGAAAGATTGTCGCTACCTTTGCTGCTGAGTGCTTCCGCTGCGGTAACGAGCAATCCGGCAACCAGCGCAAACCACAACACATCGCCGCCGGAAAGGGCATTTAATGGCTGAAAGGGATAAAAGTTGAGTACCAGAAAAATCACGATGGCGCTCACCAAAAACATCGTGAACGAGCCTTCGAACGATTTCCGGTCGCGGATGAGCACATATTCGTGCGGTTGTTTGAGGCTTTCGCCGACAATTGCGGCGGCGGCATCGCCGAGTGCCAACACCATCATCGGCGCAATAATGACAACGATATTTTCCGGCCAGCACAGCACAACCAGTATCAAAAATGAAAGCGGATAAAACACGGTGCCGTAGCTATGCCGGGCGCCGTGCATGCCTTTCAGCAGTCCTTTTTGCAATGCGACCAAATTTACAACGATAAACAGCAGTGCAATCAACACCATCGGTAGCGCGGTGTCCAGCAAAATCGGGATGAAAAACATCATCACGCCAACCAAAATATGCACAAATTTCCGGGTGAATTCTTCCGGCCACCCGAGTGACCGGCGCAATCCTTCCGACGCGCCGATCAGCAGCATAATTCCCACAAACGCCAGCCCGATTGTCTGCCAATCGCCGGGCGGCACCGGTTCCATCGAATGTGCGACATTCATCGGCTACCTGGCGAACATTATTTTTCGGCTGAAACTGCCCTGCGGCGTGCGATAGCGAACCAGATAAACGCCGCTGCCGACCATTATTCCAGCATCATTTTTCCCATCCCAAACCTCGCTGAACTGCCCGGCGGAACGCAATCCGTTGAATAAAGTACGCACTTTTTGACCGAGTAAATTGAAAATCGCCAACTCAACCGTTGCGGGTTCAGCGACATCGAAACCAATGTGGGTTTCGGGATTGAACGGATTTGGGTAATTGGTGTGCAACGCAAATTCACCGGGAAAAATGGTTTCACCAGCGATAGCTGTGGATGGTTCGATGGTCAATTGAACCGGCACCGCAACGCGCGGGTTATCCAGATCGTTGGAATTGATAAACAACACACCGCTGTAAGTTGCACCGACGTTCAACCCGTCCGGCACCAGCGAGATCAGCACTTCGTGTGTTTCACCGCTTTCGACCTGAAAAATTGGTAAATCGGCAACACTCAGCCAGCTTTCCCCCTCGCCGAGCGAATCGCCGATAAAACAGGTGAGCGAGCCGCTGCCCGAATTCAATACGCTTAGAACAACGGTTTTTGGCGGATCGTTCAATTTCAGCGTATCTGTAATTATCTCCGGCACAACGCTGATAACCGGTGCAGCGATTCCACCGATAGCAACATTTACCGGGACAACTAAATTGGGTTGATTGCTGCTATTATTATTGATATTTAATTGCGCGGGATAGCTGCCTTCCGGCTCAACGGCGGCAAGTTTTACCGCAATATCCAGTGATCCGCCCGCTGCAATTTGCGCCGTGAACGGCGTTGCCGAATTTCCGGTAGTATCACTTTGCGCCAGCCAACTGACACCCAATTCCGATCCAACACCACCGTGACCGTAATTTGGGGCAAAGTCCGGGATGCCCAATGTACCCAACGGCAACGTAATGGCCCCGGCATTCATGTTGTCATCAAGGTCGAGATTTGGAGTTAACAATTTTAGAAATGTGCCGGTCACGGTGTTTCCGCTGAAAGCGAGAATCGTTACTCCGATTGGCGTGAGCGTGGTATCGCCGCCTGCGATAATGATTGCCGCCGGTGGAATGCCCAATGTGTCGCTCAAAATCCCGCCGATATCAAAAATAATTTCGTATTCCGAACCGATATCAAAAAATACCGGACCAAAGCCCAGCGGTGCGGGAAAACTGCCGGTTGCCATATTTTGATCGGTGTCCACCGAAATGACCGCTACCGAATTGGTATCCGGTGTTCCGGAAAAAGTGAGTTTGAAAATATATGAAAAGAAATCTTCGCTGTATTCAACAGAAACGAGATCGAGTCCCGGAAAATTGGAATCGTTGGCTGAATCGCTGATGAGCACCGCATTTGGCGATGCGCTAATTCCAGAATAATCAGGACGTTGAACATCCGATGCATCGAAGCGGATGTTCGCCAGTTTTTCGATAAAATCGCGGGATTGTTGCGCATCGATGTGCCGGGTTTCACCCGAAAAACGAAGAGCGCTGCTCGGCACTGCATCGGTAATCGACAGGTCCAACGGTTGATTACCATCGTTAAAAATGGTCATATATTTTGTGGTGGATGTGTATCGCGGGGTTTCAAAATTCAGTGTGTCCGCCGATGTACGGATCTGCGGCTGCGCCAGCACTGCGCCAAATCCGGTCAGTGCAAATAGCATCAAAATGATGCGATTGTTGAAATTCATTTATAATCCCTCATGTTTGGATGATGGTTCGTTCCCTAACCGCTTTGTTAACTTTTTATTTCCGTGTATTGACTGCGCGACGAATGTCACCCATCGCGATCGCTGTTTGCATCGAAAAATGCTGATTTATTCTTCTTTCAAAATGTCCATCAAATATTTACCGTATTCATTTTTGAGCATATCCTTCGCCAAAAATGCCAGTTGTTTGGCATCGATAAATTTTTGGCGATAGGCAATTTCTTCCAGACATGCGATTTTCAATCCCTGACGTTGTTCGATTGCCTCAATGTAATTGGACGCCTGATACAGCGAATCGTGTGTGCCGGTATCAAGCCAGGCAAATCCGCGCCCGAGCAACTCCACTTTCAGCTTTCCGGCTTTCAGATACGCCTTGTTCACATCGGTAATTTCCAGCTCGCCGCGCGGGGAAGGTGCCAGATTTTCGGCAATTTCGATAACGTTGTTATCGTAAAAATACAACCCCGGCACAGCGTATTTGGATTTCGGCTGCTGCGGTTTTTCCTCGATATTCAGCACGTTGCCGTCTTTGTCAAATGAAACAACGCCGTATCGCTCCGGATCTTTCACCAGATATCCGAAAACAATGCCGCCGTCATCCAGTGTTGCACAGCGTTTGAAAATTTTCTGTAAATCGTGGCCATAAAAGATGTTATCCCCTAAAATGAGGCAAACGGAATCGTTGCCGATAAACGGTTTTCCGAGGATAAACGCCTGCGCCAGCCCTTCCGGTCGTGGTTGCACCACATATTCAAATGACAGACCGAGTTGCGATCCGTCGCCGAGCAAATCGCGGAAACGCGGCAAATCTTCCGGTGTGGAAATGATCAAAATTTCGCGGATACCGGCCAGCATCAGCACGGAGAGCGGGTAATAAATCATCGGTTTGTCGTAAACAGGCAGCAATTGTTTGCTGACCACACGGGTAATCGGATACAGTCGCGTGCCGGAACCACCGGCTAAAACGATCCCTTTCATTGGTCTCCCTCAAATTGAATGTTCATCGAAAATGCGTATAGCCTGTGCAGGAAACGGAATCTTCGCGACCGTTTCCCAATGTAAAAATTCTTGTGTTTTGAATATTACAATTGCCAAATATAACCGCAGAAAAATAGGTAAAAAACAAAAAATCCAATGTGTTACAGCCCAGTTGTATCTGCTGTGAACGCAACCGGATCGTGATTGAATCGGCAGGTTGCGGCATTTCCCGCCGAAATGTAGATTTCCGGTCCGGCGCTGTCGCGAATCGCGCGAAACGCCACAAATCCTCGTTGCACGGTTACGGTGGTGACGCTATCGCGGCTGGCGACGCTAAAAATGGTGGTATCGGTGCCAAACAAGGTTGCAGCGGCCTCGTTGGTAACAATGGCAAACGCGCGATTATTTTCGGGAATGCCGGTAAATGTCGCTTCGCCGGTGAGAAATACCACCCGCAACGAATCGCTGAAGCGATTGGCAAATCGCAGTTTCGACTGTTCGTTGACGGTCGTTTTCGATCCGTCCGGCAACTTTCGTTCGAGTGTTTCGCCGGTTTTGGTGCGGATTTCGGTGATGCCGCTCATCTCGTGATTTTTGAACCAGGCATAAATCACCAGCATGGCAAACATGACAATAACCATTGATAAATAGGTTGGGCGAAAGCGTCGCTGCGGCAAAATGCGGCTGCTGAATCGCCGGAACGCCCGGGAGAATTCGCTGCCGGAGGGCTGATTGCGGCTGGCGCTGCTCATTCTGCTCTCGAATTTTTGCCACAATTTTTCGATATCGGGATCTTCGGCAATTTCGCGCACTTCAGGATTGACATTTACCGGAATCGCCGGGAAAACGTCGTCGGCAATTTCCATCAAATATCCGCGAGCGGAATCGGTGGGAGCAATTGCGCCGCGCCGGTCCCAAAATCGCTCAAAAACAATTTGCAGCAGGTGACGCGCCGCGCTGTCCGACTGGGTTTGGGTATGCGCCAAATCGTAAATGCCGCGTGCATGGCGCAAAAACAGCGCCCGGAACGCCTGAAAATTACCGTTTTGCATCAAATTGAGCAGTTGGGCATCGGATTGTGAGCGATCTTCAGTGGATGATTGTGGTCTGTTTTTTTCGTTCATTCCCGTAAATTTTTCTCAAAGCATGGTTGTGTTCAGTTGAATGGTAGTGCCGTCGCTGTTTGCGATGGTCAGTTCACCGCCGATGCGATTGGCCCGCATTTGCATGTTTCGCAAACCGTGACCGCTGCTTTTTTTGGCTAATTCGATGCCCTGCCCGTTATCGTGAACCTGCATCGTGAAACGTCCCTGGCGGTTGTGCAAAGCCACCCGGACTTCGGTTGCGCCGCTGTGCCGGGCAACATTGTTGATGGCTTCTTTGAACACCAGATACAAATTTTGACGAATATCAACCGGCAGCTTTTTGGCATCGTCGAGCGATTCAACATCAAAAGAAACAGCTATTTGGCGCGGCGAAAGCGCACTCATCGCAAAGTCGTGCATCCGGTCGAGCAGGTCGCCGATGGTATCGTTGCGGGAGTCGATCGACCAAACGATATCGCTCATCGTGAGCACCAGTTCCCGGCTGAGATTGTTGATTCGCGAGAGCAGCGTCTGGCGATTTTCGGCGTCAACTTCCTCCCGCAGCAAATCCGAATACAGCGAAATTTTGGTGAGCGAAGAACCCACATCGTCGTGCAGATCGCTGGCGATGCGAACGCGCATGCGCTCCAATTCCAACAATTTTTCCACCCGATATTGATAAATCAGCGCGAGAACGCCCAAAATTGCCAAAACGGCAATCAGCCGGAACCACCAGGTTTGCCAAAACGGCGGACGGATGACGATGGGAATTGCCAATCCGGCTTCGTTCCAGACGCCGTCGCTGTTGGCCGCTTTCAGCCGGAAAACATATTTTCCCGGACCGATATTTGTGTAGCTGGCAAAACGGCGCGTCCCGGATTCCGACCAGTTTTTGTCGAAGCCGTCCAAAAAATAGGCAAAGCGGTTGCCGTTGGGATAGGTGAAATCGAGCGCGGCAAAGGTGAATTCAAAATAGCGGGCATCGTACGGGATATCGATATGGGAAATGCGCGATAATTCCAGCGCATCGTAAACGGTGACACCTAGCTGTTTGTACTCGGTCAACGCAACCGATGGAATGTGCACATTCTCCTGCACGCGATCCGGGAAAAAGCGGTTGAATCCGTTAATTCCACCGAAAAAAAGCTCGCCGGCAGCGTTGCGAAATCCACTGCGAATGGTAAATTCGCCCGATTGCAAACCATCGCCGGTGTCGTAAGTGCGGATGTTTTGCATCAGTGTATCGCTCGGGTTCAGCCGCAGCATGCCTTTGTTGGTAGTGATCCACAAATTGCCGGATGTATCATCGAGAATATCGCAAATAAAGCTGTTTGGCAACCCCTCGCGATCAAAATAATGTTGAACACCGGATACGCGGTCGCCGGAAAATCGCAGCCGGTTTAGCCCGTTTTCGGAACCTAGCCAGAATACCTGATCATCGTTCGGGTCCTGCAAAATGGATGTCACACCGGGATGGCTGAGCCCTTTTTCCGGATTTTTCGGAACGTAATCGATGTGCAGATCCACCGATGTATTGCCCGGATTCATCCGGTTCAGTCCGTTTGCCGTGCCGATCCAGATTCGCCCGTTGCGATCTTCGTAAATGGTAGAAATCCGGTTGTCGCTCATTCCGCCTTCGCTGGAATCGGTAGTAAATCGCACAAATTCCAACGATTCCGGATTCAATTTCACATCTGCAAGCTGTTGATTATTCAGGAGATACAATCCGAGCGGTGAGGCAATCCATAAGTTTTTCCGGCTGTCGAACATCAGGTCCGCAATGCGGCTGTCCGGGTACACGTGCCCGTTTTTTTCACCGTGCGGCACATACAAAAAATCCCCGGTTGATGGATCGATCCGCTGCAATCCACCACCAAATGTGCCGATCCAGATGTAGCCAAAACGGTCTTCTGCCAACGCATAAACAAATCCGCCCTGGCTTCGTGGGTTGCGGTGATCAATTGTATAATTGTGGAAAACGCCGTCCGGTGTTTGCATATCCAGCCCGGTGTGATGCCCGATCCACAATCGTTTTTGACGGTCCTCCAAAATGGCAATCACGTTGTTATCGCCCAGCGTATTGTCCGAAAACGGGTTTTGGGAGATGTGCAAAAATTTGGGCGGTTTCAGATCGGCAACATTCACATCGCGGTTGGTGGATACCCACATATTCTCCGATCGGTCGATCATCAAATGGCGCACGAAATCGTTGGTGAGCGCTTGCGGATCGCGCGAGTTGCTTTGGTAACGGATGAAATGTCCGTCGATACGCGACTGGTTTCCGGTCGGCAATTCGCGGATCGGGTTGCTCAGGCAAGCGACGCCACCGCCAAAAGTGCCGATCCACAGCCGGTTTTCCGCATCGTGCGCAATGCCGTAAATGCGGTCATCCGGCAGACTGTTCGGGTCATTTTCGTCGAAACGGTACTGAACGCTGTGTCCGGTTTGCGGATCGAACACATTCAACCCGCCGCGATATGTGCCGATCCACAGCAACCCTTCCGGCGATTGATACAGAGAAATAATGTAATCGCTGCTGATCGGCATTGCTGTTGTATCATTTTTTGAGAAGGCCAGAACCGCCAAATCATTTGCGTCGATGCGATGCAGCCCTTTTCCGAGTGTCCCGGCCCACATAATATTTTTGTGCAAATGATCCTGCACCATTTCGGTGATGTAGCCGTTGGCGAACACCGCCGGTTTGTGAATGCGTTGAATCCGGTGCACAACTTCGCCATTGGCGAGCGTATCGCTGAACATGCGGTTCAGCCCTTCCACCGTGCCCACCCACAATGCGCCATCAGCGCCAGCCGCCAGCGAGCGAATATCGCTGTTGCACAGCGTCAAACTGTCGTCCGGTGAATGCCGGAAGCGGATAAAACGGTGCCCGGATTGACCGCGCTGCTGCGCCGGTGTGATCGCCAACAGGTTTAGTCCATCTGAAGTGCCGATCCACAAATTGCCGCTGGCATCTTCGCAAATGGCGCGGACGGTGTTGTCGGAAATGGTGGTGGTATCGCCGGGAATGTGGGTAAAATTAGTGACGGTGTAGCCGTCGTATTTGGCGAGTCCGTACTGGGTTGCCAGCCAGATAAATCCTTTGCGATCCTGAAACACCTGATAAATCACACTGGCAGTCAATGCGCTTTCCTGCGCTAACTTTTTAAATTTCAACGGGTTGGCAGAATACGGTTTTGCGAAAATAGCAGCGCAAAACAGCAGCAAAAAAATGATGATCCATCGCCGGAACGCGCCGGTTGAGGCACCGCGATGATCAGGTGTATCGGGAATTTCGATAATGTTCATCATAAAATTCCGGCAGAAGTTGATCAACTTGAAGCAGTCCATTTTGGCTTAAAGTAATCAATTGATCA
This sequence comes from Calditrichia bacterium, assembly GCA_020634975.1. NCBI lineage: Bacteria > Pseudomonadati > Calditrichota > Calditrichia > Calditrichia bacterium. Next base: position 362,157 of record JACKAQ010000002.1, on the reverse strand, counting down.
TCGAAATCCAACATGCCATTTGCCCGCAGTTCGCTGAATTGGCGGGAAAATTCCTGCAAAATATTCACGCCAAATTTCTGCCGGAAATAAGATGTGGGAACCCGCCCCAATTTCAATTGCAAAATCATTTCGCGGATCAACTGTTCACGGCTGTCGGTGGAAAATGCTCTGGAAATCGGCAGTTCATTTTGACCCACTTTTTCGAGATAGGTATCCCAATGGCTGGCGTTTTGAAAATGCACACCGCTCATGTGGGAAAATGACGCCACGCCCGCTGCAACCATATCCGCACCGCGCCACAGGGCATCGCGATAGACAAATTTTTGGGTTTTGCCCGATTTGCGCACCATTGTGTATCCACTGGAAACATCGTATCCCGCAGCGGACAGTTGATCGATGGCATATTTATGCCAGGCGCGTTTGGTTTTCCAGTCGGCAACGTTAATCTGCTCGCCGTGGCGAATGTGCTCGGAATACACCGCGTTAAACGGCAATTCCAGTTGATAAATCGTGATGCTGTCCGGTTCGAATTTGATGGCTTCGTCCACCGCAAATTTCCAGGTGTCCCAGGTTTCGCCGACCATTCCGGCGATGAGATCGATATTCACCTGCGCGAAATCGAGCGCTTTCACCCATGGCCACACCCGGTAAATTTCGTGCGACAAATGCGCCCGGCCGTTTTCTTTCAAAATATCATCGTTGAAGTGCTCGACACCGAGGCTCAACCGCGTAACGCCAATGTCGCGGATGGCGTTCAGCTTCGATTCGGTAAGCGTTCCGGGTTCACATTCAAACGCGACTTCTTCTGCTTTATCCCACGGGAATACATCCTTTACGCGCGACACCAATTCCTGCAAATGTTTTACGCTGATAAAAGACGGCGTGCCGCCGCCAAAATAAACAAAGCTGACCGGACGGTTTTGCGCTGCCGGCATCGTGCCGAACAGTTCAATTTCGCGAGCAAGCGCATCGAGATATGTTTCCACATCGCGGGCATTTTTTCCGGTGTAAACTTTAAAATAACAAAATTTGCAGCGTTTTCTGCAAAAAGGAATGTGCATGTACAACCCCAGCGGCGTGTCCGGTTTGGCGGGTTCGCGCAAAACCCGGTGCGCTTCGGAAACATCATCCGTATTCCAGAATGAATATGGCGGATAATTGGAGACAAATACGCTGCCGATTTCAGTTGATTTTTTTTCCTGCGGTTTGGTTGCCGGATCCGGTAGCGGTGTTGGTGTGCTGTCACTCATGCAAAATTCCTCATCAGTTAAAAAAGTGAACGGTAGTTTAATATACTCTTTTCACGGTGGATGTCCAGCGATGTTTCAAATTCGCCACAAAAATACCGGTACTTTTCAAAAAGTTTTTGAAATCACTTAAAAGCAGCTGTTTATCCCCAAGTTCACCTTGAAATCGAGCCAATCCGTCCGTACATTCACGGTTTGGTATTTTTAACATTTCATCGCCTTTTTTCCACTGTTTTGTTTTTTCAAACGGAGTCGCCGCAATGTCAACATCTGAAAAACTGCTCAACCTTTATAAATCCAGTACCGTAACCGAACGTTTGATTGTCGATTATCTGTCGCTGACAAAAGAATTCCAGAACCGGACAGATATTTTAAAACTTCTCGAAGCTGCGGGCGTCCAAAGCGATGGCGGCAAAAAGTTAACCACAACATATCTCAAGCCGTATATCGACAACCTGATTGCCAAAGAGCTGCTGGTTGAAACAGCGGTGAATGCCAATCGTAAAGAGGTGGCTTGCAACCCGCTGATTGCCAACTATATTTTTCAGGAAAAGCTGAGCGATATCGAAAAGTTTAGCGAAATGGCCGAGCAAATCCGCCATTTGCTGCCGGCATTCAGGGAATCCGGGTACGTCATTCATTCGCAATCGCAAAGCCTTCGCTTTGCCCTGCGGGATATCCGGCTGGCATTTTACACCAATAATTTTAATTTATTTAACGAACTGCTTCAGAAATGTTTTCGGAACGGGATGGATCCGATCAGAGAATCGAATGTCATTTCCGAAGTGTTCGACAGCCCGTTTAGGGCAAACTGGTTTGCAACCCGAAAGCTGGAAATCCAGCGGTTTGCGATGAACCATCTGTTTTATTCAACCTTGCTAAATTTAGGCAATTTATCCATTTACGTCGATTTTATGCGACAGGCAATTGCCCATCCGAGCAAAAATACGCCCGTAATTAATTACCGGTTGATGTTGTTTATCACCGAAATGCTGTATGGCAATCCGGATGTTGCCGAAACGATCATTGAGCCATTAAAATCGGAATATCCGATTCATCACGCCTGCACCGGGATGATATTATTTGCCAAAGGAAAATACGCGGACTCAGTGCAAGCTTATCAAAATTTTTTCAATGAAACACTGGCCGGCAGCCGGAAACGAACAGCAGCGATCAACCATTTTTCCGGTATTTTTTATCCACTGGCACTATTGAAAGCCAAACCCCAAAACCATGCGGATACCATTCGCAATCAGGTGCGAACCGAGATAAAAATTGATGTGCATTATCTTCAGGCATACCGTGCGCTCGATATCGTCGGGGATGTGCTGCATGCTAAAATGAGCAGCGGACAGGAAAATTTATGGTTCATGCTCAAAGAGCCATCCGATACGCTGAACGGGTTGTTTTCTGCGTTGGTGAGCAATTGGTATTTTCCGGAATTTTTGAAACACGGTCGCGATATGCTGGAGGGCGGCTACCGCCGCGCCAAACGCTTCGGGTATCGCTGGCTGGAAGTCGAATTTGCCGGGATGCTCAGCCGGTTGGAGCCGGATTCGCCCAATTATCAGGAATCGCTGGATCTGGCAGAACAGATCGGCATAAAGCCGATGCACAAACTGGTTGGCAATCAGGAGCCGTGGGAGCGCGTGCTGGAAATGCTCGCCGGATACGGCGGCCAAACGGTGACCGCAAAAACGGTGGATACGCGACTGGTTTGGCTGCTCGCTTTTCCCAAAAATATGGACACCGCAATTATCCAGCCCAAAGAGCAAAAACTCAACAAAAGCGGCAGTTGGTCCACCGGTAGAAATGTGGCGCTGCGCCGGCTAATGGAATCTGATGTCGATGGGATGACCGATCAGGATCGCCGGGTTGCCCAGCATATTTTTCGTGAGGAGCGCTATTACGGCAGCGTTCAATATTATTTTGATGTGCCCAAAGCACTATCGGAGCTGGTTGGACATCCGCTGTTGTTTTTGGAAGAATCACCAAAAACGCCGGTCGAGCTGGTGAAATCCGAACCCACGCTGGTGCTGGAAAAAAAGGATCGCGGATACGCCCTCAAATTCGCGGAAAAATTTGAACATGCTGGCGTCAAAATTATACAGGATGAGCCGACGCGTTTCCGGCTGCTGATCGTTCAGCAATCGCATGTCGATATCATGAATATTCTGAACAGCAAACAGTTGCAGGTACCGGAAGCGGCCAAAGAGCAATTGATGGAAGCCGTCGGGAATGTTTCCCGTTTGGTGACGGTGCATTCTGCGGTGGAGGGAGAGCTTGGCTCCATCGAATCTGTCAGCTCCGATGCGACGATTCACCTTCACCTGCTGCCCGTCGGCGACGGTTTCCGGTTGGATATGCTGGTGCGTCCATTCGGGAAATCCGGACCGTATTTTCAGCCGGGAAAATCACCGGAACAGATCATCGCAGAAGTGGACGGCAAACGCCAGCAAACCCGCCGCGATCTCAAATTGGAAAAAGACAAAGCCCACGATGTGCTCAAAAAATGCCCGTTTTTGCTGGTCACTCACGATGGCAGTTACGACTGGCGATTCCAGACGCCGGAGGATTGTTTGGAGGCGCTTTCGGAAATGGAAAATGTTCGCGATGAAACCATCATCGAGTGGCCGGAAGGCGAAAAGCTGAAAATTTACCGGCAGATTTCCCCGCAACAATTGTATCTGCGTGTCCAGCGCGAAAACGACTGGTTCGAACTGCAGGGCGAATTGAAGGTAGATGATCATACGGTCATCCAGATCAAACAATTGCTGGATCTGCTGCAACATAGCTCCGGCAGGTTTGTGGAGTTGAGCGAGGGGCATTTTATCGCGCTGTCCAAACAGTTCCGGCGTCAGTTGGAAGATTTGCGAACGTTCAGCGACAGCACCAAAAACGGTGCACGATTTCATCCACTGATGGCACCGATCATCGATGCTTTTGCCGGGGAAATTGGCAAATTTTCCGGTGATGCGGAATGGAATGCGGCGGTTGAGCGCATTAAAAATGCAGAAAATCATTCGCCGAAACCGCCCTCAACCCTGCAAGCTGTGCTCCGCGATTACCAGTTGGAAGGCTTCCAGTGGCTCTCGCGATTGGCAAAATGGGGCGTTGGTGCCTGCCTTGCGGACGATATGGGGTTGGGCAAAACCGTTCAGGCGCTCGCCGCAATTATCGAGCGAGCGAACGACGGACCGACACTGGTGATCGCACCGGCCAGCGTGACATCCAACTGGATCAGCGAAGCACAGCGTTTTTCCCCGACCCTCAACCCGGTATTTTTGGGCGCAACTGATCGCGAAGAAACCATCCGGAATATCGGCCCGTTCGATTTGCTGGTGTGCAGCTACGGATTGCTGCCGTATGAAATCGAGCGATTGGCGCAGGTCAAATGGCAAACCATTGTGCTGGACGAAGCCCAGTCCATCAAAAACGCCGCCACCAAACGCTCACAGGCAGCCATGCAGCTCAATGGCGAATTCAAGATGATCACCACCGGAACGCCGGTGGAAAATCACCTCGGCGAATTGTGGAACCTGTTCCGCTTTATCAATCCGGGGTTGCTCGGTTCGCTCAAAAAATTCAACGAAAAATATGCCGCACCGATCGAAAAATTTCAAGATTCCGAAGCCAAAGGCCGGCTGAAGCGCTTGTTGCAACCGTTCATTTTGCGGCGACTGAAAAACGACGTGCTGTCCGAACTGCCGCCCAAAACGGAAATCACTCTCACCGTCAATTTGAGCGATGAAGAGCAGGCATTTTACGAAGCGTTGCGCCAACGCGCGGTAGAAAATATTATGGCGAACGACAATCCGGTGGAAGATCGCCGGTTCCAGATTCTCGCGGAAATCATGAAATTGCGCCGCGCCTGTTGTCATCCGCGATTGGTGGTGCCGGAAACCACCCTCGGCAGCGCCAAGCTGGCGCTGTTTGCGGAAACGCTGGACGAGTTGCTGGATAACAACCACAAAGCGCTGGTGTTCAGCCAGTTTGTCGATCACCTCACCGTGATCCGGGAATATCTCGATAGCAAACAGATTGCCTATCAATACCTCGACGGCAGCACGCCCACCCGCAAACGCCAGGAAATTGTCCGGAATTTCCAATCCGGCAACGGCGATGTGTTTTTGATCAGCCTGCGCGCCGGCGGAATGGGACTCAACCTCACCGCTGCGGATTATGTGATTCACCTCGATCCGTGGTGGAATCCGGCGGTGGAAGATCAGGCGTCGGATCGCTCCCACCGGATCGGGCAACAGCGTCCGGTGACCGTTTACCGGCTGGTTGCCAAAAACACGATCGAAGAAAAAATTATCGCGCTGCACCACACCAAAAAAGATCTCGCGGACAGCCTGCTCGAAGGCACCGATGTGAGCGGCAAAATCTCAGCCGAAGATTTGTTGAACATTTTGAAAGATCAGTAAATTGCAGGGCACGGTGTGCCCCAACGATGCAAAATCAGCATCCACCCATCGACTTTGCTCGGGGTTCGCATTCAATTGATCCAGAAACGCTGCGGAGAATCCGGAAAATGCCCAAACAGAAAAAGAAATCACTGCGACTATTGCACACCGCAGACTGGCACCTCGGCAAACGGCTGAACCAGTTTAACCGCATCGACGAACAGCGGGCGGTTTTGGCGGAAATTTGCGACATCGCCGAAGCTGAAAACGTTGACGCGGTGCTCATCGCCGGTGATATATTTGACAGCGCCAATCCCTCCCACGAAGCGGAAGACCTGCTTTACCAAACCCTTGCGCGACTCTCCGACGGCGGGAATCGCGCGGTGATTGCCATTGCCGGAAACCACGACGCACCGGGGAAAATCGAAAACCCCGATCCGTTGGCGCGGGCCAGCGGCATCATTTTCGCGGGATATCCGGACAGCGAAGTGCGCCGCTTTTCGCTGGAAAAAAGCGGTTTGGCGCTCACGGCATCCGCACCCGGATTTATCGAATTGCAACTGCCCGGCAGCGATGTTCCGCTGCGCATTTTGCTGACGCCCTATGCCAACGCCATTCGTTTCAAACAGGCGTTGCGCGGGGAATCCGCCGATCTGTCCATCAATGAATTGTTGAAAAACAGCTGGGCAAATACCGCTGAAAAATATTGCGACAGCAACGGCGTCAACCTCCTCCTCGCCCACCTGTTTATGATGCGCGAAGGCGGCGAAAAACCGGAGGAACCGGACGACGAAAAATCTGTGCTGCACATCGGCGGTGCGGATGTCGTGTTCGCGGAAAATGTCCCGCCGCAAATCCAGTATGTGGCGCTCGGACATTTGCATCGCCGCCAAACCATTGCCACATCGCCCTGTCCGGTAGTTTATTCGAGCAGCCCGCTGGCTTACAGCATGAGCGAAGCCAATCAGCAAAAATATGTGGTGCTGATCGACGCGGAGCCGGGAAAACCGGTGGCAACCCGCGATATTCCCCTAACCGGCGGACGCAAATTATTGCGTCAATCGTTTGAAACGGTTGATGCGGCGGTGGAATGGCTAACCCGACACTCCGATGCAATTGTGGAAATCACGATGATCACCGATACATTTCTCACCACCGAACAGCTGCAGCAATTGCGCCAGTCGCACGATTTTATTCTGGGCATCGTCCCGCGCGTCAAAAACGCTGCCCAATCCGGCGCAAACGACGAACCCGCCGACCCGATGCAGGATGTGGAAACGCTGTTCGTGCAATTTTTCAAAAGCCAGAATGATGACCTCGATCCAAACGATGAGTTGCTCTCGCTGTTCCGCGAAGTGATCGGACGTGAATCCGCAACGCAGGAGGACGGCGAATGATCCCGCTATCGCTAACGCTCCGGGGAATGTATTCCTATCGCAGCGACCAAACCATTGATTTTACAAAACTTACTGAATCGCAATTGTTCGGCATTTTCGGTCCGGTCGGCAGCGGTAAATCGACCATTCTGGAAGCAATCACTTACGTGCTCTATGGCAAAATCGAACGGCTGGACAAAAATGACGAACTCGGTTACAACCTGAAAAACCTGGCTTCGGAAGACCTGTTTATCGGGTTTAACTTTTTGGCCGGCAACAATTTCAGCGAGGAATACTGGTTCGAAGTGCATCACCCCGGACGCAAAAAATCGCACACCTTCAAACGCACCCAAAAAATAAAAGTGAACGGCGAATGGGAAACCCGCAGCATTTCCGCGGAAGCGATTCTCGGATTGAGTTACGATAATTTTAAGCGAACCATCATCATTCCGCAGGGACGGTTTCAGGAATTTTTGCAGCTCGGCGACGCGGAGCGCACCAAAATGATGCAGGATATTTTTAATCTCGATCGCTTCGATTTAGCCGGAAAAGTGAAGGAATTGTATGGCGAAACCAAAAACCGGCAGGCGAATATCGAGGGGCAACTGCTCCAGTTTGGCGATGTTACCGCGGAAACGATCGAGCAAAGACAACAGATCATTCGCGACGGAAAAACGGCGCTGGCGCAACTTGAAACCGAACGCAAACAGCTCGAAGCAGCGCTGAAGGCATCCGAACAATTGGGGCAATTGTTTGCGAAATTAGCGGATTTCACCGCCAAAAACGAACAAATGAATCAGCAGGCTGCGGCGATCAAAGCGCGGCGCAAACGGTTGTCGGCGTATCAATATTGTCTGGCGAATTTCAGCACGCTGCTCAGCAAGCTGGACGAACAAAACACCCAACTGGAGCAGATCGAGGGATTGCTGCAATCCAAAAGTGCTATCAAAAAAACGCTGGAAAAAGAGCAGAAACAGCACGAAGAAAGCTTCGGGAAAATCAAGGCGGATTTTGAGCAGCGCGAACTGTTGAACATCGCGGCGGAAGAGCTGGGACGGCTGCGCCACATGCGGGAATTGAACAACACCAAAGCCCGTTTCGATCAGCAAATTGCGGAAATGGCGCAACAGGTGGCGCAGGAAATCCAGTCGGGCGAACAGCTTTCCGGCGAAAAAGCGACGGTGATTGCCACAGTCGCAGCACTGAAAAAGCAGGTCACCCAAACAACTGAATTGCACGAAATAGACCGCTGGTTTTTGCAACAAAAACAAATAAACCAATCGCTGAACGAGGAAAAAGCCCGGCTGAAATCCGTCCGCGGAAAACTGGCTGCCAACGAAACCGAACGCGCCGAAAGCCTGGCGGGTATCGAGTTGGAATTCTGGAAGGGCAGTGAAAAAATCGGGCAATCGCTGGACGAATTGCTGGCGGACGCCGCAGGCACGCTCGAATCGCTTGCCGGGGAAATTGCCGGACGTGCGCACGATATCCAGCATCTCAAAGTGCAGGCACAACTGGAAACCTTTGCCGCCGGCCTACAGCCCGGCCAAGCCTGTCCGCTGTGCGGCGCAACCGAACATCCCGCGCCCATGAGCAACGAAAATCTGGCCAAAACCGTCGCAGAGCAGGACAAACAATTGCAGGCATTACGCGATCAGCAAACAGCGTTGCAAGGACATGTTCAGCAATGGCAAATTTTGGCGGAGCGCCAGAAAAATCTGCAGGATGAGCGGGTGCGCCTGCAGCAGCAGATCGCCGAAAAAGAAGCGGAGCTGAAGCAACTGCGCAACGATTTCCGCTGGGAACATTTTTCGCCGGATGACCCGGCTGCCGTAGCCACCGCTTTGGCAAACGCGGAACATATTCAGCAGCAGCTTTCCGAAGCCGAATCGCAGCGCGAGAGCGTTGATGAACGCATCGAGCGCAATCGCAGCGCTCAGGAATCGCTGGTCAAACAGCAGTCGGCGGCGCAGACCCAACTGGCGGTGGTCAACAGCGAACTGGCATCGCTTGCCAAACAGTTCCGGGTCATCAAACCGGATGATTTTAAAGATGCCGCGCCCGAAACCATTGAGGAGCAGATTCGCGGGTATTCCGAAAAATACCGGCGCATCGAAGCAGATTTTCACGATGCGGAAGCGCACCGCACCCAGATTCACGAGCAGTTGCTGAAAATCGGCGTTGAGCTGAACACGGCGGAATCGCGCCGCGAAACAGTGACCGGACAAATTGCGGCACTCGAACAATCACTGACGCAGGCGATTGAAGCATCCGAATTCAGCGACATGGCCCACATTCGAGGTATTCTCGAAAATCCGGTGGATATCGAACAAGAGCAGGACATTATCGCGACATTTGAGCGGGAAAAACACACGCTGGAAACCCAGATCGCCCAGTTGCAAAAGGAAACCGACGGCAAATCGTTCAGTCCGCTGGATCACTCCGAGCTGGAAACCCGACAGGCGCAGCTAGCCGAAACCATCGATCAGCAGAACCGTCTGGTGATCGAAACGGAAAAAGAAATTGCCGATATCGCCAAAAAAATTGAGCTGCGGAAAGGATTGGAAGCTGAGCAAAAGAGCATTGCGGCACGGCTGGACAATCTGGCGGTGTTGCAAAAAATGTTCAAAGGGCGGGGATTTGTCAATTACGTGTCGCGGATTTATTTGCAGCACCTCTGTCATTCGGCGAACCTGCGCTTTCAGCCGCTCACCCGCCAGCAGTTAGCGCTGGAGCTGAACGGCGACCAGTTTGTGATCCGCGATTATCTCAACGGCGGGGAAACCCGCAGCGTTAAAACGCTCTCCGGCGGACAAACCTTTCAGGCGTCGCTCTGTCTGGCGCTGGCGCTGGCGGATCACGTTCACAAACTCTCGCGCGCCAAACAGAATTTCTTTTTCCTCGATGAAGGCTTCGGCACGCTGGACCGCGAATCGCTGCGGCTAGTGTTTGACACCCTGAAAGCGCTGCGCAACGAAAACCGGGTGGTCGGGGTGATCAGCCACGTTGAGGAGCTTCAGCAGGAAATTGATGTGTTCCTGAAGGTGAGCAATAACGATCCGGAAACCGGCAGCACCATCACCTGCAGTTGGGAAGCATGATGGTTATGGGCGAATTCTCTGCTAATATTTACAATCCGTTTTGGATACGTAGCTCGCAAATTTGACGAAAATGATAACCGTAAATTGCAAATGTTATAGCCTGCGGAAACAGCGCAGGCTTGCGAAACAGCGCCCAAAAAAATAGCCGCCAATAATATGCTCGTTCATTGCCCAAAATCCCCAATCGCAAAATTGAACGCATAAATGCCACGGATTGCTCAACAATGTATTTGCGGCTTAATTGCACCTTGATTTTATGAGGCTTATATGTTTGCAAAAATGTTCTGACACGCTCGTAGTAAGCTTCCGGTGAATAGATATGATCTAAAATATTGCGGTATCCGGCATGCAAAATATCAAGATTCATCACCGGTATGATGTTGGTTGTTCCGTCTACATTATCGCCGGACATTTGTTCATGCAATCGCCCGGTCTTCTGAAGTCGCTCATAGAGCCTTGTTCCTGGAGGTGCCTGCAGTAAACCTACCATTGCAGTTACGATACCGCTCTTTTGAATAAAGTCGATCAAACTTTGGAAAGTAAAAGGCGTATCGTTGTCAAATCCGACAATAAATCCACCCTGAACTTGCATCCCAAACCGCTGGATTCGTTTCACATCATCAATAAGATCCCGATTCAAGTTTTGCTTTTTACTGCATTCTGCCAGGCTTTTTTCTTCCGGTGTTTCGATACCAATGAACACCCGGTCAAAACCGGCGGTCACCATCATCTGCATCAACGGCTCATCATCGGCCAGGTTTATAGAAGCTTCCGTGCTAAACGCGAACCCCTTTTTATCTTTCCGCCATTCAATTAGTGCCGGCAATAATTCATTGCGTAGACGTTTTTTATTTCCAATCAGGTTGTCATCAACAAAAAAAACTGCCCGGCGCCATCCCCATTGATAAAGACCATCCAGTTCTGCAATAATTTGCTCAGCGCTTTTCGTTCGGGGCCGGTGTCCGAACAAAGCTGTCACATTACAGAATTCACAATTATAAGGACATCCACGGGAAAATTGGACGCACATGGTCGCGTAGTCATCCAGATCGATCAAATCCCACTTCGGAACAGGCGTTGTCTGAATATCGGCAAATGCCGTTGTGCTGTATATTCGTTTGGCACAACCGTTCGCCAAATCGTCCAAAAAATCGGGCAAAGTCAATTCTGCTTCATTCAGGATCAAATGATCGACCATTTCAAATTGCTCAAACTCAGCCGTAAACAGCGGACCACCCGCGACAATTTTAACGCCGGCACTTTTGCATTGCTCAAGCACCTGATAGGTTGATTCGCGTTGTATCGTCATCGCGCTGATAAAAACAAAATCAGCATCGGCAAGATCTTGTTGGGATAAAACTCTTAAATTGAGGTCGATTAGCCGAAGCTTCCAGGTTTCCGGAAGCATGGCTGCAACGGTGAGAAGCCCGAGCGGTGGTGAGGAAGCCCTTTTTTGAATAAATTGCAATGCGTGTTTAAAACTCCAGAATGTATCCGGAAACTCAGGATAGATCAACACAACTTCCATAGGTTACGCTCCTATTTAGATTGATGTATTGTATTGGTTTATAATTGCTAACCTGAAATGATTCGCCGTTACATACCACTAACTGACGTGTATTGTCTTTATGGGGCGTAAAGCAACAACGAATCTCGACTATCGTTTGTACAAATATGAAAATTTTGCCAATACCCTATTTTGTATCTAAAATAATAGGCAGTCCGTCCTTTCCCGCGCCAACGATAATCACTTTTGTATTTGGCGAGCTCGCAAGTTTTTCAGTTGCTTCTATGCCTTTCCAGCGTAACAATTGTTCACTGATTCCGGCAGCAACTATGGATTGAAAATCTGCGATACCTTTTGCTTCAATCCGTTTCCGGTCCGCTTCCTGTTTTTCTTTCGTCAGAATAAATTCCATACGCTGGCTTTCCTGATCAGCTTTCTGTTTTTGCTCAATGGCTTCGGTGAGCTGAATGGGTAGTGCAACGTTGCGCAGCGGTGTCGTTTCGATAATCACGCCTCGCGGAGCCACAGTAAGGGCTAATTCATCCTGAATTGCCATACCCAGTTGATCCCTTTCAGTGGAATAAAGTGCGCTGGCCTGAAAGCTTGCCGTAACAGCACGACTGATCGACCGGAATTGGGGGATAAGAATAATAGTTTCATAGTCACCGCCGGCAACGGTTTTATAAACACGCGCTGCAGAATCCGGATTGAGCCGGTAAAGCGCACTAATTTCCAAACCAATGGTCAACCCTTCCCGCGAAAGCACTTCCATCGTTTCCTTATGTTCTTTGGTTTGAATTGAAAATTTGATCACATTTGCCATTGGGTTCACAACGCTGATTCCGGAGCGAAGGGTTCGCTCAGAGACAATGCCGAAAAAATCCACAACGCCCACATGTCCTGCGGGAACCTGTGTAAAGCATTGACTTATGGCAAGAATACTAAATACCGACATGATAAGCATACTTATATTGCTAATAGATTGAGTGCCAATAGTATGTTCTTTGGACTTTGCTGCAGCGCTGCGCCAAACAAAAAATGCAACAATTGTCACCAGCACTGCTATAATAAATATCATTGTAAACTCCTGATTTTTATCAAATGAATAATAAATCATTCCATTCATTCAACTTGTTTGATGGATATTCAATCCACCTGTTATTTCACATCCCCTTTATTGGCAATCAAATTATTGGGAGATCCTGTTACCATTTGTCATTTCGTTTCGTGCCAGACGCCTGATTACTTCACTTTTTTCAAAAAATCGTTTGTCAATACGGTGTCTTTACCCATCATCTTCTCTCCGGTCATTTTTTCAAACATGGATCGCATCTCCATGTCATCGATCATCATTTTGCCAATTTGGGTCATCGCCACTCTATCTGATTTTGCACGATCGATCATCTTATGCATCATTTTATTTTGCAGTTTGTAATCAGAGGCAATTTGATCCATCATCATATTAACCCTGAGTGAATCTTTCATGAATTCAGTAATTTGTATCTGTTTTTGTTGGTCGGTAAGCTTTTTTTCTTGTTGGCAGGCCAGCAAAACAAAAAAAGCCAAAATAGTTGCGATAAAAAAGTTGAGGCTGAGCTTCATAATCACACATCTCCATGATTTCAAATTAGATTTAATTCAAGAATTAATAACAATGAATTACAAAACGATTGGAACGTTTTGCTTATTTTATTTGATACGGCAATATCACACCTTTTTTTTAAATAAAACCCACCCGATAATAACACCCAGACCAAGTGTAAAAAGGGCTGGTGTCCACAACCATGTATTCATCAAACTCAGCCGGTTTTCAAACATCCCACCGTCTATCATTCTACCAATCATTGTCCCGTCACCGAAGACAAGCATAAGCCCGATAGCGACTAGAACAATGGTTACTAAGACTGTTTTATTTGTTGTGTCCATTGGACATACCTTGATTATGTGAATAGTATAAATATGGAACATTCTGTACATGGATACAATAGACCGAAAGGTTCAATTATGGACTAAGATTGGTACTAATAAAATGATAGACCTTTTTCGGTAAAAAAGGTGGGGGTTCGTGGTACTAAAAAATGGAAAGGACCAGTACTATTGTTTCTTTATTAAACTGGGATTCGATTTTGAGTTTCAAAATATCAGACGCTATGGACAATCTTCAAAAATTATTGGCTTAACCGATAATTGTTCCCATTCTGTGCAATTTGAGAACTATTTCTTCGTTTTTTTAATGGCATTTAGTGCTGTTTGGGTTGCCAGATAAACTGAAGAATTCGGCTCTGTATTACTTAATTTATCCAACACATCAATAGTTGCTTTATCTAACAAATCTTTTTTTGCCAAAGCGTTCAAAACGTGATGGGCACCTTGTCGCAAATCATGGGAATCAATTTGCGAAATCAGGGCTTCCAGAACAGGAACAATTGCTGCTGAATCGATTGTAATCAGCGCTTCGGCAGCCAGCCAACGGACTTCTGAAACTTTATCTCCCAGTGCTTTAGTTAACGGAATTGCAGCGACAGGGTCTTTAATACTCCCAAGTGCTTTACAGGCTTCCCATCGCACGCGGTCGTTTGAATCAGATAATATTTTAACCAAGTATGGAACAGCCGGTTTTCCGGTTTTGACAATAGCCTCTCGTGCATTTTTCCGCTGGACACCGTCGTTGCAATTCAAATCTTTGATTAATGTTTCGAGTGATTGATCCATTTGTATTCCCTTTCCATTTAGAGTTATTGAAAATTGTTTCTTTTAAAAACAATTTTACCAGCCTCTGATGTTACGAATCGACTTTTTTTATCTGTTTAGATACCCAACTCCTGCACTGTACGTAAAAAAGTAATGACATCATCTCGGCTCAACATACCGACGACCTGGTTTTCCTGCATGACAGGTAACTGATTGACACCATCACGATCCATCTGTTTAAGTGCAGCCCATAGTTCCGTTTCCGGGGTTGTACGTTTAAGCTGTTCCAAAGGTAGCATTACCTGGCTGGCATGCGTGATCGGCCATTCTGCTCGCGGTACTTCTTTTATACGATGTAAGGTCATCATACCAACAGGTTTTTCTTCCCGGTTAACAAGAAAACATCGTTGAGCACTACCAAGGATATGATCCTCTACTAACTGCTGGAGCGTCAATTTTTCTGAAATTGCAGCACAATGACTGTTCATCGCCTGAGCAACGGTATACCCGGATAGCTGATTCTGAAAAGTGATCTGGTGTATCTGTGCCGCAGCAGCATGATCCAGGAACCAACCAATAAAAGCAATCCAAATCCCACTGCCTAAGTCGCCGGAAAACATTTGCCATACCCCAAAAAAGATAAAAATAAATCCAAAAGCTCTACCGACATTCGCCGCGATAATTGTTGCACGACGCATGCTTTTCGTAACATGCCAGACAAATGCACGAAATACTCGACCGCCATCCAAAGGGTAACCGGGAATCAAATTAAAAACGACCAATGCAAAATTGATAAATGCCAGATATTTAAACAAACCGAACAAAGGTTCTGTACCTGCGACAACGGGTTTCAGGAAATAGAAGATCACAGCCAAAACAAAGCTCACCAGTGGTCCCGCAATGGCAATGCGAAATTCGGCAGTGGCACTTGGCGGCTCTGATTCGATATGTGCAACACCACCAAAAATAAATAGCGTAATACTGCGCACTGGTATCTTATATTGCAATGCAACTACAGAATGCCCCAACTCATGAAGTAACACACTTACAAAAAGCATTATTGCTGTAATAGCACCCATAATCCAATACATCAATTCTGACCATCCGGCAAACTCTGTTGGATAGTAACTGGTTGCCAGTGACCAGGTAAGCAGTCCAAAAATAAGAAACCATGAAAAATCCAAACCAATGGGGATTCCTATTATTTTTCCGAGAGGTATTTTCTGTCGTGTCATTTCTATTCTCTTTTCCTATTCGCAGCTTCAACATATTTCACAAGCCGACATTTAGTCGGCATTTAGCCAATGAAGCCCAATACCAAGATTGAAAACACTGGAACTATTGGTGCGTAGCATACGATTGATAAAACCGTATTTTTTTAGATTTCATCTTCTCGAACAAAATATTTATTGTTAAGATGAAACGTTTGCAAATTATTTCCGCCATCATCTGCCCACCGGCTTTCAGATTTAATGAGAGATTTATAAATCAGTTTTCGGGCGTTTTTTCTGACGGGTACTTCATATGGCTGTGTTTTTTCTTCAGCCAACGGTTCTAAAATTTCCAAATAAGATCGTTGATGATGCTTTGCTGCAATAGCGGCCAAAAGAATACGCAGAGATTTGGCAGTCTGTCCGTTTCGACCGATAACCTTCCCCGTATCACATTGATTAACCCTTAGTTCAAAAACAATTGTTCCGTGGCCATTTATAACATTTATTGAAACATCCTCAGGCTTGTCAACAATTTGCTTTACCAGATTCTCAAGTAAATCTTTCATTCTGAGCCTCCTGTTCATTTTCAGAAGTTTAGTTAGGTTCGAGGTTCGGTGGTCTTCACAATATTTAATACAGAGTAGTGGAAGCAATGTCCTGAACCATTATAATAAGTGATATTGTTCAATGGTTCAGGAAGCATCTTTCTGGTTATCTTCCTGTTTCTCTTTTGCTTTTTTAGCAGAATCTTTCTTTTTTTTGGATTCTTGCCGTTGCTTTTTATCTTTATCTTTCTGACCTTTGTCACCCATTTTAATTCTCCTCTTCGTTGATTTGATATAAAAAGTGGCTTTGCATGTACAATTTCATTTTTGTCGTTTTTTGTGACAATGGGCTTCGATCAGTTAAATATTAACTAAAACGAAGCCCATTTATCTGTGGGGGCAGAATATTCATTTCAGATTAAAGAATATCTCAAAAAACTTCGATTGCCTTCACAGGATGTATAACCACTTCAACACGACGATTTTCAGAACGCCCAACTGCAGTCTCGTTACTGGAGATCGGCTTACTTTCGCCGTAACCAATTACATCAATTAGAACTGTATTGGGATTGGTATTCGCCAATAGATATTGTTTTACAGCTTCGGCGCGCTCTCTTGACAATTGCAGATTTTGTGCATCACCACCGTACGAATCGGTGAAGCCCAGAACAGTTATCCTGCTATCCGGGAATGCATTGATGGCATTACGTACTTTGGTTAATAGAGCAAAAGATTTTTGTTCAATTGTTGCTTTTGCAATAGGAAAATCCAATCCTAACAAGCGGATAATGATATCATCACCTTGCCTGAGTACTTTGGCTTCATCCCGATTGAATGAATTTTCCATACCGGTAAATAATTCCCTCGTTTTTGCCTGATTGGCAATTTGCAGCGCCAAATCAGATTTTTCCTTCACCTGATTCCCAAGTTGCGACTCCAATTCAACAATCCGCGCCTCTTTCAAATCGTTTTCCTGTTGATACCAAACAGCATTTTGATCTAACGTTTCCAAATTGTTCTGATAAAGCATAACAGTTGAGACGATTTCGTTGGTGGTGTTTCCCAAACCGGCATCGAATTCAGCAACCAGATTTATTCTTTCAGCAATCTGTTCCAACGGTTTCTCAGCCGCTAACATCAGGTCTTCCCAGGTTTGATCTTTGTCCTTCATTTGTTGAATGGCATTCGACAAATAAATGGCATGTTTCACCTGATAATTCGCTTGCCGGGCTAAACTACGTGCGACATCGGTATCGTATCGGTTGTCATTAAGTTCTTTTTCAGCTTGCTTAACCAATTGTTGGGACATGAGCAATGTTTTGGGCGCATGATTTTTCACATCAAGATCATCTGCCTGCTTGAGAAGCGCTTTTGTTCCTTCCAGATAATTTGATTTGATTGCAGCAAGTTCGGCCTGACGGTATAACGTTTCGGCTTCATCGGCTTTCTTTTTGGCATTATTCAGGTCGCCGTCTTCAAGATTAATAGCAGCTTCTTTAAATTTTTTCTCGGCATCTTTCCATAATTCAGGTGAGTAGTTTGCTGATTCAGTGATTTGCGCATCTTGCCTTGCTTTCATCGAGTTTGGGAAAGTAACTTCAGCGAGTTTTGTCGCATCTATCGCTTTTTGAAAATAAGTATTCGATTTTACAAGATTGTTGCGAATGTCTTCCAAATCTTTACCATTGTTAAAATCAACTTCAGCCGCATTAAAGTGCTTCATTCCATCGCCAAAATTTTTTGGCGCCAAATGATTTGCCTGCACTTTTTTGGCAGCCTCCATTGCTGATTTAGCATCCTGAAAAAGCGCTGTTTTCACCTCGTTTTCCCCAACAAAAGCTAGTGGTGCCTGTTGTTGCGGACGAATTTTAATTGGGTCTTGCCCATATGCGATTGCTATAAAAAGCACCGAGAAGCAAAATATTGCGACTATGAAAGTGGTATTGATATATCTTTGTAGCTGAACCATATTTATCTCCTTAAATTGTTATATAACATGTATTTAGTTCTTTAACATGATATACATGTATTTCTCCTTCATACAAATCAGAACATGTCGAACCGGCGTTGCCGGCGTTGAACTGTTTATGTTCATAGATTTGTTAAAAATCTGTCGGTTATAATAGCTTGTTTCTTCGGTACATCACTTTTGCCAGTATCATTACGACGGAGCTAACCAACAGCAAATGAATAAATCCACTTGTCATAAAGCCGCCTAAAAAACCGATCAGCCATAGACAGATAAGAATCAAAACGAATGTCCAAAACATATTTAGTTCCTTTCAGATGATATAACCATCAACGGTGAGCATTGATCATAAACTTACGAGCATGAGCTGTAAGCCACTATAGCGCAACCAGATATCCAACAGTAACAACATAGAAGTTACTGTTCAATTCACCGCTTCCGGGAATTCCGCTAAAATTATAATTCAGAAAAACATATCGAATGTCTGCCGTGAAATTAGATGCCGGACCAACCGGTAAATCCACGCCCGCACCAAAATGCCAACCGACCTTTTGTATGGTTTTGTCTTCAATATCCTGGTACCCGGACAAGTTTTGGTTATAATCAAAACTTGTGTTATACCAGCCAAAACCGATAGCACCATATATGATGGAAGTGGGATAAATCAGCCCGGTCAACATTATGGGCCAACTGCGCACGGTCAGGGCTTCATTCGCGTATTTTTCCTGACGGTAGTTTATAGCACCTTCGAAACCGATTACCGGGTTTAGCTTTATCCGCAGGGCTGCCCCTCCGATAACATTTCCTTTGTCGGCATCGCGGGCTTTTTGATACCCGACTTGTGGTCCAAAACTCGCACCTTGGGCATACATTTGACCGAATATTAACATTGCCAGACTTAGGCTAAACAGCGTTCTTTTAAACATAACATTGCCTCGATTATTTTTAAGTAGCGGCTAAAACTGTATGATAACGGGTGTAAAAAAAGAGATGTCCTAACAACTGCGACTGACGAATATTGAACCACACGTATATCACTGTGAATTACTTGTTCTTTTCAGATGCTTTTGAAAATGCATCCTTAAATTCCATCCAGCCATTTTCAAATCTGGTCTTCATCTTATCCCATGCTTGCTCACCGGTTTCCGGATATTGTTTGAGCATGTCCTGAGCGGACTTGGTAATCGCGCTTAATTCGTCGATTTGATTGAGAAGTGCGATTTTGGATTCTGCCCCGGCTTTACCGACCTTGATTTTCAATTTGCCAATTTCATCATTCCATTGATTCAGCTGATCGGTTAATTTTTGGAAGTAGTTTTTATCAGTCATGTTTTTCTCCTTTATTGTTTTGAAAGCAAATTTTTTGATGATGATTAATTATTATTAGATCACCCGGATTGTTCGTGAAAGGTTCTTAATTTGATGAGACTCTATGAACGATATGGCAGTGCCAATGGCTAAGATGCTGAACATCACCCCTCTTACAGTAAGATCAACACCTCGAAACAAAAAACCTCCGATCATGGCACCTATCATCCCAACAAAAAAGTTTCCGCTATCTTCAGCTCTACTGACAATTGATATTTGTCCATCAAACCACCATATAGCAAGACATATCAACAAAAACCCAAATACTAAACCCATTGATATACTCCTTTTTCAACTGTGCTTATTTTCTTAGCATTCAATTTATTCACCCAACCAACAGTGTTTGATATCCGTTTGAGTTATCGCAGACACTTCGTAGAGTATCAATAATGGATTGTGGCGACGGATCGTCAATACGCAGTCTTTTCATTCCAAATTGATACAAATAAGCGGCTTCACTTTTTGACGATAGCGTCAATATTTTGAGATGGTGTTGCTCATTTAACAATATGCTGCAAATTTTTGGTTCTCCATTTGCATTTAGCGGAGTAATAACAATCCCATGCACATGCGTTTTTTGTATATACAGATACAACTGAAGAGGATCTAACACTTCGCCAACAACTTCCATATCCAACTGGCTGTTGATCAGGTTCCGGATTACTTCCGAAAGTAATTTTGGCCGGCTAGATACTAATAATTTGATTTTTTTCACAACACGTTCTCATTTCTTTTAGTAAATCAATTGTACCCCAACACCGCAGGCTCAATGGTTCCAGATTGTGAACCTGAAACAGCGATCAGGTATCCACAGAAAGATAGATGTCTGATTAAAGTTATATTTTTTTACCTGATTAACTGATTCAATATGAGGAATTCAGCAGCGGGATACAATAGACCGAAAGGTTCAAAATTGGACTATGTAAGGACTACAGAACTGATAGACCTCAAACAGGTTAAAAAGAGGAATGATATGGTACTTAGGTATGGAAAGTACTGGAACTGAAACAAATTATTGAGTGAATATGCCACGGCTACAGACGGTTTCGCAATCGCATTGTATCCGTGGAATATTGAAAATAGCTTTCAACTATCTGTGCATATGATGCAACTTGAGAAGTTGAGTTCGCTGAGCTATGACTTTTTACGCCCAACGACAACCAAACCAACCCCGCAAACAATTGCCAATCCACCTATGATGGGTGGTAGTGGTATGGTCTTTTGGGTATCAGCGGTTGCTTTAATAGGGCCAAGGTCGATGATTGTCTCTTGCGAAGTATATGTAATTCCCTGATAGGCAAGCGCCCCGATGCCAAAAACGATGAGTAACAATCCGATAATCATAATCGGTTTCATATATTTTCCTCCGTTAAGTTTTGTTTATTGTTTGTTAAGCTGAATTTCTTACAGCACTTTTCGTCCCTGAATGATTCTTATCAACACTACGACTACAGCGATAACCAGCAACACATGAATTAATCCGCCAGCCGTATAGCCACCGATTAATCCCAGCAGCCACAAAACCAAAAGAATCATAAAGATGGTCCATAGCATGTTTGGCTCCTCTCCGGCGACTCTGTCGCCCGGTAAATAAAGTTAGTGATGTTAAATTATCCCCGGCGGCGGGGTGATGTAAGTAAGCCAACCAGGGCAACAAATAGTATCGAGCCAATGATAGACCAGACAATTGGAAATGTTGTTGTGCCGATTTGCATTGTATAAAGTTCCGGTAAAGCAAACTTGCCTTCAAGCCATACACCAATAAATGCACCAATAAAACCCAGCACAATAGATGCAAGACAACCGCCGCGTGAGTAACCGGATAGCGCCTGCCCAATACTCCCGCACACACCGGCGACGAGTAATAACAACAAAAATTGAATCAGCGTTATGTTTGTTGTTAAAGTCATAACTACCTCCAACTTGTTGAAAGACGTTTCTTTCCCGTTTTGTCAATTATTTTTAGGGTCTTCTTCGACCACAATATTCCCAAAAGTTTCGTTCCCAAGAGTGGCGGCAATTTTGAGGACCCCTTTTACGGTAGCTTTCTGCCCCTCGAATAACGAGCGACCAGTGGGCTTCACCCAAATTTCACCGGTACCATCATCAATTTTTGCAATGCCAATCGAAAGTATGGGTATCGAGAGTGTTTGCACCACTTTCCCTTTAACGGTCACGACTTTCTCGTGATATTTTTGTGGATTGGCGGTTAACTCGCTGATTTTTACACGTGCTGCGCCTGCACAACCGACCATAAAAATCAGTATAATCACAAGCCAAATTTTCTTCCTGTAATTACGATGACATTGTAGGAACATGCGTTTCTCCTGGTTTTGAATATCGCCGGTGCTCCGGCCGGATCTACCGCTATTTTGTAAACGAAACCAATTGTTATCTTCATCAACAGTGGTTTACTGGCGAAGGCGCCAGCATTCCCATCCGGAATGATTCAGTTTGTGCTTTGTGCGGCCGAAACCCGGCGCTCGATAGAAGATTGTTACCCCTTCTCCGATCTCAGGTGTTACGTATATCGCCTCATCTGCACAATCGCAGTGCTCAAGGGACTCCGGTTGTTGCGTTTTTATTGCTGCCAGAGTGTGATTATAGCTTTTTCCGACTGCCTGCAAATATGTCTGTACACTATCTACATCATACACCGCAACCGTAACCGCCGTCTGAATATCTTCTGTCAGCCGGTTGAATGCATGCCGGGCAAAGTTTGTCGCAAATGCCGTCACATTTCCATTTTGCAAACCGGTATCCAATCGCTCTAATGGACCGAGATCGAAGTAAGAAAGGTGAAGATTGTCCGGTGAAGCAATGATTGTTTGCGCATATGGCGCCAGCGTGGCAATGCTGTGAGGCGTGCCGTTGAAACAGGTGGATAGCACGACGAGATCGAGTTTTGTGGAATCACGCGTCATGTGTTTCAATCCGCCGGCAAGTTCTTCTATTGTGAAGATCCGGTTCTTGTAAGATGCATCATAACCCGTACCGCCAAATTCGGGGATTTCATGTCCGAAATAGAGAAACATTCTCACCATCTCAGCGTGCTTTTCAGCACTAAACCGATGATAGCGTTCCACTATGGGATCAAAACGTGATGGTCCCTGATCGCGCCAGTACGATTCCTTGGCAATCAGCTTTCCCTGCCGGTAGTAATAAAAATTCCCATCACGACGTGGAAAGAAAAATAAGACATGTCTCCTGGGTTTTTCATGAAAGATAAACACCTCGGCTTCCGGATTTAGTATTGCTACCTTTGTTGCTTCAAAAAGAGTCTCATCGTCAGCCCTGCGTGCGATGCCATTGGAATCGTGATAAAGGTAATTACCGTCGCCATGGATGATAAATACCATTGAGTAACGCGGCGGAGTAACCATATTCTCTTCCCCAAACGCGACGCCTCGACCGGTGAGAGCGCCTGAACTGCAGGACAACAGAAATAACGGTAAAATCACACAGGTAATGTTCACCGCGAACATTACCTGTGTAACATGTGCCTGCATGGTGGCCTTAAAACTGTTGATGAAAGGGCTGATCATACCAAAAGGATTATGATTATTACAATCAAAAGCGCAGAGACCAAACTTATGCTTATAGTCTTGTCCGCCTGTTCCATATCCTGCACAACGTAATCAGAAAAAGCATTCAGTTGCGCATCGGATACGCGCTCGTAGCCATTATTACCCATCAGTTCATCTTGTTTATCCTGAAGGGTAGCTTTCAGGCGATCAATTTCTGCACGATCTTCTTTCGAGACCAAACCGGTACGCTCGACTTTATCCAACGCTTTGGACATGGTTTGTAATGAGTTGTTAAGTATTTCACGTTTTTGTGCCGGTTCGGTAGCAGCCTTTACTTCACTGGCGGTTTGGTTGAAATACTTTTGAATTTTTTCTTCTCCCCAGCTAAACCGGTTTGAACGAATGCAAACGTCATAAGCATTAATCCGAAAATTACTTTATTAAACATAATGGAGTCCTCTATATAAGTTAATTGAAATTAATACGTTACCTGCACAACAACAACGATGTGCAACTGATTGCTTGCTTAAGTGTTACCTGCCTATATCCATGTGCATGCCGGGCATCAAAGTGAAAAACCCAAAAGCTTCCAGCAGCCACGCAACCACACCGATGACCACAACACCATTCAGGATAGATTTAATCTTGTGATCCATCGGTAAATACTGATTAATCACCCACAAGAGAACACCGACAACCAATAAACCAATTACAACATCTATTAAGGGCATTATTGAATCCTTTTATGAGGGAGCAACCTTCGGCGATATCTGCAATTCTCCGAAGGTGCTCTCTCTGGTTATGTTCTGAATGCGAATCAATATTCTGTGTTTTATTGACTTTCAAATATTCAGCGAGAGCTATTGCTGAACATAAAATTCAATACGACGATTTTCCGCCCGCCCCTCTGCTGTGTTATTGTTAGCAACCGGTTCTTTTTCACCTTTGCCGACAGTTTTCATGCGATTACCTGCCACGCCTTTTTGCATCAGCCAATTTTTAACGGATTGCGCCCGTTGCAATGAGAGCGACTGATTATATTTGTCGCTTCCCGAACTATCCGTATGACCAGAGATTTCTATTTGCACATCGGGATTGGCAACCATCGCTTTATAAGCTTCCTCTAATATGTATTTAGAGTCCCCAGTCAAGGTGGCTTTATTTAATTCGAAATTGATTCCCCGAAGAATGACCTTTTTCCCTTTTTCGAGAACGATTGTCGATGTTATATCATCTTTAGGGTCCAGGGGATTTGTTCCGCTCTTCACTTCAGCGCCATCAGCCATACCACCGCCATCCGAATCAATTTTCAGCGGACTGGTTTTATATTTGTTTATTTCTTCGCCATCGCTAAGACCATCACTATCTGTGTCTGCTTTAGCCGGATCGGTTTTGTGCTGATTCACCTCAATGCCATCGCCTAATCCGTCGCCATCGGTATCCGTTTGTAATGGATCAGATTTATACTGCACTTCAGCGCCGTCCTTCAAACCGTCACCGTCTGTATCATCCTTTAGCGGATTCGTTTTGTGTTGATTCACTTCAACACCGTCGTTCAGGCCATCACCATCAGTATCTGCATTCAGGGGATAAGTTTTGTGCTGATTCACTTCAACACCGTCGTTCAGCCATCACCATCAGTATCCATTTTGTTTGGATCGGTATTGTGTTGGTTCACTTCAACACCGTCGTTCAGGCCATCGCCATCAGTATCGGCCTTAAGCGGGCTGGTTTTGTACTGGTTCACTTCTGCGCCGTCGTTCAAACCGTCTTTATCGGTATCTGCATTTTTGGGATCTGTGCCTAATTCTTTTTCAAGCTTTGTGATCAAGCCGTCTTTATCGGGATCGCCATTTTCGTTCGATGCACCGGTAAACATCAATCCGATAAGAATTCCGCTGTATCCATCGTGTTTTTTATTTGTAATAGTGTTAAGGTTGGAATCCGTGCGGATGTGACCATCAAGTTTGTCCGATAAAGACAAATGATATCCGCCACTCACTTCCAATAACATTTGGCTACCGAGCCTGGTCTGGAAACCAACGCCAAACGGAACCATTGGTAAAAAATCCGAGCCGCTTTCATCAACATTCTTAGACACACCAAAACCGCCGTATATAAACGGATTCAATTTTTCCAAAGAAAATGGAATGAAAAGCAATCTGTTATCTGCCATGATGGTTGCTGCGGAATATACCCCGGGTGCATTGAGTTTTGTGTATCCCACGCCCAGTTGACCTAATAATATCGGCGAAATGAGTTTGTATTGAAAAAATCCACGACCCTGTATCACCCATTTGTCAGCACTGCTATTATCTCCATAGGCGCCACCTACGGCAGCACCGAATCCTACATTGGGATTTTCGAATTGTGCATAAATCTGTTTAGATGCAAAAAGCATCAGGCTTAGCATTGAGAATAGTATAAAACGTTTCATAAAGTTTTTCCTTTGTTTCGATTTTGAAATCTACTTCTTAAATGATTCATCTGCTTTTATAGCAATATATTTCCGGTATAGAACCTTGGAGTAGAGTTTATCCGTAGTTTTAAATACGAATACTTGATAAAGAATCTAACACGCCAAAAGCGCCCAACAGCCACAGGACCACCGCAATGACCACAACTCCATTCAGGATAGACTTAATCTTGCGATCCATCGGTAAATACTGATTAACCAACCATAAAAGAACGCCGACCACGATTAAACCCATTACGACATTTATTAAAGGCATTATTGACTCCATTTAGTTATTGATGATATTTTCAGATTTAACATAAACAACTTGTTATTGAGTTAATTAAACTTGCCGTTCTCTGCGGCTTTTTTTAACTTTTCGTTCGCGAAAATGGCAACTTCAACCCGCCGGTTTTGCTGGCGGCCATATTCGGTATCGTTCGATGCGATCTGGTTCGTTTCCCCCAGCCCGACAGTGGAAATCCTTTGCCCGGCTACGCCAAGTCCCTTCAGGTAGTTGGCAACAGCCTGGGCACGTCGCTCAGATAGCTGCAAATTGTAGGCATCACTGCCGCTATTGTCGGTATCCCCTTCAACCAGAATATTCGTATCGGGGTATTTGTTAAGGGTTTTAGCGAGGCTTTCGATATTCGTTTTCGCAGCCGGTTGCAATTCCGATTGATCCACGTCGAAAAGCAGACCCGAATCAAAAGTAATTTTGATGCCTTCGCCGACGCGTTCAATTTTTGCACCCTGCATATCCCGCCGCATCTCTTCGGCGCGCTTGTCCATCGTATTTCCAATTAAAATTCCGGTTGTTCCTCCGACAGCTGCGCCGATGATAGCGCCAAGTGCCGTATTTCCAGCCGCATGTCCGATCACTGCACCGGCGGCTCCTCCTGCGCCTGCACCTATCGCCCCGCCTTTGGCCTTATTGCTCAAGCCACAACCCATGACGATCGTACCGAGAGTGACTGCTGCTATAAAAAAAATGATTGCTTTTTTCACTGTGTAATCTCCTTTATCCATGTTGCTTTTTTTTAGTGAAGCAGTGAGAACGCTTCGTGATTTTTTGTTATCTGGGCCCGTAACCGGCCGCTCTAAATTCATAGTTGTGTTTCTGCTGTCTTTTTTTTCGAATCCTGCTTCTTGGCGTTATTTCATAGTATTGGCCTGGCCCTCAGACCTTATCGAATAAAATACCCGGATTAAATTATCTCTTGCAGATTGAATCCTCACCTGTATTTCATCGATCTGATGCGGATGTTCTCCCCGGAATCCGCCTTTGGCTTTATCTTCTTGGACTTTCAAATTGTCGATTTCGGCACCCCACATCCGGAACTCATCGCCCAGCATTTGGATATCAGGTTTTTGTCCTCCAAACCCGGCTGGCGAATAATCGGATTTCGGCTAAGCCTGAATGCAACTGTGGTACCTGCTCGATAACATTGTTTTGATTGTTTCCATAAACCATTCCTTCTTAACTAAACAACCGTTTGCATACAGATCGGTAGTTCCCGCCATTATGAATTCCGATCACTGTGCAAATATCCTGGCAATAACTTTCTTCCGGATGGCTATTTCGGTCGCTACATTTTGGGCACCATCGGTCAGTTTCAATATGATCACTGCAGAGGTGGGATACAATAGACCGAAAGGTTCAATTGATGACTATGGAAGGACTAATGCGTTGGTAGGCCTTATACAGGCTAAAAAAAGGGGGGATATACGGTACTCGGGTATGGAAAGTACTGGACCTATTGTTTCTTTTTTAACAAATCTCTTTCGCGGGCATAAACAACAGCTTCCAGGCGGTTATGCAACTGTAGTTTATCAAGAATGTTGTGGATGTGATTTTTAACGGTTTGTGTTTCTATAGATAGATTTTGGGCAATTTCCTTATTGGAAAGTCCCTCTGCAATCTTGCTGATGACTTCTATTTCGCGTGGTGTCAGTTTTACTGATTCTTTGGGTGATTTATTAGCCACTAACTCGGCAACACGAGAAAACAGGGATGCGGCCATTTTTGGTGAACAAAAGGTTTCGCCACGATAAGCCAGGCGGATGGTTTCAACAAGGTGATCAAAAGAGGATTCTTTCAGTACATAACCGGATGCTCCCGCTTCAATACAGGTCATGATTTCATCGGATAAATCCGGCATGCCAAGAATGATGACCTTCACATCAGGTAAATCATTGTGCAATGCCTGGGTAACTTCAATACCGTCTTTTTCAGGCATGCCGATATCAATTAGCGCGATATCCGGTTTTGTTTTTTCAATTTCGGCTAATGCAACATTACCGTTTGCCGCAGATCCTGTAACCAAAAAATCATCATGATCATTAAGCATGGAAACCAGCCCCTCACGGAACAGGCGATTGTCATCCACAATGAATACCCGTATCGATTGCATCTCTAACCATACCTTGTATCAAGTTGATATTGGAAATCTATTTCGAATTTGCCTTTGTTGCTCAACTAGAAGTACTGACTGTTACATCAGTATAACCACATCTTCACCCAATTCCAATTTTTAATAATATTAACCGGTTAGGAATACGCTGCTGATGGTCTTAAAAATAAACCTTTGTCGTTTTTCCCCGGTAAGAAAAACACCCTGTTTTTTATGGACCTGCAAAAAAAAGTTGGAAAATAGCTTTTTAGTATCTAAAGTATCTTTTCCCAAAAACGAATATAAATGACATAGAAATTTAGGATAGGGAGTTCCTTTATTCTTCAATCAAGATTAACCCATTCAGGGAAAGGAGAGTTCGATGATACGACCGAAGTATCCGGACGAAGTTATTTACTCAATTGCACGGGTGACGCTTGCCAATGCCCGGGAAAATGTCGCGGACCTGAACAGTTTTGGTATTACAGCCGAAGTGCTGACCGCGTTTGAAACGAGTATTGAAACCGCTGCAGCGCTGCCATCCGGCCCGGTGCTGTTGCTCGGGCAAAAAAACCTGACCGGAAACAAAAATTCCGCGATTGACGCGTGCTACGACTGGGGCAAAGCATTGCAGACCCGGCTGAAGTTTGTGTTTGGCCGTAAATCCCCCCAAAGCGACACATTTCCGAACAAGGCATTTTTGGCCGCAAGGACCAGCGAAACCCGCATGGCAGCGGTGATGGAAGTGCTGCTCAGCCTGGCGGAACAATACCAGGACGCGCTGGCTGCCGCCGGACAAACCCCGGAAGTGATTGCCGCCGGGCGCACCCTGCTCACCCAAATGCGCGAAGCAGAAGCACAGCAGGAACTGAAAAAAGCGGCCAAAAACGCCGGCAACCGCAAACGCTACAAACAACTGGACGAAATTTACGAAACCACCAACCGCGTGAATGAAATCGGGCGACTGGTGTTCAAGAACGACCCGGACAAGCAGGCCTTGTTCAAAAGCCGCTGGCGCGCTAACCCGCCAAACACATATTTGATACTGCAGGCATAGTATCATCCTCACATCAGCCGGGCGTTTGTTCGGCTGATTTTTTTTCAAAGAAACCACATAAAATTTTGCTAATAGGGTTATTGCCATACGGATGGCGGTTTTGTGGTTAAGCGAATGCTCTAACGCAATAACCACATCCTGCGTTGGCATTGGTTGGGGATTATGATCCGATTATGGTAAAAAAACGGCCGGGATTTTGAGGTCTGAGGAAGGTTACTTTTTCGATTCATATGTATTGATTTCCAATAGCATCCGTAAACTCAAAAACCTGGGGAAACATCCCCAGGCTTAATTTTCAGAATTATGGTTCTTAAGAATTTTTATAGTAATCAAAATAAGTTAATAGTAATGAGAATCAAATATTTTATTCTATTTAATCTTCTCATTGACCAATGTTTAAAAGTAATTGTTGAACAAAACTAGCTATAGACGCAATATTAGCAAAATTTGATAAATATGATTTAACCAATTCTATACGTGGATTATCTTTTTTTTCATTTCACGGTTTATTATATCAATATCAAATTTTAATTCTTCTTTATTGGCTTTACTAATAGATTTATCTTGATTAATTAACTCTAAAATCTTCTCCATAATTTCAGTGTTATTCATGTTGGAAATGTTCTGCTGAGAAGCTTTATTTGATTGTAAAGATAAATTGCTGTTCTGTATAGGGCCATTAAATTCAAATTTATTAATCGTTTTATTAACTTTTTGTCCTTTTTTATTGGGTTTCATACCTTTTTTTCTCCTTAGAGGTTAAATTAAACACATCAGCAATTAATAAATTGACACTTACATTCTTAATTTTACCCATTTTACATTTTATGAATTCTTCACCTTCTACTAAGTATTGCTTAAGCTCTTCATAATCAAAAAAATGGGGAGTTGGATTGTTTCTACAAAATCTACAATTGCACGGCACCATTTCATTAACTTCCAAATTATTGAAATCTTCATGTATTTCTTGAATTGATTTCCGAATAATATCTAAAAACCCTTTTATTCTCTCCAGTTAATTGAATAACTATTTTACGATCAAAGTATAGTTCTTTTACTAAAGCAAAAGTTTTGTCGAAGTTAAGAAGAACCCCATAACGCCAATTTTTATTTTCAAAAATATCTTTATTCCTTTTGACAATAAATCTAGTAAGAATACCTTTAGGCATAAACCTATATCTATATTCAAAAACAAATTGTCTTGTAAACCAGGTACATTCGTATTCGATTTCATCTACAGGTAATAGTTGAGGTGCCAAATAGGTTTTATCATCAAACTTAAAGCATATCTCAAATTTTTTGTCTTTCATTAAAGAAAGCAGTTCTTTTCTTTTAAACCTATATTTGTCTTCTTTCCATATGTCCATCAAGTCACTATCTGTAAATTTGCCATAATTTTGTTTTAACAAGTGTATTATCTAACACTTTATACACCCCATCTGTGACCCATTCATGATCTAGAAAAACAGTATCAAATAGCTCAATATCATCTTGAAAATGAAGAAAGACACCTAAGTCGTGAAAAAAACTACTAAGATGCAAAGCCCGTTTTTCATTTAGACTATAAGAAAGGCAGATATCCAGATATTCTTGGTAAGAGATATATTCCATTTCTTGTTGAATATATTGTAGTTCTTCACGTATCCGAACCCATACTGCAGGTAAAGCTGTACTGATATGTGGAACATGCACAGGATTTGTTATAATCCTTTTAATCTCACATTTTAATGACTCTATAGTATCTCTATAATTAGGAATACAACTAATTTTTCTAAATTCGATAATATTTTTAAACGCTTTTTGATATTCATTAATCGGTAAATCTTTAGTCGGTTGATCACATTTATTAAGTGTAATTATTACTGGACTTTTATCGCCAAGAAGTTTAACAATATTCAGCCAATAATAAAAATCTTCATGTTTATCCTCTTTGCGTGATTCTGTTACTAAAATATAAACTGATCTTTTTGTAAGAAAAAATTGATGAGTGGCGTGATAAATTTCTTGACCTCCAAAATCCCAAATGTTTACTCGAAATTCTTTATCAATTTCAATACCTAGTTCCTCAAACTCTTCAGGTTGAATCAACCATGGCTGAATATCTATACCTTCAGTTGTATGTTCATCCTCCAAAATATACTCTTCATTACTTAATGATTTTGCTATTGATGTTTTTCCTACTCTTCCTTCTCCGATTAAAAGAAGCTTTATTTCATAAAGAAAATCTTCTTCATCTACAATTTCTGCTAGAAAATTGAATAGCATATCAATATTGTTTACTGAGTTGTAAATTTCTGGAGCAAAAGTGCTCAATGGATTTCTACCTAATTCTAGAAATTCTAGTTCATTTAGATTCCTTATTTCAAAAGGTAATTTTTCGAGAAAGTTGTTTTCTAAATCAAGGTGTTTAAGATTTTTAAGTAATCCAATATGGCTTGATATTGATTCTAAATGATTATCCCATACTTCTAATTGTTCTAAGTTCTTAAGTTTTGAAATATTGTCAGGTATTACTTGAATAGCATTGTTACTTATATCAAGGTATTTTAAATTTTAAGTTCAAATAATTGGTTGGGCAATTTACTAAAATTATTACCACTTAAACCTAAATATTCAATTTTACTAAAGTTTTTTAAACTCACTGGTAGGTGATGAATACTGTTGTCAGAAAGATTCAAATATCTTACTTCTTTAAGTTTTGTCAAATCATTTGGAATGTATTTTAACTTATTACCACTTATATCTAAATATTCTAAGTGTTCCAAATCCAAAATCTCAAGCGGTATGTTTTGTAACCCTACATTAACTAAGAATAACTTTACGACTCGTTTTTCTGAGTTGATTTCATAACCTCTTGCAGGCCATTCAGGATCTTCAAGTGGTATTAGTTTATACTTTAATTTTTTTTTCCAATACAGAAATAACCTTTAAATCAGCATTCATTAGTCTATCCTACATAATGTCAATTAATATTCGAATGACAACATTTTGCAACAACCAATAAGAATATATTAGCTCTTACTTTTATAACTCAATAAATGAATCACCATGTGGTTATAACTATATATATTAGATACTTCTCTCAGACATTCTAAACCGACTTTATTACTTGACAAGATATCTTTATAGTCAAATTAAATGATATTATTTTAAATTTTCCGAAAAAATTTATGTCAAAAAGTTTTTGTTGTAGAATTCCTCAGGATCAGTTTTTTTATATATATTAAATGTCCGCAACCTCTGTAAAGAAAATATTTAAATCTATCATGATATAAAGGAAATTTTTCAAGTTCATGACAATCTTATTTTCATCACTATAACATCCTTGGAGTTGTTAAAAATTATCTGATATACATTCTCAAAAGTCTTTTGAAAATTCAGAATAACATCGCCATTTTTTTTTTTTTGAAAGATATAGTCTGAAAATGCACAAGCAGAAATAAGCGCAATTCTGCATAATGCTTTGGTTAACAGTAGTATGACCACACCTTCTGTATAATCAAAAAGAAATATGTATTTTTAATAATTGATATGATTTGAGACAAACTTTTCAAACAAATTAAATTAAATCTACACAATTACTATTTTTTCACCAAATCGTATCTGGAACCTTCAGCAAGTTTCTTATTCACAAAAACCTCACTTTTACAAACTTTCCTCAAGATGCCGATACCCGGCATGGTAGCATTTGGCTAAATTTTTGATATAATATCATTCTATGGTGTCCAGTTGTTTGGGTGTTAGCCTGCGGTGGCTGGCAATAATGATTTTGTAAAATTCCTTATGGCTGAGCCGGTTGAGCCTGGGCGCAACACCTCCTGTTGGTATGTAATACACTTTGTTAGGGTGTATAATAAAATCGTATAGCTCGATTTTTGAAGTGATGTCTAGTTTGCAGGAAAGGCAGCAAGCTTAAGAGCGGTTATATCCATTGTTTTAATTAGATTCATTTTTTAGAAAGTTGATCTACAAGAGAAAATATTGAGCTTACAGCTCCAGTTGCCATTGACTTTATAATTCTTGATCTCGAATCTTCTTCTTTGATATGAACTAAGTTTCTGAAATTTCTTACAGCATTTGAAAGATCTGTATTTGCGGGTTTTAACAAATTGTTATTTTGGCATTCTTTTATATAATCAATAAATCTGATTGACTTTAATTCAATGCCTTTATAGAGCAAATATTGTCTTAAAATTTCCTCAATTACACTACCTGAGAGGATAATTGAAGATTTAGTAAATCCAAGTTGTGATAAAACAAATGCATCCGCAACATCACGTAAAACAATTTTTTCTTATATACGGATCTGAAATAAATCGAATTTTTCTTGCAAAAACAGGTTTGCTAACTTCATATTCATTTTTTATATCAAGCCAAATATTTTTTGGCATCATATTGAAAATCTTGTTTATTTCTAATTATGGCACCTACATTCTTAGATAATTTTTTTAGGAGATGGTGAATAACTATTGAAAAATTCTTCCATTTCTATTTCGATACCTTTGTATCTCATTATTTTTGAATACATATTTTTGGGTTTATTAAAACTAACTTCATAGCAACCAAATTCGTTACTATTAAAATTTCCTCCTTGAAACATTCCACCATTAACAACAACCTAAGCCCTATTTTAACATCATTCTCCTCAATATCTAAAGCAGATGCTATTTGGCTAGAGTGTATTTTCTTTATTCCATAATGAGTTGTAATAATATTTTTAATTCACGAGCAATTTTTTCACAAACCTGCAGTAGAAAATGCTTCGGATTTACATACCATAATCCAAGAAGTGTTGGGTGATCATACCAAATAGCAAATTTTTCGAGATTATCAACACTAAAATCATCTCCAAGTTTATTCCACAATTCAACATGTAATACGTTTGTATCATATTTACTATATTTCTTTTGTTCAACAGCTTTTAAATACACTAACTCAGCTTCTGAAAATGCGTATCTTTTAAATCTAAATTTATTCATTTTATAATCTTAGCTTAGAATAATTTTGTTTTAGCGAAGAAACTTGCTAAAAGTTATTTGTTCTTAACCATTTAATATGCCTTGAAATCCCATCAAGGTCTGGAAACAAAAAGGCTTCATGAATTCCAAATCTGTTTAGCCTCTTTTTATATCTTTTCTTAGATCATAAGAAATATATACTTTTGAAATTTCATCTGATTCAAATGGTTTATAAGGATTTGGATGAACTGTGAACAGACCTGATTGAGAATTAATTCTTGCACTCCAATACTTTGGAATATATCTATGAATTTTTTCTAATTTTAAAAGGGTCAAAATTACCATCGAGATCAGATTTTTGCTTTGGATTGAAAACATAGATTAATGAGTTATTTTTTTTCTTCATTAACATCAAACTCATCTTTAACTGCAAAATATATAGCTACTAGAGGATTCCTTGTCCAGTCAAGTAGTCGAGTTGGAATACCATGATGTTGGGCTATGGATAATAGTTCTATGTCATTGTTAATATGATCTTTAATAAATGAAAATGCTTTTTGTTTAAATAATTTTAAAAACAGTAATTCATCTTTTAGAGTAAAGTTATTGTTTTTATATATTTTACATCTTCCTATTGATGGGATCAACTGATATGATGATTTTCTAACACCTCTGTAAATCAAATTTTGGGTGTTATCTGACCATTCATTTAGCAATATAAATAAGCTTTCAATGTCGTCAATAAGTCGCATATTATCCTTTTTGAATAAGACTTGCTATTTGATCTGTGTAAGCTTGTAAAACACTGTAAGAAATATCTGTATCAGCATAATCAGCAGCTATTTTAATTTCTGGAGGGAAGATACCCTCAAGCGAAGGATTTGTTTGCAAAGCTAGTTTGCGGATTTTATTATAATCTTCAATAAAAAAGCTTAACGGTGGGAACATTCTTCTCTCAGATTCCGTCATCTGTTTCATTGCTTCGAGATTTGCCTTCGCTTTATTTTTTTTTATTAATTCATTTTCATATGACATAACTATCCTTTCCGATTTCATCGGACAACATTTCTTCAAGTTTTGATAAATATACTTCTTTTTTATTTTTTAGATCAGCAAGTTCAGAGGCTGTAAACTGTCCAACTCTCAATTTGGCATCAACAATTTTGACGAGATCATTTAATACGTTGATTTTAAGAGTTTTATCGATTGCTTCAGTTTGTTTAGCTAAACTCATTTCAGTTTTTGTTTGAGCATCAGCAGATCGCTTCAGCTCCCCTCTCGTTAATTCAAGTTCATATCGCTGATATTTCAATTCTTTTCTTTGAAGTAAAATAGTAAATATTACCCCAGCAAATGCAAATGCAGTAAATAATGCGTTAATACCCCCAAAAAAGATCACCTGTTAATCCTTGATGTTCGATATTAGGAATCAACCATTTTAAAATAAAATACCAAACTGCCCATAGGATAAATGCAATAAACAAAAAGAAGTAAAACAACTTCATGCTTTCATTCATATAAGCATTGTCATCTTTATCTTTTTTCATTATTTCACCTTCATTATATATTTTGATGTCTCAAAATCGTTGTAATTCCCAAAACAATTAAAGCGAATAATGCGACAAGTAGAATTTTACTTAACATGCTACAACTCTCTTTTTTGATCCTCACGGATACTTGGTTACAAAACAGCCAATTTCGCCGGCTTCATTTTGTATGTCAATCAATTGCAGCACGCAATTGTTATTGTTGAAAGGTGCGAAAATTTTTGTGTTTACTGATTGAGAGAAATTTCTGTTTGAATGCGACTAGAGTGAACCACCTTACACCAGTAAGGTAAGAACACATCATTTTGTGAATCAAAAACTCAATAATGACAGTGAAATATAGCAGAAATAACAGTTTAGACAAACAAAAATCTAACGATGTTTAAACAAAATACTACAAAAAATCTGGATTCCAGCAATTATAGATCATAATATTGCGTAAACAACCATTAATATAATACTGTTGCCTCCTCCATAGGTTAATCCCCCTCGAAGCCAGGCTCCCAATCCACACCCAACTCATTCACTTCCAACCACCGGTGAAGCCCGGTGATGCCGCAGCACCAGAACGGCGGTCACAATAAACGGCAGGGTTGACAGGGTAACCCGGGCATTCAGGCTGATCAATCCGATGATAAACATAAACACCAGCAACACCCCGACCCCGCCCATTCCGGCAAAGGTCAGCCATTTGTTAGGCGCTCGCTGAAACAGGGTAACCAGCAGCAGCAATTGCCCGCATAACGGGAGCACGGTAAACGGGTGAATGGCAGATCCGGGTTGAGTGAACAGCTTTTCGATGATGTCAATCTCACCCCTGCCACAGGAACATGCTGTTGCCGCCGCCCCATTCGAGGTATCCCATAAATGAGGTCAGGATCAGCGCGATATTCAGGTATTTACTGTTCATGGCTGCAGCTCATGCGTTTGAAACGTTTATACTTAGTAACTGAGGTTATGCATCAACAGTTTTTTCCCACCGAGGCACGGAGAATCACAGAGAAGATGCTTTTCTATAAACATTACACTCCTCCGGAGTTTCGCCTGCTAACACAACTGAATTTTATCTTCAAAACCGCGTAGCGGTGTAATGTTTGTAGACTTTTTGATAGCCACGCGATGCTCCCCAAACCCCGTAGGGATGATGACATGATTTGTTCCCAATCCCTTTACCCTGACTTGTGGGTAAACCTGAGCTCAGGAGAGGGGGCAGAGGGTGAGGTCCGAAATGAACGAATAATTCAATATTTTAAGCTTTGTTATTTCTCAAAATTACTCACGAACCAATAAATTCTCTGTGCCCCTCTGCGGCTCTTGCCGAAGGCACCACTTCGTGGGTGGCAAAAACAGTGGCAAAAATGCGTGACGTCAGGTTTTCCCTCACGTTGCCCAAAAATGTTTTTATAACTTTCCGTTCAACATCTCTGTGCCCTCCCTAGCTCATGCCGAAGGCACCACTCAACATCTCTGTGCCCTCTGTGGCTCCGTGGCAAAACGGTTAGGCACTCCGCAAAATCTTCTCCATCTTGCGCCCTTTCGCCAATTCATCCACCAGCTTGTCCAGATACCGCACCTGTCGGGTAATGGGATTTTCGATATCCTCCACCCGATAGCCGCAGATGACGCCTGTGATCAGGTGGGCGTTGGGATTTAATACCGCTTCCTGAAAGAATTTCTCAAAGGTCGCTTTTGCTTCAATAAGCGATTTTGCAGCTGTTGTTCATCATAACCGGTCAGCCACTCAATGACCTGGTGTAATTCTGCTGTCGTTCTGCCTTTCTTCTCGACTTTGGTAACATAGTGCGGATATACCGAGGCAAATGTCATGTTGGCAATCCGTTCATCGTGATGGCTTGTATTGCTCATATATCAAATGACTCCTGTCTTGTTTTCTGTCATATCCTATGGAGCGTATACAGATCCAGCCGCTACCCCTTTGTTTGATGTCTCACTATTTTCACAATACGGTTATACACAATTTCCGATAAATTCCAGTTGTATCCGTCAAAATTAGTAGTGTTCGTAAATTGAATGACCACCGCATCAATGTCTTTATGGTATTCTGCGATACTCTGGTAACCGGGAATCAACCCCGTATGCTTATATTTGTATATTGAGGAATAAATCTCCTGTTCCCCTTCATCAAACAATGAGCCATCGTTTAATGCCCGCAGGAATATGCCCACATCTTCTGCCGTTGCGATCAATGAGCTATAGTCAGTCGTCTTGATATCCTCCGCAACGCCAACGTAGTACCCGCTCATCAGGTCGTCCATGTTGATCTCATGTATCGATCCGAACGTGTTGCTTAGCCCGAGACGGTCCAATATTGCCGCTTTTATATACTGGAAATGGCTTTGCCCGGTTACCTTTTCAATAAGCATGGAAATCAACATATAATTCGTGTTTGAATATTCATAACTTTCCCCGGGCTTAAAGTTAGCCGGTAAATCCAGCACCCGCTCAAGCGCTTCCTGCCTGTTTTTGGGTGGATTTGTCCAAAAACTTGGGATTTCTGTCATGTTGGGAATACCGCTGCGATGCTGCACCATCATGGACAGGGTTATTGTTTCGGCATTTTCAATTCGTCCCGCCAGTTCCGGAAAGTAATCGGCAAGCGTTTTATCCAAAGACAACC
Organism: Calditrichia bacterium; assembly: GCA_020634975.1. Taxonomy (NCBI): domain Bacteria; kingdom Pseudomonadati; phylum Calditrichota; class Calditrichia; species Calditrichia bacterium. Next base: position 324,158 of record JACKAQ010000002.1, on the reverse strand, counting down.
GTTTGGCACCGACCAGTTTGGTGATCGCAACCGCATCATATAGTTTGCCGATGCTGGCAATCTTGAACAAGGCATGCGGATCGGCGGGTATTTTGCTTTCCCGGTTTTTCCAGCCGGCAGCGTAAAAAGCAGGCGCTTTTCCGCCCTGATCGACATAAACAATAATGCCGTCAAACCCAAGCCCGATGGCTTCATTGACTTGTTCCTGAACCGTATCCGGCAGCGGCTTTATCCACGCCTTTACCAACGGCCAGGGCACATAAAACAGGGAAATGATGGTGCCAACAAATAATACGATTCTGATAATAAGGATGGTTTGTTTTTTTGTCATGTTTTATCAATACCTTATTTTTTTGGTAAATGATGCGCCGCGCTGAATTTAAGCCATTGACCCTCTACGAGGGTCGGACACCTGTTTTGTAATACCGTGACTACAATAATGGAACATCTACGATGTTCCGCAACCTTATCTGGCGCTAAAAAATCCCCGGAAGGGTGACATACATATAGCCAATTCGATTCTTGCGCCCCTCTCCTTCAAGGAGAGGGGTTGGGGTGAGGTCCGTTGCTTAGTGCAATTAGCCCCATCAGTGGCGCCTGTTAACATCTATAGCTAATGCAGATAATAAAAATCAGACAAACCCCGGAGGGGTGACATGATTTATAGCTCGACAATACCCGCTGAGGTTGTGTCAAAAGAAGAAATTAACACGAAGGGTAAAAGGGCCCCGGAGGGTGCCGGTGACATGTTTATAGCCTTTATAATTCCTCAACACAAAGTCCGCACCTACGGCGCTACAACCCATCGGTAAAAAAGAACTGGCATCTACAAACAGGTCACATCTACCGCGTTTTACAACACAAAACAATTTCGATTCTTGCAATCACCGCTCTTTTCTTTAAAAGGGGGTTCTGGATGTATCCCGGTCCTATGCGCTTTCGCACTGCACCGGAAGCGACCGGAAAAAGCCCAATGATGCACTTTATAGTTAAAACCTTTATAGCACCTATGCAGATAACTCGTGAATTACCAGATAAACCCAGTGAAAATCGCGTACATTGATTTAGAGAAGCTCGCTGCAAACAAAGCAAATTCAACAATAAACCCCCCGGAGGGTAACATATTTAAATCTGGTCCAGAAATACCGCTGCTGCGCACAAAACCCCGGAGGTATCAGACATGTTTATAGCCTTTATAATTTCTCAACACCAGACAACCTACGGCAATGACCAATGCAATTAAACGCGTTGAAAAGCGCCTGGGACTCTCCTTTAAGGAGAGGGGTTGATCTTTCAGTCCGTTGCTTTGGGCAATTAGCCCATCACCAGCGAATTATTGCCGGCAGCTAAGCAGCATAATAAAAAGGGCAGACAAACCCCGGCAGAAAGTTTCTTTAGTTCTTTAAACTCGACAATTTCCGGCATTTAAAAGTGAAAAACAGAGTATTTTTATTACATTTTTCTATAACAAAAGACCAAGCTATTGGCTATCTAACCCCGGTTCTGTTAATAAACATTTTAACTTAGCAGCTCAACTTTGTGTCCACTTTTTTTACGATACCAATGTTTATAGCTCGACAATCCCCAAAACCTTTAAAACCCCGGAGGGGTGACATGTTTATATTATTATATTTCAGGGGCAATTGTCCAAAACGGCAAACCCATCGGAATAAACATTTCTACAAACAAACCCCGGAGGAGTGACCTGTTTATTGCCAGACCTTAGCCCGTATTTACCACAGCCGATCTTAACAATCGCCTATAAATTATTCAATATTCTTTTTATTTTAACTCTTACGGAAGCACTTTCGCTTGCACAAAAAACACCCTCGCAAATCCGTTTAAATTCATCCCTAAACGCCGGAATTACCTGCACAACCTCGAAACAGGCTTCGTATGCAGCCGCTTTTACAAACTTGTTATCAGATGTAAGCAGCTTCCGTATTTCCGGTTCTATCTGCCTTGCGAGGTGTTCTGTTAATTGAATTTTTGGGATGATTTGAAGGATGTGAAGCCGGCTGCCCCAATCCGTTAATGCGTCAAGGTTGTTTAAAATCTGTTCAACCTGAACCTGCGTCAATGTTTCGCCGGCGTCACAATAATGCTTGATCAGCCAACTTGCCGGAAGTTCTGATGGCGTATTGGTCAAATACAGATCAATCAATAATTGGATAAAGGAAGGATTGTGGATATTAGCGCGATAAATGCTTTTTAAATAGTCCGTATGTTTTTTGTCCCATTTAAACAGCAGGTTTTCGAGGTGTTGTTTATCCATAGCAAATTAATTTACGGTTTTGCACCCAACAACAATTGTCCGCACCCACGGCGCTCAATTGTCTTGGGAATTAACATTTCTACAAACAGGTCACGCCTACGGCGTTTACTCAACAAATGCAATTTTGATTCTTGCCCCCTCTCCTTTAAGGAGAGGGGTCGGGGGTGAGGTCACGTTGCTTTATAGCTGTTAGCCCCATTAGGGCATACTTTCTGTAAAGTAATATAAAAAAACCAAACCCAAAACCCCGGAGGGGTGACATGTTTATAGCTAGACAATACCTCTTGCGCCCAACCCAAAACCCCGGAGGGGCTGACATGTTTATAACTCTTTCATCCACAAACAGGTCACACCTACGGCGTTTTTTCAAACAATACAATTTCGATTCTTGCGCCCCTCTCCTTTAAGGAGAGGGGTTTGAAATGAGGTCCGTTGCTTTGTAAATTAGCCCCGTCAGTGGCGTACTGTCTGTAGCTAAGCAGATAATAAAACCAGACAAACCCCGTAGGGGTAACATGTTTATAGCTCGACAATACCCAAAACACCCCAAAATCCCCGGAGGGGTGACATGTTTTCTGCTCTTTCATCTACGATGTTCCGCAACCTTATCTGGCGCTAAAAAAATTCCCGGAAGGGTGACATACATATAGCCATTTCAATTCTTGCGCCCCTCTCCTTTAAGGAGAGGGGTCGGGGGTGAGGTCCGTTGCTTTGTGCAATTAGCCCCATTAGGGGCGTACTGTCTATAGCAATTCTCAATAAAGGTTAGTTTCATTTTTGTTAACCGCCCACAAAGTGGTGCCTTCGGCAAGAGCGCGCAAAGACCGCTGAGAATAAAACTAACAAAAAACAAACACCTCAGGGCTCTCTGCGCGCTCAGCGTTCTCTGCGGTTAAGCCGGTTTTTCAGCTCAAATCAATCCAACACCCATAAAACGGTTAATACCGTTCACCAACGGTTGTTTGAGGGGTATTTTCTTCAATTTCCGCAAGCTCCGCAGGGGTTAACGCCACTTGAAATGCGCCCAGATTTTCTTCCAGCCGATGAATTTTCCGGGTACCCGGAATGGTCGTGATATCATCGTTCTGACTCAATATCCAGGCTAAAGCAATTTGCGCTTTGCTAACACCTTTGCGTTGCGCCATTTGGTCAATAACCTCAACAAACTTTACATTTTTCTTGATGGCTTCATCCGTAAAACGCGGATTGTTTAACCGAAAATCGCCGGGTTCAAGATCAGCACGGCTTTTTATAGCGCCGGTCAAAAATCCTCGTCCCAGAGGGCTGTATGCCACAAAAGTGATGCCCAGTTCTTTGCAAACATCAAAAAGTTCATTTTCCGGTTCGCGACTCCACAGGGAATATTCGGTTTGCAGGGCAGTTATGGGGTGAACGGCATGCGCTCTTCTGAGGGTTTCCGGATCAACCTCGGAAAGTCCAATGGTTTTCACCTTTCCCTGTTTGACCAGCTCCGCCATTGTTCCTACAATTTCTTCGATTTCCACTGATGGGTCTTTTCGATGCATGTAATACAAATCAATCACCTCGACGCCCAGATGCCGGAGACTGTTGTCACATGCTTGCCGGATATATTCCGGCTTGCCGTTCAGTCCAAGAAACTCACCATTCGGCCCACGCATCACGGCAAATTTGGTGGCTAAAATCAGGTCATTCCAACGCCCTTTAAATGCTTTTCCCAGCAATCGTTCATTCGCCCCGGAACCATACATATCTGCCGTGTCGAAAAAATTGACCCCCATGTCAAGCGCTTTATGCAGGGTTTTGATAGATTCTTTCTCATCAAACGAGCCATAAAATTCAGACATGCCCATGCATCCGAGCCCGATACGGTTTACTTCCAGCGTGCTGCGTCCTAATGTTGTTGTTTGTTTCAAAATATTCCCCGGTTAAGATATTTATATAAAACTGATTTTTTTTTGGTAGTGGCAGGTGCAGAATAAAATCACTTGTCAGCGATGGGGCTTCGACATATTTCCGAACAGTTAACAAAGCTGCCCTTAATATATTTAGCCCCCTTTATATTTTCAAGACATAATTCTGCTAAATTCCCTCCTTCCAGTTCCAGGCAACATCCCACCTCGTTCCAGGCTCCTGCCTGTAACCATCTCGTTCCAGGCTCCTGCCTGGAATGCCGTCCCATCTCCCACCTCGTTCCACCTCGTTCCAGGCTCCTGCCTGGAACGCTTTGTTTCCAGGCTCCTGCCTGGAACGCCCCCACCTCGTTCCAGGCTCCTGCCTGAACGCAGTCTAATCATCCGCGCTCCTCCGCGAAAATCCGCGGCAAATACCGGAACGCAGATGTTCGATCCCTACGCAAAATCCCCGCAGAACCATAGAGAACAAAACCGACTGTAATTATTGATGTTTTAAAATCGAAGTGATTCCCCAAACCACAAAAGCGATAAATGCAATCAAAATGATAAAAGATACCATAATGCACCTCTTTCCTTGGCAGGTTCTCAATACAAACATTTGTTTCCGGTAAAACCGGTAAAAGCTTGTATATAAATCAATTGCGTGAAGCAATTGGAGTTGTTAAAAGGTGCAAATAAAGAAAGAAGAGATGACGTGTTATAGCCACGTATGTGGGCGTATAGCAGAAATCTGGAAACAGGACAAAAAACAAGTCGGAATGAGACGGTTAAAAACCTGAATTTGATTACACAACAATAGATAAGTCGCTTATGATTTTATACAAGGAAAATCAGCATCGTCACCCACAAACACAATATAACCCTGTGCCAAATTATTAAACAAGTAAAGAGCAAACTTCATCTCCACCGTAACCCCGTAACCACAAAAACGTCTTCCCCACCTCATTCCAGGCTCCTTCCAGGAATGTCATTTGCTCCCACCTCGCTCCAGGCTCCTGCCTGGAATGCAGTTTGCTCTCAACCTCCCACCTCCCCACCTCGTTCCAGGCTCCTGCCTGGAATGCAGTTTGTCCCTCCTCGTTCCAGGCTCCTGCCTGGAACGCTGTTAAATCATCCGCGCTCCTCCGCGAAAATCCGCGGCAATTAAAACAAACAGATACCCATCTCCCAACCCCTTTCTCTTGAAAAAGAAGGGGCTTTTTATGCCTCGTTCCAGGCTCCTGCCTCGAATGCCATTTGTTTCATCCGCGCCCCTCCGCGAAAATCCGCGGCAAACACCGGAACGCAGATGTTCGATCCCTACGCAAAATCCCCGCAGAACCATAGAGAACAAAACCGACTGTAATTATTGATGTTTTAAAATCGAAGTGATTCCACACAAAAGCGATAAATGCAATCAAAATGATAAAAGATACCATAATGCACCTCTTTCCTAGGCAGGTTCTCAATACAAACATTTGTTTCCGGTAAAACCGGTAAAAGCTTGTATATAAATCAATTGCGCGATGCAATTGTTGTTGTTGAGCGGTGCAAAATGATAACAGAAGAGATGACGTGTTATCGCCACGTATGTGGGTGTATAGCAGCAATCTGGAAACAAAACAAAAACGTGTCGGAATGAGGAAGTTAAAAAACCTGAATTTGCGTTCACAACTGTAGATACGTCACTTATAATTTTACACAAGGTAAATCAGTATCGTCACCCACAGATACAATATAACCTGTGCCAAATTATTAAACAAGTAAACAAACATCACCCTCAGCGGTAACCCACTATCCGCAAAAACGTCCTCCCCTCCTCGTTCCAGGCTCCTGCCTGGAATGCTGGTGCTCCCTCCTCGTTCCAGGCTCCTGCCTGAAACGCCGTCCCATCTCCCACCTCGCGCCAGGCTCCTGCCTGGAAATCCGTTATATCATCCGCGAACATCTGCAAAAATCCGCGGCAACAAAGACAAACAGATACTCATCCCCCCCAACCCCTTCTCTTGAAAAAGAAGGGGACTTTTTATACTGCCAGGCTCCTGCCTGGAACGCCGTAAATCATCCATCCGCGAAAATCCGCAGCAAACACCGCATCGCACATATGCGCGACCCCTGCGCGAATCTGCGCCGGGATTAATCCATTTCGGGCAGCGGTGTATCCGGCGTGCTTTCCGGCAATTCCGGTTCCTGAATATAGGCTTCGGGCAGTTTGCCGGTCAACGATTTCAGGAAACTCACAATCGCTTTGCTGTCTTCATCGGAGAGGGTTTGATCGAGCTGGTATTCCGCCATCATTTTAACCGCCGTTTCCAGATCTGCAATGCTGCCATCGTGCAGATACGGCGCTGTTTTTTCAACATTGCGCAAACTGGCAACCTTGAATTTGTCTTCGTCCAGCTCGTTATGGGTTGCCAGCAGGCGTCCCGGATCTTCGTTGCCGGGCCAGTTGTTGATCAGCCCAAGCTTCTGGAAAGCGTTGCCGCCGAGATACGGTCCGTTGTGGCAAGCCACACAACCAACTTCCACAAATTTGATAAACCCGTTTTTTTCCTCATCGGTAATGGCGGTTTCCTTGCCGTTCAGGAATTCATCCCAGCGCGAGGGGGTAATCAGCTTCCGCTCAAACGCGCCGATCGCTTTAGCCATATTGTCAAAAGTGATGGGGTTTGGCTCATCCGGGAAAGCTTTCCGGAAAGCGTCCACATACCCGGGCATGGATTGCAGGGTTTTCACTACCCGGGCTTCGCTGGGCATTCCCATTTCCACCGGATTCAGCACCGGTCCTTTGGCTTGTTCTTCCACATCCATCGCGCGACCGTCCCAGAACTGCGCGATATGTCCGGCAGCATTATACACCGTCGGCGAATTTCGGGTGCCGGTCTGGTTTTTGTGACCGGTAGAAACCGGGGAATTGTCCACGCCATAAGTTTTTAAATCGTGACAGGAATTACAGGAGAATTCATGGCTTTTGGAGAGGCGTTTATCGAAATAGAGCATGCGCCCCAGCTCGATCTTCTCCGGTGTCAGCGGATTGTTCTCCGAAATGACGATATCCGGTAACGGCTGGTAGGGATTGAGTTTTTCCGCCGGGATGTTCACTTTGGATACCGCCGGCTGCTGCTGATTTCCGCAGCCCATCACGAAAAACACAGCCAGCATAAGTGTTAATGCCAACAAAGGTTTTTGAGTCATGGTATTACTCCGTTTCTTAGTTGATGCATTTGGTTGTTGAGCTGTTAGCTGTTAGCTGTTAGCTGTTAGCTGTTAGCTGTTAGCTGTTAGCTGTTAGCTGTTAGCTGTTAGCTGTTAGCTGTTAGCTGTTAGCTGTTAGCTGTTAGCTGTTAGCTGTTAGCTGTTAGCTGTTAGCTGTTAGCTGTTAGCTGTTAGCTGTTAGCTGTTAGCTGTTAGCTGTTAGCTGTTAGCTGTTAGCTGTTAGCTGTTAGCTGTTTTGTTAGCTGTTAGCTTTTAACTTTCTTTCAACTTTCAACTTTTGTGAAATAATTTACAGACAATATATTCAGGCTTCATAGCGATAATTCATTTTCCGGCTTAAATTCGGCGTGTCGAACGATGTGTCACCATCACACAAATACATAATGGAGCATCAAAATTGAAAAGAACATCCTCTGGATAGACGGTTTGGGCGCAATCGCCGCCGGAATTATTGTGTTGTTCCTCAGCGCATGGTTGAGCAAATGGTATAACTTGCCGCAGGAATTTATCATCTTCATGGGTGCGGTAAATCTCGCTTACGGGTCATATTCAACACCGTTAGCCATGTTAAAAAGCGCAGTAAACGACTCATCATCATTTTGGTATCGGCAAACGCGGTTTGGGGTTGTCTCTGCTTTATATTTTTGACGCATTTTATGGAAACGATATCCATATTCGGCATCATGCATTTAATGGGAGAAGGATTGTATGTGGGCGGATTGGCATATCTGGAATGGCAATGGAAAGATGACCTGATTAGATGGTCAACCGTATAGAAATCTTTTTAGAAAAAATTCGTCCGTCATATTTCTCAGGTGCGGGAATCCTTTGGGTAGGCTGAGCGTTTTAAACCTGTTCTGGCTGCAAACACCCAAAGCCATCCGGCATAACAACTGAGTAAGAAAATCTGTATCCAGAATGGGGTTGAATCGGTTGCAGCACCTGTTATAGCATCAAAATCGGTTGATACGGTATTGTAAATCAAGCCGACCAACGCTACCAAAGCGGATAACAAGATGGGTCGAATGATCTCCGGCTGTTGAGAACCTGCATATAAAAATGCAGACCAGCCAAACGCCAGAAAAGCAATGATGGTATCCTGGTATTGGTAGGACGGAATGTTGTAATACACAAATAAACCGGGGATTTTGGTGCCGGTAAAATGAGCAATGGACACACAACAAAAATAGACAGCTCCGGCAAGTAAGGCGTATTTCAGTATGGTTTCATTATTCATGTATCGTTCCGGCGCGACTTCCCAAACCATCAGGTGCAGTTCACTAACTTTATTCCGTTTTATTTAATGCTTAAGCAGTTCGCTTTTCTTTTTTGATTTCCTCATTTATAAAATTCATTTTTTTATTGATCAGTAGTTTTAACGTATTTTCAAGTGATTCCATGCTCAATTTTTCTTTTGGAACGAAATCGGTTGCGCCGGATTTCAACGCATCTAATAACATATCAAGACTATCATGATTTGAGATTAAGACATACGAAGCGCTATGAGCAATTTTATTCATAGACTTTATCAAATCTGTTCGAATATAACCATCAAGCTGATAATCAATAAATACAATATCCGGTTGACTTTTTTCAACCTTTTGCAAGCTTTCCTGACCGCTTTGGGCAACCTCGATGTTAAAATTCCAACTTTTTAACCGTTGAAACAGGGTTGACATCAATTCCAGATCATCTAAATTATCATCAACCAGCAGAACATTTAATTGCTTGATTCGCTTTTTTGTTCGAAGAAGCGAACGCTTGACAACTTCATCCAGTAAATTGATCGATAGTTTATTTTTTACCACAAAATCATCTATGCCGTATTGAATGGTCTCAGCCAAGATAGACTCAGTTGCATAATCGGTGACTAAAATTAAATCCGGTTCGGGATTGTGTTGTTGTATCTTTCGTATAACTTCCAGACCGTTCAAAGTGTCTAATCTATAATCAACAAAAACAATCTGTGGATTCCACTGTACGGCATTCACAATGCCATCTTCTGAAGTATTTGCCCATTTTATATTCAGGTTGTAAAAAGTTAATTTGCCTAATAGTAATGATAATAATGTGGCATCATCCTCATTGTCTTCAATAATTAAAATTCTGAGATTTTCCATTTGCTCCATAATCTCCTAAATATTTGTGCAGCAAATAAGTTCTATTAGAATACGAGAACCATTAATTACTGTCAGATGTATTAAAATTTGAAGACAAAAAATGTAGGTGATTTTAAAAAAATTTTAAAACGTATCGTTTAAACGGATCGGTTGTTTGTTTTTAACCACGTAATAAGTATACTTTATGTTTTACAATAAAGCAACTTGAGTTTTTGTGAAAGCAATTTTGTTCATCATTAATACGCTTCAGAAAGCGGCAGCGGTTGAATATTTGCCTATTTATTTTCCTGAAAGACGCAATTTTTGACGTCAAAAAGTTACCGTGTTAGACTAAAACGGCGAAAATTCTAAGTTATTAACTGATGTTACGCGGTGACAAAAATTCGGTTCGCACATGTGCGAACCCTACAATAGCAGCGGTTTTATTCGTAGGGAACGCATACATGCGTTCCGCTGTTACTTCGGCATATCTCAGGATGCTGATTTATCGATAATCGGATGTTTTGAGTAACATCAGTACATTTATACTTTAGCCCTTACATTCGTTATTTATGTTTCCACATATATTTAAACCATACTCCGGAAGAACCAATGAAACATCCACTGCTGCTTATCTGCCTGATCTTGAGTATCCCGTTATTTGGCGAGGAAAAAGTAAAACCGGACTATAGCAAACTGGGTCTGGAAGGCGGGACTAAAATTGAGTTTAACATACCGGATATTCACCGCAACCAGCCCTATTTGAGCGATGCCGCCTATCGGTTTACGCTGACCCCGAATTACACCATCTGGCCATTCAAGGAAGACAAGGTATGGGGCGAAACCGGTATTTCCGTCGGGTATATCGGCGTTTATGATTTCTATTTCGGCACAAAAGATTCCGGTCCGGTCATTTCCCGAAAACAAAATCCCCTGATCTACCTGTTCACAGAACACGCCGTAAATCCCTACAAAGTGAAAGCCATTATCGGGCTCGGGCACGAGTCCAACGGACAGTTTATTTCCAATAAACGATCATACGAATACTTCAAACAGGCATTTGCGGACAGCATTCACGGACCCGATGTTTCCGGGGACAACCTGAAATATTATCAATACAATGTGGAAGACTGGGCAAGTATGGGCTGGAATTATTTATACACGGAATGGGTGCTCAAAAAGCCGGCGATTTTGGGCACCAACGCCCTATTATCGGTCAATATCCATTTGCGGTGGTTTTTTAAACACGGCACGCTCGATCCGGGAAACCAGAATCTGGAAGATAATATTTTCTACGATCCGGAGCTGGATGGCAAAACCACTATCCGGGATTATGACGGTTTTCGCTATAGCATCCATTGGCAGGGCAACAGCCGCCATTTTAATGTCTGGCGGGAACATTTTCTGGTCTATGATCCATCATTCAGCATCGGTTTCAGGCACGGGTATTTAACATCCGATTTTCACCCGAGCTTTTGGGCAAAGGTGTATCTCAAACTATTGGGATCGCTGCCGGTTTTTTATCAATTCGATAACGGCTATGGCAGGGATTTAAGCAATTATCCTTATAAATTCACCAGCCACGCCATCGGCGTTGAAATCAGCATGCGGTGAGAATATGCAGTCACAAATTGCGAAGCCCCGCTTCCGGGTTCACAGCCGAACATTGCCATTTCCAAACAGCCGGAACTAACGGTTGTTTACCCTGCCATCCTCTCAAAATACTATCCAGCCGATTGGCAAATGCTTCCCGGTCGCTCATGCTGAACGGCTGCGGACCGCCGGTATCCACCCCACTCATCCGCAATTCTTCTTTCATATTCCGCATCAACAGGGCATCGTTTACGTTTCCCTGCGTAAACAGCTTGCCGTGCGGGCTCAGCGCCAGCGCGTTTTTCTCGATGATTTGTTTCACCAACGGGATATCCGCCGTAATCACCAGTTCACCGGACTGGACCTGCGCAACGATGTAATCATCCGCCACATCAAAGCCGCCGGGCACCTGTATCGCAGAAATAAAATCGGAGGGCGGCACCCGCAGATATAAATTCGACACCAAAACGATCGGTATTTTCACCCTTTCCGCCGCACGAAACAGAATATCCTTGATCACTTTCGGGCAGGCATCGGCATCAACCCAAATTTTTCTGGCTGCATTTTCAGACATTGCGGTTTCCTGCTTTTTTCCGGTTTCCGGCTTTTGACTTTTGACTTTTGGTATTTGGTATTTGGTATTTGTCTTCAGTTATGTGCGCAATCATGTTTCTCAATCGCGCAGTGTCACTTCCAATGTGCGAAGTAATGTTTCACTACCGCGCAACGTCATTTCAGATGTGCGGGTCGATTTTTTACAACTGCGCAGCGTCAGTTCCGATTCGTGTAATGATGTTTCTCAACAGCGCAGCGTCACATCAGATGTGCGCAATGATGGCGCACAACAGCGCACAACCACATCGGTTGTGCGCAAACAACCATCTGCTTCCGGCAATTATTAACTCGAAATGTGTTTTTTTCTCGGTGTTCTCCGTAACGCCGTGGCAAATAAAAAACAGCGTGCCAACTGCAATGCTCAGCTCTTTTCCTCAGCGCCATTCGGCGAATGCATTTCCACCGGAAACGGTTTGGTGGCCGAACCAACATAAATAGACCGGTGCGGGAAGGGAATTTCGATGCCTTCTTCCTCAAATCGTTTTTTGATGGTTTCATACATTTCGTTACGTAACGTGAGCCATTGTGCGCTTTCCGCCCACACCGCAAACCGGATGTTGATGGACGATTCGCCAAATCCTTCAAAAATGATCAACGGTTCCGGCTCCTGCAGGCAGCGGGTGTTTTTGTCGGCAATCTCTTTTAAAACAATTTTTACACGATCGAGGTCTTCTTTGTAAGCAACAGACAGCATTAAATCCGCCCGCCGGATCGGGAAACGGGTAATGGTCGTCACCTGGCTTTTGAGAATGGTTTCGTTGGGGATGCGCACAAACTGGTTTTCAAATGTCCGCAGCTTTACCGACAGTGTATCGATGGAAAGCACCTGCCCGACCGTTTCACCGATTCGAATCACATCGTTAACCACAAAGGGTTGTTCGGCAATCAAAAATATCCCGCTGATCACGTTCGAAACGCTCGTTTGCGAAGCGAAACCCAACGCGATACCGGCAATACCGGCAGCGCCCAACAGCGGCGTCAGCTCGAAACCGAGCTCCCGTAAAATCATCACTGTTAAAATGACGATACCCGAATAGCGAAATACTTTCCCGACAATCATCCCCTGCTGCGGATTAAACTGATGGGTAACATAGCTGCGCAACCATCGGCCAATCATAAATACTAACGGGAATCCCAACAGCAACAGCAGTGTTACGCGTATCGTTAACGTCATTCGCTCCGGGGACATAAATCCGGATAAATCAAATCCCAAAATGTTCATGCTGCGCTCCTATCGGTGTAGAAATTCCAGTTTGGCGAAATCTTTTATTGAATCAAACGTTTTTGCGGTAACACTTCGGTGCGAGCCGAGTCGCGCCGGCGTAACCAGTTTTGCACCGCTGCTTTCCTGTGGTACTTTTCGGGAATAATCAATATCGCTGATGTTGTTGTTTCCCTGGAAATAAATTTTGGTTTCGTTTGTCCAAAACCGTTCGTTCTGCTGATACAAATTCAGCCGGTCAACGCGGTGGCACAGTTTATCCACCAGCAATTCATCTTCGGATTTGTTGAGAATCTGTATCGGTGATACTGCCAAAAATGCACGCTCATTTTCAAATAGCGCTTCTTTCCGGGCAGATGTTGTCAGCGAATAGCAAATTTCCCCATCAACAAAACCACCGAACCAGGTTTTGGAGAGTTGCATCGTCGGCAGTTCGATCACCTGATTGCCATCCAAAACAATCCCGACCCATAGCGGCACACGAACATAAATTTTGGTTTGCACATTTTGCACCACACGGAACGGATGTTCCGTTTTGACCACCACCGGTAAGTTGGGTAGCATCGGTTTAAAATGCAGCTCCGGCGGTAATTTTTTGAGCGTCCAGCGCTCCCATTTTAAATCATCGGGCTGCTCGGCAATTTCGGTTTCGCTGTGATGATGCGCGATCCACAGCTCATCGTACCGGGTTTTGAGCCACACATGCAACGGCCCGAACCGCCACAATTTTGTTTCAATTTGCGGTAATTCTTGCTTTCCCCAAAAACTGATCGCTGTTGTCATGCCCGTCCTTTTGTTTATTTCGCAGATTTAAATTTAGCAAAATTGTTTGGCGAATGTCAAAAAAATGAATAGTTTATGCAATGTAGAATAAAGGAGCATACCAATGAGCCGTAAATCCCGCAGAAAATCGAAAGTTGGTTTACCCCCCGGCAGCATGGTTTATACCGGCAGCAAAAGAACTGATAAAATTGACATTCAAATAATCAACTATAAAGAAGACTTTTACGAAAAAATAGATCACGCAACGGTTGAGCAGGTGTTGTTGTTTAAAGATACGCAAACGGTAAGCTGGATCAACATCATCGGTTTGCACGATATCAATTTGATGGAAAAAATCGCTGAACACTACAACATTCACCCATTGGTTGTAGAAGATATTCTCAGCCCGGGTCAACGCCCCAAAATTGAAATTTTTGACGATTTTGTATTTATTGTGGTAAACATGCTGCGCATGTCGGATGATCGCAAACAAATTTTATCCGAGCAGGTAAGCATTATTTTGCGAAATGATGTAGTCATTACTTTTCAGGAAATTCCCGGCGATGTGTTCGATCCCGTTCGCGAACGCATCCGGCTGGCGCGTGTTCGCATCCGCAAAAGCGGCACAGATTACCTCATGTATGCCCTGTTGGATGTTATCGTGGATAATTATTTCCTCGCGCTCGAAGAGCTGGGAAACGATCTCGAATCGGTTGAAGAACAAGTGCTCAACGGGCATGATGCAGAGGTGATCCAAAAATTGTTTTACCTGAAACGGCAAATCATCGAGATTCGCAAATCTGTGTGGCCGCTGCGCGAAACGGTTACCGTGATCCATCGGCAAGAGGTGCCCCATGTCCGGAAATCAACCGAACGATACATCGCAGATTTATACGACCACATCGTGCAAATTATCGAAACTGTGGAAAATTATCGCGAATCAACCGGCAGCGTGTTGGACACCCATTTTTCGATTGTCAGCAACCGAATGAACGAAGTGATGAAAGTGTTGACCATTATTTCCACGATTTTTATACCGCTGTCTTTTCTCGCCGGCGTGTATGGCATGAATTTCGATACATCCCAACCGATGAATTTGCCGGAACTCGGCTATCAATACGGCTATTTGACGTTTTGGGGCGTTTGCGTTGTTCTTGTGATTGGGCTGCTGTTTTATTTTCGCAACAAACGCTGGCTGTAATCTGGATGCTTCGGCTACTCTGAGCACAAATTCTGGATTCTGGATGCTTCGGCTACTCTTAGCACAAGTTCTGGATGCTGGATTTGTGCCGAAATTTAGTGGTTTAGCTCGGGCTGTGCTGAACATTGCCGGAACGCTTAGCTACTGATTCAACCAGCTGTTGAGTACCGATTTTTGGGCAGGAGTCGCATTCGGGTTTTCGCGTATAACCCACCGTTTTGCAGGATTTGGCGATAGCTGCACCTCAAACTCCCGCAGCTGATTGCGCCGGAAAACCGCCACACGAATCGTTTCATCCGGCTGAAACCGGTTCATAATCCGCTGATAATTTTCCGAATGAATGCGCTGCCCGTTCACTGCCAGTAAAATATCGTCGATTGCCAATCCGCCATTGGCAGCCGGAGAATCCGGTCGAACGGAGCGAATCCGCGTTTCGCGCTCATCGCCGGAAAGGCGAACGCCCAAATCCGGCTGGCTGGAATCCCCGTCAATTTCCACAATTTCCAATCCGGCGACGGACAAATATTTGCCGTAATCCGGTGTTTCGGTACCCGAAACATATCGCTCAAAAAAATCTGCAAAACTGCTGCCGGCAACTGCCTCTATCGCTGTTTGGATGCCGTTTTCCGGCACGCCGAGCTGTTGGCTGCCGTATTTTTTCCACAACAGACGCATCACATCATCCAGCGATTGTTGGTTATCGGTGCGTTTGCGGATTTCCAGATCGAGCAAAAATCCCAAAATTTCGCCCTTTTGGTAAAATGAAATACTGGTTCCCGGCGGTGCACCGAATGCTTTTGCCCAGTCATCAAAACTGGCTTGCGCGGCGCTGGTAATCCGGTTGCCGGCATTATTTTCCAACGACGTAATTGAATTCGCCATTTTCCCCAAATAACGAAATAACGGATAATAGCCCATCCGCGTCAGCGTGATGCCTTCGTAATAACTGGTCACGCCCTCAAACCACCACATTAATTGTGTGTAATTCGGCTGCGAATAATCGGGGTAAAAAATGCCCTCCGGACGGATGCGTTCGACATTCCATGCATGAAAAAATTCGTGCGCCGTGTATGACAGCCAACGGCTGTATGTCGATTCATCGGAAAAATCGGTTGGACCCACGACAATTGACGTGCTGTTTTTGTGCTCAACGCCATGTCCCATACGATAATCCACAAAATGATAAAGAAACACATAGCGTTTAAACGGCGCTTCGCCAAAAATTTTCACCTGTTCCGCAACCATTTTTTTGAGATCAGCGAGCATTTTTTCGGCGTTGTAATTGGCGTTGCCGACGATCGCCACATCATATCGGACATTCTGATGCGAAAATACCAGTTTGTCCATTGTTGCGCTGATGATCAGCGGATTGTCCGCCAGTTCGTGATAGTTTTCAGCGGGATATGCGCGCAGGGTTTCATCAAAATCCAGCGCGGTGGCAATCGCCCAATCTTGTGGTATCTGGACAGATAGCGCCACGGGCAGCAACTCTTTTCCCGGCAGATACATCAAAATTGTGGCTGGATTAATATACGCTTCGGTGTCATCCAGATAAGTATTTCCGGCGTCCAGTTCGTTGGCGTAAAATCGGTATTTTGCGACCAGTTGTTGCGTATTCCCGGTGGCAATTTCCCAGGTGTCTTTGTCGATTTTGGCGAATGGCAGCGGTTTGCCACTTTCATTTTCCGCCCGGAATTCCACAACGTTTTGCGCAAAATTCTGGATCATGTATCGCCCCGGTCGCCAGTTGGGAATGCGCAATTGCGTAACCGGATTATCCGGTTTTTCGATCGTCACTGTGACGTCGTAAAACCGCAAATTCGGTTGATCCCAGCCGATATGATAGCGGATTCGCGGCGATTCCTGCGCCGGTGAAG
This sequence comes from Calditrichia bacterium, assembly GCA_020634975.1. Taxonomy (NCBI): domain Bacteria; kingdom Pseudomonadati; phylum Calditrichota; class Calditrichia; species Calditrichia bacterium. The sequence continues at coordinate 307,424 of JACKAQ010000002.1, read as the reverse complement.
CAATGTTTATCATCAATAAAAACAGAATATTAGACTGAACAACCCATCGAAAAAAAGACCCGTTGAATCTACCCAAAACAGTTCCTCATTAACCCTTGTTTAATCGTTGCCAAATGGTTTCGTTGAATGCTTCCAGCGACGGCAATTGCATGTCCGCAATTGAAAAGCGAATATCTTTTTGAAAATGTGCTTCCGGCACAGCGATGCAGCGCATTTTCGCTGCTTTTGCAGCGATGACCCCGTTGAGCGAATCCTCCAAAACGAGGCAGTGTTCCGGCGTCACGTTCAGCAAATTTGCGGTGTACAAAAACACGGCGGGATGCGGTTTACCATAGGCTTCGTGCTCGGCGGAATGAATCACCGGGAAATCGTTTCGCAGCTCCAATTTTTCCAGAATGGCGACAATCAATCGCTCCGGTGACGACGACGCCAGCGCCAGCGGCAGGTGTTTATCTCTAAAAAAATCAATGATTTGCTGAAGCCCCGGCAAGGGTTTGCCGAATCGGCTGACCCTGGCGATTACTTCGTCAACAATCGCATCGCTCAACGCTGCGATGGAATGTTTCTGCAAATCCCAAGGGTGTTTGCGATGCCAATATTTAACCACTTCGTCAATGCGTAAACCAGTGGTTTCGAACGCATCGTTTGCGGTCATCGGCACGCCAACTTTGTTGAGCACCACCGGTTCCGATTCCCGCCAGAACGGCTCGGAATCGATCATCAATCCATCCATGTCAAAAATAACTGCTTCGATCATATTTTTTTTGCTCAATGATAAAGGGTTAAGGATAAAGGATAAATTCAGACACAAACTTTTACCTTTTTCCTTTAAACTTTTTCCTTATTTATCCTTTATCCCTTATCCTTTATCCTTTTCCATTTCAGAAACCATTTATCGTAAATCCGCCGTCCACCGCAATGCACTGACCGGTGATATAAGACGACAGCGGCATGCACAGAAATGCCGCAAGTCCCGCGATTTCTTCCGGCTCGCCGATCCTTCCCATTGGCGTACGGCGCACCACCGCGTTGTGATACAGCTCGTTTTGCAGCACCTGCTCCGCCAACGGTGTGCGAATATACCACGGCGCAATGCAGTTCACCCGGATGTTATCTTTCGCCCATTCCACCGCCAGATTTTTGGTCATCTGGGTCATCGCTGCTTTGGTCATTCCGTAGATAACGCCGGAACGGATGTGCAACAAACCCGCCACAGAACCCACATTCACGATGCTGCTGTTTTCGCCGGATTTGAGCAGCGGATGCGCCAGTTGGCTGATGCTCAACGCCGAAAACAGGTTGGTTTGGAAAATATGCTGAATTTCCTGTTCGCTGTAATTTAGCGCGGATTTGCGAATGTTCGTGCCAACGTTGTTCACCAGAATATCCAGTTTTCCCCACGATTCCCGCGCAACGTTGATGATCGTTTCGCGATCTTCTGCATCGCTGACATCGGCAACAACGCCATCGACATCCAACCCGTTATTTTGCCAGTTATCGATGGTTTCACCGAGTGTTTCCTCATCGCGGGCGACGATGAGCACCTCCGCACCGAGTCGCGCCAGTTCTTCTGCAATCGCCCGCCCGATGCCTTTTGTGCCGCCGGTGACGATCGCTTTCCTGTTTTCCAAGTGCCAGTTTTTCATGATGTTACATTACTTTTGTTGTTGAAACAATTGCCGCAAAGTCGCAAAGTGCACAATGAGAAAACCGATTTTTTTTTTATCAATTGCACAATTTTTCTCGCTCTTCGCACCTCGAATTGCGGATAACTATTCAAAATCCATTGACTTACGCCAAATATAATCAATTCCGTAAAAATATCCCCCAAAAAATCAAAAGCGCTTTGCACAAATCACAATTCTCACCTATATTTTGTGAAAACAAATGAACAAAGGTTCACTGATGGCGAAAGCAAAAACCACATATGTGTGCATGGAATGCGGTTACCAAACCAGCAAGTGGATGGGAAAATGCGGTGATTGCGGTGGCTGGAACACGTTTGTCGAGGAAGTGATCGAGCCGCAGTCCGCAGTCCGCAGTACTGTTGCCCCGAAATCGAAACTGGTGAAATTATCTGAGGTTTCCGAAGCGGATTCGCAAAAACGCTTGCCAACCGGCAGCGCAGAGTTTGATCGCGTGCTCGGCGGGGGAATTTTTCCGGCATCGGTAATTTTGCTGGCCGGTGAACCGGGCATCGGCAAATCCACATTGATGTTGCAAACACTGCTCAAATTGCAGCAAAGCGGGCACAAAACGGTGTACGTCAGCGGTGAAGAATCGCTGCAACAGTTGAAAAATCGCGCCAATCGGTTGCCCGTTCCGTCCGACGATTTGCTGGCGGTTTCCGAAACAAATATCGAAGCAATTTTGCACCATATCGAAAAAGAGCAGCCGGATGTGGTGGTTGCGGATTCCATCCAGGCGTTGTATAACAGCGATTTGAGTGGCGCTCCCGGCAATGTCGGGCAGGTTCGCGATTGCGCCGCGCGATTGTTCAAGCTCGCCAAAGAGCAACCGTTTACATTGTTTTTGATCGGGCACGTCACCAAAGACGGATCGGTCGCCGGACCAAAAATTCTGGAACATTTGGTGGATGTGGTCATTTATTTTGAAGGGAACACCCAACAGCATCGCATTATCCGGGCGGTCAAAAACCGCTTTGGCGCCGCCAACGAACTGGGCGTTTTCGAAATGCGAAACGACGGATTACGGGAAGTTAGCAACGTTTCCGGATTATTTTTGAACGTGCACGAACAGCCGATGGCCGGCAGCAGCATCGTTTGCAGCTACGAAGGCAGCCGCCCGTTGATGGTGGAAGTTCAGGCGTTGGTAAGTCGCTCAAATTACGGCACGCCGCAGCGAACCGTCAGCGGATTCGATCATCGGCGCCTCTCGTTGATTTTGGCGATTCTCGAAAAATATTGCCGGTTGAGCTTCGGCATTCACGATGTATTTGTAAAAGTTGCCGGCGGATTGCGCATCGAAGATCCGGGAATTGATCTCGGCGTCGCTGCGGCGCTCTATTCCAGCCGGCTGGAACGTCCGTTGGAAAATGACGCGGTTTACATCGGCGAGCTTGGCTTGGGCGGAGAAGTTCGTCCGGTTTCGTTTATGGAGCAGCGACTCGGCGAAGCCCAGAAACTCGGTTTCCGGCAAAGCTATCTGCCGGTTGCCAGCCTGCCGGATACAGGCATTCGAAAAAAATTTTCGCTGATGCTTTCACCGGTGCGACGAGTGAACGAACTGCTGCTTCCGGGAGAAGAATCTTGATGCTTCGGCTACGTTCGCCGGATGCTTTTGTATCCAAACCCTGAGCAAAGTCGAAAGGTAAATTGCCGGAATCAGAAAACAATTGGATAAATCATCCGCAATTTTATCCTTTGTCCTTTATCTTTTATCCTTGATTACAGCCAATTCCGGCTGCAAATGTGTATTCTGTCACAGTTTTCTGCACCAATTCAGTTTATTTAACCGGATCAAAAATAAAATTTACAAATCTCGAAACTACCGGGAGAACCGATGAGCAATTCCAAAATGACACGTGAATACGGCAGCAAGCTACGCCAAATTGACCGCGATGAACTGATTTACCGGTTGCCACCCTGTAAAATTGAACAAGTTTTTGTAGCGACATCGGAAATACAGGATTGGGGCATCACCATGCTCAATATTCCGTCGCTGTGGCGGGTAACCGCCGGAAAAAATATGAAAGTAGCCGTTCTGGATACCGGTATCGATTTCACACACCCCGATTTGGAAGGTGCCGTTATCGATAGCAAAGATTTTTCCGGCAGCGTTTCCGGTCCGGCAGACATGCAGGGACACGGCACTCACGTTTCCGGAATTATCGCAGCGCGGAAAAACACTCAGGGTGTGGTTGGCGTTGCGCCGGAAGCTGGATTGCTGATCGGCAAAGTGCTGGGCGATAATGGCTCCGGCTCGTCCCGTTCGGTAACATCAGGTATCGAATGGGCGATCGAGCAGGAAGCCGACATTATTTCGATGAGCCTCGGCAGCCAATATCCGGATGAATTTATTCACAGCGCCATCAAACAAGCCATCGATGCCGGGATTTTTGTGATTGCCGCCGCCGGAAACGACGGATTCAACAAGGTTGATTTTCCGGCAGCACACGATGAAGTTATCGCCGTTGGCTCGATTGATCGCCGCCGCAAAATTTCCAGTTTCTCCTCGCGTGGTCCGGAAGTGGATATCGTCGCACCCGGAGATCAGATCCTATCTACATATCCCACAAGAACTTATGCACGACTGAGTGGCACCTCCATGGCAACACCCTTTGTTGCCGGCGTTGTTGCGCTGATGCTGGCCAAACACAAAAAATTCGGCGGCAGCACGCCGATCAACAATCAAAAAGATTTGGTGGATCATCTGCGACGCACAGCGATCGATCTCGGTCCGGAAGGTTTTGACGAAGCATACGGTTTCGGGCTGATCAACCCGGTTGAACTGATGGACCCGGAAGTCCAGCAACCCGCCTGAACTTGAACCGACATATATTCGGCATTGGAAAATCCAGTGCTAACTATTTTGCGTCAGCCAATTATGGCTGGCGCTTTTTTTATGCAAACCGATCTGCTTTATCGACGGTGTTTCTTGCTCAAAAGCGTTGTTTTTTGTAACTTTGAGTGATTTTTTCAAATATTGAATAAGAAGGAGTATGATGAAATTTATAGCGATGTTGGGATTGATTTTTCATTTAGTGTTGATGCAACTGGTTGTTTTTGCTCAACCTGTCGATGACGCGGCAATCACCCGATTAATTACCGAATTCAAAAAGGATGTTCGCGGACCCTATCAGGCGATTCGCTGGTTTTGCCCGGACGGGCGGGTGCTGCCACCGCAGGAACGCTGCAATCAACCCGGTGCGATTCAGCATGCGCTGCCAAAAAACATTGTTCAAAAAATTGCCGAAGAACGGGGGATTTGGCTGGGGCAAATTCTCGCCGGAACGCCTGCCGAAGCGTTTTTGGATGCTGAACATTTGTTCTCCCGCGCCAAACAATATCAGATTGAGCAATATTTAACGCGCATCGATGATGGCTGGATTTTGCGTCGCGCCCGCTATTATCGCGGTGCAATTCAGGCGGAGGACGAAGCCGCGTGGTCCGCACAATTTTTGTCCAAACAGCTTGCCGATACCCAAATGATCGCCGAACAATTTTTTCTGCTCCGGCAATGGGCAAAAGATTTACCGCAAGAAAGCCGCGGCAACCGATGGGACAATATCCGCGCGCTGTCGTTGGTGCTCGGCGATTCCATTCCGGCATTCATGGATTTGCGAATCAAACTGCACGGGCAGCCGGAATCCGGCGATGTGCAACGCGTCAAAGATTTCCGGAATCAGCATCGCGACAAGCTCAAACCCAACCTGTTGACATTTCTCAACGATTTAATTGCCGATCTCGAAATCGCATTTCGACCGGCGGATTTGAAGCTGCTCAATTCATACCTTCCCCGATTGGCACCGGATTCTCCGGTAGCTTTGCAGATACAGAAAATCATGCAATACAGTAATTTGAGTGATTCTTTGCGGAACACGCTGCCGTTTATCAACGATGTTTCCGAATTGCTGCTGCGTATCCGGCAAACCCTGCCGGCAATTCCCCGGACGACAACCCGTTTCCAAATGTTGAATTTGTCCATTACGATGGAACGGATGCTGTTCCAATCTGCCATCAATTTTCAGACGAAACATTTGGCGCAGGAAATCGCGCTGATGCACGCACTGGCAAAAGCCGCCGCCGGATGCGGTTATCTGGAAATGTGGGAATGGGACGCCATTCGCAACCGGTTGGCAGCTTCGCCGGAAATCAAATTTATGACGCTCGGCGAATTTCAGTCGCTCAGCGAAGATGCGCGGCGAGTGCTGGAATGGAGCGTCGGCATGATCCGAACACATTATCTTTCGGATGTCAACACTTTTGCCGGATTTGAGCCGCTCAGCCACGGATTTATCGACGACCGTGTGCGCGGCTCCATTTTGCTGCCGTTGGGCAACAGCGTCGCAAAATTGCGGGAATCTGCGGCAAAAGCAGCTGGTGTTTCCAATGCGGTGCTGGGCATTTCCAATGCCGGACAAATGCAGGGATTAAATCCGGGATATGCGATGGGCGAACTGGTGGTTGTGCAGGGCTCGCCGGATGGCATCGAGTTTTCGCCGAAAAAAATATACGTCATCGAACGACCGCCGGCAGATCTGACGCCGGTTGCCGGTATCGCCACCGTTTCTGAGGGGAATCTGGTATCGCATGTGCAATTGCTGGCGCGAAATCTGGGTGTGCCGAACGCGGTGCTTTCAGCCCAAAATTTGCAGGATTTATTGCCGTTTAGCGGGCAAATCGTGTTTTACGCGGTCTCGCCGCGCGGCGCAATCACGATAAAACTGGCTGCCCAAATGTCTGCGGAAGAGAAGGCATTGTTTGATGTCAGCAAACGCCCGGACGAACGCGTTGCCGTACCCACAGACCGGCTGGATTTGCGGAACACGCTCGTTAAATTGCGCAACCTTCGCGCCAGCGATTCCGGCAAACTCTGCGGACCAAAAGCTGCTAATCTCGGTGAGTTAAAGTATCTGTTTCCCGATAGGGTGGTGGAAGGTTTTGTGATTCCGTTCGGGGCATTCCGGGCACATTTCGATCAGCAAATGCCGGGAAAACCAATCACGTACTGGCAATTTTTGCAACTCACTTTCGAACGCGCTGCATTGGATCGCCGGAGCGGCAAATCCAATGACATCGTTGAAAAAAACATTCTCGAACGATTGGCAGAATTGCGCGAGGCTGTCAAAACCATTGCGTTTTTACCGGGATTTGAGGCGCAAATCCGGCAGGCATTTCAGGATAATTTTGGCAAACCCATCGGCGAAACGCCGGTTTTTCTGCGCAGCGACACCAATATGGAAGATTTGAAAGAATTTACCGGTGCCGGATTGAACCTGACGGTTTTCAACGTTCTCGATGAAAACCGGATTTTTCAGGCGATCCGCGATGTGTGGGCATCGCCATACACAGAGCGCAGCTACGGCTGGCGGCAAAAATATTTGCTCAATCCGGAAAATGTTTACCCATCCATTCTGGTGATCCCGACCGTAAATGTGCGCACATCCGGCGTGCTGATCACCACCGGAATTTCCAGCAACGATAGTCGCGATGTGACCATTGCGTTTAGTCGCGGAGCCGGCGGCGCTGTGGAAGGTCAGGCAGCGGAGTCGTATTTGCTGCGCCACACCGGCGAAAACCAGCTCCTCTCCCCTGCCCGCGAATTGCGATACACGCTGTTGCCTGAATCCGGCGGTACCAAAAAAGGTATCACTTCGCTGAATCTATCTTTGCTGCAAGCTGCTGATTTACAACAACTTCGGGGCGTTGCAACCGAAATTCGCAATCGCGCACGCGACAGCGCCGGACAACCGTACAGCGGCGCGCTGGATGTCGAACTCGGGTTTTATAACGGAAAAATATGGCTGTTCCAGGTTCGTCCCTTTGTCGAAAATAAACGGGCACGATCATCGGATTACCTGCAAAAAATGGATCCGCAATTGGATCTGCAAAAAACAATTTCACTGGAAAATTGAACGGAATGAGCAGAAAAAATTACAAATCGGAGTTGCGCCAATTGCAAACGGAATTGGTGAAATTGCAAAAATGGGTGCAGGAAACCCAGCAACGGGTGCTGATTATTTTTGAAGGGCGCGATACCGCGGGCAAAGGCGGCGCTATCCGCAGATTCACCCGATACCTGAATCCGCGGGCAATGCGGGTTGTGGCGCTGCCCAAACCCACCGATCGCGAGCGCGGACAATGGTATTTTCAACGCTATGTTGCCCAATTGCCCGCCGCCGGGGAAATCGTTTTTTTCGATCGGAGTTGGTACAATCGCGCGGTTGTTGAGCCGGTGATGGGATTTTGCAGCGAATCCGAATATCACCATTTTTTGAAACAGGTACCCGAATTCGAAAACATGCTTCACGAAGACGGCATTCTGATGTTCAAACTCTGGTTTTCAATCGATATCGAAGAACAAAAACGACGACTGCAGGAACGTCGCACCAATTTATTGAAACAATGGAAACTGAGCACCACCGACTTGCTGGCGCAAAAAAAATGGCACGAATTCACCCGTTACAAAGAGGCAATGTTCGAACACACCCACCGCGAACACAGCCCGTGGGCAATTATCAAAGGTAACAACAAACAGCTCGCACGACTGGAATCGATGCGCTATGTTTTATCGCAAATCAATTACAAAGATAAAGCGAAAGCCGACATCAATTTTACGCCAAATGCAAAAGTGCTGCAGGTGTATTCCCCGGAAAAATAGCACAGCCGACCATTTCATTTTTTGCAAACTCCGGAGTTTTATCCGGAGTTTTTTTTGCTCACGCCAATAAGTCAAGATTCCTTTAACTCCCTGTGAAGATTTTGTGAACAGATTCGTGTAAGTTTGCAGCATGATTCAACCGGTTGTTTTTTGTCGTTTTGACCCCGTTAATTTTAATGAAATGCGATGCTGCAAATGATAAATTCACAAACACTTGATCCGGCAATTGACGTTGACAGCGATTTTTCACCGGACGGATATCGTCGGCTAATGCAAAAAATCCGGCAGCAGGGCTATCAATTTTGCGATCTGCAAACCGCCGAAAACGGACATTTAGCCGCATCTCACCACATTTTTCTCCGCCACGATATCGACATCAATCTCGAAAGCGCATTTCAAATTGCCTGCATCGAATTTGAATTGGGCATCCGCTCAACCTATTTTATTTGCGTCCGCTCGCCATTTTACAACCCGTTTTCCGCCACAAATCGTCAATTCATCCACAACATACACGAACTGGGTCACTGCATCGCACCGCATGTTGTGTTCGATGCCGACGTCTGTTTTTTCGAAACGCTGAACAGCGACATCATTACATTGTCCGCGCACTATCCATTTGTAAATAAAGAACTTGTGAGCGTTCATAGCCCGGCCAATTTTGAATGTGTAATGGATATGTTGCACATACCCGGCATCGCAAAAGTCTATGCACCCATCGCCGACGGCGCTGTAAAATACATCAGCGATTCCGGTGGACGCTGGCGAAATGGCGGACTGCTGCATTCTGCCGCATTTCTGCAGAAAAAGAATATTCAACTGCTGACACATCCGATTTGGTGGACACTAACTGGCGAACAACCGAAAGACAAAATTCAGAATCTGTTGCGCAAAAAATCTATTCTGGTGAATCCCGAACACCGGAAATTTTTGCCAAAACTTTTTGCCCGGCTCGAAAAAAGCGGTTCCTAAAACGATTCTCTCACAATTGATATGCTGAAAATATATTACATTTGTGCGGTCGATTTATCAAATTTCGACGCCCAGCGCACCCACATTTTGGAAGTCATTTCCGAAATGCAAACGCTCGGCAACGATGTAATGTTGCTCCTCCCCCGCTTTCAATCCACCATCGAAAATTTCCCGTTCAACATTTGCCCGATAAATGTGTTGCTCAAATCCAGCAAACTGAAATTTGTCGAATACGAAATCCGGCTGTTTTTTGTGTTACTGTGGCGCTGTTTGCGCAATCGTCCGGATGTGTTGTTCACCCGAAAAGGCTTTTTGACAATTGCACCGGGAATTATCGGAAAAATATTGCGGATAAAAACCGTTCTCGAAGTCAACGGCATTGTTGCAGACGAAGTAAAAAGCGCATTCGGTTTGCCCGATGTTGCGGTGGCGATATTTGAGAAAATTGAACGCTGGAACTGCCGGATTTCCGACAAAATAATTGCGGTAACCGACGGACTGAAATCGATGATTTCGGAACGCTTTTCGGTCGATAAATCTCGTATTATTGTAATATCTAACGGTGTGAACATCCATCGATTTCACCCAAACGGCAGACTAACCGGAACCGGTATCCGGTTGGGATTTGTGGGAAATTTAGTCAATTGGGCAGGCGTGGAAATTCTGGTTCGCAGCCTTCCGCTGATTCGTCAACACTTCCAAAATGTAGAACTCCTGATCGTTGGTGACGGGCAGGAGCGGCGAGATCTGGAGAATTTGGTGCAATCACAGAATGTTCAATCGCAGGTCACTTTCGCCGGAAAAGTTGCTCCGCAGGAAGTGCCGGATTTTATCAATCAGTGCGATATTTGTTATGTGCCGGCAATTGCCGGACGGAATAGCAAAATCGGCGGTTCATCGCTGAAATTATATGAATATTTGGCGTGCGGAAAACCGGTGATCGTTTCCGATATTCCCGGTTTGGATATGGTGCGAACGCACCAATTGGGACGAGTGGTGCCCCCCGGCGATGTTGCTGCGTTGGCGTCTGCAACCATCGATTTATTACGCAATCCGGATGAGTTGCGGACAATCGCAACGCGGGCGCGAGCCATCGCAGAACAGCAATTTACCTGGACGCAAACCACTGAAAAAATTATGGAAATCTGCGCAAAAAAGGGCTAAACCATTTCGCTGAAAACAACCTCGGTTTGCAGCACCGATTCGTAAACATCCCTTATTTTTTCAACCATAATTTCGGCTGTAAAATTAGCATTTACATACAGATACGCTGCATCTGCAAACGCCTGCATATCATATTTTCCTGCCAAAACATCACATAAAATTTTTGATAATTCATCTGAGTTTTCATTTTCAAACAGAAGCCCGCTGCGCCGGTGAAACACAATTTCGCGATTGCCAAAGGTGTCCGACGCAACAATCGGCAAGTTACATCCGGCTGCCTCGAGCAGCGTAATCGGGAAACCTTCCCACCGCGAAGGGAGGAGAAAATAATCACTGGCATGCATAAAATCGGGCACATTGTGGCGCCTGCCCAAAAACATTAGCAGATCGGAAATGCCGGTTGATGTTGCCAATTGTTGCATTTCCGAAAAAAACTCGCCATCGCCAATGAGCACAAATATTGCGCTACTTTGACGCAATTTTGTCTGATTTTTGGCAATTGCTGCGAGTAAAATATCGTGTGCTTTTTGAAACGGAAAACGGGCGACAGTGAGAAAAATCCGGGCATTTTCCGGTAAATTTAAGTTTTGCCGTAATTCGGATTTTGTATAATCAGCAGTACTAATTTCGTCGTAATCAATGCCGTTTGGGATACAAACCGGATTCGCAATCCCATAATTTTGGCGCACAAATTCAGCATCTTCCTCAGAAACGGTGATCACTTTTTTTACTTTTTTCAGCAAATATTTTTCCAAATAAAAACGCAGTTGATACTTAATTTGGCTACTAAACCCTTTTAAAAATTCATATTTATGAATGTGCAACCCGTGAACGGTGAACAAAACTGGAAATGGAGTTTTCCGTAACGGGTTGTTTAAAACCGTGAGCAGCGGTTTGAGGTGATGAATATGAACCAGATCCGGTTGAAACCGGCGCAAATTTTCCAAATGGTAGCCGTCGGGGAAAATCCAGACATTCGACAACGCAGCCAATTTACCAAATTCGCTGCCGCCATTTGCGAAAATACCGAACACGATTTCCGGCATCGAACGGGCAATTTGGGAAATATGCTGCAAGCCGCCACCGACAACAAAGGTATCGGTGAGCAGCGCAATTTTGGGGCGTTTCTCATGGGCTTGTTCGATAGACATCATCAAATCTCCGGGAATTTGTTTTGGAGGATTGGGCGATTTCAAAAAATTTCCGTGCGGTGTCTGCGGCGTTGAATAAAAAATCAATCACCGATAACCCCTGCAAAAATTTGCCGTGGCGTTGGGCATACGCCGGGTGGTCAAAGGCTGTGAATTTCAGCGCAATTCCTGTAGTCGAGAACTGCTCCCGATCGAGATAATTCTTGCTGGCGCCGCTGCCGGATAGATACGCATCGCAGTCTGTAATTTTGGTCATTTGAATGATCCGGTCACTGGGGTTTTCGGCGTCGATTTTCAGCGATGAATCAGAAACCAGCGGCGTGCGAATACTGTAGTTTTCGCAAACATACGTTATTGTTTCAATATTCAAATCAGCCAAAAACTGCCATTCTTTTGAAAATAATGATTCAAAAAACGGCGCATATCGATCAAAATAGGGGGATTTTCCGTAATTTAGCTGAATGGTCTTCCAGTGTTTTTTTCGCCAGTTTTTACTGTTGTCGATGCGAATGTCTTTGATCAGCAAATTTCCGTCGCCGGAATGCACCGGCACAGTCAGCCAGTGCGCCGCGCCATCTGCGGATTTGATCCGGGTTCTGTTGATATAACTTTGGGTTGAAAACTGGACGTTTTCCGCGAGCACAAACTTGTCCGATTGGGCGATTTTGTGAAAAAATCCAATCCATGGGAGATAGTTCGGTTGGTGTGCGCCCAAAATCATGCGGGCACCGGCTCGGTCAAAATTGAATGAAGCGCTGCAGCCACCCGATTGACGGAATCCCGCGATAATTCGGGATAAATCGGGAGCGCGATCGTGCGTTCGAGAATGTCCTCCGCGATTGGAAAATCACCGTGTCGGTAGCCAAATTTTTGCTGATAAAAGGGTTGCAAATGGCAGGGCGGCCAATAAATGCTGCCACTTTGTACACCAAATTCTTCGAACAATCGCCGATTGACCTCGCTGAGTGACGCGGGTTTTTCCAGCAAAACCGGATATTTGTAAAAGCTGTGGCGCACATTTTCAGGCATTACAAACAGACGCAATCCCGGTGAATTTGCCAGCGCATTCTCATACCAATTGGCAATCATCTGGCGTTTGGCAATGGCATCATCCAGCGTTTGCAATTGATGCCAACCAACAACCGCTTGCAGTTCGCTCATTCGCCAGTTGTGCCCCAATCGCAACAATAAATTTTTATTTTCGCTGGTATTTTCCGCACCGATCGCGATGCCGTGACAGCGTACCGATTGCGCAAATTCGACACAAGCCGGATCGTTTGTGGTGATCATCCCGCCTTCGCCGGTGGTCATCGGTTTGGTCGGATAAAATGAAAACGCAGCACCGTCCGCCAGATTTCCCGCGAATTTCTGATCGATTGCAGCACCCGGCGCATGTGCGGCATCTTCCAGCAAAAACAATCCGCGAGTTCGACACAAATCACGTATTTCTGAAACTTGCGGCGTAATCAACCCGGCGATATGCACCAGAATCACACCTTTGGTTTTGGGCGATATTTTGCGTTTCAAATCTTCAGGATCGAGGCAAAGCGTGTCGGCGGAAATATCGGCCAAAACCGGTTTTCCCCCCGCGAAAATCACGGCGTTGCCGGAAGCCAAAAATGTGTTGGTTGGGACAATCACTTCGCAATCGCGAACATCAAAAAAACGCAGCAATATTTCCAACGCGCTGGTGCCGGAGTTGGTGGCGATGGCAAATTTTGCGCCGGTGTATTCGGCGAAAGCCTGTTCAAAACGCGATACCCACGGACCCTGCGTCAACCGCCCACCGGCTAAAATTTCGGCGATTTCATCAGCAATTATTCGTCGAATTGGTTCCGGGAAATACGGTTTGTTGGCGGAAATACGGTTCACTGTCGCTCCTCCGTCGCTGAAATTGTGCTGTGGTTTATAAAAAGTTTCAAACTCGTTTCTAATTCCGTCGGCTCGAAATTGAGGAGCTGACGTGCGGCTGATATATCAAACCAAAACCGGCGCGGGTTTGGCGATTCACATTCAATTACCGGCTTTTCAGAACCGGTGATTTTGCGCATCATTCGGGCAACTTCTGCCGGTGAAATTTCCCTGCCGCTACCGATGTGAAACAGCCGCTGCCATCCGCTTTTCGGATCGGGATTTGCTGATGCCAGCAACCGGTTCAGCGCTAAAATATTTGCCGTTACAACGTCATCCGCAGACAAAAAATCGCCGGTGCGATTGGTTGCAACAGACGGCATCTGACCGCTTTCTGTGGTGAAATATTCGCGTAAATTTGTGATGATACCACGCGGCTTTCCGATTCCAAAAATACCCGAATATCGCAAAATTGTGTAGTTTAGATTTTTTGATCGACCAAAATAGGTGCATGCTTCCTCTGCCAGAAAAACGCTCAATCCATTCGGTTCAACCGGTTGGGGCGCGTGCTTTTCACTTACCGGCAAATCAGATAAATGTTCGATATCAAAGACTATCATCGCCGAACTTTGTATCCATGCGCGAACGCCCGATTCCGCTGCGTTTTGCAACAGATTTACCGTTCCCTCAAAGTTGGTTTGATACGCCGGTAGTGATCGCAAATCCGGTATTTTGGCTGTTTCCGGATCGGGGAAATAGCGTTCCACAGCCATGTGAAAAACAGCTTCGAAACGGTTGTTTCGGAATAATTTTTTGGTGAAAACAGCATCACGGATATCGCCGGTAACCAACCGGAAATTGGTGTTGCCGAGCATCGATTTCAACAAATCCGGATGTTTCGATCGGGACAGCGCAACAATTTCATGCCCGATTGCCAGCAATTTCTCACATAATTTGTGCCCGATCAGCCCGTTTGCACCGGTCACCAAAATTTGCAATTTTTCCATTAGTCAACCTGAATGATGAGTCCGTGCCAGGCGTTATTGCCATCGGCTTTTTGTTGTGCGGTCTGTTCTTCGAAAGGCTGAACTGTGCCTGATTTGTCGGTTGCTCGGACAAACAATCCATATTTTCCCGCAGTAGTCGGCAGTTGAACGTTGGCATCCCAGAGGCACCAGACATACGGTGCCGGCCAATCCCCGCTGTTGATTCGGGACAGCGCTTCGCCGAACGCAGCGCCGTTGGAATCATCAAAATCGGGCTGCGCCATTGCATCGGGACGATCGCGGATGACGGCATCCTGCCAACTGATTTCGCCGTCAATCTGGTTTCGATTGCGCACTTTTGTAATCCCGATTTCCACTTTTTCAACCGGATTTACCCCACTGACCGCAACCCCTTTCACATTGTAAATACTGCCTTTACGCACCGTTTGATAATTGACGGGATTGTAAATTCGCGAGTTGATGCGCATCGGCGGAACATCCGCCCACAGCACATCCGGCGATGTCGATTCCACCGGTCGCGTTTCCCAATAGCCGTCCGGCTCGTCGCGGTCGCTTACCTCAATTTCCATGATTGCTTTCGGGCTTTTCATCCCCAACATTTCCGGCACAACCATGCGCACCGGATAACCGTGAGCATACGATCCATCGCGCCGCGCGCTAAACGGCACGCCGTTAAATTTGTAAGCCAGATACGCCGGACGCGGATCATCGTTCATTATCCGCGCTTTCGTGTGGTTGGTGAAATAATCATCGTAGCAGCGAAAATAAACCCGCTTTGCCTGCGCCCAATCTACGCCCAAATCGTTTTCCAGAAATAAGCGCAGCGGAACACCGGAAAAATAGCCGTTGCTCAACTGAAATCCGCCCGGTGCATTTCCCACACACTGGAACGCCTGAAAAAACGATTCCTCCGCAGCCGGATAACGGGTGGCAATTTCATCAAAACTGAGCGATGTTTCTTTGATAACCGAACCATTTACCGTTTGGGTAAATTTCAACCGCCACGTATCAAGTTCGAGATCGCTCGGGCGATAATCGCGTCCTTCGATAAACTGGATGTAAAAACCACCTTCCTCTTCGGGAATATCCACCGGAGAACAAAAATTCAGGTCGATCGGATCGATCAGTGGGCCAACGCTGTTTTTTGTGCAGCTCACAATCCCGATTCCGGGAACAAAAACCAACGCAATTCCGGCAAGTCCGGTTTTGATAAAGTCACGACGTTTCATCGAATTTTTCTCCGAATATTGATTTTTTTTCAGCGCTTAAATGCAATTCCGACAAACACTTCCTTCGAATCCGGAATGTTCAACCCGGCTGTCGTTTTCAGATAAGTTACATCCACATCGATGTGCTGATTGAGCAACACAATAACGCCGCCACCCAGCCGCGTCCGCTGTTGGGTTAACGGAAAACCGAACAGATTGCTCACCGAATCGGATTCGCCATTATTGCGAATAACGCTACCGACAAATCGCAATAGCAGCAGATTTTTCAACGTATATCCGGCTTCGAAATTGAAATGGAATTCATCCACGAAATCACCGCCGCGGATGCGGTAGCCGACATCGCCGGTGAGATACGCGGGAACCGGATATAACGATGCGCCGAGCAATAATTTCACATCGAAATCGGTTTCGTTGTTGCCGAGCGGCGGAATGTCTGCAATATCGTAAAATGCGGGTTGTTTGATGCCAACCAGCGCTGATGCGACAACCGGTTTATCGAGAAATTGATATTTTGCCTGCAATTCGATATCTCCGGCAAAATATCCGGTGGTTTTTCCCCGGACAAAATTTGCCTCATTCATGGATTTTTTAAAAAATGGCGCGCTGATGATTCCGGTTAATCGGGGCAAAAATCCGTATTCGCCGTAAAAATAAATGGCATAATCCCGGAACGTTGCCGGAGAAGCGGTGCCCAAAACACCGTTTGCATCTGAGAAAATAAAGGTCGCTTTTGTGTAAAACTTACCTTTGGGTTGTGCCCATGCACCAGCATAAACGTTGCAAAAACAGCAGCTTACAATCACAAACAGAATCGCAGGAAACAGCATTTTTTTCATTTATTCGCCTTGTGATAATCAAACAAACAACCATTTTGAATTATGGAAATTATTAATTCGAAAAATTAAAAGCGGCATGATGCAAGGTATCGTGAATTGTTCACAAAGTCCTCACAAACAGTTAAGATAAGATTTAACATTGGCGGAATTTGGCAGGTTAAAACAAAGTCAAATAACAGTGAAAATTGATAATTTTTGATCGAAAAATTATCAATTCAAAAAAAAAGGCGACCCGCAGGTCGCCTCAAAAGAAAACAATTATGTTTGAAATTTATTCGGTTTGTGATGCTTCTTCCATCAAAACTTCGTATGCATAACCGGCACCAAAATCTTTGCCCAATACAATTTTACCACTGAAAGTAACAACATCACCTTTGTTGACACGTTCATTTGTGGTAATAGTCAGGTCATGTGCGTTACCGCTTTTTGTGCCATCCTGAATATGAACCCAATTACGATCCATAATTTCCGCATTAAATTTGGTTACTTTACCGCGAACCTTGACAGTTTTATTCGCATAATTTTGGCGATTATTATACAATTCTGCGATTGTGACACCACCGGCTGCGGGAGTAACCTGAATTGAGGCATCCGTTTCCGATGTGGTTCTTTCATTTTCACCCATTCCCGGATATCCGCCGCTTGAGGGCATATTCGGTGTGGTGCTAACCTGTTGTACAAAATATATGACATCGAATGTTTTATTCAGCTCTTTGCTTTGGAAATTGACCATTTCCAATCCCGGCTTGAAATACACAGAAGATCCGGCATCCACAGCGGTTTTGGAAGTGGCAATCCAGTATTCGCGGTCGTTATCTTCTACGCGCAAATATGTGTACGTGCCGCCCTGGACAACCTCAAGTGTATTTGCCTTTTTCATATCCGACGTGGTTTTGGTTTCCGCTTGCGCCTGCGCCTGCGTTTCAGGCTTTTCCTCACATGCGGAAAACCAGACACCAATAAACAACAATATAAACAACGGTTTAAGCTTCATTTTTTAGCCCCTGAATAATTATTAAATTTAGTTAACAGGATAAGTTAGCTAATCGAAAACAGAATTAAAAGCGGAAGAAATTTTCGTTGGAATATGGCAGGTATATTTGTTTTGGGGTGGAACGGATAATCGTCTGACACCAAATATCGCAATTTTGACGGCGAATAAAAAATTACGCGCGGGAAATAATGCCGGATATTTCACCCCACAGCGCGCCGCGTCCGGTGCGGTCTTTTGATGAAAAAAACAGGAATTTGGCTGATTCTTCAAATCCCAAAGCCGCTTTGATCAATTTTTCCTGTTTGGATTTTTCATTATTGGATACCCGGTCAACTTTTGTGCAAATCACCTGAAACGGCACATTGTTAAAACGCAGCCACTCAACCAATTGCACGTCGTTGGATTTCGCGCCAACCTTGCTGTCAATCAGCACAAACAGCATTTTTAGCTGCTCGCTGTTCAGCAAATACCCTTCGATAGCCTGTTGCCATTTCTTCTGTTCCGATTGGGAAATTTTGGCGAATCCGTAACCGGGCAAATCGACCAGAAAAAAACGTTCGTCCATCGAAAAGAAATTCAGTGAACGGGTTTTTCCCGGCTGTTTACTGGTGCGCGCCAGGTTTTTCATATTAATCAATGTGTTGATTAATGAAGATTTCCCAACGTTGGAGCGCCCGACAAACGCGACTTCCGGCAATCCGGGCTTTGGCGCATCCCGCCAGTCCATGCAGCTTTTGATGAATTTGATATTCTTGATAATTTCCATAACATAAAAAATGCGCCCCCGAAATCATACAATCTCAGAGGCGCTTAATTCCAAATTTTTCAGTGGTTTATAACACTTTATCCAATTTTTGGGTAATCATCGGTTTGGGAACTGCACCGACAATTTGATCCACAACTTCGCCATTTTTAAACACCAGCAATGTGGGAATGCTGCGAATGCCGAACTGTGCTGCGGCATATTGATTGCGATCCACATCCACTTTTCCGACTTTAATTTTTCCATCATAGTCATTTGCAATTTCTTCTACAACAGGTGCAATCATTTTACAAGGTCCACACCATGCAGCCCAAAAATCAACTAGTACTGGTGTTTCGGATTCCAATACTTCTTCTTTAAAGTTTTTGTCCGTAATTTCAACTGGAACGCTCATTATGTCCTCCTGCGCGATTTCGAAAATATCGTCTAAAAAATTTTTTGCCAACTTGGCTTTGTTAATTACATCATTTAGATAATTCAGCTTTGCCATTGGTTACACAAAAATTATTATCGCGATTCCCGCTGGTTTCGCCAGCGAATTTTTTCGCGGAGAATATCTTCACTGCGCAGAGCTGTATCACCTGCATTATTTTCCGAGCCGGTATTTTCAGCGAGAACTTCTTCCCCGGTGTCGCCGATAGCGGTTTCACCGGCGATTGCTGTGGAATCGGTCAATTCAACTTTTTCCACCGGCGGGGATATTTTTTTTCGGGCAACTCGAACAAAATCAGTAGCTTGCGGGAAGCGTTGAATAATACGTTCGTATGCGGTAAATGCCGAATCGCGCATTCCCAAATCCCGTTCATAAACCCAGGCAACGGCAAATTGGGCTTTCGCACTGATGTTCCACGAAGTATCCAAATCTGCAATTTTTTCATAAGCTTCAATTGCCGGGCGATACTGTCCCGCAAAATACAGTGATTCCGCAGCTAAAAATTTCTGATAAGCCATTTCCTCCGCGGAAATTGCTTTTTCTTCCTCCTCATACATACCACGATTTTTCATAATTTCAATGGCGAACGGGGAATCGATATAATTGGCGAGCAACTCTTTTTCGTATTCATAAACTTTTTGCATGTTGTTCACCTGCGGCGAACGATTAATGTAAATCAATGAATAATATGCTTTAGGCGTTAAAATTGAATCTTCGTACGTATGGATAAAGTCATCAAAATAATACGCTGCGGAATCGTAATTTTCCTCTTTCAACAAATAAAACTCAGCCAATTGATAACGGGAATTCATCAAGTCAAATTCGATTTGCGGCAATTTACGCTTCTCGAGCTTTTTCTTTGGCTTCACATTTTTGTTGTTTTTTCCTGCGGCTGCGGGTATGGGATTGGGCGGTAAACCGCTATTAATTTTTGTGGTGCCGGCTGCCAATGGATCTGTGTCCTGTGGAATATTGGGATTTAACGTATCTACCGATTGATTAAAAAGCTTGGTTTGCGAATCGATGCTTCCAAAAAGACTTGAATCCGTCGCAACAGAATCCATTTGTTGAATAGCCAACAGCGAATCGAACGCGGTAGTATCTTCGATTCCCAAACCGTTTGCAATGCGGAATGAATCTTCATATTGCGCCTCGTACAGCGAATCCAGAAAATCCGGTTCGGTGGTAAGGCGGGTAACCAACAGCTCGTCACGGTCGATGTTGTCGACAATTTCCTTGAATTCACCGAGATATTTTTCTTTGCGTAACGCAACTTCCGCACTGTCGAATTTGCTGTAAACCTGATTGGTTTTTTTGTAATAAAACACCGCAGAATCCAGATTATTCAACTCGGTTTCATACAATTGCGCCAGATGATAAGCTGCCCAGGCAGTGCCAACATCGCTGCGTTTTTCGGAAATAACTTCGTTGTAGGTTTCAACCGCGGTTATCAAATCATCCTGTTTTTCGTAAATACCGCCAATTTCCGTTTTGATACTGGTTAAAAATGGCTTGAAACGCGGTGCAGTGATCATTTTTCGCAAAATTTCCAATGCCTTGGTGGATTTGTCCATTTTGACCAACGCCCGGGAATGCTGCATTTTGGAACGGTATTCGATATCCAGTGTGGGGTTTTGCTTCTCGACTTTTTCATATTGGGAAACAGCGTTTTTTAAATCGCCCTGCTGATAGTGCGCTTCCGCCAGCGAATACATGACTTCTGCTTTATACTCGTCGCTTAAATCTTCTTTTAGCGCAGTTTGGAGATATTCAATAGCTTTTGGGTAATCCTTCTGCTGAAAAGCATATTTCCCCAATTCGAAGCTGGCTTGGGACCGAATTTGCGCATCTTTTCCGTTGTTAATCACGCGGCGGAAATATTCATTCGCACCGTCGATATCTTTTTCATACAGCAAAATTTTTCCGTACCACAAATTGGCTTCCGGGAACAAATCGCTTTCGCTGTATTTGCGCATAAATTGATCAAGGTGTTGTTTCGATTGAATATACTTTTCGATATGAAATTCGCTTTTGGCGATGAGCAGCAGTGCATCATCGGCATATTTGCTCTTGTCGCTGTAAATATCAATCAATTTCCAGCATTTATCGATAGTAGTTTCGAATGACTTTCTTGCGTTTGCCGGTATTGTGGTTTGTTCGGGAGACTCGCGCAAGATTTTGAGACCTTCGTTATAATTATCTTTCGCGTTAAACAGCGTGTTGTAATAGGCGCAACCGCTCCCGAAAAGAATCATCCCCAAAACAAGGATCGATTTGTAATTCGGCATAAATATTTCCTTAACTCATTTAAATTTATAAAACTTACGCAACCGGTTTTCGCAATTTTTTGATCACCATTTCCAATGCCGGTAAAAATTTTTCAACCGCAAAAGGAAAGCGTTCGTTTGCGACGCTGCTCAGCGGCGTTTCATCGGGATTAATTTCCACGAGATATGCGCCGTTCCCTTTTGCCAGATATGCCAATGACGCCGCCGGTTCCACCAGCGACGAAGTGCCGATCGAAAAAAATATCTCTGTTTCCTGCGATACGCGTTGGGCTTCTGTTACCTCATCCATTGGCAGCGTTTCACCAAACCAAACCACATCGGGACGCAATTTGCCGCTGCATTTCGGGCATTCCGGCACCGGCTGCGATTCATCTTCGCCATCGGCTTCGCCGAGATACGTACAGTCTATGCATTTATTGCGCATGATGTTCCCGTGTAATTCAATGATTTTTTGGGAACCAGCCCGCCGGTGCAAGCCATCCACATTTTGGGTAATCAGGTGGAATTCCGGAAAATATTTGGGGAATTCCGTTAACGTGAAATGCCCGGGATTTGGCTGTGCGTTGCGAATAATATTGCGTCGCCAGCGATACCATTCCCAAACGACCTCCGGCTGGCGGGTGAACGCATCCAAACTTGCCAGTTCGTGCGGCTGATAATTTTTCCACAATCCGTCTTTTCCCCGGAAAGTCGGAACGCCGCTGGCAGCGCTGATGCCGGAACCGGTCATCACCACCACCGAATATGCTTTTTGTAATCGCGCCAAAAAAGTTTGGGTCAGCTGCATAACTTTTTCTGTTCCCTGCGTTTTTCCAAATCCTTTTTTTACAATATGTTGAATCGTGTTAATTTCATAATTTCTGTCCAAAACTGGTGCCGACCGCCACCGCAGATTGAATTAACTCGTGATCCTGCGGAACGGTGCGTTGGCGATTCATCACCTTTTCGACGGGCACCGCAACCAACCGATTACCTTGCAGCGCAACCATGTGGTTAAATTTGCCTTCATTGAACAACTCAACCGCTTTCACGGAAAATCGGGTTGCCAGCAATCGATCCAGCGGTGTTGGCGTGCCGCCGCGCTGCAAATGCCCGAGCACCGCAACCCGGCATTCGATACCGGTTTCATCTTCCAATTGTTTGCCGATGATGTGGCTGACGCCGCCAAGCCGGATCGGATCCGGGCTTTCTTCGATAATCCGCTGATACACCTGCGCGCCGCCTTCCGGTTTGCACCCTTCCGAAACCACAACAATGCTGAACCGTTTGCCAAATCGGCTGCGTTTGCGAACAACACTGACCACTTCATTTATATTATAGGGAATTTCCGGAATGAGAATGACATCGCCGCCACCGGCGATACCCGATTCCAGCGCCAGCCAACCGGCGTTGCGGCCCATCACCTCAACCAACAACACACGGTGATGCGATTGCGCAGTTGTGTGCAATTTGTCGATCGCTTCGGTTGCAGTCATTCGCGCGGAATCGAAACCGAAGGTCAGGTCTGTTTCCATCAAATCGTTGTCGATGGTTTTGGGAACACCGACGATATTGGCACCTTTTTCAGCCAACCTTCCGCCGATGCTCATTGTGCCGTCGCCACCCACGCAGATCAGCGCTTCCAAACCCAAATCTTCATACAACGCCATACATTCGTCCGATTTGTCCACAACGTGGCGTTTTTCGCCATCGCCAACATGGCAGGCAAATGGGTTTGCCGTGTTGCTCGACCCCAATATGGTGCCGCCTTGCGTGAGAATTCCCGACACGTCTTCCTGCCGTAAAATGGTAAAACGACCGTCAATTAATCCGTCGAAGCCGTCGTAAAAACCCAACACTTCCATGCCATATTGCCCGATTGCGGATTTGGTAACCCCGCGAATCACGGCGTTTAAACCGGGGCAATCGCCGCCGCCGGTTAAAATGCCAATTCTTCTTTTACCCATTTTTCAAACCACTTTTCGATGTTAATTTCAATATTTTAAGCGAGTAATATAGCCCAAAATTGCGATTATTTCAATCCCAATTTCCCTTGCAACCGTTTGTGTCGGTGCTTTAATTTGGGCAGAAATTTGAGCATCGCCGATTTGGGATCGAGTTGCCGGATCAATTCCAGATATTGAATACCGCGCTCGGTTATTTCCGATGCGCCGGCAAAATCTTTGTCTTCGTGCTCATAAAATTTTGCCAGCGTTTCGATCACCTCCGGGTTGAGCACCTGTTTTTCCAGCAAATCCTCCAATTGCAGCTTGGCGCGGACCGAATCGCCCGATTTTTTGAATGCCAGCGACAGCATAAATCCCGCAGTGGCATACGCATCTTTGGCGAGTTTTGCAGAGCCGGACAACAGATTTTCCAACAATCGGATTGCCTCTGCAAACGATTGATTTTTCATGAGATACATCGCGAAAGAAAATTGATCCTGCGGATGCTGCAAATGCATTTCCGGCGCTTCGCAGATGGCGGCCATGTGCATCGCCAACATCATCATATTGGCGATATCGTGATAATTATGCTCCAGCACATCGCGAATCATGTATGCATCGCGTTTGCGGATAAATTCAAAATAAATATGCGGCACCATTTCGCCGGGAACATCGCCGATGCGGGTTTTGCCGAGAATGTGCTGCTCCAGCGACTGCAGATCACAAGCCGGCAGCCGTCGCCGCCAGATTCGCCGGGCAGCGTGCAGCAAATCCACATGAAAGCAATCGTCCATCACCGTTTCCATCCGGTTGAGAATGTAGCGGCTGCGCAACAACGGCAGGTCAAACGATTTTCCATTGAATGAAACCGTAAATCCGCTGGCGAGCAACGCCTGATCGAGGTGTTTGAGCATCAGCCATTCGTGCACGAAATCCGGCAGCAAATATTGCCGGACAACAAGGTGATCCAGTTCAACGTGCCCGATCCCGATCAAAAACGGATAAGTGCCGGTTCCGCCGGCGAGACCGGTTGTTTCGGTATCGATAAATAATGCGTTGCGGAGGTTAATTTGGTCGTCAGGTAAGTCTGCGGGAAAATCTGCGCTGATTTTTCGCAGCTGCGGAACGCGAAAACCCTGCGAATACAGCGTTTCATAATACGGCTCATCGAACAGCGGGCAAACGGTTTCCTTCATTAAAATAAACGAACGTGACTCCTGCAATACCGACATTTGCAGCTCTTGCTGGAGATCGCTCACCCAGTCTGCCACAACCGGTTGCGGTTCCGGCGTTGCGGCATCGCCTGCCAGTCTGTTTAATCGGTCACGAATACTCATCGCGAGAATTTACGCGAAGCATATCGCAAAAAAAAGGGAATATTCCGGGATTATTTTTGCTCCGGCGAAAGTCCGTATTTCTCAATTTTGCGATCCAATCGCGGACGCGAAATCCCCAAAATTTGCGAAGATCGGCGTTTATTCCAATTGTTCAACCGGAGCACGGCATCGATCAAATGTTTTTCGCCTTCCTGCAAACTCATGCCCTTTGGAGGAATTTCGATGCTTTCGACGCCGACAGATCCGTTGCGATTGGGAAATGATCGCCCGAAAAGCACATCCTGCAGCATTTCTGCGGTGATTATCCGCCGGTCAGATAGCAACGTCAGTCGTTCGGTCACATAGCGCAGCTCGCGGATATTTCCCGGCCAGGGATAGCGTTCCAGCATTTTTTGGGCTTCTGCGGAAAATTCCCGAACCGGGCTGTCGCATTCGGCGGCAAATCGTTGCAAAAAATGTTCAGCCAGAACCAGCATATCATTTTCGCGCTCTTTTAGCGGCGGCAAAAAAATGTTGGCGACGTTCAGCCGGTAATACAATTCGCTCAAAAAATGACCGCTTTTTAATTCGTCAGATAAATTTTGGGAAGTGGTGGCAATAATTCGTGCATTCAACGGAATATCGTCTGTTCCGTCAATTCGTCGGAAGCGCTGCTGCTCAAGAACCTTGAGCAATTTCCCTGAATGGGAACGCTGAATTTGCCAATTTCTTCGATAAACAATGTGCCGTTTTCGGCGCTTTCCAGCAATCCTCTGTAGCTGTTTTCCTTTGATGTTGCTTCGATGCCAAAAGTAATTTTTCAACATCTTCCGATGCGAATTCACTGCAGCGACATTCCACAAACGGCCGGAATTCCCGGAAACTGTGGGTGTGCAATGCCCGCGCCAGCATCTCTTTCCCGGTGCCCGGTTCGCCGGAAATCATTACGTAGCGCCATTTTCGACTCATTATCCGGGCTGTTAAATCTTTAACAGCGGCAATCGCAGCGCTATCGCCGACGATTGCCGCAAACAACTCGGATCGGTGACGGACCGGGTTGGGGGTTTCATTCATAACCGGGTTTCCGCGCTTTTGCAACCGGGGATCGCGTTCAGCTACTGCGGTAGAAGTATGAGGAATTCGCATCGTTTGTGCTCCCGTTTTTTGATTACATTTTCAGAGGTGCGATAAACTGATTTCCCGATTTTTGTGGTTTCTGCCGATTTATTTTGAATGGAAAAAGCTGTATTGTTCAAATGATAATTATCAAAAACCGCAATTTTCATGATCGCCAAACAAAGCGTCACAATTAACAGAACATATGAAATCACATGAAAACGGCACAAATTTCTCACCGTTTACGTAATAATGTTTATTTCGTTATTTAGACCGGGTTCACTCAAATGAGTGGTTAGGTTTTGTCGTCAAATGAAAATTTATTTAACTAAATATGTGTTTGATTATTTTTGATTGGTGTCAGTAATGTCCGGTTAGGAATTTGCATATGAGTTAAAATTTGTCGTGATTTATCTACCCTAAATTATTCGTATATATTTAACCACTGGTATTTCACGACATGCCCAAACATTTTTATCCGAATTCACGGCGATTTGATACGCCATCGTTTGCTGAATTGTTAAAGCCGTTGCAAGCAATTTTAATGACGGTATCACCCTTTAAATCTCGCGGGAATAAACCATTGGAAGTTACTTTTGAGCATATGTTGAAATCTCTCATCTTTTTTCATCTGGAAGAACATACTTCCGGGCGGCATCTGCTTCAAATTTTGCAAGAAGACGCGTTTGCCCGAAGTGAGATTGCGCCGCCTGATGGAATGAAGAATAGCACTTTCTTCGAAATTCTTAATAACCGGGGATTGGAACAGTTCCTATCGGTTTATCAGGCGCTGCAGCAACAAGCCAGTCACATGATTCCCAAAGATTTTAAAGAACTGGGCGATCTGGTGGCCATTGACGGCTCTTTAATTGATGCGGTTTTATCTATGACCTGGGCTGACTATCGGGATGGTGCCAAAAAAGCCAAGGTGCATTTGGGGTTTGATGTCAATCGCGCTATCCCCAGCAAGATCTTTTTGACCAATGGCAAAGCCGATGAACGCCCCTTTGTGGACTCAATTCTTCAACCAGGACAAACAGCGGTTATGGATCGCTATTACCAGCATCATCAGAATTTTGATCGCTGGCAAACCGAGGGCAAACAGTTTGTCTGTCGCATTAAAGCCAATACGCGTAAAGTCATTATTAACAATAACCAACCCCAATCTGACAGCATTGTTTTCTTTGATGCAATGGTATTGCTGGGATCTGAATATCTAAACCAAACAGAACGACCGATTCGACTCATTGGCTACCGGGTCAAAGGCAAAATATATTGGATCGCCACCAATCGCTATGATCTGTCGGCAGAGCAAGTTGCTGAAATTTACCGCCTGAGATGGCGCATAGAAGATTTCTTTAAATGGTGGAAACAACATCTCAAAGTTTATCATCTCATCTCCAGAAGCTATCACGGTCTGATGATTCAGATCCTTGCCGGGTTGATTACCTATCTACTCCTTGCAATTTATTGTCATAACCAATATAATGAAAAAAAGTCTCTATCAAACGTGTTCGCCAGCTACGTATTCAAATTCAAAATGAAATCAGAAATGCTAACTTCCTTGGTGGAAGAAGCCCGACATCTGAGTCTATACATGAATCAAAACCATATGCAAAAATTAACCGGACATCACTGGATTGGTGTAGAACGAATACTCTTTTGTTTGTCAATTAATTGCATTAATGGCGCAAAAATTATACTACAACCCAGCCTAAACTTTATTCAAACCGCTAAACCGGAGCGTTATTTTGTCAATCGCGATAGTGGAATTGCGGGCGAAAAACCGTATATTTCACGCAATAGAACAGTGCTTTTTTTCAAACAAAACGAATCCAGGAGGCTATAAAATGGACATAAATCAGGAAATTTTGCGTCGTTGCCAGAGCCATTTTGATGATGTTGTGGCAATCCGCCGCGATATCCACCGTCATCCGGAAACCGGGTTTGATGTCGAGCGAACCGCCGCGATTGCATCGGATGCGTTAAAACACCTCGGGTTCGAGGTTCGTGAAAATATCGGGCGAACCGGCGTGGTTAGCGATTTGAACATTCCCGGCGCCAAACGGCGCATCGCCCTGCGGGCAGATATGGACGCACTGCCGATGCAGGAATTGGGCAATCCCGAATACAAATCTATCGTCGATGGAAAAGCGCATATGTGCGGGCATGATTCGCATACGGCAATGCTGATCGGCGCGGCGCGGGTTATTTCCGAAATGCGCGACCGGCTGAAAGCCAATGTGCGATTTATTTTTCAGCCAAATGAAGAAAACCTGCCCGGCGGCGCTCCGGCGATGATCCGAGATGGCGCACTCGATGGCGTGGACGAAATTTTCGGGCTGCATGTGTGGCCGCAACTGCCAACCGGAAACATCGGCATTTGCAGCGGTCCGGCACTCGGTCAGCCGGATGTGTTCGAAATTATTATCAACGGCGTTGGCGGACATGCTGCGTTGCCCAATGAAACGGTGGACCCGATTTTGATCGGCGCGCAATTTATCAGCAATCTGCAATCGATTGTTGCCCGGAATATAGATCCGTTGCGATCTGCGGTAATTTCCGTTACCAAATTTCACTCGGGCGAAACGCACAACGTCATTCCGCAAACTGCCGAAATCACCGGAACAGTGCGCACTTTCGAAAAAGATATTCAGCGAATGATCCGCAATAAATTAAAAAACATGCTGGCAGGGCTGTGTTCCGCGCACGGTGCGTCATTTCAATTCGATTACACCGAAGGCTATCCGGTCACGTTTAATCATGCGGTTTCTGTCGAAAAAGCGCTAGCTGCTGCCAAACATGTGGTCGGTGAAGAAAAGCTGCAATTTCCAATTACGCCGGTGCTCGGCGGCGAAGATTTTGCCTATTATTCTCAGGAAATTCCCGGCTGCTTTATCTTTTTGGGCATCCGCAATCCGGAAAAAAATATCGTTTACATGTGCCACGATCCCCGTTTTGACATCGACGAAGACGCAATGTCTCTCGGAATGGCTTTGCACGCAACCCTCGCGCTTTCGTTTGAATAGCTCACGGTTCGCAATGTAGAGGCAATTCATGAATTGCCTCTACATTGCATGAATTGCCTCTACTGTTGTATTTCATTTATTGGAAAAACATCAGGTTTTAGCACATTTCCCTGCATCTTTTTTGCGGATGTCCCGTAAAGTAGAATAATTGAGAAAAATTAATATCTGCGTTGTTTTTCTAACTTATGCAATCAAATAACTTCGATAGAGATATTGCCATAAAAAAATGAGGAATGTATGATGAAAAAAGGGACTGTAAGTATCATTTGTGTGTTGCTGATTGCCGGACTGGTTGGCAGTATTTACGCCGCCGGACCCAAAAAAGGCAAAAACAGAACCATCATTCTCAAAAATGGCCGGATAATTTCTGTCCCGCGAACCACATTTGATTTCGATTTCAGCGAATTCGAAGACGAAATGCGCGAAGCCCAAAAAGAGATGGCAGAAGCGCAACGGGAAGTCGCGGAGGCGCAAAGGGAGTTGGCTGAAGTGCAAATCGACATTCCGGAAATCAGTGTCAAAATCCCTGAGATTGATATTCCCGATATCAATGTTCATGTGCCGCATTTTAGAATGGACCTGCACGACATCCCCGATATCCCCGAAATTAATGTTAAAATTCCCGAAATTAAGATTGACGGTTACACCTTTACCCAAAATCTGGATCGCGACGAACGCGAACGGCTGGATAAATATCGCGAGCTGGCCAGAAAATCGAACGACAAAGCAGTTGCCCAACTCGGCGATGCGTTGAAAAAAGAATCGCATCCGGCGCTGCGATACAAATTGGTGCTGTATCTCGGTAAATTTGCTGATGATTCAGACGCGGCAATTGATATTCTCGAAGATGTAATGCGCAACGATGACAGTTTGCGCATCCGCAAAAAAGCAGGCGATATTCTTGCCGATAGCGACAATCCCCGCGCCAAACGCATTATGGAACGCCTTTCAATTGACTAACATCCAGTCCGACAAAAAATGACATTTGACGGCAGAATTGATCAATCCGTAGGGAAAATTCATGAATTTTCCCTACTACGATGAATTTTCCCTACACCATGAATTTCCCCCCACCAAAAAAATCATTCATGAAATTTCCCCTCCACCGAATGCAAAATTTATTTGCGATTGCGCTTTTCCGGTTTTCCCGATAAGTTCTTTGCAAAAAATGGCAGAAATATTATGAAAATCAGCGGTTTTACAATGGTGCGCAACGGTGAGAAGATGGGTTATCCGTTCACGGAATCCATTCGCTCGGCGCTGCCGATTTGCGATGAATATATTGTTGTGATCGGGAAATCCGATGACGATACGCGGGAACAGGTTGCGGCAATCGGTTCGGATAAAATCCGCATCATCGATACAGTTTGGGATGAAAAATTACGCATTGGCGGACGGATTCTGGCACAGCAAACCAACGTCGCGCTCGATGAAATCAGCGGTGATTGGGGCGTTTATCTGCAAGCCGACGAAGTGATTCACGAAAAAGATTACGATGCGATTGTCCGGGAAATGGAGCTGTGCCAAAACGATCCCAAAATTGAGGGATTGCTGTTCGATTACAACCATTTTTGGGGATACAAACACGTTTGCGTCACCCGGCGAACCTATCGCCGGGAAATCCGGGTGATTCGCAATTTGAAAAATATTCGCTCATACAAAGATGCGCAGGGATTCCGCAAATATCCCTCAATTGAGGCATATGAAAACGGGCATCCGGGATTCAAATTGCAGGTGAAACACATCAAACCGAAAATTTACGCCTATAGCCGCGTCCGTAATCCGAAGCTGGAACTTGAGAAGCAAAAAATGCTCGATCAATGGTGGCATCCCGACGATAAAATTGCGGAAAAATATAAAGACAAAGCCGAATTCAATTACGAGCAGGTGGACAAAGTTGTTGAATTTGACCAAAAAGATCACCCGCAAACCATGCAAAAACGCGCGGCGGAATGCGATTGGGAATTCAAATTCAAACGCCCGAATTTCACGGCGAAAAATCGCGTGCTGCACACCATTGAAGAACTGACCGGCTGGCGAATTGGTGAATACCGCAATTACAAAATTGTTGAAAAATCAAAGTAAATATGAACACAATTAAATTGGAGAAAATCATGAGAAAATTCGAATACAAAATAATTGACACACAGGATGTTAAATCAGCTGGGCTTTTTAAAGGACGGAAAAGAGAAGATCTTGAAGTTTACCTGACCGAACTTGGCGCACAGGGTTGGGAACTGGTCAATGCCGATTTTCGTGAACTGGAATCCAGACTTGAATTTTCCGGCATAATGAAACGGGAAATTGTTGATTAGAAATCTAAACTAAAATTTTGATTTTACCGCAATAACCAAACCGGCAGATAAACGACCAGACAAAGCACCGCAATCAACGCTTCGCAGGCCAGCAAATACCACGGCCACGGACCGAGATAATCGAGCAGCGAAGGTTTGTTCGGCTTTCGCAAAATGTAGAAATAATTAGAGCCGATCAGCAGATTTACGATGAGAATCAACACTGCGTAAATGTGCAGATAAGCAATGGATTTCCAGATACTTATCCAATCCGGATACAACCCGAATACCGTTGTCGAATAAATGATGTAAACCACCAGTCCACTGTGAACCGTAAAATATTTGAAAAAGGTATACGTTGGAAATCCATCTTCCACATTTGGCGTGATGATCGCCTGCAACGTGCCCACCAGCACCCAAAAATATAGAATTTCATTCACCGACTGGGTTGGCTGCCACATCGCAACGGGCAAAAACAACGCGATGATATTGCAGATATCCAGCGGCAAATCGTTTTTGTAATCGAACCGTTTCAGCCCTAGCCGGACAAACGTCCAAACGATAATTGTGCCGGAGAGATACATCGCCATCAGCCGGTTCAGCCACACTTGTTGCGCCAGACTCAGCCAATTTATCGCAATCAGCGGCAGCAAAATGGTTAACGAAAATGTCACCAGCAATACCCATTTGTGGTGTCTGTCGTAACTTCTGAATTCGGAATTGTGGGTCAGCACGCGTTTTGTCATTTATCACACCGGTAACTTTTCTGGTTCGGGAGAATCCAATCAACGGCGCAAAATATATCAATTTTTGTCGAATTATCCTCGCCAAAATTGTCGAATGAATTCAAAAAAAGGCAAAAAATCACTGCGAATCCCCTAAATATAACGCATTTTTTGTTGGCACCTTTTTGGCACTATGCACAGGCCTAAAGTTGAATTTTGCTTGATTAGCACTGCCGATGTTCGGATATTGACAGCGATAAAAACAGAAATAGAACCCGATACGAAATGACAACCGCGATACGCCATGAAAATTAATCTACGCCAACTCACCATTGCCAGCCTGTTTTTTCTGTTGTTGAACAGCTGCAGCATCCAGAAAATTGCGCTGAATACCACCAGCGGTTTGTTCGAATACGGCATCGAAGCGTTGTATGCGGAGCCCGATTTGCAAATTGCCGAAACGGCGATCACCGCCAATCTCAAACTGATTGAAGGATTTCACCGCGCCGATCCCAAAAACAAAACCATTTTGGAAATGCTCACCCAGGGCTATTCCGGTTTGGCGCTGGCATTTTTGGAAGATAGTGCGCCGGATCGCGCCAGCCGCATTTATTTGCGCGCCCGCGATTATGGATTATTGCGGCTGCAACAAACCAAAGCGTTCAAAAATGGCATTCCGGTTAAAGAATCGGATTTTGTCGCACGGCTGCCGATGTTGGAAAAAAAAGACCTCCCTACCCTTTTTTGGACGGCGTTTGCCTGGGCAGGGTGGGTAAATTTAAATCGCAACGACCCGCAGGCAGTGTTCGATCTGAGTAAAGTAAAAGCGATGATGACCCGGGTGCTGGAACTCGACGAAACTTTCTTTTTTGGTTCTGCGCACCTCTTTTGGGGCAGCACACTCGGCTCCATTCCACCGATGCTCGGCGGCAGCCCGGAAAAAGCAAAAGAACATTTTGAGAAAGCATTGGCGATTTCAGACGGCAAATTTTTGATCACCAAAGTGTATTACGCCCAATTTTATGCAACAACCACATTAGATGAAGAACTGTTTGACCGGATGCTCAGCGAAGTGCTTGAAGCACCGGAAGATGTGTTGCCGGGATATGAATTGCTGACGGCAGTCGCCAAACGAAAAGCAGCAGATTTGCAATCCCGCAAAGATGATATTTTGTAAATTTCAGGAGAAGAAATAAATGCGTAAATTATTGTTTGTTATATTTTTATCGATTTTCACCCAATTGGTTTTTGCCCAAAAAATCAAATTCGCAACGGTTGCGCCGGAAGGGTCAACTTATCTGACAGTCCTCCGCGAATACGCTGCAGAAGTTGAAAAATTGACCGGCGGCGAAGTTTCGTTCAAAATTTACCCGAGCCAGATTCAGGGCGATGAAAAAGATGTGCTCCGCAAAATGAAATTCGGGCAGTTGCAGAGCGCCGGATTCACCGGTGTCGGGCTTGGCGAAATCGTGCCAGAACTGCGCATTATGGAATTGCCGATGATGTATCGCAGCTACGAAGAAGTGGATTATATCAAATCGTTGCTGTACGAAGATTTCCAGAAGAAATTTGAAGACGCCGGCTTCGTGATTCTCGGCTGGGCGGATGTCGGTTTTGCGTATGTGTATTCGCAAAAAGCGATCACTTCGCTGGCGGATTTGCGCGGCACAAAAATGTGGATGTGGGAAGGCGATCCGGTTGCCGAAGCCACGTTTTCCGCGCTCAAAGTGAGCGCCATTCCGCTCTCGCTGACCGATGTGCTCACTTCGCTGCAAACCAATTTAATCGAAGCTGTTTATGTCCCACCGCTGCCCTGTGTTTCGCTGCAATGGCATACGCGCATCAAAACGATGATGGATGTGCCGCTGGCAAACGTGACCGGCGCAGTGCTGATCACAAAAAAAATGTTTGACAAACTGTCGCCGGAACATCAAAAAATTTTGCTGGAAAAAGGTCGCGAACACATGACCCGACTGGTCCAACTGGGCAGACAGGATAACCAGAAAGCCATCGATTTGATGGTTCAAAACGGTGTCGAAATTGTGAAAGTGCCGGAAGCAAATTTGAAAGAATTTTATACCGCTTCCAAAGCTGCCGGGGAATCGCTG
The DNA here is from genome assembly GCA_020634975.1 of Calditrichia bacterium. NCBI lineage: Bacteria > Pseudomonadati > Calditrichota > Calditrichia > Calditrichia bacterium. Next base: position 273,883 of record JACKAQ010000002.1, on the reverse strand, counting down.
GTTGGCAAATTGTATTCGCAAGAATTGCTCGATCGGGTTCAAAATGCGTTGAATGATTTTCGCGCCGGAAAAGCGGCGAAATAAGGATAAAGGATAATTGATAAAGGATAAAGTGGAGAACAGCTAAAAGCCAAAGGCTAAAAGCCAAATGCGAACATGAAAAAAATCCTTTCGACAATTGATAAATCGCTGGCGGCGGTGGAAAACAGCATCATTATTGGGCTGGTTACCGTGATGGTGCTGCTGGCATTCTGGCAGGTATTTATGCGCAATGCGTTCGAGTCCGGCATTTTGTGGGGCGATATTTTTCTGCGCCATCTGGTGTTGTGGGTCGGATTTGTCGGTGCATCGCTGGCAACCCGCGATGAAAAGCACATCAGCATCGACGCGCTCAGCCGCATCGCATCGCCGAAAATTTTACCCTATATTCGCATCGTAACCGACATTGCAACGATGATTGTTTGCATTATTCTGGCAAATGCCGGATGGAAATTCGTTCAATACGAAAAAGAAGCAGAATCTGTTTTGTTCCAAACCGACTGGTTTGGCGAAGTGCATTCGTGGACGTTGCAAATTATTATTCCTGTTGGATTTGCGTTAATCGCATTTCGCTTTTTCCTGAAAATTCTGGAACGTCTGACCGGCAACGCACCCGCACCATCCGCACAACCGAAAGCCTGATCGAAAACTGAAAGCAACTGAATAAATGACCACCATTCTCATTGGACTCGCACTCATTTTGCTGGCGCTCTACGGCACGCCGCTGTTTGCGATTATCAGTTCCATCGCGCTGATCGCATTTTATTTTGCCGATATCGACACCACTGTGGTCATCATCGAATTGTATCGCCTTGCCAGCCAACCGGTGCTGCTGGCGATTCCGCTGTTCACATTTGCGGGCTATTTGCTGGCGGAAAGCAAAGCACCCACCCGTTTAGTCAATTTTGCGCGGGCGATGTTCGGCTGGTTTCCCGGCGGCATTTCCATTGTCGCACTGATTACCTGCGCCGTTTTTACGGCACTCACCGGCGCATCGGGCGTCACAATTATTGCATTGGGTGGCTTGCTTTATCCAATTCTTCTCGAAGAAAAATATGACGAAAAATTTTCGCTGGGATTGCTGACAACCTCCGGCAGCCTCGGATTGCTGTTTCCGCCGAGCCTACCTATTATTGTATACGGGATGATCAGCGAAGTGAGCATCGACAAACTCTTTTTAGCGGGATTGATTCCCGGGATTTTGCTCATCGTCATTCTTTCCATTTACAACGTTTACAAGGTTCGCGGATTGCATCTGGCAATACAACCGTTTCACTTTGGCACCCTGATCAAAACGATCCGCGAAGCAGCGTGGGAATTGCCGCTGCCAATCCTCATTTTGGGCAGCATTTATGGCGGCTACATCACGCCGACGGAAGCGGCGGCGGTCACGGCGTTTTATGTGCTAATCGTGGAAGTGTTCATTTACAAAGACATTTCCATCAAAACCGGGTTGCCGAAAGTGATGCGCGACAGCATGGTCCTGGTTGGCGGCATTTTGGTGATTTTAGGCGCAGCGCTCGGCATGGCGAATTATATGATCGATGCCGAAATTCCCATGAAAATTCTGGAATTTGTGCGCCAATTTATCGACAGCAAATGGGCGTTTTTGATCGCGTTGAACATTTTTCTGCTGATTGTCGGGGCATTGATGGATATTTTTTCCGCGATTCTGGTGGTTGTTCCGCTGATAATTCCCATCGCCACCAGTTACGGCGTCGATCCGGTTCACCTCGGGATTATTTTTCTCACCAATCTGGAAATCGGATACAGCACGCCGCCGGTGGGCATCAATTTATTCATTTCCAGCTTCCGATTCGAAAAACCGGTGGTGAAGCTGTATGCGGCATCGCTGCCGTTCATCGCCATTTTGCTGTTCGCGCTGATGATCATCACTTACGTTCCGGAACTCAGCCTTTGGCTGGTGGAGGCATTTGCCGGCAACCGCTGAGTTTACGCACGAACGGCTTGTAACATCCCACTTCCTTTTGTATATTTCTCCGCAAAATTTTACCATTTCAGGAACGGTTCCACCTGTTCCCTGCTTTTTTGAGATGAACGATAAACCAACTGTTTTCCAATGAAATATAAGATTCGCGAAGCCACCGAAATTGATATCCCATCGATCATGAAATTGGTGGAAGGTTTGGCAATTTACGAAAAATTGGAGCACGAGATGGTCGCCACAGCCGATGATTTCGCGAAATTTGGCTTTGGCGAAAATCGCTATTTTCATGCATTGCTCGCTGCGGACGAATCGGGCGAAGATGTGGGTTTCGCGCTGTATTTTTTCACATTTTCCACATTTTTGGCAAAACCGACCCTGTTTTTGGAAGATTTGTTTGTGATGCCCGATCATCGCGGCAACGGGATTGGCATTGCGCTGTTGAGCGAATTGGCAAAAATCGCGATCGAAAAAGACTGTGGTCGAATGGAGTGGTCGGTGCTGGACTGGAATGAACCGTCCATCGAATTTTATAAAAATCTCGGCGCTAGACCGATGGACGACTGGACAAATTTTCGCATGTTACCTCCCGAAATCCAACAATTAGCTACATTGAAAAAGGATAACGGGTAAAGGATAAAGGATAAATATTTTATTCAAATTTCCATTTTTCATTTTTCAATAATCAATATCTCTCGCCGGAGTTAAGTGCAGCATGCATCAGGAATTAGACATCTTACGAAATCAGCTCGCGGAGTTTTTTCGCACACCGGAATTTTCCATCTCGCCGATTCCCGGCGGCGCTTCGGCGCGATTGTACTACAAAATCGTTTTTCGCGAAAAATCCTATTTCCCCTCCCCCACTGTGTTGCTGATGCAGGTGCCCGATCCCGATTCCCGGCTGCTGCACGATCACGTAAACATCAATTATTATTTCAAACGGATGGGCATTCCAACACCGCGCATTTACGAGGTAAACCTCGCCCGCCAATGGGTGTTTGTTCACTTTGAAACAGCCCCAACCGTCGAGCAGTATCTGCACACCAATCCGCAGGACATTAAATCTGTGGTCACCGGAATGGTGAAATTTATCAGCCGGATGCAAAAAAAATGTCGTCACGAAACCCACTGTCCCGCATTTCATCGCCGTTTTGACGATGCGAAATATCAGTTCGAGTTCGATTTCCACGTTGCCGAACAGTTGCTGCGATTCTATTTTCAGATGGAATATGCGCCCGAAGTGCTGCGCGATTTCGCCCGGGAAATTTGCACCGTTTTGGATATCAACGAAAATATTTTTGTTCACCGCGATTTTCAGAGCAGCAACGTGTTTATCACCAAAACCGAAAAGCCGTTCGAATACAGTGTCATCGATTTTCAGGATGCCCGATACGGCACACCGGTTTACGACCTCGTTTCCTGTTTGTGGGATTCCTATATTCCAATATCGCAAGACTTACGAGAAAAACTGGTCAAACAGTTTTACGAAACGCTCGGCGATGTTTCCATCGATTGGAGCTGGGACGTTTACCAAAAGATGGTCGATTACTCGATCATCCAGCGCAAACTGCACGATGCCGGCGCGTTTGCCTACAACTACCGCCGTTTTGCCAGCCGGCGTTATGTCGGTTACGTAACCGAAGCTATCACCATGGCGCTGGCAGTGATGCGCAAGTATCCCCACTTCTCCGACGCCGTTAAACTGTTCGAAAAGTGCAAATGATTTTTTGCCACTAAAGACACGCAGTTAGTATAGGCAATACATGAATTGCCTATACTAACTGCGACGATCAAAATCTACGATTTCTGCGAATTATAAATTTCACCTTTGATATTTCCCGCAAACGCTTCAAATTCAATAGATTCAACCAATTTGGTAACAATTATTTATGAAGAATATCTTCACTCACACCAAAAAATATATTTTTCGCGGACTGATTGCGCTGATTCCCGTAGTGCTCACATTTGTGATCATCCAATTTTTGTATGTTGCGATCGATCAACGGGTAATGAATTTAGTAGAAGACTGGCTGGGATTCAGCGTGCCGGGGCTCGGCTTCCTGATTTTGGCTGGCGTATTGTACATCGCCGGGCTGATAACCAGCAACGTGATTGGCAACCGGATCATCCGAATTATCGAAACAATCACTGAAAAAATCCCGATTATCGGCACGATTTACAACATCGGGAAGCAGCTTTCCACCACATTTTCGCTGCCGGAAAAACAGGTGTTCAAACGCGCGGTGCTGGTGGAATTTTTGCGGGAAGATGTCTGGACGATCGGATTTGTCACCGGAACACTGTTCGACAAAACCAGAAACCAGACCTTGCTGAAAGTGTATGTGCCCACGCCGCCAAACCCGACATCCGGTTTCATTCTGTTTTTGCGGGAAGACCAGGTTCGCGATCCCGGCTGGAGCATCGACGCAGCGCTAAAACTTACTGTATCCGGCGGTATTTTGGGACCTGACACAATTCGGGATGTAAAGAGTGAAAAGGATAAAGGATAAAGGATAAAGGATAAATTTAAGAAAATCATGTAATTGGGTGGAAACAAAACCAACAATAAAAAACCGGCAATTATTCAATAGAAACTAATCAATAAATCATGGCTCAGGCAAAAAAATTCGGCACATTTAGCGGCGTGTTCACACCGTCGATTCTCACGATTCTCGGCGTGATTATGTATATGCGCCTCCCGTGGATCGTTGGCAACGCGGGTATGTGGAGCACCATCGGCATTGTGCTGGTGGCGCACATCATTTCGATCACCACCGGATTGAGCGTTTCCTCCATCGCTACGGACAAAAAAGTGAAAGCTGGCGGCACGTATTACATGATTTCCCGCAGCCTCGGTTTGCCGATTGGCGGCACACTCGGATTGGCGCTGGCTGTTGGTCTGGCATTTAGCGTGAGCCTGTATCTCATCGGTTTTTCGGAAAGTTTTCTGGGCTATTGGGAATTTGAAATTACCAAAAATAACATCCGGATTGCCGGATCGATTGCGCTGCTGCTGGTCACAATCGTCACGTTTATTAGCACGGAACTGGCGCTGAAAAGCCAGTTTTTCATTCTCGGGGCGATAATTTTATCACTGTTTTCGATATTTTTGGGCAGTCACGATCTGTCTCCAGCACAACCGCTGATCAATTCCATTCCCGATGCTGCACCGTGGATGCTCATGTTCGGCATTTTTTTTCCGGCGGTAACCGGTTTTGAGGCGGGTGTTTCCATGTCCGGTGATTTGGAGGACCCCAAAAAGTCGATTCCTTCCGGTTCGATTGCCGCAATCGCGGTCGGGCTGGTGGTTTACATCGGGTTGACGATCTATTTTGCATTCACTGTTTCATCGGATGATTTGATCAACAATCCCAAAGTATTGCTGGAAATCGCGTTTTGGCCGCCGGCGGTGATTGCGGGTATTTGGTGCGCTACTATTTCTTCGGCGTTGGGCAGCATTTTGTCCTCACCGCGAATTTTGCAGGCTGCGGCGGCGGATCGCATCGCCCCGAAATTTTTTGCAAAAGGGCACGGCAAATCCAACGAGCCGCGCAACGCTTTGTTGATGACGTTTGTGATCGCGGAAGCAGGTATTCTCGTTGGCGAATTGGACATCATCGCACGGGTGGTGTCGATGTTTTTTATCACCACTTACGGTTTTTTGAACATGAGCTGTGCGCTGGAAAATTGGGCGAGCACTGATTTTCGACCGGAATTTCGCATTCCAGCGTGGGTGAGCATCATCGGTTCCCTGGCATGCTTTATCGTTATGATTTTATTGGACTTCCCGGCGATGGTTGGCGCAACAGTTGTGCTCGGCGGACTCTTTTTGTATCTCAAAAGAAAAGAATTAACGCTGGAATCCGGCGATACCTGGGAAGGCGTGTGGTCGTCCGTGGTGCGCAGCGGTCTGCAGCGACTGTCGCAAACTGTGCAGCATCAACGGAACTGGCGACCAAACATCATTTTATTTAGCGGCGGCAACGAAACGCGACCGCATTTGGTGCAATTTGGCGAGTGGCTGGTTCGCAAGCGCGGCATTCTTTCCAATTTCGAATTGATTGAAAACGCCGGGGCAACATCGGCGATCGCCAAAACAAAAGATACGGAGCCCGAACCGGACGCACATATTCCGGGCATTTTTTCCCGGACTCTGCAATGCCGGAATATTTACGAAGGCATGGAAGCGGTGACGCAAATTTACGGTTTTTCCGGCATCGATCCCAACACGGTGATGCTCGGTTGGGCGCGAAACAGCCGCGATCCGCTGCGATTTGCCCATCTCATTCGCCAATTCAGCGAATTGGACAACAATATATTAATGCTCGATTACGACGCCGAACGCGGTTTCGGCAGCAAAAAAACCATCGATTTGTGGTGGCGTGGCGGCAGCAACAACGCCACGCTGGCGTTGAATATGCTCAAATTTTTGCGTACATCCGAAGACTGGGAAAACGCCCAAACCCGTATATTGACGGTTGTTGATAACAGCGCGTTGGTGGCGCGGGTGCAAAAAAACCTCAATCGTATTCTCGATGACGAACGGATCGAAGCGGAAGTAAAAATCATCAATAACGCGGTAGAAAAACGCCCGTTTGTCGAGATTGTGAAACGCGAATCCGGCGAAGCAGATTTGTCGATGATCGGGCTTCCGCCGATTACCGATCAAAATGCGGCATCATTTATCGAACAAACAGACAGCATCATTTCGGAGCTTGGCTCCGTGTTGTTAATTGGCGCATCTTCTTATTTTGAAACACTTTACGTTGGCATCGAAACTGAAAAAAGCACCGCTGCACCGCAGGAAGTGGCCGGAGAATGGCCGGCGTTGCTCGAACAATTACCGGCACTGAACCTGCCGGAAAAGTTCCGGCACAGCGAAGCTTCGCACGAGACGGTGCGCAAAACCGTGGTTTCGATGACGGAAGATTCCCAATCAACACTGCACGATTTTTACAGCCAAACGTTGCTGGAATTGCAGTCCGGCAGCACGCAACTGGTCGAACAATTACAAAACCTCACCGAACGCAGTTTCGATATCCTCAAAAAGCAACTGCCCCAACTCGGCACTGCCCGTTACCAAAAATTGCTCTCCCGGGTGCAAACGGATGTCTATTTTCACACCCGGCAAGCGGTGCAAAATTACCGGGAGCAGAACGTTCCTACACAAAAGGATGTGCTCAACACCGGACTCGACCAATTGCTGAAACGAATGGACGAGCTGGCGCAAACATTACCCGACAACTTTGCTGTATTTTATGAAATTGATCAACTTCAACCGCAACCGCAGGATCATTTATCGCTACGCTGGTTCAAATTTCGCAAACGATTGAAATACCGCTTTGGCAAATCTCCGATCTCGGTGCAGCTGGATTTACGAAAATTGTGGCAATTTCAAATCGCGACGCAATTCAATAATATGTTGCAGCAGCAGTTTTCTGCATTTGGGGTTGAACATTACGAGCTGATTTCGGCAGTTACCAAATGGTTCAATCACATGCGCGATTCGCTCGGTGATATTCAGCAACATGCCAAAAACAATGATATATCCACAGATTTTATCGATTCGGAACATCAAAAATTGGGTAACCAACTGGTGGATATTAACCGGGAAATGGCGAACAGCAACGCGCAAATCATGTTGCAATTATTGCGCTCAACGGCTGAAATGCGGCAATCGACCATCGAAACCGCCTTCCGTTTGGAAAGCCCACGCTCACTCAATCATTCGCTGGAAATCCCTAAAAATGCGCAGGAAATCCGCGGAAATTTAAACGCGATTCCCGAAACGTGGTCGCAAAATATGGCGCTGGTTTGCAATTTTGCAGTAATGGAATTGCAACTTGCGGCACTCCAAAACCGGCTGGGCGTGGTTACCCAAAAATTCCGCGAGCAACTCAGTCTGAAGATGGAAAATACGGCATTGGATCAGTTACAGTCCGTTGCCGATGGATTGGAAAGCCTGTCAACTGCCGGTGAAAACGGCGACACCAAAAATATGGCGAAGCTGGCGGCAAGCGAATTTGGCAGTTTCGGCACTGCTGAAATGCTCAACGAGTTGCGAAAAGATGTGCAGGAAGCCGTGCAGGATTTGCCGGAAAATGTGGATATTATTTCCGAAACATCGTTTCAGCAAATCGAAACACAACAATTTGATGGGCTGGAAGTAGTGTCTGTTTCGTTGCGGCGATTGGCGGGTTATCTCGTCGAAACAAGGCTGTTTGCGCCGATCGAAAAGCAGCTCGAAAAACTACCCTCAACCCTGCGGGAATCGCAAAATGTGAGCAGCGAGGTAGTCCGGCTGGTGAGTTTCAGTCTGTCTGAAATGGAAGCTGTGCCGGAATTTGAGCAGGAAATTGGTGAGACAGTTACACCGCTGCAAAATATTATTCAATCCGGATTGCGGCGAATCAGTCAGGAAAAAGAATCGCTGATGCAGTTTTCGCAATCGCTGATGGATTTTATCGATCAGCAGCGCAACGCAACGTTCGAAAAATTGAATCCGTATATCGCCGTCCGCGACGCCGGAAAAATCGGGCAGTATATTCGTGCAGAGGAAAGTCGCAAAGTCCTTTCCGGCGTTGACGAAGGGAAACAGCGTGTTAAAAATATTATAAACAATATGTTAGTTCGATTGCTTTATCGCAGGAGCGAAGGCGTTTTGCTCGCACGAAAGTTGTGGGAAACCGGAGAGCAATACAGCGCCGCACCGGTCGAGCGGCTCCTTTCTTTGGTTGAATCGGTTTCGCCGCAACCGGAAATTCTGGAAAATTTACCGCTATTTTATCGCCAATTGTTTCTCGCCAAACAGGCGATCGGCAATGAATTTTGGGTCGGGCGACAAAAAGCGCTGGCACAAGCCAGCCAAATTTTGAAACGATATCAGTCCGGATTCAGCGGTGCAATGCTGATTTTGGGCGAGCGAAACAGCGGCAAAACTGCACTTTGCCGGGCGATTGTCGCCAATCATTTCGACCGGAAATCAGTGTTTCAAATATTTGCACCGGATGCTGGCAGTTGCGATCCGGCTGTATTTTTGCGGACGCTTCAGGAATCCACTCACATCAACGAAACCACGCCGGAGCGTGTTTTAGAAGCGTTGCCGCCGGATAGTGCGATTATTATTAACGATCTGGAATTGTGGTGGGAACGCGGCGCGAACGGGTTTGCAGTAATCGATGAACTGTTGCGGTTGATTAACCGGTTTTCAAATGAGTGCCTTTTTATCGTAAACGCAAATACGCACAGCTACAAATTTATCAACCGGTTGAAAACAATTGACGAATCGTTTATCGGCGTCATTTTTTGCGAGCCGTTTGATGCGGAAGATTTGCAAAACGCTATTTTGCTGCGCCATCAATCCACCGGTTTGGAATTTATTTACGACGGCGAAATTGAAAGCGACATTTCCCGGCTGAAAATGGCGCGGCTGTTTAACGCGTATTTTGATTTTTCCACCGGGAATATTGGTTCGGCGTTGCTGGCGTGGATCAGCCACATCGAAAAAGCAGGCAAAGATCGCCTGACCATCCGGATGCCCGATCATCCCGGCATCGACCGAATGAACAATCTGAAAGCTGAATGGGCGATCTGGCTGACGCAGTTTGTGCTCCACAAACATCTCTCGAATGAGCGATTGCAACGGCTATTCCGCAGCAGCCACGATGAAGTTTCTGCGATGTTGCGCACGTTGCAACGCACCGGTTTGCTTATCGAAAATCACGGCACTTGGGAAATCAATCCGCATGTGGAGCCGTTTGTTGTTGAGAAATTGCAAGAGATGGAGCTACTATGAATCCGGCTGTAAGTTTCGAAATATCGCAATTTTCGATTTTCCAAATGCTCATTATCGGCACCGCATTATTTGTTGTATTGCGCATTTTACGCAGAATGATTCGCCGCCTGTCGGTCGGCAGACCGGCACAAACACTGCTTAAACGGTTTTGGCCGCTCGCCGAAACCATCGTTTGGGTTGCGTTTTCACTAACATCACTCGCTGTCATTTTTGATGACCGGGTGTTTTACACAGGCGCTGTTTTGTTGGTAATTGTTGCCATTTCCGGCTGGTTTTTCTGGTTTGTATTGCGTGACTGGATGGCTGGCGTTATCCTGAAGATCCGCAATGTGCTGCATCTTAACCAGCCGTTGCAGATTGGCGACATCAGCGGAACAGTGCTGCGGCTCGGCGATTTATCGCTGCACCTTCAGCAGGAAAACGGTGCCATCGCAGAAATCCCGTATGCCGCGGTTGCCGGGAATATTTTGCGAACCAACAACCCAGACGCCGGCGGCTCCGTTCACAAATTTGTGGTCGATGTGCCGCAATTTTCTTCGACGGAAACAGCGCAGCAATGGCTGCGAAATGCCATTTTGCAATCGCCGTGGTGGCCACCGCAAAGTGAACCGAAGTTCAAAATCATTGCGGAAAACCGGGATCTTTTTCAGATCGAAGTGCAACTTGTATCGCTCGATGCCCGGTTTGTTCAATCGGTTCAGCGGGATGTTCTGCAGCAAATTAATATGTTGCACCAACCGGAATAATCGGAAAAAATCTGTTCATTTAATCGTATTTTTCGCTTTGTAACCCACCCAAAATGGCCTAAATTTTGGTCAAAATTAACCGTATGTTTAACGATACTCATACTTCCGGAGGTTGGAAATGAGGATTGATAAAATTGCCGAACTATTGGGCAGCGAAGCAGATTATTTCTTAAATCACCAATCAAAAACAATTGATAAATCACATCTGCACTTGCCGGGGCCGGATTTTGTGTCGCAGGTTTGGGAAAGCAGCGATCGCCCTGTTTCCGTATTGCGTAACATGCAAACTTTGTTCAGCCATGGCCGGATGGGCGGAACAGGTTTTCTTTCCATTTTACCGGTCGATCAAGGAATTGAACACTCTGCGGGTGCATCCTTTGCACCGAACCCGATCTATTTTGATCCCGAAAACATTGTGAAACTGGCCATCGAAGGCGGTTGTAATGCTGTCGCTTCAACGCTGGGTGTGTTGGGCTCGGTTGCCCGCAAGTATGCCCACAAAATTCCGTTCATTATGAAGCTGAATCACAACGAATTGATGAGCTACCCGAATACTTTTGATCAAATTATGTTCGCGAATATCAACCAGGCATTCGAAATGGGCTGCGTTGCTGTAGGTGCAACCATCTATTTTGGTTCGGAAGAAAGCCATCGCCAGATTATCGAAGTTTCCGAAGCGTTTAATCACGCGCATGAGTTAGGTTTGGTCACGATTTTATGGGCGTACACCCGGAATCCCGAGTTCAAACAGGACAAAGATTACCACGTTTCTGCAGACCTGACCGGACAAGCGAATCATTTGGCAGCAACCATTCAGGCAGACATCGTGAAACAAAAACAGCCGGAAAATAACGGCGGTTACAATGCGCTCAAAGGCTTCGGGAAAACGCACCCGAAAGTTTACAGCGAACTGACCAGCGAGCACCCGATCGACTTGTGCCGCTATCAGGTTGCCAACTGCTACATGGGTCGGGCCGGCTTGATTAACTCCGGTGGTGCATCCGGTAAGAACGATCTGGCACAAGCTGTAAAAACCGCTGTGATCAACAAACGCGCCGGTGGGATGGGTTTGATTTCCGGACGGAAAGCTTTCCAGAAACCGATGAAAGAAGGTGTTGAATTGTTGAACGCTATTCAGGATATTTACATCAGCAAAGAAGTGACAATTGCTTAATTTACAGCAATTTAACTAACTATATTTAAAGGCTGTTCATTTCGGTGAACAGCCTTTTTTTATCAGGGCAACTCTTCCAAAACAGCGGTCACATCCATGCTTTTTAGTGCGTCAACAGCAAATTCCCATGCGCCTTCCTGACACATGCCGCTCATTTTGGCAAAGGTGTACGATTCAATTGCAGTGCGTAAGCACTCCGCTTTAATCGCCTCAGCAATGCGGCGTTCCTTTTGCTCACCGGTAATCTGCTTCGCAGATTTTTTACCGCCGGCTGCCGCAACGATATCGCATTCCGTGCAATCGATCTCCATTCCGATAACTTTTACCCGCTCCCCTTCAGATAATATCCAGTTGCGATTTTGCCATGGCGGATTATGCCGCAAGTGCCGGGTATGACCGCAGCTCAAATCCGCTACCCAATCGCCAACCTGGTCTGTGTGAAACCCAACTATTTTTTGTATCATTATTATCTCCAATCGTCAACCGTGAAAAATAATGGATAACAGCCAAAATGCAAATCAAAAACCGGTTACCCGTTAATAAACTCTCTATTTTCGAACGAATACAACCAAAAATCACAAAAAAGTGATATTCTGTTGAACACTTCGTTAAAACATAATCCAGAACACATATTATATTTCAGCGTAGAAATTAAGAAATGAATAAAGGAGACGTCAACACATGAAATCACTATTTTTTGCAACCATATTGGCTTGTGGATTGATTTTGCCCGGGCTGTTTTTTGCCTGTAACGGAAACGAATCCATGAGTGAAGCGAACTCACGCAATGTCGCGGATAATCAATTATCTGATAACGAAAATTACGAAAAAGCAACATTTGCAGGCGGTTGTTTTTGGTGCATGGAAGCTCCGTTTGAAAAAATTGTCGGTGTAAAATCCGTAATTTCTGGATATGCGGGTGGTGAAAAACCAAACCCGAGTTACGATGAAGTTTCCTCCGGACAGACAAAATATCGCGAATCGGTGCAGATAACTTTCGATCCGGAACAGATATCATACGAGAAATTGCTCAGCATTTATTGGATGCAATTTGATCCAACCGATGCCGGCGGTTCATTTTATGATCGCGGGCACCAATACACATCAGCCGTATTTTATCATGATGCAAAACAAAAGGAATTGGCAGAAAAATCGAAAACGGAACTGGCTGCATCAAATCGGTTCGACAAGCCAATAGTTACGCCAATCATCGAGTTCACCAATTTTTATCCGGCAGAGGATTATCACCAAGATTATTACAAAAAAAATCCCGGGCATTACCAGCGTTATCGCAAAGGTTCCGGTCGCGATGCATTTATAAAAAAACATTGGGGTGATAAAAAAATGAGTTCGAATAGCAAATATAGCAAACCATCCGATGACGTTTTGCGGGAAAAACTCACCAAACTTCAATATTATGTGACGCAGGAGGATGGCACAGAACCATCGTTCAATAATGAATATTGGGACAATAAAAAAGAAGGTATTTACGTAGATGTGGTTTCCGGTGAGCCGTTGTTCAGCTCAACCGATAAATACAAATCCGGCACCGGTTGGCCCAGCTTTGTGCGCCCGATTGATCCTGAATTTATCATCGAGAAAACAGATTTTAAACTGCTTTATCCCCGAACCGAAGTTCGCAGCAAATACGGCAATTCCCATTTGGGGCACGTTTTCGAAGATGGTCCTGAACCCACCGGATTGCGATATTGCATCAATTCTGCGGCATTGCGATTCATCCCGAAAGAAGAATTAGCAAGCCAGGGTTATGGCGAGTATCTAAAATTGTTCGAAAAAATAAATTAATAAACAGTTGTTTTTGCTGATTTTGCCGGATGGCAAGTTGTGCTCACAGCTTGTCATCCCGGTATGCCCTTCCCCACTCTCTCAAATGTTCGATAACCGGAATTGTTGTAAATCCTTTTTCCGTTAGAGAATACTCTACTTTGGGTGGCACTACCTCAAATACTTTCCGAAAAACAAGTTCGTCCCGCTCCAACTCGCGAAGTTGTTCAGTTAGCATTTTATGGGTAATCTTTCCCAAATTGCGTTTTAATTCACCATATCGCCATGGCTTGTCTTTCAACCGCCAAATTATTGGCATCTTCCATTTACCGCCGATTACATCCAGCGCCAATTCTACCGGGTTGTTGTAGCTCTTATCCTTGAATTCAAATTGTGGCATCCAACATTCTCACTAACTTTTTAGATAGTATCATACTTTAAAGTGCATACTTGACATTTTTTTGCATACACCTAAATTGTTTGAAAACTTATTAAAAATCAATTGATTTTTTAGGAGATGAAAATGAGCACAAATATAGATGTTTTGGATCCGGAACAGCCGAAAAAAATTTTGATGATTGCCGCAAATCCAGCAATCTCTTTACAAACGGGTTGGCCGGTTGGGTTTTGGGCAGCTGAGTTAACCCATCCGTATTATGAATTTGTTGAAAACGGATATCAGGTAGAAATTGCCAGTCCGGACGGCGGCAAACTGGAAATTGACAGCTTCAGCGATCCACGGCACGAAAGCGGTTATTCAGCAAACGATTTAATTAGTATGGGTTTTTTGCACACTCCGGCATTAGCGAATTTGTTGGAAAATACCAAAAGCATCGATGATGTGGATATTGCAACATATGATGCAATATTTTTGGTGGGTGGGCAATCGCCGATGATCTCATTTATCGACAACACAAAACTTCACACATATATTGCCAATTTTTACGAAAGTGGGAAACTGGTTGCTATCGTTTGTCATGCAACATGTGTTTTGCTAAAAATCCGTTTAAGCAATGGAAATTTATTGGTTGATAGCAAAACCTGGACCGGGTTTGCAGATTCTGAAGAGGAATATGCCGACCAAATTGTTGGTCAAAAAATACAACCCTTCTGGATTGAGTCTTCTGCGAAAAAGCTGCCGAATACCAACTTTATCACAGGTGGTCGCTTCAAATCGTTTGCGATTCGTGATGGGCGATTAATTACCGGTCAACAACAGTTCTCCGGGAAAGCTGCGGCAAAATTGGTCATCGAAGCACTAGGAATTTAATTCAACAGCAATGGAGTAAAATATGAGAATAGCAATCATTGGCTCAGGAAATGTTGGCGGGGCATTAGCGAGAGGCTGGGCAAAGGTTGATCACGACATCATTTTGGGCGTTCGCAACGCAAATTCAGAGAAAATAAAATCCCTCACCGAGTTTTCAAAAAAAATATCGGTGGTAAGCATTTCCGAAGCGATTGAATCTGCAAAAATTGTCGTTTTTTCAACACCGCCGGATGTTGCTATATCAATAGCAGAGGCAAATCCGGCACTTTTGGGTAAAATTGTTATCGATGCAACAAATTCCGTATTCAAAAAGCCGTTGCCTTATACCACTGCGTTTGAAGGCATCAAAGATAAAAGTGGGTGCAAATCTATCGTAAAATGTTTTAATTCAACAGGTTATGAGAATATCAACAATCCAGTTTATGGTCAAGTTGGAATTGACATGTTTGTCGCAGGAGATGATTCAATGGCAAAAAGCGTCGCGAGGCAATTGGCAAAGGAATTGGGTTTTGCAGAATGTTACGATTTTGGTGGTGATGACAAAATTGAATTGCTCGAGCAGTTTGCGTTTGTCTGGATAAACATGGGTATTTTACAAAAACATGGACGCGATATGGCGTTTAAGGTATTGAAAAGGCATTAATTAGCTACCTTACTTTTCGAACATTTGAATGGTGTAATCCAACAAATCAACAGCGCCGTATTTGCCGTGCCCCGGCACTACGGTTTGCACATCCGTAAATGTTTTTTTCACTTTTCTGATCGTCGATGGCCATTCCAACGTATTGGCATTATTCAAATTTCCTTTGCCAGCGTTTAATGATTTAATCATGCAGCCGCCAAAAATCAACCGGTCATTCGGAAACCATGCAACAATGTTATCGGTAGTGTGCGCTTCTCCGAAATATTCACAAACAATTTCTTTATCACCCAATTGAATGACCAATTTTTGATCAAATCCGATTTGGGGAATCACATTATTTTCATTTGCTGCCAGTTTGAGCGTGCGGATGTTCGCATACGAAGGAATACCGCGTTTGTGGAACGCGGCAAGTCCACCCAAACAATCGTCGTGATAATGATTCACTACAACGCCTTTGATACGCACCTTTTCCACATTTTCCAACCAATTGATGAGGACGTTAGACAACGAATCATTCGCCGGCGTGTCAAACAGATAACACTCGCCGTTGTTGATATAAATTAATCCGTTGCAGCTAACATTTCCCCAACCTTCCACCTGCATCATCGAATCGTGAATGAGGGCATTTTCTGACAACCGGATGATTTTCAGATCATCAGAAATAACTATTGTTTTATCAGTCTCCTGAGCAAATAATTGCACCGATAACAACACGTAAACAATAAAGTTCGCAATCATTTTCATAATTATCATCCACCCAAATTTTGGAAATATTTATTTGTCAACAACACAACTGCTCATTTAATGCGTAAGATATTTTCACAAAACCTTACGGGAAATATATCCGGAATAATCTTTTAATTTCGGCTCGTATTTTTCATTAATTAAGTGCGACGAAATCAAAAAATCCGCAGAAGAACGGTTACAGGCAATCGGAATATTATAAACCACAGAGATGCGCAATAATGCTTTTACATCTACATCGTGCGGCTGCGGTTCCATCGGGTCCCAAAAGAAAATCAGGATATCCACTTTGCCTTCGGTGATCAACGCACCCAATTGCTGATCGCCGCCAAGCGGTCCGGATTTGAGCTTGGTAATTGCTTTCACCTGATCCCTTCGACCTTCGCTGGTCAGCTTATCCTGAATTGCAGCTTCAATCATTTTGCCGGTTGTTCCGGTACAAATCAAATTGTGGTTCAGCAACATTTCATAATTCCACTCAACCCACTCGATCAAGTCCTTTTTCCGATTGTCGTGAGCCACTAAAGCCAGATTTTTAATCGCTTTCATCGTTACATCCTTTCGATGTGATGCACCTGAAATTATTATTCTGTCGCGTTAACGGAGTGATAACATAATGCACTTAAAATCGGATTCAAAGAATTTCGTAAAGTGTTTCGCCAGAAATTTCTGCAAAAAAAAAGCCCGCAGAAAAATTCTGCGGGCTTTCCGAAATGATTCAATATTGACTCAAAAGTGTTACAAGGTTACAACATCTTGTGCTTTGACACCTTTTTGATCTTTTGTTTTCGTAAATTCAACACGTTGGCCTTCCGACAAAGAGCGGAAACCGCCGTTTTCACGAATGGATGCATAGTGAACAAATACATCTTCACCATCTTCTGTTGAAATAAAACCATAGCCTTTGCTATCGTTGAACCATTTAACCACGCCAGTTACGCGATCAGACATAATACGACTCCTTTGAATATGAACTATTACAAAAAAATTACAAGTTTTCAGAAGAATCTGTGAATTAATACCTTTTACGGCAGGTGATCCTTCTAAAAAGCAAACGAATGTAATGTAGTATTTTTGTTTTTACAAGAAAAAAAACAAATAATTGTTGTAAATTCAAATTTACAATCTGTTTAACCAATATAATACAGGCTGAATCAGTGATTGCCGAAGGTGATTCTTCAATAAAAATAGTTGCGCAAACCTACTTTCTGAGCTAATATTTGATTTGGACAAATGAAAGGGATTGATCGTTATTGAGTGAACATATTTTGTATCAAGAGCCGGAAAAAGCGATTCTGGCTGGTATTGTTTTACCCCGTGACAGACGGTGGGAAGTTGAAGAAAACCTGATGGAATTACGACAGTTGGCGACGACTTCCGGTGTTGTGGTTGTAGATCAAGTGTTGCAGGAACGCCAGCAATATCACCCCGCACATTTTCTCGGTAGCGGCAAGGTGGATGAGCTTCACGATTTGGTAAAGATGCACAAAGTTGAAACCGTAATTTTTGATGCCGACCTTTCTCCCGCACAAGTGCGAAACCTCGAAAAAAATCTGCAGGCGAAAATTATCGATCGAAGCACTTTAATTCTCGATATTTTTGCCAAACATGCCCGGACACGAACTGCAAAAACGCAAGTGGAACTTGCGCAATTGCAATACTTGCTACCTCGACTTACCCGACAATGGACACACCTTTCCCGGCAAGTTGGCGGTGTCGGCACCAAAGGACCCGGCGAAACCCAGTTGGAAACCGACCGTCGATTGATTCGTACCCGGATTGATCATCTCCGTCGTGATCTGGAAAAAATCGATCGCCAACGCCAAACACGTCGACAGGGGCGCCAAAATATGTTTCGCGCATCGCTGATCGGTTACACAAACGTTGGTAAATCAACCATCATGAATTTGCTTTCGGGTGCTGATGTACTGGTCGAAGACCAGCTGTTTGCAACGCTCGATCCAACCGTTCGGCAGGTGCAACTTAACAAAGAACATACCATATTACTCAGCGATACCGTCGGCTTTATCCGCAAATTGCCTCACCATTTGGTGGAGTCGTTTAAAAGCACGCTGGACGAAGCCGTGGAAGCGGATCTCCTTTTGCATGTGGTTGATGTTGGGCATCCCTCGTTTCATGAGCAGATTGACGCAGTAAACCAGGTTTTGGAAAGCATAAAAGCGCATGACAAACCGACGCTAACCGTATTCAATAAAATTGATAAAATTGAAGAAAAAGCCCAACTGGAAGTGTTGCGAAAACAATATCCGGACAGTGTTTTTATCAGCGCAACCCGGCATATTCGCACGGAAACGCTGATTGACGCACTCGTAAAATTCATCGAAAATACGTTTGTTGAAACGAGCATCCGGATACCGTTACATCATTCCCGGCTGGTGCATACCATCCACGAAATGGCAGTTGTCGATCAGGAAAAATACGAGGAAGACGGCATACACCTGCGTTTCAGATCAGACCAAACTGTTCGTGACCGGTTGTTGCAGCACATCAACAAAACCGTTTCTACTGATATCAACGGTGTCGATGGTTGACGGTGCTACTCAATTTATCATTTTGATTTTTGCCAATTTTTTGCGATGACAATGCAATAATCCAGAATGCAATTTCATTCCATGAACAGGACCTGACTGAATGACCCAATTGATGTTTCAACGTTGTGTTCACCTGATATTTCTAATTGCTATCTTGTTGTTTTTACCGGCTTTCGGTCAATACGTCCGACAGGAAAAATTTGCCAGTGAGCAAGATCGCCGGGCAAGATATGAACTTGACGACTGGATTAGCCACAGCACTTCGCACTCATTTTCCAGCGCGACAATCGGCACACATTATTTATACATTGCCACCAAAGATGGCGGAATTCTCCGCTATCACATTCTCGAAAATTATTGGGATTTTCCATTTACGACCAGCAGCGGATTACCGAGCAACACCGTTTTGGATGTGTATTACGATCCCGAAACCGGATTTCTGTGGGCAATTACGCCAAACGACATTTCCATATTTCAGCCGGCTTCGAAAGAATGGATCAACAAATCCGAAACGCCCGGATGGCCATACGATTTGCCGGAACGTGACACATCCGGCACTCAACCGGCAAATAGCGATCAGATCAATCGCGGTGTTTTTTTCAATCGGGAAGCATTGTTGAATTTACCCACTTTTTTTGCCAACGGCTCGTTCAGCATTCTGTCCGATTGGCGATTGAGCGACGACAACACTTTTGATGAATATTTAATGGTCGGCTACATCCGCGACCGGTTCGACCGGATATGGTTTCTGGTTGATGGATTTGGAATCGGACAGGGTGATATGTTTTCCCAACGCGCCGATTTTTACCGCATCGGGCTGCCAGATATTTCTCCCCGAGCCATCGAATTTCAGGGTGACGATTTGTGGATCGGCGGAGTCGGTGATCGGCGGGGAATTTCCGGAATTGCATTGTGGCCGTATAATTCGGCAGAATGGGAATATTTTCAGGCTAAACGCATCGCCCGATTGCCGTCGGATAACGTTTTTTCGATGCTCGCCGACGGCGATTCTATTTGGTTCGCCAGCGATTTCGGCGTTTCGCTGTTCGATTATGGCGATCTCAATTGGAAAAATTACAGCACCCGGGAAGGCATGGCAAGCAACGAAGTGAACGATCTCGCAATCGTTAATGATTATTTGTATGCGGCAACCCAGCAGGGAATTTCCCGTATTAGCCTGCTCACCGGAAATCTTGAAAAAACGAAAGATAAGCGATTTATCAACCTGCCGGTTTACCGGTTTGCGCTGCAATCCGATACGCTTTGGGCGGGTACGAGTCGCGGTATTTTCCGGCGGCTGCCGGATACGTCTGAGTGGGAATTTGTGCCATCCCGGGCTTCTATTCAGGATTTGGAAATCACCGCAGTCGGCACATTTGAGGACGAAATCTGGTTCGCATCAACCGGCGGTGTTACGCTTTATGAACAGAAAAGCGATAAATGGCAGAGTTTTCCGCAACTTGCGTTCGAAATATCTCCACCGTATAATGATATCAAAGTAAACGAATCCGCCGCATGGGTTGCAACGGATACCGGGCTGTTAAAATATGACAAACAGCGCAACTACTGGCGACTGTTTACCACCGAAGACGGATTGTTGGATAACCACTGCCACCAATTATTGCTGGATGGCGATTTTATCTGGATTGTTACCGATAAAGGCATCACTGAATTTTATTGGAATTCACCCCAACGTAGTGATTGAAGAAAAAAATACAGGAGTAAAAGAATGAAATATTTGGTAAATGGATTGTTGATTGCAGTGTTAATTACAGCTTTTTCATGCGAAAACCAATCCGCATCGGAACAATCGGCTGCGGCAGCAAAAGCAGAACAGACGCTCAACTCCCCGGCTGTGAACGTAATAAACGTAACCGAAGCGCAGCAAAAAATTGAACTCAATCCGGATGTTGTGGTGATTGATGTGCGGACCAAAGCAGAATACGACAGCGAAACCGGACACGTCATAAACTCGCATCTCATGCCGGTTCAGGAGATAGAGCAATGGTCAACCGAAATTACCGAATGGAAAGATAAAGAAGTGATCCTGATTTGCAGGAGTGGTAATCGCAGCGGTATTGCCGGTGATTATTTGCGGGCAAAAGGATTTAGCAAATTATACAATGTTGCCGGCGGCATGAATTCCTGGAATAAGGAACAACTGCCCGTTGCAAAAACCGGGCAATAATGTTAATCGGCTTATTTGAAATTCAACGTTCGTAAGTGTTTGTAAAACAACGCGATAGGAAATCCAACCACATTCGGATAACAGCCGTTTATTCCGGAAATAAACGGCGCAGCAAAACCTTGAATGCCGTATCCACCCGCCTTATCCATCGATTCCCCGGTTGCCAGATATGCACCAATTTCCTGATCCGACAGCGAAATAAATGTCACATCGGTAGACTCAAAATCGGTGATTTCCCGATCCGGTGTTTTGAGGCAAATAGCTGAAATCACCTGATGGGTTTTTCCGCTGAGTTTGCGGAGCATCATTTCCGCATCGGCGGCATTTACCGGCTTTCCCAAAATCTCCCCGTTTTGAACAACTATTGTATCGGCAGCAATCACCAAATCCGCCGGTTCGCGTTCTGCTACCCAAACCGCTTTTTCCCGGGCATTTTGCATGGCAAAATCCGCTGCATCGCGAAAGGATTCGGGATTTTCGTCCACATCCGCCGGAACGATTTCAAACCGCAAACCGAGATTCCGCAACATTTCAACCCGGCGGGGCGATTGGCTCGCCAAAATAATCCGCCGGTTTTTCAATTCACACAAATCATTTAAAAACAGATTATTAGACAATCGATTACGTATCCTTTTTCAAATTTCAGCGCTACTTTTTTACTGGCTCCAACCCCAAATTACGCCCTTTTTCCAACGCCGGAACGCCATTTTCCAACCATTCCGGTGCCGGTGCACCTTTCAAAAAGTGATCGAAATATTGTTGCAGACGAATTTGCCAATCACGTTTTTTGTGATATTTCACCGGCCAATGCGGTTCATCGTTATAGTTAATCAGCCACGCCGGTTTGCCAAGCCGCCGCAACGCCACAAACAACTCGATGCCCTGATACCACGGCACATGCCCGTCATGATCGTTGTGCATGATCAGCAATGGCGTTTGAATTTTATCGACCCAAAAAATCGGGGAATTTTCGATGTAGCGCAGCGGATAATCCCAAATTGTGCCGCCAATGCGGCTTTGGGTGTGCTCATACTGGAACATCCGGCTGAGCCCTGTTTGCCAGCGAATCCCGCCGTACGCACTAAACATATTGGACACCGGCGCGCCCGCTTCTGCCGCTTTAAAAATATTGGTTCGCGTCACCAGATAAGCGATCTGATATCCACCCCAACTGTGCCCCTGAACGCCGATATTTTCTGCATCCACAAAGCCCTGTTCGATGAGATGGGTGACACCGGGCAGCACCGCTTCGACTGCGCTTTCGCCGGGATATCCGGTTTCATATGGAATATCCGGCACAAAAATGACATACCCACGGCTGGCATAAAATGTAAAATTGATGATCGATCGATGCGGCGCCGGGGCAACATGCCGGTTGAGATTGTCTGAACTTTTTTCGTAAAAATACACCAGCATCGGGTATTTTTTGCTGCCGTCGAAATCCTCCGGTTTGATGAGCAGTCCGTTCAACTGCTCGCCATCGAGCGAACGCCAGTTGATCAGCTCAATTGTGCCCCAGTTGTATTCCGATTGTTGCGGGTTGACATCGCTAACCTGTTTCATATCAGAAAAATTGGCGTTGCTGACCCAAACATCGGGGAATTCCTGAAAACTTTCGCGGGTAAATAGCAATTGCTCGTCGAGTTTGGCTTTCACGGGGCGGGAAAAATTTTTGGGCATCATCACCAATTCGATCGGCGAAGATGTGCCCTTAAGAGTATCCCTGAAAAACCCTTCAGATTTATCGGTCTGATTAAATGCTGAAAGCAGCAGTGGCATGTCCGATGGAATAAATTGCGCTTCGCGATCCAGTTTTACATAGCGCAATTGCAAATCGCGCTGACGTCCGATGCCATCAGTTACGTTTACCGGCGAATTTTTACCGGCAGGATCACACGCCCAGATATCAAATTGATCGTAAATTAAAAATTGGCGATCATCTTCGGTCCAGCCGGCGAATCCGTAGCTATCCGGCAGATACGGCCAATCGTGTTTTTCGTAAAAAAATGCCTGTGGAATTTGTTTCGTTAAATTGTTGATTTGTTTGCGTTTAACATCATAAACCTGCCAACTGGAATCGGCGCGATTCCACCAAAACAAATAATTTCCTGCCGGTGAAATTTGCGCTTCGGATTGCAATTTTTCCACAACCAGTTGACGCGTATTTTTTTTGAGATCGAGCCAATAAACATCGTAATATTCCGGATAATCCCAGGAAATTTCCAGTTGATAGGGCACATTTGTGCGACCGATGGCTACATCGGCATCGCCTTCCGCGGCAATTTCGATATCGGGCAGCGATTCGGTTGCCAACTGGACAACCCGTTTTTTATCGATATCCGCCATCGCCAGATAGCTTTTTTTGCGATCTTTTTCCACATTTGCCAATTGAACCGTCATCAACTCCGGATCTTGCCAATGCCAGATATCGACGTTCACATCTTCATCTTCGGGCGTTTTTTCCTCAGGCTCTGGTGCCGGTTTTGGCGCAGTTCCGAAAAACAACCGTTTGCCATTTTTGGAAAATGATAATTTTCCATACTCGCTGATCCACCAGTTTTCAGGAAACGCCGCGTTTCCAGATGTCGCCAAATTACGCGGCTTATCGCCATCAAACGACCAGTAATACAACGCATACGCTGGCTGATCGGCGGCATAATCATTACGATTCGACAAAAACCCGAGCTGCTCACCGGATTCATCCAGCACAATTTGTTTGTAATCACCTGCGCCGGTTTGCACCGGAATCCGTTCGCCGCTGGCGGTCAGAACGACAAACATGCCATCCGCGCTGCTGTCTTTACTGGATGTTGCGAATGCCAGCGTTACACCGGTTTTCGCAATGGTGTAATCGGTCACGTGTTCGTATCGCCACTCGCTGCCATCTTCCAGTTTGCGCAACGCCAAAACATTTCCGTCTGATTTTTTCTTTTTATCCTTTTTGCCGTCAGTTTTGGGTTCCTTTTTTTTCTCTTTTTTCGGCTCGGGTTTTACCGAATCTGCAGCAGTTGTGTCTTTCGGCTCCGGCATTTCCTCTAATAAATATGCCAGCCACTGTCCATTTTTTTCGGGCAGTCGCCACGATTTCACATCGTTGATCACCGTTTTGCTGCCGTCCGATAAATCCACAATCAGCAAAGAATCTTTGGGCATTTCATCCTTCTTTTTCTTTGCTTTTTTGGCGGCTTTCACCGTTTCTTTAGCAGGGCTGATTTTGGCGATCGCAAAGCGGGAATTATAGCTAAATTCTGCGCCAGAAGCCCGTAAAGCGCTGTAATACGTGTCATCCTCAACATTGCGAATATGCAGTACATTATCACCGTCTTCCGGTCCGGTTACGTACATCACCCATTTTCCATTGGGAGAAATATCCTTTTCTTTGATCTGATTCCAGATGTCGTACGCATCGTGATCAAGCACTTTTTTTTGCCCAAAAAGTGCTGCACAGCTAACAGAAATCACCAGAATTACGGTTGACAACCATTTCATTTTTCTACCCCGGATAGTTTGAATTGCAATTTAGGTTGGCAGTTGAAAAAAATTAGTTCAAAGGAATCAATTCGATTTCGAATAATTTTGGCCAGCGTTTTCCGGTCACAAACAGGCGTTTGTTTTGGTGATCGTATGCGATGCCGTTTAAGACATCGATATTCGGGTGCTGGTCGCCCGGATTCAACAGACCGGTTAAGTCTATTTTTCCCAATATTTTACCGGTCACTGGGCTGATTCGCAAAATCTGGTTTGTCGGCCACACATTTGCAAAAATTTCGCCATCGATAAATTCAAGTTCATTCAGCTGACCCAAAAACGGTTTGCCATTTTCCGAAACCTCGATAAAACTGGTTTCCACAAACGAAAAAGGATCGAGAAAATAAATTTTGGCCGTGCCGTCGCTCATAATCAGCCGTTCGCCGTCTGTGGTGAGTCCCCAACCTTCGGTCGGGTAATAAAATTCTTCGATCAAACCGAAGGATTCCCGGTCGTAGGCAAAACCGGTTTTCGATTTCCAGGTGAGCTGAATAATCCGGTCTTCAAAAATGGTAACGCCTTCGCCAAAATATTTTTCATCTAACAAATGCGATTCCAGCACTTGCCCGTTTTCGATGTTCACTTTTCGCAAACCGGATTCGCCATTCATTCCGGTGCCTTCGTATAAAAATCCGTCCGCAAACACCAACCCCTGAGTAAATGCGCTGATATCGTGCGGATAAACATTCACAACGCGGTACGAATAATTGCGGTAAGTATTGGTTTCCGCACCAACAGCAAGCAACACCAGAATTGTAAACAATATGATAGTTTTGATCAATTTATTATCTCTAATTTTCATCATTACTTTTATTGTGTCTGATTTTTAAAATACCCAATTTCATTTAAACGATCAATAATTTGCAATGCAGACAGGCTTTTTACAACCATTTTCTACTTTGGCGGATATTGGCGGCAAATAAAAAAGCGCTTGTTTTTTTACCGTTGAACCGGTTATTTTTTATCAGAAACTCGCTCAAATATTAAAAAGGCAAATAAAATGAAAACAGCTACTTACCTGATTTTATTTATCGTGTTTTCCGGCATATTTTTTTCCTGTGCAGATCGTTCCTCAGACCCGTTGATCCCACCGAAAACGCCCACTGAAGTTTCCGGTATCGTGAGTGGAATTTGGGCACAGGATGATTCCCCGATTATCGTCACAGGCGATGTGCAAGTGCCTGCCAATCAAACCCTCAGCATTGAACCGGGAACCCTGATCCAATTTGAAAATGGATTCCGCATGACGGTGAACGGGCAATTAGACGCCATCGGCACGGATCGAGAACCCATCCGGTTTACGGCTGCGGACGTCCATTGGCGCGGCATTCATATTGTAGATGCTACCGGTTCCTCATCGCTGATGTTTTGCAATATTTCCGGTGGCGGTAGTGATGCACAGCTCGATTCGACCGGAAACGGTATTCTGGAAGTGCGCAATTCGACTGCGGATATCCGGAATTCGGTTTTCACCGGAAATAACGGGTTCACCGGCGGCGGCATTGCTGCGCTGAACGGCGCAATCATCACTGTCAAAAATTGCATTTTTTACCAAAATCAAAGCCTTGTTTATGGCGGCGGCATGTTTGTGATGGCATCGCAGGCAACCATTATCAATAATACGTTTTACAAAAATAATTCGGACAACGTCGGCGGCGGACTCGTTTTGTTCAACCCAATTTCAGTTGAAATTCAGAACAATATTTTTTATCAAAATGATGCGCCACAGGGGTTGAAAACGATTTATTTTGCCCGACCGGATTCCGGTGTGGCTCTCATCCAATACAATTTTACCGATCTTGCATTAAACCCCGCTTTCATCGATGAAGGAAATTTGCACATCAGCGCCGGTTCGCCCTGCCAGAATGCCGGCAATCCCGATCCGGCGTTCAACGATGTTGATCTGACGCGAAATGACCAAGGTGCATTTGGCGGACCTGGCGGTGACTGGAACCCCTGATCCGCGATAAAAACTTTGAAATGGGTTGGCGATCAAAAAATATCGCCCTATATTTGTTCCCGTTAGCCGGATTTAAAACCGGATTTGTTTTCGTAAACAATTGTAATTATTGAACTAAATCTATTTTAATATGACAGAGCCCGCAACAACAGCCAAAAACCATTCCCGTAAAGAAGTTTGGAAAATGTTTGACCGTATCGCCCATCGATACGATTTATTGAATCGCATGTTATCCCTCGGACAGGATGTGGTTTGGCGTAAAAAAGTTGCCCGGCATTTGCCGGAACAGCCGGAATTGCATGTGTTGGATGTCGCCACCGGCACCGGCGATTTGATTATTTTTATGCAACAGGCGAACGCAGCAGTGAAATCGGGAATCGGCATAGATATGGCGGAAAAAATGCTCGAATACGGTCGCCCGAAATTGGAAAAAGCTGGCATTAGCGACCGGTTTTCGCTCAAAACCGGAAACGCCGTGGCTATCCCGTTTTCCGATAACCAGTTCGATGCAACCACAATTTCTTTTGGCATTCGCAATGTAATCGATGTTCCAAAAGCACTCAGCGAAATGCACCGCGTGCTGAAAAAAAACGGGCGTGCGCTCATTCTGGAATTTTCGCTCCCCAACAATGCACTGTTGCGCGGACTGTATTTGTTCTATTTTCGCAATATTTTACCGCGAATCGGCGGGCTGATTTCTGGTGATTCGTTTGCATATCGTTACCTCAACGATACCGTTGAATCGTTCCCGTATGGCGAAGAATTTTGTAGTTTGATGCGCGATGCCGGATTCCAGGATGTAAAAATGGCACCGCTAACATTTGGCATTGCCACTATTTATCAAGGCGATAAATGATTGTTTAATCGATAGTTAACATCTCCGTTTTATCGGCATTACTCCTCCCCTTCCCCAAACCCCTATAGTCAGCAGATTCCTAACCGATACTTGTTAATGTTTTCCGGAAAGCAGATGTGTTTCCGGACAACGGATAATGCCGCCACGGAGCCATTTTATTTTATAAACCACGGAAAAAATATGATGTATTTTCGAATATCTGGATTAAAAATGTTGTTCGTTTGGGCAATATCGGTATTTACGGCTTTTGCCCAAACGCCCGCCGGCACGTGGCATGCGGAAGTAACGCATTATCCCCGAACCATTTTTTCGGCAGCCGATACATCCATTATTGTTTCGCGCATCGAATCTAACCCTCTGCATTTTCAATTATTTACGGGACTTTATCAAACCCTGTCGCAACCCCCGACAAACCGCGAAACAATTGCAAAAATCACCAAAAACGCAGCGTTTGTGTACGCCATCAATCGAAAACCGGAAAACGGATCGCTGGTAAAATTGACCGAAGCTGAACGCGAAACCCTCAAAAATTTGGTGTTTCAAGGGTTCGAAACCGCAGATATTTCTGTTAGCAGCTACACCCAATATGACCAGTGGCATTATCGCGCCCGCGAAATAATCTCGTATTGCCAGGCTTACGACATGCTGGCAGGTTGCAATATTCCATTGGATACACTTTGGAGCAATGGCGCAAACCGCATTCACGAATACATTTCGAGATTGTATGCGCAAGCCAGCAACCCGCAATTTAACCAATTTGCCTATTTTGCCAATTTGCGAATCATTTACAGCGCAGCGCTCACGATGGGCGCCATCGTTTTCAATCATGTCGAAACAGCGGATTCCACCGGACAGCCGGCAAATTGGGCGGCGTTGGGGATGAACAATATCGATCGCTCATTTTGGGATTTTCAGAGCAGCGCGGAGAGCGAATCGGGCTTCGCAGAGGGCAGTTATTATTTGACTTACGCGATGCTGTACGCCATCCCGATGTTCGCATCGCTGGAGCGCTTTTTGGGCGATTTCAGCGAGGATTTTTTGGGGCGAACCATCCGGAATCCCTGGCACAACGAAAATTACGTTCTACTAATGAACACCATTACCAAATTGAAATTGCCAGATGGCGGGCTGATTCCCATCGAAGACGCTTATCTCAACGCAGATTTTCCCGAGCTGGCAATGTTGGGCAACATGCCCGGTGCACCGCAGCATTTTGCTTGGCCGTTGAGCGCCGCAATCAAATCGGATTTGAGCAACAAACTTTCCGGCATTTACGATTTGCGGGCAGATTACATCGCCAATGCGGTCGATTTTAGCGAAGTGCCGGAAAATTGGCAACCCACCCAGTTTTTGCCGTTGGCCGGCTCGGTCGTATTCCGTAGCAGCTGGGACAGCACCGCCACGCTGATGCATCTCACCGGAAAGAACGGGCAGGCGCGAACCGCCAATTTTTTTATCCCGAACGGACACAATCACGCCGATGAGGGCGATTTTATGATTTTCGCCGGTGGCGAAATGCTGGCGCTGCATCCCGGATATTTTGATTATCCGAACAATTATCAAACCAAATACAGCGCGCAGCACAACGTGATTTTAGTAGACGATGCCGGACCGGACAGCGCACTCCAGTGGAACGGCAACGAACAATTTTTATACGGTGTGGATGCTTTTATCGAAAATACCATCCGGCAGCGCAACAGCGATTTTGCGGAGGTGCGAACCCGCTACCAAAATAGCGATATCCGGCGCAGCGTGCTGTTTGCAGATCGCGAATTTTTTATCATCGTAGATGAAATGCGGAGCGCAGAACCGCGCAAATTCACGTTTCAACTGCACGGCAACGGCGATGACAGTATCGGCACATATCTCCCTAATTTTGCTCAACATAGCGCAATCTGGAACGCCGGAGAAATGCGCCTCAAAGCCACAGTTGCCACAGTCGATAGCGCAGCAGCATTCGAAACCGCTCGCAGCAAACATGCACCAAAATATCAGGAATGGGCGCATCATTCAACATTGCGGGTTCACCAAATTGCTGCGAAAACGAATGCCGTTTCGGCGCTCATTCCGTTTCGCCACAGCGA
Source organism: Calditrichia bacterium (assembly GCA_020634975.1). Lineage (NCBI taxonomy): Bacteria > Pseudomonadati > Calditrichota > Calditrichia > Calditrichia bacterium. The sequence continues at coordinate 244,574 of JACKAQ010000002.1, read as the reverse complement.
ATCCGAGCCACAAATTACATTGATGCCATCATCGCAAAACGCCACCGGATTGCAGGTTTTGCGAAATGGGCAACGGTATCAAATGATCGCCGGAACAACGGATTCGCTGCTGACAATCGATCAGCTCACCGGAAATTTGGCGCATTTGGCAACCGACGGGCGGTTGCTGTTTGTCCGCGAAAATCCAGTTGACCCAACGGATTTTTCCGTGCTGTATATGGATGGAAAACAGGTGATTTCCGAACGCGTAAACGGCAGTGCGGACACACTGTTTTCGAGCAGCGATACAACCGGCGTTTTCGCCGAATTTCACGGCGATACGTTGTTTGCGACCATCCTAAATCCGGGAAAATCGGCGAATGAGTTGCGGGTAAACAGCATATTTCTGCCGCTTTCTGTGTCTGGCGAAAATATCACGGACTGGAATTATCAGCCCCCATATCTGACCATTTTTTTTGACAGCAGCCGGGCAAATTTCACCGCGATTTTTTCCGATGACTCCAGCCAAACGAGTATTGGCAACGTCGGCGAAACACTGCCGACAAAAATTGCACTGTTGCCGAATTATCCAAATCCGTTCAATCCATCCACGATTATCCGGTTCCAATTGACCCACGCAAGCGATGTTAAACTGCATATTTACAACATGTTGGGTCAGGAAATTAAAACATTGCTGGACGCACAACAACCTGCCGGAGAACATCGCATCATTTGGAATGGGCAAAATGAAAACGGCGAACCGGGTGCCAGCGGTGTTTACCTGCTGCGGATGGAATCCGGCCATTTTCAACAAACCCGGAAATTGTTGCTGCTTCGTTAATTTCCCAGATGGCAAAAATTATAATCCACTAATTTTGGTATTACTTTTTGGGAAATTTGAGGATGACAATTATTATTGAGTGTTGTAACTTTACCCCCTTAAACAGCTGATGCCGTAATTCCGGCGATTGACCACATTCAACAACAGGATTGAGCATGTTTTCTGCAAACACGATTTCAAAATTTCAGCAGATGGATACACCCTTTTATTATTACGATATGGATTTATTACGCCGAACCATTTTTGCGGCAAATGACGCTGCAAAACCGGGCAATTTTCACATCCATTTTGCGATGAAAGCTAATTTTGAAGAGCGCATTTTAAAGGAATTGCTCTCAAATGGATTTGGTGCGGATTGCGTAAGTGGCGGTGAAGTTGCTCGTGCGCTTGCGGTTGGCTTTTCTTCGGAAAGTATTGTTTTTGCTGGTGTTGGGAAATCTGATACGGAAATAAAATCAGCATTGGCAGCGGATATTTTTTGTTTCAACTGCGAATCGCCACAGGAAATTTCGGTTATTGACGGGCTGGCAAAAAGTGCCGGAAAAATTGCGCGGATCGCTTTGCGCATCAATCCGGATGTTGATCCGCACACCCATCATTACATCACCACCGGTAAAGAAGAAAATAAATTTGGGATTTATCGCAGCGATATTCCGGCAATTCTGGCGCAGTTGCCCGAATGCAAAAACGTGCAATTGGTCGGGATTCATTTTCATATCGGATCGCAGGTGACGGATTTATCAACCTACGAATTGCTGTGCGACCGGGTAAACGAAATTCAGGACGGGCTGGATGAAGCCAATATTCGCATTGAACATGTGAATTTGGGCGGCGGTTTGGGCATCGATTATTATCACCCGGACGAGCATCCGATTGTCGATTTTGAACGCTATTTTGGCATTTTTCAGCAAAAACTGGTGGTTCGACCGCACCAAACGGTGCATTTTGAATTGGGGCGGGCACTGGTCGGGCAATGCGGCTCGCTGATCAGCAGAGTGCTGTATATTAAAGAAGGACGCAAAAAGCAATTCGCGATTATCGATGCGGGGATGACCGAGCTGATTCGTCCGGCGCTGTATCAGGCGTTTCACAAAATTGAAAATATTTCCAGCGATCGGGCTGAAAAAGCTTACGACGTTGTTGGCCCGATTTGCGAATCATCCGACAGTTTCGGCAAAGATATTTCGCTTCCGGAAACCCGCCGCGGCGATTTGATCGCCATTCGAAGTGCGGGCGCGTATGGTGCAGTAATGGCTTCGCGTTATAATTTGCGGGAGCCCGTGCAAGCTGTTTTTTCGGATGATTTGGCGGGATAGGTTAATTTTCAAAAGGGGCGAATAACTTTTGCCCCTTTTTCATTTCAGTTTGATGTTCGGGTTATTTTGCGTTGCGAATGGCATCCACCGTTTCTGGATGCTCGAGGCTGCTCACATCGCCCGGGTCTTCGCCCAAAAACGCTGCGCGTATTACCCGGCGCATTACTTTTGCGTTTCGGGTTTTCGGCAGCGCAGTTGTAAATTTTATGGCTTTTGGCTTTAGCGGCTTCCCCAATTCTGCAACAATCAGATTCATCAATTCATCCCGGAGCCGTTCGTCCGGTTTTATTCCTTCGCTAAGCACACAAAAAACAACCACTTCGTTATCTTTTACAGGGTGAGGAACGGCAATCGCCGCAGATTCGGTGACCGCGGCATGGGCGTTCACAATCGATTCCACTTCTGCCGGTCCGAGACGTTTTCCCGCAATTTTTATGGTGTCATCACTGCGCCCGAGGATAAACCACAGCCCATCATCGTCGATAGCGGCAAAATCGCCGTGGCGCCAGATGTTCTCAAATGTGCGCCAGTATGAATCGAGATATCGTTCGTCATCGCGCCAAAATCCGCGGGTCATTCCGATCCACGGCTGACGGATCACCAACTCGCCAACGGTACCGCGAACAGGCTCGCCTTTATCGTTGAGCACATCCGCATCCATCCCCACAACCGGACCGGAAAAGGCACAGGGCTTTAGCGGCCTAAAAAAATTGCCGCAAACAATGCCGCCACTGATTTCCGTGCCACCGGAATAATTGAGGATCGGTTTTTTGCCTCCCAACACATTGTTGAACAACCACAACCACGATTCCGGGTCCCACGGGCTGCCCGTTGAACCCACTGCCCGCAGGCTGCTCAAATCAAATTTTTTGACCGGTCCGTTGCCGTACGGCTTGAGCGCGCGTATCAGCGTTGGCGAAACACCGAGATGCGTAACATGATGATTTTCAACGATTTGCCACAGCCGTTCCACATCCGGGTGATCGGGCGCTCCGTCGTAAAACACCATTGTTGCACCAATCAACAAAGTGCCGAAAACTTCCCACGGACCCATCATCCAGCCCATATCGCTCATCCAATACATCGTGTCCTGCGGTTTTACGTCCATCGAGTGATACATATCTTGCGCAGCTTTTATGGGAAATCCGCAATGGGTGTGCACTGCGCCTTTCGGACGACCGGTGGTGCCGCTGGTGTAAATAATCATCAGCGGATCTTCCGCATCTGTGTGCTCTGTTTTGGCTCTGGCGGATTGGAACGGCACAAATTCGTGCCACCAGTGATCACGATCTTTCACCCAATGGACATCGCCATTATTGATACGATCCACCACAATAACGTGCTTTACAGACGACACATTCGTCAACGCTTCATCTGCCATCGATTTCATATCGACTACTTTCCCGCGACGCAGCATGCCATCTGCGGTTACCAACGCTTTGGCATCGGCATCGGCGAGACGGGTTGCAACGGCAGTTGGTCCGTATCCGCTGAACAGCGGCAAAATAATGCCGCCAATTTTGATGATCGCCAAAAACGCGATTGCCAACTCGGGAATCATGGGCATGTACAGCCCGACGGCATCGCCTTTGCCGAGACCGAGGCAGCGCAATCCGTTGGCACAGCGATTCACTTCGCGATGTAAATCGGCATAAGTATATTGCCGGATTTCGCCTTCCTCGCCTTCCCAGCGCAGCGCCACGCGGTTCCGGGTCGGGGTTTCCTGCCATTTATCGAGGCAGTTGTGGATAATATTCATCTTACCGTCAACGCACCATTTGGGAAAAGCTGCACCGTTCTCAAAATCAACAATTTTTTTATACGGTTTGTAAAATTCGATATTCAGATCAGCAAGTGTCGCATCCCAAAACCACTGGATATCTTCAATCGATTTGCGAAACAGATCGTCATAACTCGCAATATTATGGGCATTCATGAACGATTGCAGGTTACTTTCCGCGATCCATTGGGGATTCGGTTGCCAGGCGATTTTCTGATTGAACGGGAATGTATCGGTTTTTGCAGACATTTGGCGTGCTCCGGTTTTGAAATTGGACCTCAATGAAACGATCAAATTTAACGGTGCAACCGCGTAAATGTCAATGAAGATTAAGATTTGCAGGTTTTCCCGCATCTCTTCACCGCGACGGCAGTTTTTTTGGATGAAACCAAATTATTTGGTATTTTTGAAATCGCGTTACGGCTCGATCTATTTCACAACCTAAAAAGAGGTTTTCATGACGATAGAATTTATCACGTTTCTGTTGGCATTTATCGGGTTTATCGGATTGGCAACAAATGCAATATATGCTTCTTTCGGAAAAAATCACCGCATGCTGATGATGATTACCGCCGTGATAATCACCATCCACGTGCTGATGGTTTGGGCGTTTCGCTACGAATGGCAATTTTCGCAGGCGACGCGCAACGGTTATGTGGGATTTTTGCTTTTCCACTCTGCGCTGTCGCTGATTATTGCATCAACAGCAATCGCCGCCGAACGGGCACGGGTGTTTATTATCATGGCTTTTTTGATTGTTGTAATGGGTGCTAACGGTGCGGTTTTTATTTACGATGTTGTGGCAATTTACCGCTATCCGGTGATCCTTATTTCGTTGAGCGGGTTGTTTTTTCTGAGCAAAAACGGTTACCAAAAGTATCTCCAAAACGTCTGATTTTTTTCCCAGCTTTTTGAAAATATTCAAAATTTTGCTATCCCCCCTGCCAAAGTGTTGTGTAACTTCGTCACATTTTTGATGAGCAAATTGTCTTGGTGTAGTTGCAACCATATCATTGCTGAAAGACTGATGATTCATTTTCACAATTGTGATGGCTTGCTACCCGAAGACAAAACTTTTTCGTATGTCATTGTTTTTTAAGGATGTTGAATGTCTGAAAAAAAGCTCGAACCCAAACTGATCACCGTGCTCCGCGAAGGCTACACATTTAGCCATTTCAGCAAAGATCTCACAGCCGGCGTCATCGTCGGAATTGTGGCATTGCCGTTGGCGATCGCATTTGCCATCGCTTCCGGCGTAAAACCCGAGCAGGGATTATACACAGCCATCATCGCCGGTTTTTTGATTTCCGCACTGAGCGGCAGCCGGGTACAGATCGGCGGACCGACCGGCGCATTTATCGTTATCGTTTACGGCATCGTTCAGCAATACGGATACGACGGGCTGGCGACAGCAACGCTTATCTCCGGAATTTTGTTGATTGCGATGGGTTTCGCGCGGCTGGGTGCGGTCATCAAATTTATCCCCTACCCCGTTACTGTCGGTTTCACAACCGGTATCGCGTTGATTATTTTTGCCGGACAAATCCGCGATTTTTTGGGATTGGACATCGCCACCGTTCCATCGGAATTCATTGAAAAATGGGTGGCATACGCCCATCACTTCGATTCATTTAATCCGGCGGCATTGGGATTGGGTGTGCTGACGATCGCCACTGTGCAACTTTTCCCGCGCGTTACGCGACTGGTTCCGGGTTCGCTGGTAGCCATTTTGGTGACTACCGCGTTGGTAAGCCTGTTCAATTTGCCGGTAGAAACCATCGGATCGCGCTTTGGCGAAGTGCCCACTTCGCTGCCGAAACCGCAATTGCCGAACATCAGTTTTGAGCTGATCGGGCAGATGTTTTCGCCGGCGCTGTCGATTGCGCTACTTGCGGGCATCGAATCGCTGCTGTCCGCGGTTGTCGCAGACGGGATGACCGGACGCCGCCACCGCTCGGATATGGAATTGATTGCGCAGGGCGTCGCTAATATTTTTTCGCCGATTTTCGGTGGCATTCCGGCAACCGGTGCCATCGCCCGCACTGCAACGAACATCAAAAATGGCGGCATCACACCAATTTCGGGAATCATTCATGCGATCACGCTGTTGCTGATTATGCTGTTTTTTGGCAAATGGGCGGCGCTCATCCCGATGCCCACACTCGCCGGAATTTTGATTGTCGTTTCGTACAACATGAGCGAATGGCATTTGTTTGTGAAACTCTTTCGCAGCCCCCGCAGCGATGTGCTGGTGCTCCTCGCTACATTTTTACTGACCGTATTGCTCGATTTAACCGTTGCGATTCAGGTTGGCGTGGTGCTCGCCGCGTTACTTTTTATGCGCCGAATGTCCGAAGTCACCAAAGTCGGATACGTCACCCGGCAAATGAATGACGAAGATGCGGCAGAGGAACCCATGGAAGATCAGGCCGGAATTCCCGACGGCGTGGAAATTTTCGAGGTCAACGGACCGTTCTTCTTCGGTGCGGCAGAGCGGTTCAAAAGTGCGTTGGGAGTGGTGCACCAAAAACCGCAGGTGCTCATTTTGCGAATGCGCCATGTCCTTTCCATCGACGCAACCGGGATAAAAGCGCTCGATGAAGTGATCGCAAAAACGCAGCGGGAAGGCACACATCTTATTCTTTCCGGCGTGCATACGCAGCCGTTGTTCGCGTTGGAAAAAATTGGTTTGGTGGATCAGATCGGGCGGGAAAATCTCTGCGAAAATCTGGATTCTTCAATCAAACGCGCCAAAAAAATTATTTCAACCGCAGCGCAACATTAGAAATCAGCAACTCTTTTCCCATCGCTGCGCCGTTCTGTTTGTAGTTGTTCATGCCGTACTGCAGTTCCCATTTCAGTTGGTGAAAATCGCTGAACAGATCGCAGATAAACGGGCTGTTGTCGTATGTGATCAGCCAATTGTGCGGACATTCGCGCATCGCTTTGGCAAAACGCTCGTGATCAAAATGCTGGTGCAGCGTGCCGCGTTTGCCATATAATTTGGATTGCGTTGCAGAAAAATACGGCGGATCGAGAAAAATAAACACGTTTTCGCCCGGTGATTCGAGCAAATCGAGATAATCGCCATGCGTAAAATGAATGCGCTCTACCAGCGGCGCAATTTTTTTGAGGCGCTCGATCGAGCTGTCAGTGAATCGCGATTGGAACGCCTGTTCAGAATAACCGCCGCTGTCCACCACTCCGGAAAATGTGATCCGGTTCAGCACAAAAAAATCGACAGCCCGCTCAAAATCGCTCATCTCTCCTTTGCGTTTTTCCATCAATTCGAAAAATAATTCCCGACCGTTATGCCTGTTTTTTTTGATGTTAGCGATCGATTTAACCAACGCCGCGAAGTCCGTTTTCAACGCATTCCAAAAACAGAACACATCAAAATTGAGATCGTTTGCCCAATATTTTGCAGCCGGAAATTGCTGCATCGTTGCAAACATAAATGAGCCGCCGCCAAAAAACGGTTCGCGAAATTCGTCAAATTCCGGCAAAAATTGATTCAAAAATTTGACCGCGCGGGATTTTCCGCCGGGATAACGCAATGGACTTCTGATCATTTATTCGCAATTCGCTGTTTTTTTCCCGAGCCAATCGACGGGATTTTTTTTGAAATTAAATTTCGGCGGTTTCGAAAAGCTCAGCCGCCAAAAACCATCACAACAGCCGTTCAATATCATCGGCGTAAACGACCTGTTTTTTACCGTGCAGATGCGCCAGTTTGGGTGGTCGAAAGCTCAGTTGGTGTATTTGCAAAACCGGATAAACAACGCAATTGTGTGAATTAAAGTCATCGCAAAGCACAAAGCACACCCAGGCATCCGGTTGATCGAGAATAATATCGCGGCGTTTCGGCGCATCCTGAAATGTCCACGACAGACCGTATTTTTTCGCGGCGGAAACCGATTGTGTTTTCACCGCCAGCCCAATTCCGTCGATCCGCAAATCGCAATCCCACGATTTTTGTTTGCCATCGTAAATTTGGTAATCCGGTCCGGTAACCTCGCAACCGTATTGGCGAAACACTTTACCAACCGCTTCTTCACCAATTTTGCTGATGAAATGATCGAGCAACACTTTCTCGCGAAAGGGCTGGTTGCTGTCGCGATAATCCACCGTATCGATTACCGATTCGGCAAATTGTCGTGCCCGTTCCATTTCGGCAGCGTCCAATTTAACGTGTTGTTTTAGCCCAAAAATTCGCATCTGCCTAACGTAAGCTGTTTGTTATCAACGCATTGCAACAACCCAAAATGTGATACCCATTGCCAATGCAGCCCCCGCAATCACGTCGCGCTGCCAATGTTTTTTGGCGTGGATTCGGGTGTAACCGGTAAACGCCGCCAAAATATAGGGCAAGAGCGCCCACATCCAACCGATTGAAAAATGAAAAAACGCCGCACCAAAAAACGCGCTGGAAGTGTGACCACTGGGAAAACTGAACGGTGCGCCGTTGGGTCGTCGTCCGAGTGGTGTAAAATTGAACAACCATTTTAGCAAAAATGTGCTGGCGGTTGTTAATCCGCCGGCGATCAGCCAATCCCACGCTGCGGTTTTATCGCCCTGCAACGCAACTGCCAGCAACGCACCCCAAGGCAGCAAATATTGCAAAATATCGCCAACATCTTCCAATTTGCTGATCGATACCGGCGACAATTTTTGTGAAATATCAAAAATATTAATCACGTTGCCCATCCGCATTAATAATGATTGAGAAATTGAATTGCGCGCTGCTCCGACCAATAAATGCCAGAGCTGTTGAATTGCACAAATCCCACATGACCGCCGTGTTTTGGCGTTTCGAGAAAAAAATATTCGTGGCGATTGGCAATTTTATAGGGAAAGCATTCCAGAGATAAAAACGGATCGTCCCGAGCGCTGACCAGCAGTGCGGGAATCCGGATTTCTTTGAGATAATACAGGCTGCTGCACTGTTGCCAATAATCTTCTGCATCGCGGAAACCATGCAATTTTGCAGTATAGCGATCGTCGAAATGTTTAAAATTTTTGATTTTTCGATAGCCGTCATCGTTGAGCTTGTCCGGAAACAACGCCGCTTTTTGGCGAATTTTTACGCGCAGCGATCGCAGAAACCGTCTCATGTAAAGCGCATTTCCCAATTTGTCCAGTTTATATGAGGAATTTTTGAGATCGCAAGGCACGGAAAAAGCAACCGCTCGCCCAATTTCCTGCGGCACTTCGCCGGATTTTTCACCGAGATATTTCAGGGTGATATTTCCGCCCATGCTAAACCCGACGAGATCAATTTTTTCATATTTGCCGAGTCCGCGAATATGGTTGATCACCGTTTCCAGATCGTCGCTGGAGCCGCTGTGATAAAATTGCGGCAACCGGTTCGGCTCACCGCTGCAACCGCGGAAATTCCACGCCGCCACATCCCAACCATGTTTGTTCAGCGCCCGAACCATTCCCAATACATAACTGCGTTGAGTGTGCCCTTCCAATCCGTGTGAAATAATCGCAACTTTCGACGATCCGATTCGCGACCAATCGATATCCAGATAATCGGCTTCCGGCGTGTTGATTCTTTCGCGCTCATATTTCACATCGCGTATTTTACGGAATAAGGATGGATAGATAGTTAACAAATGTGCACTGCGCATCAATGCCGGTGGTTTGTACAGGCTATTTTCAATATAAGGCATGGTTTTGGGAAGCTCTCATTTATGAATTTGGGTAACGAATTCTCGATTCGAAAGTGTAGATATTACATCGATTCTCCCGCAAAAAACCAACCACCGTCAGCCGGAATTGCCGGGCGAGTTCCACCGCAAGATTGGATGGCGCGCCAACTGCCGCAAAAATTTGTCCGCCGGCTCGCACCATTTTTTGGATCAGTTCGAAACCGCCGCGCCCGCTGACTAAAATTACGCCTTCCGGCAACGGCAATTTATTAGAAAACAACGCCACGCCAATCAGTTTATCCAACGCATTGTGCCGCCCGACATCCTCGCGGAGCCAGAGCAACTCACCGGTTGCACTGAAAAATCCGGCAGCGTGTAACCCGCCGGTGTGCCGGAATGCAGGTTGCGATAACTTCAGTTTTTCCGGCAAAGCCAACAGCATGTCCAAATCAACTTGTGGTACGGCTTCCGGCAACAACTCACAGCCGGTTGCCCGAACCGCTTCGATACTTGCTTTGCCGCAAATCCCGCAGCTGGAAGTGGTATAAAAATGGCGCTCCAACTGGTGTAAATCCGGAGATATATTCGGCGTAAGTTCAACACGAACAATATTTTGTGGATTCTCTTGTTGACCGGCATCGCGGCAATGGTCGATGCTCAAAATATCGCTTTTCTGATTGATGATGCCTTCGCCGAACAAAAATCCGGCTGCCAATTCCAGATCATTTCCGGGCGTGCGCATGGTTACGGCGATGCTTTTTTGCTGCCGGTTTTCCGGCTCGCCAAACCCGAGCCGAATTTCCAGCGGTTCTTCCACCACCAGCAAATCGTCTTCGGTGTGGAAATTGGTGCCATCAAATCGCCGAATCGCCACTGTGGCAACTTTTTCGGAACGCATTATTTCTCATCCTTTTGGCGCTCAACGACCTTCAGGGCTTCCCGTTTGCTCAAATTCGAAAGCGTTTTTTCGTGTGATTTTACAAAATTGATAACCCACTGCGAGTCGGTTTTGGAATATTCGCGGAGCACCCAGCCGATCGCTTTGCGAATAAAAAAATCCGTTTCCGGCGCGAGTAACTCAATCGTTTCCGAAAGCAACTTAATATTGGTGTGTTTTTTATGTTTGAGATGGGTCAGCAACGCCGCTCGGCGGGTCCACAAATTTTCTGCTATTCGCCATTGGATGAGATTTTCCTCAAATTCCCGGTGCTTTTGCACAATTGGACCAACGATTTTTCCTGCCAACCAATCGAGAGTGTCCCACCAATCGGCATCGTAAACCAGCTTTTCGTAAATATCAAAAGAATCTGCATTTAGATACGATTTGTATCGTTGGGCAACTTCGAGTGCCATGTATTTTTCTTCGCGAAATTCGCCGTTCCACAGCTCAAAAATAATGTCACGATAAATATCGCGACTTTCGATGGCATACACCTTCCGGGCAGATTTGATGATATCCTCACGAACAGGGCTGGCAATTCCCAAAAACGGCTGGATATTTTTCATATACGCCGCCATCGGCTCCGCACGCACCATATCGCGCCGCGCCATCATTTCCGAACGTAAATGTTTGATCAACGGATGTTGCATGTTTATTTACCAAAGAAAAACAAATAACCGATGAACAGACCCGCAACAACGCCGGCAAAATCTGCCAGCAATCCGGCAGGCACTGCATAACGGGTTTTTCTGATGTTCACCGAGCCAAAATAGACCGCTAAAATATAAAATGTGGTTTCGGTTGCACCACGGAAAATGCTCGAAAGCCGCGCCACAAACGAGTCCGGGCCAAAAGTTTTCATGATTTCCAGGTTCATTGCCCGGGCGGCGCTGCCGCTCAATGGTTTCATAAGTGCGGTTGGCAGTGCTTCCACAAAATCGCTGTTAACATCAAATAAACCAACAACTTTGCCGATGCCGCCGATTATATATTCCAATGCACCCGAAGCGCGAAAAACGCCGATTGCAACCAAAATTGCCACCAAATATGGAATAATTTGCACTGCAATATTGAAACCCTCTTTCGCGCCATCGATGAACGCTTCGTACACATTTACTTTTCGCCAAAACGCCAGCCCGATAAATCCGCAAATAATGGTATACATGAGCAAACTTGCGGCAACGTTGGAAATTTGGGCAATTTCTTCCTGACTGATTGTTGAGAAATAATAAATTATCCCGAAAATTACGGCGGTTGCACCGCCGAGATAGGATAAAATCACCGGATCGATGAGGTTGATGCGCTGATACAACGCAACGGAAACAAGCCCGACAAGCGTGCTAAAAAATGTTGCTAGCATAATCGGGATAAACACATCGGTGGGATTTGTCGCGCCGACAACCGAGCGGTCGATGAGAATTGTCAGTGGAATCAGCGATAGCCCGGAAGTGTTCAGCACCAAAAACATGATTTGCGCGTTCGATGCGGTATCTTTTTCGGGATTCAGCTCGTGCATTTCTTTCATGGTTTTTAACCCGAGCGGTGTTGCGGCGTTGTCTAATCCGAGCATATTTGCCGCGAAATTCATGATCATCGAGCCAATTGCCGGGTGATCACGGGGAATTTCGGGAAATAATCGCGCGAAAAACGGGCCAATCAGCCGGGAAAGAATGCGAATCACACCGCCCTCTTCCCCGATTTTCATGATACCGAGCCACAGCGCCATCACTCCGGTCAAATAAATTGCCAGCTCAAATCCGGTTTTTGCCATATCAAATGTCGAAGCGATCATATTTGGAAACACGTCGACATCGCCTAAAAAAATCAATTTGATAAGTCCGACAACAAATGAGATGAGAAAAAAGGCGATCCAGATATAATTAAGTGCCATTTCTGCCTTCCGTTTGAAGATGAATGAGCGACAAAATACGGTTTTCGCCGGATAAATTCAACACGAAAGCCAGACTATTAGCGGATAAAAAATCTAGCGTTGAAATAAATTGTTGAGGGGAAGCTTTTTTACGAATCTGATTGCTGTACAGCAATGACCATCGCGGCCTTACAAATTTATTCCAGTGGGTTCGATCGAATTTACATTTGGCACGGAAACGTCTTCCATGCAAAGATAAACTTTGTGGGGCTGAATGCCTGCGTCGATGCAAATTTGCCGAACAGTGTGTAAAATATGCAGCCGCATCGGGCGATTGTAGCGCACTTTTCCATCCATTCCCTTTACGAATTCTGCAGCCAGCAAATCTGATTCCGGGTAGTTGCGGGAAAATTCCAGATAGCTGTCTTTCGAAAATCGCACTACGCCCAGCGAAATATATTCGATGAGGTTTTCGGGGATATTTTTGGCAATTTCTGTCATCATGTCGCGATAGTCGTTGGCAAAATTTTCGGTATAAACGATTGGATCGAGATGTAACCCGAGCCGGAATTTTCGCTCCGCGAGCGTGCTCAATGCCTTCATTCGTGCGGAAAGCGATGGCGTTTTCCGGTCGTATTTTCGCGATGCTTCAGCAGGAGACATTGAGTAGGTAAGCACAATATTTTCAATGGGTTGTAAATCCATAATCGACTTAATATTTACAGATTTCGTGCGCAATTCCAACTTTGCATTGGGCATTTCTGCGAAAGCATCCCAATACTGTTCCCATTCGCGGGTAATGTGGCTGAGCGCCAGCGAATCGCTGAATTCACCGGCATGAAACCAGACCATTTCGTTGGCGGAATGAGCTCCGGCAACTGCGCGGATTTCTGAGATAATTTCATCGTGATTTACAAACATCACCAAATCCGGTGAATGAAAATAGCCCTGCAAATAGCAATATTCACATTCGTAAATGCAGTTGTAAGCGTGCACAAAATAATAATGCGGCTCGCCGGAAACACCGTATGCCTCCGGTGCAGGCTTTACCAACTGCCCTTCTTTTTTTCCGATAAATAAATTCAGCGCGTCGCGTTTTTGCAGATATGGCTTCCGGGCACGTTCAAAAACATCTTCAACTTTCGCGATTTCGTGAATTGGCGATTTCGCAAACGCCGCAATTACCCGCTGCGTTTGCGGATGCTGCAAGACCTGTTGTTCGATGAAAATTTTATCAATTCGCATTTTTATCGCCATTTATTAACGAAGGTTCGACATTTTCCGTTTCCGGTTGCGGTTCGATTTCGGAAAAATCGCCATTGAGCAATCGCTGAACAGCCGGAAAATCGAAAGATTCCAGCGCTGTGCGGAACGCTTGCAAATGGCGCGGATGCCCGAATTTTGCAGTTACCTCGATGCTGTCGTCTTCAAAATCACGCGCAAATTTGATTCGTGCACCGGCGTTTTCCAACGGTTCGCAAAGCGATTTCAGACGTTGTTTCAACAGCGCGTTAAACGGATTGAGCATATCGTTCAACGATTCAATCAACAGCGCGGTGCGCTGTTTCGGCGATATGTCAAAATGGGCAATTTTTGCAATGCCGGCTTTTTCCAAAATTTCAATTTCTGCAATACGGTGCTTTAGGCAAAGCGATTGCATCATGTTTTCAATTTGTTTGCGCTGCGAAAATGTCACATGAAATTGCTCGGGAAAGGTAAATTCGTATTTTTCTGCAAATCCGGATTCCGAATTTGGCATTATTTTTTCGGCAAAGCTGAACAATTTTTCGCTGAAAACCGCTGCATTTTCCGCGATCGGGGCACAATCATTCTCCACGGCGGGCACATCGCTGATCAACTTAAATGAGCGGAACGGCAGCCGGAACATTTTGCAAATCGAGGCAATTCCCCAAAGCTCGCGATCAACAATTGGCGCAAACGGCAATAATTTCCGGGCAAATTCGCCGTCGCGAACCCTGCGACTGGCGCTGATGCAATCGATTGTCGCAGTTGCATCGGCAGATGTAAATGTCTGGAAAACGGCTTCGCCGGAAAGTTCACCGTAAGCCGTTCGGATAGAATAATAATCGCCAATCGACAGCCGTTCGTCCAGAGCACCTGCAATCCCGAAATTGAGTACTTCGCAAATTTGGTCGCGAAAGGCACCGCAAACGGCGGCGGTTTTTGCAGTGGCATTTTGCATGCCTTCACCGCAAATCAGCAGGAGCGCATCGCTTTGTTCGAACATCTCTGCAAACGGAAAATCGACCCGAGACATTTGCCAATTTTTGATAAACATTTGCGCTTCGCCGCGATGCGCCATCACCAACAACGGTTTTGTGACGCCGTTTTTCCGGCGGTTTTCGGGCAATATTTTTCCCTTTTTCGATTCCATCGTCAAATATAACCACTCTTTTCTGGTGTTCAAAAACGATTGTTTTGCGGTTGCGAATCGTGATTCTGCAAATAAAAAAAGGCGTCCGTAAACCGGACGCCTCATGTTGCGTTCAATTTCAATTGAGCAGCTATTCCATTCGGATCAGTAAATCATTTTTCTCCACAGCTTGCTGCGGTTTGACCAAAATTTCAGCCACTTTTCCGCTGTCGTGTGCGCGGAGTTCATTTTCCATTTTCATTGCTTCCATCACCAATAATGGTTGTCCGGGTTGCACTTCGTCGCCGGGTTTTACATCGACCCGCAAAATCATGCCGGGCATCGGCGCTTTCACATCGCCGGAACGCTCGTCCTGCTCCGCTGCACCGAACATCTCCGCTTCCAGCTTTTGGCGGGGATCCAGCACGCGCACTTTCGCTTCGCGATGGCTGATGTTCAGCAAATAATCCTGTTTTTCCGGCTTCGCCTGAACAAGGTATGACTGGTGATCGATAACAATCGAATAATAGTGATTTTCCAGCGCGGTAATTTGCACATCACGGGTCGATTTTCCATTGCTGATTTTCAGATGATCATCGTTTACAGCAACTTCCATCGGCTGGAAACCATCGTCTTTTTTTATGAAATATTTCATCATTTTGGCCTCACTCATTTGATCATTTGCAGTTTCCAGGTTGAAGCGGGCGGCAACTGTTTGGCGTGCGCCACTCCGTTTTGGGGCATTTTTTGGGCGTCGCGATGATGCGCAACCGCAACTGCGATCACTTCCGCAATTTCCGGGTCGATTGCTGATTTGGATTGCAATTCAGCCCAATAATTATCCACAAATTTTGTCGTGAAACTGCCGTCGATAAAACTCGGGTGATCGAGCACCAGCAAACAAAACGGGATGGTCGTTTTGATGCCTTCGATCTGGAATTCCTCCAACGCACGTTTCATGCGTTTTATGGCGCTGTTGCGATCTTCTGCCCAGACGATCAATTTGCCGGCCATCGGATCGTAATATCTTGATATTTCTGAATTTGCGGCAATCCCGCTGTCCACCCGAACACCCGGGCCTTCCGGCAATTTTAGATGGGTAATTTTTCCGGTGGTCGGCACAAAATTATTGAACACGTCTTCTGCGTTAATCCGGCATTCGAACGCCCAACCGCGCGGTTTCAAATCTTCCTGTACAAATGGTAGCGGGCTGCCTTCGGCAACTTCGATTTGCAATTTGACCAAATCGAGCCCCATCACCATTTCCGTAACGGGATGTTCTACTTGCAAGCGGGTGTTCATTTCCAGAAAATAGAATTCGCCGTTATCAAACAAAAATTCAACCGTTCCCGCGTTGCGATAATTACAGGCTTTAGCAGCCTGCACGGCAACATTGCCCATCGCTTCGCGGATCTCCGGCGTCAGTGCCATTGAAGGGCATTCTTCGATGACCTTTTGGTGGCGACGTTGGACGGAGCAGTCGCGTTCCCACAAATGCACGGCGTTACCGTGATTGTCCGCGATAATCTGGAATTCGATGTGTTTGGGATTTTCAATAAATTTTTCGATGTAAATGGTGTCATCGCCAAAAGCTTTGAGCGCTTCGCCTCGGGCGGCTTCAAATGCACGCGCCAGTTCTGCTGATTTGCGAACGGTGCGCATTCCTTTTCCGCCACCACCGGCAGCGGCTTTGATCAGCACCGGATATCCGCCGAGCTGCTCAACTAATTTTTCCGCTGCGGCAACGGTTTCTACGGATTCTCGGGCACCGGGAACCACCGGAACACCGGCGTCCATCATCCGTTTACGCGATTCCGTTTTGCTGCCCATCAAGTGAATTGTGTCCGGTAACGGTCCGATAAAAATCAGCCCGCTGTCCATCACGCGTTTCGCAAATTCCCGGTTTTCTGCCAAAAACCCATAACCGGGATGAATCGCATCTGCACCGGCCATTTTCGCGACATCGATGATGGTGTCCATTTTCAAATAGCTTTCGGATGCGACCGCAGGACCGATGCAATACGCTTCGTCGGCAGCAAGCACATGCGGCGCGCGCCGGTCTGCTTCGGAAAATACGGCAACGGAAGTAATACCCATTTCACGGCACGTTCGCATAACGCGAACGGCAATTTCACCCCTGTTGGCAATTAACACCTTTTGTATTTTTGCCATGTTTGCCCCCATTTCGGTTGGAAATTGCTCAACCGATTCGCACATCCCGGGTAAAGGAGTGCAGTTCAGCAATTTCGGATTCGGTTTTGTGATTCGGTAAAATCAGCATCAACAGTGACCGATGCGTTTTGTCCAATTTAACAGATTCGATGGAAAATTCAAGTTTATTTCGACTACCGAAAGCCTCCAACCTTCCCTTTGAACGCCGGTACAAATAAACAACCTTGCGTTCCAACGATGATCTCAAAGCCAATTGATCCATATACCCCAAATGCAGCACTTCTTTGGTGTGCAGATGTTGCAAAACTACCGGAACCAAACTGTTGGTGTTAAAAATAACTTCCTGATTGTCCGGTAACGCATAGGTTTTTCGCTGCTTTTCGTGATCAGTATCCCTGTTTCGTTTCAAGAAATTCATATATCGATCGTCTCCGGAAGTATTCAATAAGAACCGTTACTCACTGCCTGCTCGTCAGTTTTTTCTTGCAGATACGGCAAAATCATCTCAACCATCACATCAATTTGCGAACGCATTTTTTTGGAAAAACAACTGGGATTGGAAGTCATGCAGGTTTCATTATAACATGCTTCCAGCGGTTCGCGGCAATATTGTTTGTGATAATAATTGGGAATCGGCTCGAGGCGAGCGGTCACCGCTTCTCTGGTGAGCGGTTGGTCATTTGTCATACTGGAGAGATAAATAATCTGATCGGTCAAATAATTCCGCAGATCCTGCATTTGGTGTGCGGATAACCCGTCGAATACTTCGGGAAGCGTTTCCGGGGCTTCGATCAAACGCACCATCACAGCTGTTTTGGTGAGTGCGCTCAATTTTCGTTTCTGCAATTTGCCAAGCATTGCCACTCCTTTCAAGAATTAGCATCAAACTGGTAAACCCGGGTTACGCAGATGGCATCGTGCCAGGCAGCTTGTCCCTCCCGGGCTGCAATTAAAAACCCAAAACCCAAAGAAAATATTGAAATTAGATACCCGATCCACCGGCAAAACGACCGGGCAAATCCCGGTTTCTGTTCATGTTGGGTTGTCACAACCAGCTTTTTGAACATTTTTCCCGGTGTTTGTCCGTAAATAGCTGTAAAAACGGTGTAATATAAAGCATATCCGACCCACAACAGCGGCGAAGGGTAGTTAACAAACACATTACTTCCAAACGGCGAATCAATTGTAAAATATGCGCCGCCCCACCAAAAATCCGAAAAGCTATTCACATGCGCATCGGCAACCTGCAACAGGTAAACCGGTATAAATGGCATTGCCCAAACACTGTAAACTTCACCTTTGCTAAAGATAAAAAATATCAAACCACAAAAAAGGCCTAAAATAATTCCATCGATCAACTGGGCAATAAGACGATCCTTAAATTCCGCCGGAACCAGATTGTATTGTTGTCGATTCGCAAAATGATAGCGATGAATGATTCCGGTAGTCATTTCGTAGATCGGGATAAGTTATCTATTTTATTGATTTTCAGTACCGACAATTGCAAATTAGCCGTTTCATAAAAACAAATCAAGAGCAAATGCGCATAATCAATCGAATACAAAAATCATCCGCAAACGGAATTTGTCCGGAAATCGAACTGGACAATATCCGGCATAAATTAAGTCACAAACTTACACCATTTTTTGGTGAAATTCGCCAATATTCATCACAAAACGATTTTTTTCGCTCTGATTTATATCGCAATCTCAGTGAAGAAATTCATCGTGTGGAAAATGGGTTGGATTGGGAAAATAATTTCGAGCGCGAACCGGAGCGCGATTGGCTGCGAGTTACCGCATGGAATATTGAGCGTGGGATCAATTTGCAAGGGATCATCCATTTGCTGAAAAATCATCCGGTTTTGAGGGAATCGGACGTGCTGTTGTTGACCGAAACCGACATCGGGATGAGCAGAAGCGGCAACAAAAATGTGCCGGAGGAAATTTCGCGAGCGTTGAAAATGAATTACGTTTTTGCCAACTCGTTTATCGAGCTCACCAAAGGTGATGTTGGCGAACAGCATTTCGAGGGTGAAAACACCCTATCGCTGCATGGCTGTGCGGTGCTTTCGCGTTTTCCAATCCTCTCCTGCCGAACACCGATGCTGCACAAAGTAGAAGATGAATTCCGGGCATACGAAAAGCGGTTGGGACATCGCCGAGGATTAATTTGCAGCATTCGCGCCGGAAAAACCGTCTTCGACGCCGCAACCGTGCATCTCGATTTGCGAACCTCCGCCAAACAGCGGGCATTACAACTAAAATCGATGTTGTCCGAAATGATGCAATCGCAACATTTAAAGCAAATTATCGGTGGCGATTTAAACACCCACACATACAACATGCAAACCAAATTAAAACTGTTTGGCAGCTTCGTTTACAAATGTTTGTTCACCGGCGTTCACGGAGCGATCAAGCATTACAACATTCCGGGGGAATTTTTTGAGCAACCGGTAGCAAAAGCGTTTGCAAATTTCGGCTTCGATTACTCGCATTTCAATGAGCCGTTGACGGGCACTCTGGTTTACGATTTTCACGAAACGACCATCCAAAAAAAGATGGATAAATACGCTTCCGTAAAATTGCAGAATTGGTTATCGAATCGTTTGAAGCCGTTTGAAGGAAGAGTGCCAATCAGGCTGGATTGGCTGGCGGGAAAAAACATCAATCCGCTGCGGGCGATATCGCCGTTTGCGGTTGACGGACATCCATCTGTTTTGCCGAAATTTAATGGGTTGCGGGTTTCAGATCACTTGCCGATTTGCGTCGATTTACCGATCTGATCGCTTGCGATTGCGATCAGGCATTCTGAATTTCAAATGCTTTTACGGTATTTTTCAACAACAGCGCAATGGTCATGGGGCCGACGCCGCCGGGAACCGGTGTAATAAAACTGGCGATTTCTGACACTTCATCAAACGCCACATCGCCAACCAGTTTGTAGCCTTTTTCTGTTTCGGGCGCATCCACGCGATTGATTCCCACATCGATAACCACTGCACCGGGTTTCACCATATTTTTTTTCACAAATTCCGGAACACCAATTGCAGCAACCAGAATATCCGCTTCGCGGGTCAACGCTGCAATATCTTTCGCACGGGAATGCGCGACAGTGACAATTGCGTTGGCGCCTTTTGCTTTTTGGACGAGAAGATTCGCCAGCGGTTTGCCAACGATGTTGCTGCGTCCCAAAATGACCACATGTTGGCCTGCCGGATCGATCTGATAGCGATGCAACAATTCCACAATTCCGGCGGGTGTGCAGGGATCAAATACCGACATCCCAATCACCAATCGCCCAACGTTGAACGGGTGAAAACAATCCACATCCTTTTCCGGGCGAATTGCCTCGATCACTTTTTGCTCATCGATATGTCCCGGCAACGGCAACTGAACCAGAATGCCGTTCCACTCTGGATCGTTATTTAGCCGGTCAATCACCGAAAGCAATTTTTCCTCGGAAATATCATCCGCGTAACGTTCGGTTATGGCACGTATACCCGCTTTTTCGGCCGCTTTGCCTTTGCTGCGCACATACACTTCCGATGCAGGATTATTACCAACCAAAACAACAGCCAAACCGGGTGTTTTGCCACCGGAAGACAGCGCTTCTACTTTTGATTTCAATTCATTCCGCACGAATTCTGCGGTTTCTTTCCCGTCAATTCTTTTAGCCGGCATTATTGAACTCCTCTTTCGTGAAATTCAGCCGCTCGATGTGCGACGCTTTTCCGGTTGTTTCATCAACATCGATGATTAATCCGTTCAACCGTATTTTACTTTTTGCAACCGCATAATAAACATGCGATGTCAACATAAACCGCTCAATTGCCCGCTGCACTTCCATCCCGATTACGGAATCTTCCGGGCCGGACATACCTGCATCTGTAATGTATGCACAGCCTTTTGGCAACACGCGTTCATCGGCGGTTTGGACATGGGTATGTGTGCCGACAACGGCGCTCACGCTGCCATCGAGAAACCAGCCAAGCGCTACTTTTTCGGCGCTGGCTTCCGCATGAAAATCCACAAAAATGATGGGCGTTTCACTGCGAAGCCGTTTGACTTCTTTTTCAGCTGCGCGAAACGGGCAATCAATTGAATACATAAAACTGCGTCCCTGTAGGTTCATCACCGCTACTTTGGCACCGTTTGCGGCTTGAAAAACATGCGAGCCGACACCAACGTTTCCGGGTGGATAATTTAGCGGACGCAACAAATAACCGCTAAAATCGATCAGCACATCGCGTTTTCGGGGTTCCCAAATATGGTTTCCGGAGGTGAGGCAATCGACGCCGACTTCCTGCAGGCGCTTAATTTGTTTAACGGTAATCCCTTTGCCTTTGTCAGCATTTTCACCGTTTACTATCGTAAAATCAACTTTGTATCGTTGCCGGATTCGAGGAATTAAATCACCAACCAGCCCGACGGCTTCTTCGCCGACAAGGTCTGCAATAAATAATATTCTCATGGATTCAATCTGTTTTAAAAATTTCCGGACGACTGCCAATTATCACTGTCAGTCGTCCGGTATTCATATTTGATATCTGCGGATTAGGTTGCAAAATTATAGGCGCGGAACTCGCGGATCACGGTCACTTTTATTTGACCGGGAAATTCAACTTGCAGTTGAATTTGTTTGGCAATATTTCGGGCAAGCTCGCGTGCTTTGGCGTCGTCAAGATGCGATGTATCAGCAATTACCCGTATTTCTCGACCCGCTTGAATCGCGTATGCCCGCTGAACGCCGGTAAATTCTGCGGCGATATTTTCCAGTTGTTCCATTCGCTTGATGAATGATTCCAGCGATTCACGCCGGGCACCCGGACGGTTTGCCGATATTTCGTCGCATGCCATCACAATAATCGTGTAAACGTTGGTTACATCGCGCTCGTTGTGATGGGCTTCTGCGGCATTAACAACATATTCATGCTCGTTATATTTTCGTAACCAGTCGGCGCCGAGCTTTGCGTGATTGGCGTCGGCGTGATTATCCAGCCCTTTTCCGATATCGTGCATAATTCCGGCGCGACGCGCCAAACGCGCATCGATACCCAATTCTGCAGCGATGATGCCGCACAAATGCGCAACTTCAACCGAATGAGCCAGAACATTTTGTCCGTATGAAGTCCGGTATTGCAATTTCCCCACAATCTCCGTCAACTCCGGGGCAACACCGTGAATGCCAAGTTCGAGAAGGGTTTGCTCACCAATTTCGCGAACCGATTCTTTCATTTCTTCTTCGGTTTTCTCTTTTACTTCTTCGATACGCGCGGGGTGAATCCTGCCGTCGTGAATCAATTTTTCCAAACACCGTTTGGCAATTTCCCGCCGGTAGGAATTGTAGGAAGACAACACAACGATATCCGGAGTATCATCGATAATGACATCCACACCTGTTGTTAATTCGAATGCACGAATATTTCGGCCTTCGCGTCCGATGATTCTTCCCTTCATATCATCATTTGGCAACTCCACAACTGAAACCGTAGCTTCAACCGATTGTTGAGCTGCAATTTGCTGAATCGCCTGAATGATAATTTCCTGCGCTTTCCGCCGTGCTTCCAATCGCGATTGCTCCAAAATAGTATGAGCAACGCGTTGCCCTTCTTCTTCTGCGGCTGCCCGCATTTCCGAAACAATCAGTTCACGTGCCTGTTCACGGTTGAGACCGGATATTTCTTCCAATTTTTGTGTCTGTTCATTCAACTTTTGCGCTAATTCAGTGGATTTCTCTCGTAGTTCTCGCTGTTCGCCACGAAGCTGATCTTCCAACTTCAGTAATTCTATCTCTTTTTTACTGACAATTTCGGCCTTACGATCGATTTCCAATTCCTTTTGGTCGAGCGATTTTTCCGTATCTTTCAGACCGTCGCGTCGTTTTTCGTACTCAAGTTCCAGTTTTTGTTTTAGTTCAAAAATTTCTTCTTCAGCTTCAAACAACTTTTCTTTTTTTAAAGATTCGACTTCTTTATGCGAATCAGCCAAAATTGCAGTTGCTTGTTGTTGCGCATTCAGTAATGTTTTATTGGAAGTTGATTTCAGATATAAAAATATTCCGGCTCCGCCCAAAACAATACCAATTACCAACGCCAGGGCTATGAGCATTTGTTCGTTTCCTCCGTTTATTTCCGTCGTTTCTGTTGTCGCTTGAATTTCAGTAATTTTGGGTCAACTTAAAAACTGAATTTTGTCGCCATTCAAACAAAAACATAAAAATAATATCAGTTTTTAAGTTAAGCCAAAAATAAGAAATAATCTGTTCATATGCGAACACGAACTTTTTAAAATAAAAAACCCTGCAGAGTTCCAGCGGATTTGAGAAGAACCTTCCAATTTTACACAGTGGGTGCCTGCCTAAACGATTCATGCTGCCTTCTAACGAGGAAGGTTTGCAATAGGCGTATAGAGTCAAACTCCCAATATAATAGTGTTGGTTCTTCCAAATACGACACCAGAACCGGTGCAGGGATTTTTTTAATTGCTATTTATCGAATCACTTAAAACTTCATCAATCGTATCGGAAACATCTTTGCTTTGCTTTTCGTACAGCTCCAATTGCCCGATCAATTTTGCATATTTTTCGCGCAATTCCAAAAGTTCTTCTGATATATTCAGGGCTGCCAATACCGCAATTTTTGTTGGGGATTTAACAGCCGATTTGATCGTAAACGTACGAATTTTGTCATTGACATACTTGGCAATTGCTGCAACGTGTTCGGGATTTTTGTCGGATTTTAGAAGGTAAGTATCTCCCGATATTTCAACTTTTATAGAATGCAGATCTCTGTCTTTGCTCATTTTAGATTCCCAAATACGCTTTCGGACCCCGCTAACTTTCAATATTTTCAAGTTTGACCATAAGCCGTTCAACCTTGTTTTTGATTAGCTTCTCTCTCTCCTTCAGCAGTTTGTTTTCTTTTTTCAGGTGGCTCAATTCTTTGTCATTCGTTTCGCTATCATCCGGATTGGTTTTCGGATGTCGCTGTATTTCAGCTATTTTTTTTTTCAGTAAAGTATTTTCAGCCTTAAGATTTTCAACCAATTTCAGCAAAGCGTCGACTTTGTTGAACAAGCGATCCATAGTTGTTTCTTCTGGCTGAGGCATATATCAGGTTCTTAATTTTGCATCATGCAATTTAGTCACTGCATTTAAAATTTTATCAAAAACAGTGTTAACTTCTTGTTCTGTAAGCGTTTTTTCGTTCGATTGAAATATCAACCGAAATGCAACACTTTTCAACCCTGATTCAATTTGTTTTCCGGCATAAACATCAAATACAGAGGTATCTTTTAGCAACTTTCCACCAGATTTCTGAATGGTTTGCAACACATCTCCTGTTTGAATGTCGTTTGCCAAAATGAGTGCCAAATCGCGTTCGACAAACGGGTAACGGGGCAGATCCTGATATTGGAAAGTTTTACCGTAACTTTCGAAAAGCGTTTCAAGATTTAGCTGCGCAACAAACACCGGATGTTCAATGTCATAATACTTTTGGATCGATTTTCCTAGCTTACCGAGAAAACCAACCTCCCGATTTCCCAGATTTAATTTGACACTTTGTGTTTCCACCAATGGGTTATCATACGGAATAAATGCAAAGTTGTCAAGCGAAATCTTGTCACCCAAAAACTCCACAAATCCTTTAATATCATAGAAATTATACTCATCAGATGATGCCAGCCAGTTGTCGCCTTCACGCTTGCCGCTGAGTATTATTGCCAGATGTAACTCTTCTCTTGCCCGTTCCACGAGCGATCCGGGATGGTGAAAAACCCGGCTGATTTCAAAAATTGCCAGGTCGCGACGCTGGCGATACAAGTTGTGACGAACAACGTTCAGCAAACCGGGAATCAGGTTGTTACGCAACCCGTCTAAATCCGCATTTAAGGGATTGAGCACAGTGTAAATCGGATCACCGGTCAATTTGGTATATTCTTCAGAATTGATCAAACTATTGGTCACAACTTCCTGCAATCCGGTGCCAGTCAAAATATCTTTTACAGTATCCACAAAATCATCAAAGGGATTTGACAGACGTCGGTAGGCAACTGGCGTCGATACCACTTCTTCGATATTTTCGTAACCGTAAAGCCGGGCAACTTCTTCTGCGATGTCCGCAACGCGCTCCAAATCGGGCCGGAAGGTTGGTGCAATCACCTGATTTCCATTTTTTGTAATTTCTATTTTTTCAAGAAGTTGCGTCATCAAGCCAGCATCGAGGTTAGTGCCGAGCAAGCGGTTGATTTTATGAACATCGAGTTCAATTGTTGCGGGATGAACGGGATTCGGATATTCATCCACTGCGCCGGTTGAAGCTTCTCCTCCAGCGTACGCGATCAGCAATTCCGTTGCCCGGGAAAGGGCGTGCAGCGTTCCGTTGGGATCGACACCGCGTTCAAATCGCATTGAGGCTTCGGAATTCATTCCTAAATAACGCAGGCTCCGCTGGATATTTTCCGGGTGAAAATAGGCAGCTTCCAACAAAATATTAGTGGTTTTGGCATTTACTTCGGAATTTAAACCACCCATAATGCCACCCAAAGCGACCGGTTTTTCCGCATCGCAAATGAGCACGGTACCAGCCTGCAGTTTGTGGGTTTTGTCATCCAGTGTTACAAATTTTTCACCTTTTTGAGATTCTCGGACAATGATTTGCCCATCGGCAACCAAATCGTAATCAAACGCGTGCAACGGCTGCCCCGTTTCCAACATGACGTAATTGGTAATATCCACAACGTTATTGATCGGACGCATTCCGACGGCGTCAAGCCTGCGCTGCATCCATTCCGGAGATGGGCTCAATTTTACATTTCTAATCAAACGCGCCGCGTATCGCGGACAAGTTTCCGGACAGTCGATTCGGACCGAAATGTTTTCTGCCGTTTTTTCTGTTGATTCATGAAATTTTGGTGTCGGGATGTGTAGTTGTTTACCGCAAATCGCCGCAACTTCGCGGGCGATGCCAATATGGTTCAATCCATCCGGACGATTGGGCGTTACGCCGATATCCAGAATGTAATCCGTTTCATAATTGAGCGCTTTCGCCAACGGCGTACCGGCTACCAGATTGTCATTTTGCACCCATATACCGTCAGATTTTTCAGCCAGCCCCAATTCTTCCTGCGAACAAATCATCCCGTGGGATGCGATATCTCGAATTTTGGCTTTGCGAATTGTTAGCCCGATCGGCAGTGTTGCGCCTATTTTGGCAACGATGACGGTTTGTCCCGCAGCAACATTCGGTGCACCGCAAATAATGGACAGTGGTTCGCCATCTGCAACATCAACGCTGCACACAGAAAGCTTGTCTGCATTCGGATGTTTTTCTCTGCTCAATACTTTTCCGATAACAATACCGGGAATGTCCAAACTTTGCGTTTTTACTTCGTCAACTTCGAAGCCCACCAAACTCAATCGCTCTGCCAGAGTTTCGGCGTCCATCTCAATATCGACGAATTCTTTAAGCCAATTGTATGAAATTTTCATTTAAATCACGTTTGTTTTTTTGAGTCGAACAAGTGTATAAACTATTGTTTAAAATGCGCTTAAAGCATCAAAACTGTTCTAAAAAACGCATATCGTTATCAAAGAACAGGCGAATATCTTTTAGCGAATATTTGAGCATTGCAATGCGATCAATTCCCATTCCAAATGCCCAGCCGGTATATTTTTCAGGATCGACATTGGCCATTTCGAGCACATTCGGGTCAACCATTCCACAGCCCATAATTTCCAGCCAGCGACCGCCGCGAGCGGATTCCCACCAAATATCCACTTCTGCGCTCGGTTCTGTAAACGGGAAAAAGCTTGGGCGAAAGCGAACTTTTGTTTCCTCGCCAAACATTTCACGGGCAAAGGTTGCCAAAATGGCTTTCAAATCGCCCATGCTTACACCTTCGTCGATATACAATCCCTCAACCTGGTGAAAAACCGGTGAGTGACTGGCATCCGGCGTATCGCGTCGATACACCCTGCCCGGCGCAATAATACGAATTGGCGGTTTGTTAGCATGCATCGTGCGAATCTGAACCGGCGAAGTGTGGGTTCGCAACAGCAATTCCGCACTCACATAAAACGTATCCTGCATCGATCGCGCAGGATGTAATTTGGGCGTATTTAGCGATTCAAAGTTGAGATAATCCGATTCAACTTCCGGCCCTTCCGCGATGCTGAAGCCCATTCGTCCAAAAATTTGTTTGATTTCGCGGGCAATCTGGGTCAGCGGGTGCAACCGCCCGACCCGAGGTTTGCGTCCCGGTAAACTCAGGTCGATGGATGCTGTTTTGGGTGTGCTGTCGGCTTGTTCGGTTTTTTCTTTCAACGCAGTTTCAACTTCGTCGCGCAATTCGTTTAGCAATTTTCCGAAAGCGGGTCTTTCATCGGCTGAAACTTTGCCCATCAATTTGAACAACCCGGTTACGGAACCTTTTCTTCCCAAATATTTTACGCGCAGTGCTTCCAGCGAATTAGCGTCGTTTGCAGACTGGATTTCTCTTAAAAATTGATCCCGAACTTCTGATACTTGATTTTTCATGGTGTTATTTTCAAGAATTTAGTGCAAAAATAAATGCCGTCAACTGGGCATCTCCCGGTGTAAAAAAAATAGGAACCAAACCTGAACAGCTCGATTCCTATTTTGTTTTTTTATCAAAATCAGCGAATGGCTCAGGCAGCTGTCTGATCGACCAACGCTTTAAAACCTTCCGGATCGTGCATGGCCATTTGTGCCAAAGCTTTACGATCCAGTTCAACATTAATCGCGCTCAAACCGTGCATAAATTGCGAATAAGTTGTGCCATTCAAACGGCATGCAGCGTTGATACGGGCAATCCACAAACTGCGGAAACTCCGTTTTTTCTGGCGACGATCGCGATAGGCATATTGCAATCCTTTTTCGACCGTATCTTTTGCGGTACGATACAGGTTGCTTTTGCTCAGGCGATAGCCTTTCGCCATTTTCATTACTTTTTTGTGTCGCTTACGTGCTGCGACATTATTTTTTGCTCTTGGCATGATTAATTTCTCCGTTACAATAATCGTTACATCTTGAATTCATAAAAAACCGCCGAAGCCAGATTAGCTAGCCAGCAACATTTCCTTTACACGCGGCACATCCGAATCGTGGACGTATTTGTATTTGCGAAGATCGCGCTTACGCTTCGTGCTTTTTTTGGTCAGAATATGGCTTTTGTAATTTCGGCGATGCTTAACTTTCCCGCTGGCGGTCAATTTGAAACGCTTTTTCGCGCCGCGGTTGGATTTCATTTTAGGCATCGTGTAATCCTTTCCAATTAGCGTTCGTTCCGGATTCTGGTCGGGGGTGAATCTTTCGCGAACAGGGTTTAAATGTGTATTTTAATGTTTACTATTCAATAACAAGGTCATCCGTCGCCCTTCCAACTTAATCGGCTGTTCGATGACACCATCTTCTTCAAGTTCTTTTAACACTTCTTCCAGGAGTACTCTACCCATATCTTTATACGCCAGTTCCCGGCCTTTGAATATCACAGAAAATTTGACTTTGTTTTTCTGCTCCAGAAACTTTTTTGCCTGTTTCATCTTTGTTTCCATATCATGGGTATCGGTCTTGGGACGCAGGCGAATTTCCTTTACCGTAACGGTATGGGTTTTCTTCCGTCCTTCTTTCTCTTTTTTGTTCTTTTCGTACTGATATTTGCCGAAGTCCATGATCCTGCAAACAGGTGGCGAGGCATTTGGCGCAACTTCAACCAGATCGAGGCGCACATCCAATGCAGCTTTCATTGCGTCGCGGGTATTCATAATTCCCAACTGTTCCCCGTCATGACCAATGACCCTTACCTGTGGTACGCGAATCTGGTTGTTAATCCGGGTCGTATCGTTCTTTTTGTTAATACTTTACTCCTGTGTGTTATGATGAATAAATAACTTTGTTCTCGATCTCATGAACCAACCGATCGGCTAATGCTGCAACCGGCATGGAACCAAGGTTACCTTCGCCTTTGTGACGAACCGATACCTGCTGATCTTCAACTTCTTTATCGCCGACAACCAGCATATACGGGATTTTCATCACTTCAGCTTCGCGAATTTTGAAACCGACTTTCTCATTACGATCGTCAACTTCCACGCGAAGACCTTTTTGATGCAGCTCTTCAGCCAGTTGACGGGCATATGGCAAATGACGATCCGTAATCGGCATCAAAACTGCCTGCACCGGCGCCAGCCACAGCGGAAATTGACCGCCATAGTTTTCGACCAGCACACCGACGAATCGCTCGATCGATCCGACCAAAGCCCGGTGGACCATATATGGCATGTGTGAATTGCCATCAGTTCCGATATATTTCAATTTAAAACGGCGGGGCAGGTTAAAATCAAACTGAACCGTGCCGCATTGCCACAAACGCCCGAGTGCATCAACAACTTTTACATCGATTTTGGGTCCGTAAAAAGCAGCTTCGCCTTCGTGACGGGTGTAATCCCATCCTTTGCCACTCAATGCCTCTACCAACGCTTGTTCAGCGCGATCCCATTCACTGGCTTCGCCGGCGTATTTTGCAGTATTTTCGGGATCCCAAACGCTGAGCTCAATTTTATACTCGGTGAATCCAAATTTCTGCATCACAAATTCGAGCAAATCGAGCACACCAACAATTTCATCATTCAATTGTTCTTCGGTGCAAAAAATGTGAGCATCGTCCTGAGTAAATCCGCGAACACGCAACAAACCGTGCAACACACCACTTTTTTCGTACCGATAAACAGTACCGAATTCTGCCAGCCGAACCGGTAAATCCCGGTAACTGTGCAGTTTGGTTTCAAATATTTTAATGTGGCAGGGACAATTCATCGGCTTGATGAAATATTCCTCACCTTCGATGGTCATCGGATACATATTTTCCAAAAACCAGTCATAGTGACCGCTGGTTTTATACAATTCAGCGGAAACAATATGAGGGCTGACCACAAATTCATAACCACGCTTTTCCTGTTCATCGCGCAGAAAATTTTCAATAGTTGTGCGAACCAGAGCACCTTTCGGATGCCAATATGCAAACCCGGCACCTGCCGTTTCGGAATGAAAACTGAATAAATCCAGTTCTTTACCAAGCTTTCTGTGGTCGCGTTTTTTTGCCTCTTCAATTCGCCGGAGATGCTCGTCCAGCATCTGCCGTTTGGGATAATTTGTAGCGTAAATACGTTGCAGTTGCTGCCGTTTTTCATCACCACGCCAATACGCGCCGGCAACGCTGAGAAGCTTGAAATGCTTTCCCAGTTTTCCGGTCGAAGGCACGTGCGGTCCACGACAAAGATCTGTAAATTCCCCCTGCGAATATGCAGTAATCGTTGAATCTTCAGGCAAATCGTTAATCAGTTCGAGCTTGAGTTCTTCGTTATGCTTTTTGAAAAAATCAAGCGCATCACTCCGGCTCAACACATCGCGGTTAATTGGGAAATCTTTATCGACGATAGCGGCCATTTCAGATTCGAGTGCGTCAAAATCTTCAGGGGTAATCGCCTGATCGAGATCAATATCATAATAAAAGCCGCCGTCAATTGGCGGACCGATGCCCAACTGCGCCTTCGGATATTTCCGCTTGATAGCCTGTGCCATCAAATGCGCGGTACTGTGCCAAAAAACTTCTTTTCCTTCGGGATCATCAAACGTCAGGATTTGCAACTCGCCGTCTTGGTCTAATGGACGCCAAAGCTCCAAAACCTTTCCGTTGAATTTAACAGCAAGTGCAACTTTTGCCAGCTTGCCGCTGATTGATTTGGCGATTTCGCCGCCGGTAATACCCGAATCAAATTCGCGCTGATTACCGTCCGGAAAGCTGATTTTAATTTGCTGATTCATCATTTGTAACTACGTAAACTCATTTAAAATAACAGTAAAGGCTCAATTGAGCAAAGCCACGAACAGCAGATTCGTGGCTTGCATGAGTGGGGCTGACCAGAGTCGAACTGATGACCTCCACGATGTCAACGTGGCGCTCTAACCAGCTGAGCTACAGCCCCTTTTTTATACCACTTTAAGTGGCGAGGAATATACAAGACAAGGTCTGTAAATGCAAGTGTAAATTAAAAATGAAGCTGTTGTTTTCACAAGGTTTCAGTTGGTTTTTGCCAGGGCATTTTTTAGGCGATTTCGAACTTCGTTCATGTTCATTCCCGGCTGAATTGCGTTGCTGTATAAATAGCGGATCAATCGCATGTCCAGCGCCGAAAATTTATCGGTCAAACTGTTGGCCTGAAAAAAAATGCTGTCCGGGTATTTTACTGAATCATTCATCAAACCCAACATTTGGGTTAATTCTTCACGAATCAAATGTGTTCGGAGTTCTTGATCCGTTTTATCCGTTCCGATAACAACCAACCCGCGATAAATTTCCCCGTTTGCCTGCCACCAATTCCGGAAAAAACCACCGTAAAACAACAATCCGGGAAGCTCAAATTGGTAAAATTCCGAATGCGGAATAAAATGAATTTCCGCGTTTCCGCCATTTTCCACCAAAGTGATGTGCAAGTTGGGGCTAATCAATTGGTTCAGATCGGCGATTACCGCAGCAAGGGCAGCAATATCCTGCTGTGTCGGATGCCCCATCACCTGCAATTCAACATCATTCTCCCATTTTTTGATTTCATAATTGCTGAAACCATACTCAGAGCCAAATGCAATTTCTGAGAAATAATCCAAATCATCATACTGTAAAATGTTGTAATCTGAATTTTTTACAGTGTTACCAACAGCTTTATCTATTTTCGGCTGAGACAGCAACGTGTTTGGCGAATTGCCGGCACATGCGAACAATCCGGCAATTGAAACAAAAGCTGTCAACCTCAATAACAACAAGTATTTAAACCACCATTTATTAGTCACTGTAAAACATCCTGTTTTCAATTTCTAATTCCATTTATCGCCAATTTTGGTGAAAAACTGATTTTTGAAAATCCGTTATTTGTAAAAATTAAATTCTGTCGCAAAACTTTTAATAATATTGTTTCAGAACTTTTTTTCCAAATGTTTTTTTCGATAAATATGATGTCCCATATTGCAAAATGACCGGTAATTCACTTGCTCAGCAAACGATATCACATTATTTTTATCGCTTTAATTTTATCTGTTAATCTCAATTTATTTGAATTAAAAAATGCAAAAATTCCCATTCCCGGAAGAAACGCTCTTATTTGTTTATGGCACATTGCGTAGCGAATTTTCCGAAAATTCATATCAACAATTTTTAAATATGCATGCCCAGATTTTGGGACGGGGATTTTTGTGTGGAAAATTGTTTGATCTGGGAAATTATCCGGCAGCCATTGCCGCAACCGATCCCGAGAACCGGGTTGTTGGAGAAATCTACGCATTGAACCCTTCGACATATCTTGAATTATTGCGTATTTTAGATGAATACGAATCATGCAACGGGCCAGCGCCGGAATATGTTCGCAGGCAATGCACCGTAAAATTGGGGAATCACATTGTCCGTGCGTGGGTTTATCTGTATCATCGTGAAATTGAAAATATGATCCCGATTCCTGATGGCGATTATGTGAATCACTGCATGCGGAAGGCGCGCTGATGAGCGAAACTGCGTTGCTCAATTTATACCGGTCTATTTCCCCGTCTGTCGGGAAAATTTATGTCATTCCCGATATCGAAAAATTTTCCCGACACAACACCTATTTGCAATTGCTTTACGGAAATTTGCTCGACAAAAATTCGCCGGTTGCCGTGCAGAGCTTCTCAATTGTGCCATTAGCAATTATTCTGCGACGATTATCCGGTGAGCAATCCGTGGTTCATCATCACTGGTTCGAGTGTCGCGATTTTCCGGGCTTACTCAATGTTTTTTGGAAGTTTACGATTTTGGGGATTTACCGCTTTTTTGGCGGGAAAATTGTCTGGACAGTACACAACCGTTTGCCGCACAGCGGAAAATGGCTGCGCATTAATCGATTTCTGAGAAAAATTTGGAGCAAATTTCCACAGAAAATACACGTTCACTGTAAATCTGCAATCCAGCCCGTATCAAAAGAATTGGGCATCCCGGCGCACCGTTTTTTTGTAGTTGAACACCCGCCCTACCCTGCCCAAATTTTGCCTGCTGATCGCGCAAAAACACTGCTTGCCGAACAATTTCCCAATTTACGATTTTCCACCAAGCAACGCATTTTTTTGATGTTCGGATACATCGCTCCATATAAAGGTATTCTGGAAGTTGCTGAAATTTTCGAAAAAATGAACCCGGACAAAGTGCTGGTCATCGCCGGGAGCGTCAAACGCGAAGGAAAGGAATATGCCCACGCGCTGAAAATTATCGCCGATCGCGCTGCAAATATCCACATCATTACAGCGCACATTCCCGAAACAGAAGTGCCGTTATTTTTCAACGCTGTTGATACTGTCATCTTCAATTATCGCGATATTTTACAATCCGGCGGCGTGGTTTTGGCGCGGAGTTACCACAAAACAGTGATCGTTCCCACCATTGGCTGTCTGAAAGAATTGACCGGGAGCGACGTGCATCATTTTGAAAACATCGACCACCTAAATAAAATAATTTCAGCACTTTAAATACGACAGCATGAACCGGCAAATTCTCCGTCTGGCAATTCCCAACATCCTAAGCAACCTTACTGTGCCGCTGCTCAGCTCGGTTGATACAGCGCTCGTCGGGCGATTGGACGACACCCATTTTCTCGGCGCAGTGGCAGTTGGCAGCGCCATGTTCAGCTTTATTTATTGGGGTTTCGGGTTTCTGCGGATGGGCACAACCGGATTGACAGCGCAGGCTTTCGGCGAAAAAAATCAGCCGGAAATGTCGCTGATTTTGGCACGGGCATTGGTAGTGGCCGGGATTTCCGCGCTACTGTTGATGGCGGTTCAGGTGCCAGCCGCCAAGCTCAGTTTTTATCTGATCGACGCATCTTCGGATGTCGAACATTTTGCCAGCCGCTATTTTTACATCCGCATGACTGCTGCGCCTGCAACACTGGCGTTGTTTGTGCTTAACGGTTGGTTTTTGGGAATGCAAAATGCGAAATTCCCGCTCTATCTCTCTGTTTTTGTGAACCTTACAAATATTGTTTTCAGCGTTATTTTTGTGCGGTTTTTCGCGATGAATTCCGATGGCGTGGCGCTCGGCACCGTTTGCGCGCAATATTTGTCGCTGATTGCCGGATTATTTTTATTGTTTCGCGGTTACCAACCGGACTGGCGATCGGTTACGCGCAGTGCCATTTTTAAATCGGAAACGTTCCGGCGGTATTTGCAAATCAATCGCGATATTTTTATCCGCACGATATGCCTGGTTTTTGCGTTAGCCTATTTTACCGCGCAATCCGCGGAATTCGGCGACGATCTGCTGGCGGTGAACACCATTTTGATGCAGCTTTTGCTCATTCTCGCATACGGCACTGATGGATTTGCTTTCGCCGCAGAAAGCTTGATCGGTAAATTTATCGGCGAACGAAACCGCAAATCGTTGCGGGAAGTGATTCGGCTCAGCTTTTTCTGGTCGATGGGATTGGGTGCCATAACATCTTGTTTTTATTACATTTTCTATCGCGATCTGATTTTCATTTTTACAGATAAAACGCACCTTGCTGATCTGGCGATGCCGTTTATCGGCTGGGTTGCGATCGCGCCGCTCATCAACGGATTCAGCTATATTTGGGATGGCATTTTTATCGGCGCAACTGATGGAAAGGCGTTGCGCAACGCAATGCTGATCTGCACATTTATATTTTATTTGCCGGTTTATTGGCTGTTTCGGGATGTTCTCGGGAATCATGCGCTGTGGCTTGCGATGACCATTTTCATGCTTGCCAGAGGTGTTTCGCTGTGGATTTACGCAAAATTTCGGATGCGAATCTGGTTGTCAACCGCGGGCGACAATTAATCCCGCATTTCGCGAACCGGAGCAAAAGTAAAATCAGCGGAGGGCAATTCCGGCGGCGGAACCGGAAACGGGGTTTCCCAATAAATCGGGCGAACAAACCGGCCGTCGCGTTGGGTTTCGATCTGTTTTGCAAATTCCCATTCCTGCCGCACGACCGGACAAACTGCCGAATATTGCGACCAAAACAGTTGAAACGATTCGGCTGAAAGCATCAGCCGTTTGCTTTTTTTGAGCCAATCAGCCTGATCTCGCTGAAGGATGCTGTTGATCAAGCCTTCGTCACCGGTCGCCACCAACGCATTCAGCAAATGGTGCAGCGCTTCGCTATCTTCCAGCGCAAACGATGCAATAATGTTGCGATACATTTTTGCGTGGCTCATATCGTAATCGCGGAATGACAATTGCGGATGGCTTTTACTCTCATAAAATTTGATGGTGAACGGCAACGAAGCCACCTGAACCAACCCCACAAACGCACTCAACTCGCCTTTCACTTCCCGGTTGACGCTTTCGCGTTTGCCGCGAACGTAAAAATGAGCCCTGTTCAAATCGTCCGACCACCAGCAGGTAACAATCGGCGGGTTAAAAACCAGTCCCGGTGCTTTGGGAATGAGGGTAATTTTAGTGCCAAATTTCAGCCAGGCTTCTTTATGGCTGACCACCGGCGGAATTTGATGATCAACATCGTCGATAAATGAAATCACATCTTTTCGCATTGCCGAAACTGCGGATTTGACGTGCATGTAACACACAAATAATTGCCATTTACCAACCGGCACCATTTTGGGATGATATCCGGTAAAATACACCGCTTCCTCTACCGATTGAACTTCTTTTTGTTTGCGAATGACCGTTTTCACCTCATCCACCAATGGTTCCAAAACGAGCAATTTGCCCTCCAGTTTGCGGCGCTGGCGTTCGTATTCTTGCGGTCCCATCAGCAACTTGTATGTAGATTTCATTTTGGGAACGATCAGTTTTACGGTGCCTTTTTCAATCGCAATCCGGATGCCTTTTCGAACGTCTCCGGCAATTTTTTTGCGCAATCGAAAAAACGTTATCAACAAAAAAACGATCAAAACAACAGCAACGGCGTAAAAAATAAGGTTGGTTTTCATTTATTCTTCGGGGTTTCAAATGATCAATATTTAGAAAAAACCACAATGCGGATCGAGCAGAATAGAATTTTTCCACAGTCCGGAATCAGTTTTTTAGTTTAACCGGGCACAGAAATAACAGGTGTGATGTTGCGCAAAAATAATAATTTACAGCTTTCAAAAGTGGGGCGTTTCCGCTAAAATGGCAGAGACATCGTGTAACCTGGAATGCGGTTTCGGCGAAATTCCAAAATGGCGTCGACAGCCTGTTCCCGGGAAGGGAAAATACCGACGCAAATATATTCAACCGGTTTGCCGGTAGATATCGACAAAATATTCCGCTGGAGCATTTCCGCGGTTCTGCCAATATGAAAGGTGCCCTCTGAATGGCTGTATTCGATCGACCAATTCCCCTGTGACTGCATGCTTACCCCTGCCATTTGTTGATGTTTACGTACACGATGATAGTAAAATTCACTCAAAAATAAAAGAAATTTTGCGTATTTTTTAACACTCGAAATTGAATTCACAATGCAAATAACGGAGCTTGTCCGATGACGATAAAAAAATCTGGAATCTTCACAAAAGTTGTTCACGGTTCTCACCCGGAGCGCATCAAAGGTGCGGTAAATACGCCCATTTTTCAGGCATCTACTTTTTTGACAACCAAGGTGGGGCAACCGGAAGATGTACGCTACACCCGTTTGAACAACAATCCCAGCCAATTGGCAGTCAGCCAAAAGATTGCGGATTTGGAAAATACGGAAGCCGCAGTTGTCACCGCCAGCGGCATGGCAGCGATCACAACCGCGTTGATGAGCGTATTAAATGCCGGCGATCATGTTCTTTTTCAGCGCAGTTTGTATGGCGGAACGCATGCGTTTGCCGTGAACGATTTGCCGGCAATGGGCATCGCATTCGATTTTGTTGATGCGTCAGAACCTGACAATTGGAAAGCGAAGCTTCGCCCGGAAACCCGGGCAATTTATGTGGAAAGCATCACCAATCCAACGATGGAAGTTGTTGATTTCAAAGAAATTATCCGCTTCGCGAAAGCACACAACCTGATTTCGTTGATCGACAATACGTTTGCCAGCCCGGTCAATTTTCGTCCGGCTGAAATTGGTTTCGACATCGTTTTGCACAGTTGCACAAAATACCTCAACGGGCATTCAGATATTATTGCCGGAGCGATTTGCGGCAGCGAATCGCAAATTGCCAACACATTGCCGAAACTGAACCGACTGGGCGGATCGCTGGACCCGCATGCCTGCTTTTTGTTGGAACGCGGCATGAAAACACTGGCAGTTCGGATGGCGCAGCACAATCGCAACGCAATGGATTTGGGGCAATTTTTGGTCGGGCATCCCAAAGTGTTGAAGGTAAATTATCCGGGACTTCCTGCAAGTTCGACTTTCCGGATGGCTCGCCGGTTTTTTGACGGCTATGGCGGAATGCTCAGTTTCGAAGTGAGTGGCGGCGCTGATGCTGCACTGCAACTCGTGCAATCGCTTGAATTGGCGATTTTTGCACCAAGTTTGGGCAGTGTGGAAACGCTGGTTACGCTGCCGGCGCAAACTTCGCATATCGGCATGACGCCCGCTGAACGGCAGGCGTTGGGAATTAGTGACGGGTTAATTCGTGTTTCGGTGGGCATCGAGAGCACCGGCGATTTGATCAGCGATTTCGCCCGTGCATTGAGTGAAATTTAACTAAAAACGGGTCATTTGCTGAAGTTCGGCAAAACGGGCATCGAGATCACTTTTGCCAATTTCTCGAAGCCGGTTAAAGCTAAATCCTTCAACAACATACG
Source organism: Calditrichia bacterium (assembly GCA_020634975.1). Taxonomy (NCBI): domain Bacteria; kingdom Pseudomonadati; phylum Calditrichota; class Calditrichia; species Calditrichia bacterium. The sequence continues at coordinate 206,841 of JACKAQ010000002.1, read as the reverse complement.
ATGCGGAAACCGTACCGTAAATGACCGCTTTCCGGAACGCAGCATCGTCAATTTTCGCGCATGTGGAAAGGTAACCCAAAAATCCGCCGGCAAACGTATCGCCGGCGCCGGTCGGATCAACCACTTTGCTGACCGGAAAAGCGGGTGCCAAAAACTGTCCGTCTTTATCCAGCATCACTGCGCCGTGCTGCCCTTTTTTGACGACAATCGCCTGCAATCCCATATCGAGCAATTCTGCGCCGCCTTCGTACAGATTTAATTTTCCGGTGAGATCGGTCAATTCTTCATCGTTCAAAATCATCACATCTACTTTTCGAACGAGATCCAGCAACGCATCGCGTTTCCCGTGAATCCAGAAATTCATGGTATCCAGCACGGTCAGTCGCGGTTTTTTGATCTGCCGAAGCACATCCAGTTGCAATTCCGGATCGATATTTGCCAAAAAAATCAATTCGCAATCGCCGTATTTTTCGGGAATGACCGGTTTGAATTTTTCAAAAACGTTGAGATGGGTGAACAGCGTATCGCGTTTGTTGACATTTTTGTGGTAGCGTCCGCCCCAGCGAAAGGTTTCGCCGGTTTCGACAGTCATTCCGGAAAAATCGCAGCCTTTGGTTTTCAAATAGTCAATTTCGGCGAAATCAAAATCATTTCCGACGACACCAACAATATTCACCGGGGAAAATAAACTGGCAGCATTACTGAAATACAGCGCGGAGCCGCCCAGCGCATTGTCCACTTTACCAAAAGGTGTTTCCACAGAATCCAACGCAATCGAACCGACAACCAAAATAGACATAATTCAATTCCCATTCCCAAAATTTACAAAATGAAGGGAACACCGGCAGCGTTCCCTTTTTATTTTTACTATTGTTTTTATTGAGTTTACATTTTTTCGGGAGCAGCAACACCCAAAATTTTGAACCCGTTTGCCAGCACCGTTTTTGTGGCGAGACACAGCGCAAGTCGCGCTTGCGTCAGTTCAGCATCATCGCTGATTACCCGGCATTCCGTATAAAATTTGTGATACGCGGTAGAAATTTCCGACATGAACATGATCAGCAAATGCGGCTCGTGTTCCAGTCCGCTTTTTTGCACCATTCGCGGAAATTCCATTAATTTTTTGATGAGCGTTTTTTCACTCGCTTCGCCGAGCCGCGAAACGGATTTGCTATCCGAAAACGTGATGCCCTGCTCTTCCGCATTGCGCAAAATGCTGCAAATCCGGGCGTGGGCATATTGATTGTAATACACCGGATTTTCGTCGGATTGCGTTTTGGCGAGCTTCAAATCAAAATTGAGGTGGCTGGTCATGCTGCGCATCAAATAAAACCAGCGGGTAACGTCTTCGCCAACTTCGTCCATCAATTCATCGACGGTGATAAAATTCGCCCGGCGAGTGGACATCTTCACTTTTTCCTCGCCTTCGAACAGCGTAACAAATTGATTTATCAATACTTTAACCCGTTCGGAATCGTAACCCATCGCCCGCACACCTGCGAGCACGTCGGGATATGTGGCGATGTGGTCGGAACCAAAAATATCGATCATCAGATCGTAACCGCGCTCAAATTTATCCCGGTGATAGGCAATATCCGGCAGACGGTAGGTTGGCTCGCCGCTGCTTTTCACGATCACGCGATCTTGCTCAAGCCCGAATTCGGTTGCCCGAAACCAGACAGCGCCGTCTTTGTCATACGCCAGATTTTTGTCCCGTAAAAATTGGAGCAACCGATCGATATCACCCCGTGAATACAAATCCGATTCATTAAAAAACGTGTCGAAAACGATGTCGAGTCGTTTCAGCGTAGCTTTTATGTCCGCAAAAATTTCGCTTTCGGCGGCATTTTTGAAAATATCGAGATCGTCATCGGCGAGCTTTTTCAGCGAATCGCCGTGTTCATCGAATAGCTTTCGGGCAATATCCGTAATGTATTCGCCCTGATAATAATCATCGGGAAAATCAATTTTCTCGCCGGCAAGTTGCAAATAGCGGTGCCGCACGGAATCGCCGAGCACACGCATCTGCCGACCGGCATTATTGAAATAATATTCACGTGTTACGTCGAAGCCATTCCATTCCAGCAAACGGGCAATGGTATCGCCCAAAACCGCCTGCCGCCCATGCCCTACGCTGAGCGGACCGGTCGGGTTTGCACTCACAAATTCAACCAGAACGCGTTTTCCGCTGCCAGTATTCGTATGACCGTAAGTATCTTTTTTATCAAGTACTTCGGTAACGGCGTTTCGCAGATTTTCATTCGCGATAAAAAAATTGATAAACCCGGGTCCGGCGATTTCTGTTTTGGCGATAATCGAGGTATCCAAATTCAGCGCATCAATAATTTCCTGGGCAATTTGCCGGGGATTTTTCCGCAAATCTTTGGTCAGCAACATCGCCAGATTCACACTGATATCGCCATGTTCATCCAGTTTGGGGCGATCAAAATTGTATGCTTTTTCGGGAAATCCGAGTGCGTTTAATGCAAGATTAATTTGATTTGCCAGGTACGACTCTAAGGTCAGCATCCTCTTCCACCTTTGTCACTTTTGCATCTGCCCATAACCGCTCCAACGCATAAAATTCCCGCGTTTCATCGCGGAAAATATGCACAACCACGTCCACGTAGTCGAGCAGTACCCAGTTTAATTTGTTCATCCCTTCCCGGTGGTACAGCGTAATTTTTTCATCGCGGAGGGTTTTTTCGATGTGATTGGCAACCGTTTTGGTTTGGATATCCGATCCACACGTGATAATCACAAAATAATCTGTGATATCTGAAATCGAGTGTAAATCCATTATTGTGATATCCTGGCCCTTTTTCTCCAGTGCCAATTGCGAAATCATATTCGCCAGTTCTTTTGACGTCATTCGTTCTTTCAACTGTTTAAATTAATAAATTACAGATATTTAATGGGTGATCTTTGTTTCGTTATTTCAACGGTTCCAGCGATTTGTAATCCGCACCGAGAACAATTGTTACGTCTAATTGAAGGTTGACATCCTTGCGTAACAGGATGCGATCTTTTGACAAACCCAGCGCTTCGGCAACTTTTTCGGCACGTTCATGATTATCACTGCGATCGAGAATGCGGGTGGTGAGCACATCAAAATTATCGAAATTGCCGGTGGAAACGACGTCGATGTCCTGCTTTCGCAAAAATTTGGTTATCCGGTCCGCCAGACCACTCACACCGCAGCCGTTCAACACTTCAACCTGAATTCCCCGTTCCACTGGTTGGGGCGATTGGGTATTTTCTGTTGATTGCTCGCTGGTATCACCATTCTCCGATGCAACTGTTTCAGCCTCCAAATTCAGTTCGCCGGGCGTTTTGGCTGGCAATGCTGCAGTATCATTTTGCAGTACCGCTGTTTTATTTGAATGAAACGCACTTCTCCAAATTTCCGAAACGACTTCCTGATTCGGATACACCAAAACCGCAATGCCGCTGACGATTATCGCAAGCAATACCAATACTTTGAGAAATGCAACCGCAGATGCATTATTGGAACCGTTCCGTCCGGGCTTGGAACGATTTGGATTTTCCTGCGCATTCACCATGCGTTTGATCCGGGGATCAGACATATTACGTCGGGTTCTTTGTGCCAATTTCAATCCTTGAGTTGTAATTTTTTTTAGTCCAGATCAAATTTTCAGTCCAAAAAATAAGTCACAACAGCGGGGTGATACAAGTAAAAAACATTTCACCTCGTTATTGTGACTAAAAATGATCGGTAATTCTAATATGAAATGTTACAATGCTTTACTGATCGCCAAATCGATGCTGATTGAGCGGGGAATAATAATAGCCGCCCTGATACAAATACGGTGTGGAATAAACGCCAAGGCTCAACTGCATTTTATCGGATGGGCGATAATTGAGTTCGCCGCCGCCAAAAAATTTGGTTGAATTCAACTGATCCTGCGCCGGGGAATTTTTCAAATATGAGTTATAGGGCGAATTCATAATGCCTAAATCCATATTTAACCATAGTTTATCATTGAACTGATAATTAATGCTATTCACATAAGCGTTCATCATGATACTGCCGCCGCCACCGGTCGAAAAGCTGCTGGAAAATGAATGATTCATCGTCAATTTATTTGAATTCAAAAAACCGAGAAACAAATTGGTGGGCGCAGCAATCACTTCCCGCATTTCCGGTGTTTTGGTTTGGCTTTTGTATTGGGCACTTGCCAATGCCGGAATTAACATCACAACAAACGTAAACCAGATCAATTTCTTCATTTTATAGCTCCCGTGTTTGCCATTTTTAATGCGGCTGAACACATTTTGTTTCAAAATTTACGTAAATCGCAGCGAATACAAAAGCACTTTTTGGGGATTCAATCAGCCTTCATCGCTCGGCACCACATTTTGCCAGGTTTTCATGCCGTTCATTGCTTCCTGCATTTCGGCAAGAATTGTGAAATATTCCGGGTTATCGGGTTTAATTTCTTTCAACCGTCGTTTCGCCACATCAATTTTGGAACGATAACCTTCTATTTTTATTTGCTTTATGCAGCCCTGAACATACAGCACCGGTTTTTGGAATTCTTTATTATTTTCGAACATTTCTTTGACGAGCAGCGAACGCATTTCCTCATTTTCGATTTGATCGAGCACGTGGTGCAACACGTTTTCACCCACTTCCGGCGGTTGGGATTTGATGATTTCGAACACACGTCGAAACTCCGGATTCAGAAAATCCGATGGCTCCAAATGAGAAAATACAAATTCGTGGAGGTCGATAAAATAGGTCAGCAACAACAATAATATATCTTTTTCCCCACCCCATGCGCCCGACAAAACCAGCGGTGCATGGCGTTTTGTTTTTGGAGATTCGTCTGGCGGCGACGGCATTTGCGGTTCATTTTGTAAACTGCCAAACCGTTCACGGCGTTGAATGGCAGCCTGCTTTTTATCCAGCTCAGTCATGAGCACATTTGCGGGAATCTGCCAGTTTTCGGTAATTTTTTCCAGATAAAAGCTGGCGCGAATGGCATCCTGCATCGGCGCGAGAACGTCCAGCAATTCATTTACCGCCTCGGAACGTTCGCGGGCGTTTTGCAGATTTTTATTGTCTGCCAATAGTTTCAGCCGGAAAGTAAAATAATCAGACGCCGATTTGAGCAAATTCAAAAATGCATCCGCACCATTTTGGCGGGTGTAACTATCGGGATCTTCGCCCTGCGGCAAAATGAGCACATCGGTTTCCACGTTGTTCTGAAACAAAATTTCGCCGCCGCGTGCCGCCGCGTTGATGCCGGCATTGTCGGCATCGTAACAAAGCACCACCCGCTGGGCGTATCTGCGAATGAGTCGCGCATGCGCTTCCGTGAGCGCGGTTCCGCTGGTGGCAACCACGTTTTGGATACCGGATTGCATCAATTGAATCACGTCCATGTAGCCTTCGACAAAAATTGCAAATCCGTGTTCGCGAATGGCTTCACGCGCAAAATTCAGTCCGTACAGCACGTTACTTTTTTGGTAAATCTGCGATTCCGGTGAGTTGATGTATTTCGGTGAATTTTTCTCATCCACCAATTGACGACCGCCGAAACCGACCACTTTTCCGGCGGGATTGTGGATCGGAAACATTAGCCGTTGCCGAAATCGATCGTATAAATTGCCGTTTTTTTCACTTTTGAGCAGCAGCCCGAGTTTTTCGTACAGCGCAATGGGATAATTGCCTTTTTCGAGATATTTCCGAAGATTATCCCAACCTTCCGGGGCGTAACCGATTTCAAATTTCTTCAGGCTTTCTTCAGAAATACCGCGTTTTGCGAGATAATCTATCAGGTTTTTCGGCGCATGCTGCAAGTGATGCTGAAAAAAGCGCGTGGCGATTTCGTTGGATCGATACAGCCGTTCGCTCTCGCTTTCCTGCTGCCGCACTTCGTCAGTTACGGGAATTTCGATGCCCGATTCCTGCGCCAGTTGTTTCACCGCATCCACAAATCCCATGCTTTCGTGCATCATCAAAAAGCGATACACATTTCCGCCAACGCCACAGCCAAAACAGTGGAAAATCTGGCGATCCGGATTCACATTAAATGAGGGCGTTTTTTCGTTGTGAAACGGACACAATCCTATAAAATTCCGCCCGCGTTTTTTTAGCGAAACGTATCGCCCGACAACATCCACGATGTTGGATGAATCGCGAATCTGATCAATAATGTGTTCCGGTATTCCTGCCATACCCAAGTTTAACACCAAACCGTCATAATGTAAAAAGAAAATTTTACGGGCAGAAAATGAGCGCTGCTATTTTTTCGCAGCTTGCAATCATTTTGTGTTCGAAGTATATTGTCCACCGCTGTTTTTGTTGAAATTAATTGAGAAGAATTCAGCCATTTCAGAGAGAAAGTAACCTGTTTATGAAAGACCAATCTGCCCAGATGCAGCAAAAAATCAATGTAGAGCTTTCGCCGGAAGTTGCGCAGGGCGAATACGCCAATCTTGCGATAATTACCCATTCCGGGGCGGAGTTTGTGATCGATTTTACCCGTATTCTGCCCGGTGTGCCGCAGGCAAAAGTAAAATCGCGGATTATAATGACACCGCAACACACCAAATCGCTGTTGCTCGCACTACAGGATAATATCGAAAAATTTGAAAAACAGCACGGTGAAATCAAATTACAAGGTATTCAAAACGCTGTCAACCGTCCGTTCGGTTTTCAGTCACCGGAAAACAACAACGGCTAAGGCAAGCCCAATTTATGGACATAAAAACGATTCAGACAAATCTCGCAGAAATTAACGGGCGAATAGCCAAAGCTGCCATCGCTGCCGGAAAAACCCCGGACGATATTACGTTAGTTGCCGTCACCAAAACGTTCGATACAGATGTGATAAAAAATGCGATTAACGCTGGTGTAAAACACATCGGCGAAAACCGGATTCAGGAAGCCCGCTCAAAATTTACAGATGTGCCGGAACCCGGCGTAACCCGACACTTGATCGGTCATTTGCAACGCAATAAGGTGAAATACGCCGTAAAACTATTCGATTTCATACAATCAGTTGACGACATTTTACTGGCTGAAGAAATCAACGCCCGCTGTGCCAAATTCAACCAAACCATGCCTATTTTGATTCAGGTAAACACCAGCAACGAACCCCAAAAATTCGGTTGCGAACCTCGCGAAGCCATCACCCTCCTCAAAGCGATGGACAGATTGCCCAATCTTTTTATTCGCGGATTTATGACCATCGCAATTTACAGCGATGATCCGGAAGAAGTCCGTCCCTGTTTCAAACGCCTCCGCGCCATTTACGACGAAGCCCAACAGCTTCAGCTATCGAATGCAAAAATTGATACGCTGTCGATGGGCATGAGCTCTGATTTTGAGGTTGCCATCGCCGAAGGCGCAACAATGGTTCGCATCGGTTCCGCTATTTTCGGTGACAGAAATCCCACGCTTTGAGCCTTTCGGCACAATAATAATTGCATTTTTTTACTAACAATTGATACTTTGAGACGTTATATTTCTCGTCTTAAAAAATAAAATTCAGGAAAAGACAAAATATTTATTGCGCAAAAGCAACATTTATCATTGAGTCCGAAAAACGTATTTTTGTTGATTGATAATTAGGAGTAAGTATTGAAGTTAACCCCGTTGGAAATTCGCAAACAGGAATTTAAAAAAGGCTTACGCGGATTCGATCCGGTTGAAGTGCAAACGTTTCTGGAAATGGTTTCCGAACAGTACGAACAACTTCAGGAAGAAAACAAAGATTTCAGCCGCAAAATTCTGGAACTGGAAACGCGCTTGCGCAGTTATCAGGACAATGACAAAACGCTCCGCGACACCCTGTTCAACATGCAGGAAGTAAAAAAACAATCGGAAGAAGCGAGCAAACGACAGGCAGATTTGCATATCAAGGAAGCCGAACTGAAAGCATTGGAAATACTGGAATCTGCGCGAAAGGAATCCCGGAAAATCCGCGAAGAAGTCAACTGGCTGAAATCGCAGAAAGAATCGTTTATCAATCGGATTCGTCACGTACTGGTGTCACAAATCGAGTTACTTTCGGTAATGGAATTGGACGACGTGCTCTCGCCGGAAGCAAAAGAAAAGCTGGATCTTTGGCGAAAACATCGTGGTATTCAAAGCAGAATGATTGATTCCAGCAGCACTCCGGAACCGCAAGTAACCCAAAGCGAGCCGATTACAATTGATGAAAACAATACAGGGGAAGATGAACTTGAAACCGATGAGGGTCGGTTGGTTCAAACCTACGATGATACAGACGAAGTTGCAGAAAAAACGAACAAATCGGCAACAGATGAAACACTCACAGAAGAGGACATCGACGATTTTTTCAAGAAAGGTCTGCAAATTGACGATCTTATCAAAAATATCAATAAAAACAAGTAGGTTGTAACATTAAATCAAGGAGCAGGGATAGTGATGAAAAAGTTGTTCTTAATAGGCATGTTACTATTGAGCGGTTGCGCCGGAAATCGCATGATTACGCCGACAGAAATAAAGGCTAATCAGGAAGTTAAGCTGTATTTGAAAGATGGAAAAATTGACGAAGGATTGGTTCTGGAACGCCAGGGCGAGGATATTGTTTTTGTCAGTGGAACCGATCAGAAAGTAACGGCGATCCCAATGTCAAATATTCGTCGATTGGAAAAATCGCAAAAACATTTTGACTACGAAGGGCATTTAATCAGCGAAGCCGAGATAAAAAAATACCGTGGCAACAAAAATACCTGGAGCTATGCAATTGGCGGTGGTGTTATTGGCGGCGCGGCCGGACTTGCAGCAGGTTTGCCCATTTGGTTGGCAAATGATAATCCGCCACCGTTGTTTTCTGCCGGTATCGGATTTGTTGTCGGCAGCATTTATTACGCAACAAAAGGCGTGAAAAAAGACCGAAATATGGCACTGGTTCAGGTTCGTGAACTTCGCAGGGGCGAAAATGAACTGGAAGCACGGCAGGAAGCGGAAGAAAATCGCCTGAAAGTCCTCAAGGAAGAAAAGGAACGGTTGCAGCGTCAGTTGGATGAAAAGCGCAAAAACGAATCACAATGAGGAAAAAATGACCGAACTCCGCGCAAAAATTGAGGAAACCGTCGCATTTATTCGCCAAAGAACCCAGCTCGATCCCAAAATTGGTATCGTATTGGGAACAGGATTGGGTGATCTGGTTAATGAAATAGATCAGGAAACCGTCATTTCATATGAGGACATTCCCCATTTTCCGGTTTCAACTGTTGAATATCATGCCGGCAAATTAATTTTCGGAAAAATCGGTGGACGTCCGGTGGTTACCATGCAAGGTCGCTTTCATTATTATGAAGGTTATTCAATGCAGGAAATTACCTATCCAATCCGTGTGATGAAAATGATGGGCGTAAACACATTACTGATTTCCAATGCCTGCGGCGGGATGAATCCTCAATTTCGCAAAGGCGATTTGATGTTGATGGATGATCACATCAACTTGCTGGGCGATAATCCCCTCATCGGCGTAAATGACGATGAGTTCGGACCACGTTTTCCGGATATGTCCGAACCTTACAGCAAGCGGCTCATCGCGCTCGCTGAAGAAATCGGGCTTGCCGAAAAAATACGGCTGCAAAAGGGCGTTTACGTCGCTGTTACCGGACCGAATCTGGAAACACGTGCGGAATACCGCTTTTTACGCGGCATTGGTGCAGATGTGGTGGGCATGTCCACCGTTCCGGAAAACATCGTTGCACGGCACATGAATATGGATGTGCTCGGTGTTTCTGTAATTACGGACGAGTGTTTCCCCGATTCACTGGTGCCCGCGGATATCAACGACATCATCAAAACCGCTAACGAAGCACAACCTAAACTCACATTACTGATGAAACGCGTGGTCGAAAAGCTGTAGTTATGGCACCCTTTCCGATGCAATCGCTGGGCAAGGCATTGCTGGTCGCCGGAGCCGTTTTAATGGTTATCGGCGTATTGCTGATGTGGGGAAACCGGATTCCTTTAATCGGAAAATTGCCCGGTGATATTATTTTTCAACGGAAAAATTTTACGTTTTATTTTCCACTTACATCATTGATTATATTGAATTTATTGATATTGATTGTGGTTTGGATCATCCGAAAATTTACGGCAAATTGATAACCTGCGAGAATTGACAAGGGACTTGCAAATGTTTAAGGAATACTCAGAAAAAGTATTTATTCCAAAAGTTGAAGAAGACGTTTTGTCTTATTGGCAAAGCCATAACATTTTTGAAAAAAGCCTCCAGCATCGAAAAGATGCACCCACTTATATTTTTAATGAAGGTCCGCCGACTGCCAACGGCCGCCCTGGCATCCACCACGTGCTGAGCCGCACGATTAAAGATATTATCAATCGATATAAATCGATGAAAGGCTATCAGGTGCCCCGCAAAGCCGGTTGGGACACGCACGGTTTACCGGTGGAAATTGCGGTCGAGAAAAAGCTCGGACTGACACAGAAAAATGAAATTGAAACGTTCGGCATCGAAAAATTCAACAATGCCTGTCGTGAACTCGTCAACGAACACATCGAAATGGCGGACGGCTGGCGCAAACTCACCGATCGCATGGGCTATTGGCTGGATCTCGATAACGCTTACATCACTTACAAAAACGAATACATCGAATCGGTTTGGTGGGCGATCAAAACCATTTTTGACAAAGGCCTGATCTACAAAAGTTTTAAAATTGTGCCGCAATCACCGACGATCGAAACGCCTTTGAGTTCGCATGAATTATCGCAGGCATACAAAGATGTTCGCGACCCTAACTGCTATATAAAAGTGAAGGTTACATCATCACCAAAAGCATCGATCCGCAATGCGGAACTGGTGATCTGGACAACCACACCGTGGACGCTGATCTCCAACGTTGCCGCCGCCGTTGGCGAAGATATCGATTACGTTTTGGTGAAAAATTCCCGTCAAATCAAATCGGGCGATGAAAAAACAGAACTTGTCAACGATCTCGTTTTGGCGAAAAGCCGCATCTCTGCGCTCGATGGCGAATACGAAATTTTGGATACCTTCAAAGGTTCGGAAATTGTCGGGACAACGTATGAGCAAATTTTCACCTTTTTGGATCTTGAACCCAAAAAATACCCCGATGTGCTCAGCCTGCTGCCCGGCGATTTTGTTTCGACGGAAGACGGTTCCGGGATTGTGCACATGGCGCCGGCGTTCGGGCAAGATGACTACGATATGTCCAAAAAATTCAAATTACCGGTGATCAATCCGGTTACACCGGGCGGCAAATTTAAGGATGGTATCGGCGAATTTACCGGACGTCCGGTAAAAACCTTCACCTACGGCGACGGACATGTGGAAGAAGGTGTGGATAAAGATGTGGTCATCGCGCTCAAACAAATGGACAAAATTTATCGCTCCACCAACGATTATTTGCACAGCTATCCGCACTGCTGGCGCACGGATAACCCGGTGATTTATTACGCTCGCGAGTCCTGGTTTATCAATTCACCGAGTTACAAAGAGGATATGGTGGCGCTCAACAAAACCATCAACTGGCAACCGCCGGAAATCGGTGCCGGGCGCTTTGGCAACTGGCTGGAAGATGTGAAAGAATGGTCGCTTTCCCGCGATAGATTTTGGGGAACCCCACTACCGATTTGGGTTAGCGAAGATGGCAAAGATATGCTGGCAGTCGGTTCGATCAGTGAACTGCTGGAAGGCATCTACGAACACCCGAATGGCGAAAAAGTGCCGGCAAAATCGATCGAAAACGAGTTGGATTTGCACCGCCCGTTTGTGGACCGGATCATTTTTGAGAAAAACGGAAAAGTGTATCGCCGCACGCCGGAAATCATCGATGTCTGGTTCGATTCCGGCTCGATGCCGTTTGCCCAATACCACTATCCCTTTGAAAATAAAGAACTTTTCGAAAAAAGTTTCCCGGCGGATTTTATCGCCGAAGGCGTAGACCAAACCCGTGGCTGGTTTTACACATTGCACAATATTGCCACAGTTTTGTTTGGCAAACCGGCGTTCAAAAATATTATTGTGAACGATTTGGTGCTGGACAAAAACGGTCAGAAAATGAGCAAATCGAAAGGTAACATTGTGTTTCCTTTCCAGATTTTTGATAAATACGGTGCAGATCCGGCACGCTGGTTTTTGATGACCCAAAACAACCCGTGGCTGCCCAAACGTTTCGACGAAGGCGGCATTGCCGAGGTTCAGCGCAAATTTTTCGACACATTTTTGAACACCTATTCGTTTTTCGCGCTGTATGCAAACATCGACAAATTCGATCCCGCAGCGCCGCAAATTCCGGTGGAAAATCGCCCGGAAATCGATCGCTGGATTCTTTCGCGGCTTTACACAATTGTTGAGCGCGTCACCGACCGGATGGAACATTACGACATCATGCCGGCAATGCGTCCCATCGCAGATTTTATGCTCGATGACGTTTCTAACTGGTATGTGCGCCGCAATCGTCGCCGGTTCTGGAAAAGTGAAGACAGCAAAGATAAGCTTGCAGCTTACCAAACGCTATACGAAGTGCTGATCACAACCGCCAAATTGTGCGCACCGTTTATTCCTTTTATTTCGGAAGAAATTTATTGCAACCTGCGCACTGAAAACGATCCGGAAAGCATTCATCTCTGCGACTTTCCTGTTGTTTCGGATGCGCAGAAATCGTTACAAAACAAAGATTTAGAGGCGCTGATGGCAACTGCTCAAAAAGTGGTTCGCGTGGCGCGTTCGCTCCGAAACGAAACGCGGATCCGGGTTCGCCAGCCTTTGAAAGAATTGGCTGTTGCCAGCCGTTCTGCAAAAGCGCTGGACGCCGTTCAGCAGATGAGTGCTATCATCAAAGAAGAATTGAATGTAAAAGAAGTGACCGTTTCCGGAAAGCTGGATTCTCTGGTTACCCGTACGGCAAAGGCTAATTTTAAGGCGCTCGGACCGCGCTTTGGCAAAGAGATGAAGTTTGTTGCGCAAGCCATTCAACAATGGGGAAATTCCGAAATCGAGAAATTGGAAGAAGATGGTGAGTTTTCAATTGAATTCAACGGTCAAACGGAACAGATAAAACTGGACGAAGTTGAAATTCGCGAGAGCCAGCGCGGCGATATGGCAGTTTCCCGGGAAGGCGAATTGGTTGTTGGATTGAGCACAACCATCACCCCGGAACTTGAAAAGGAAGGAATTGCACGGGAATTTGTAAACCGCATCCAAAATCTCCGAAAAGATGCCGGATTTGATGTGCAAGACAGAATTTCGATTTATTTTGATGCACCGGAAAATATTTCTCAGGCTGTGCGACAGTTGAAGTCATACATTTGTTCGGAAACGCTCGCAAATGATTTGGCAACAGGGTTACCGGCTGATCGAAATGCCGTTGAAGTAAATATTGACGATGTCTCGTTCCGCGTAGTTATCGATAAAATCAAGTAACTGAATAAATATTCGCGGCACCAACTTTCTTTGCATTTTGTGGTTTTTTTTTGTAATATTGCACCTTAAAAGACAGAAAGGAGGTGTAAACGTAAAAAAAATATCAGTTTTCATTAAAGATACGTAACCAAAAGAACGCTAAATAATAAACATTTCTGAGTGTTCAATGAGGGATAATTTCAGAAGTGCAAAAATGTAATGAAGAATAACTGCAATTGGTAGTTTTAGAACCAGACGCAAAACGTAGGATGATATCATGAGTGAAACATCAAAAAACGCGGGCCTAAACGGGGAGTTGGATAGTGGGGACAAACCGGCTTCTCCGCCTCGCACGTATTTGACTGATGAAGAACTGGAACACTTTCGCCAATTAATTTTAAAAAAGCGGACCCAAGCGCTGGAAGAAATTGAAGATATGAATAGCAGGCTAAAAGATGCCCAGGAACAAACCGAAGGGTACACATATCATATGGCAGATTCCGGCACGGATGCAATGGAACGGGAAATGCTGTATCTGATGATCTCTCGCCAGCAAAAATATATTGGCTATCTGGACCGTGCGTTAAAACGCATCGACCTGAAAACATACGGAATTTGCAAAATTACCGGCAAACCGATTCCAAAAGAACGCCTCGATGCGGTTCCACACACAGAAACAACGGTTGAAGCAAAAATTGAGCAAAAGAAAAAAGGAATGTAATTCTCCCGTATCAAAAATCAGGATGATTTGGAAGTTAATTAGTCAACTAAGGAGATCAACATGGATGACAAAACCACACTACACTTCAAAAATTTGCTTATGGAAAAGCGCGTAGAAGTCCTTGACCGAATTGAACGGTTGCGGGAAGTTGCGATGGAATCCAATTACCGGGAAAGCAATGGCGATCATTCAGGATACGGATTACACATGGCGGACCAGGGTACGGACGCTATGGAACGTGAAAAAGCTTTCCTTTTTTTATCACGCGAGGAAAAATATCTCCAGCAAATTCAACAAGCACTGCTGCGAATTGATTTAAACGAATACGGCATTTGCCGGGTCTGCGGCGAAGAAATTGAAGCGAAAAGACTGGAAATAGTACCGACCACCCGAATTTGCGTTCCCTGCAAAAACAAGGAATCGCGTACAAAAAACTAAATCGATGGCCACCATGCCCGAAAAGCCCCATTTTATTGCGACAATATCCGTTATTGTCGCAATTTTTTTAATAGACCAATCCACCAAATTTCTTGCAGTTGCCTTCCTAAAACCGCTCTCCAGCGTAACTGTTCTCGGCGAGTTTTTGCGTTTTACGTATGTGGAAAACTCCGGAATAGCTTTTGGATTCAATATTCAAAACACGGCATTGCTTAACATAATTTCAATGATAATTGCCATTATGATATTTTATGTGCTATTAAATATTCGAGATCACCAGAGGTTACGAGTGGCTGCAGCAACCATTTTAGGCGGAGCAGCCGGTAATCTTTTTGACAGACTGTATCGCGGTAATGTTGTTGATTTTATTGATATCAATTTTTTTGATATTCATTTTGATTCGATAAATCTGCTACTTTGGCAATTTCATGATGTTTCAATTTACCGGTTGCCGGTTTTCAATATTGCAGATATTTCCGTCACCATCGGCATGGTTCTGGTCATCACAACCGTACTCTCGAAAACACACATATCTGCAATTGCAACAAAATGATACAAATGGAACATAAACTCAAAATAAATAGTGATTTAAGCAATCAACGGCTGGATATTTTTTTATCCAATCGATTCAGCGATCACTCCCGTTCATATTATCAAAAATTAATCAAAAGCGGGCAAATTTTAGTAAATGGCGAAGTCGTAAAACCATCGCATATGTTGATCGAAAACGATGAAATTTATATCGTTATCCCCTCCCCTTCACCGACCTCCATTCAACCGGAAAATATTCCGTTGAGTATCGTGTTTGAAGATGAATACCTGTTGGTGATCAACAAACCGGCGGGATTGGTTGTACATCCGGGGGCCGGTGTTCATTCGGGAACTTTGGTGAATGCACTTTTGTATCATTGTAGCGATTTATCCGGTGTGGGTGGCAGGCAACGTCCCGGAATAGTTCACCGGTTGGATAAAAACACAACCGGACTGCTGGTTGTTGCAAAAAATGATCGGGCACATATCCATTTGCAAAAACAATTCGCTGAGAAAACCGCCCAACGTGAATACAAAGCACTGGTTTGGGGACATTTGCCAGAGATGAGCGGGAAAATTGAAACATTGTTGAATCGCAGTAAATCTGATCGCAAAAAATTTGTTGTTGCTGAAAATGGGAAATCCGCCATCACCATTTTTGAAGTTGAAGAAGAACATGCCTTTTTATCGCTCGTCAGGGTGAGGCTGAAAACAGGGCGCACCCATCAGATTCGCACGCATTTCAACCATATTCACCACCCTGTTTTTGGTGACCCGGAATACGCCGGTAGAATGAAACAAATAAATAGAGTTTCAACTTTATCTTACAAACAAAAAGCACTATATTTGCTGAAATTGATTGACCGGCAAGCGTTACACGCGTTTCGGCTCACATTTGAACATCCAATTTCTAAAGAAAAAATAAGCTTCACGGCTGATTTGCCAGAAGATTTTCAAAACATTTTAGATTTATCCCGGAATATCGAGAGGAATTCGTCATGAAAAACATACTGTTGTTTATTGTCGGATGCACAATTTTTTCAACTGCTGCATTTGCTCAAATTGATTTTAAGCATGAAAAAGTGATCGATCACGGAAAAATAAGCCAAGGCGATGTCATTAGTGGCCAGATAGAATTTGTCAATAACACCGGCAAAATGGTTGAGTTGGTTGACGTCCGAACCAGCTGTGGGTGCACCGCGGTTAAACCGGAGAAAAAGATTTTCGAACCCGGCGAAACCGCACATATTCCCTACACCATTGAAACAGAACGTTTTTCAGGTGTTATCCGTAAATCCATTCGTCTGGTTTTTAAGGATGAAGATCCAAAATCCGAAGTGCTATTTGTTGAAGCCAACGTCACTACTGATGTTTCGATCAACCCGCGTTTTATCAATTTTCAAAAAGTGACACTAAATCCGGATACGGTTTACACAGAATTTTTCGAAATAGAAAATTCTTCACAGACCGAATTGAACGTTACAAAAATAGCCGCAGATATCGATATTGTTAAAATTACACCGTCGAACGTTGTCATTCCTGCAGGAAAGTCTCATCTGGTACGGGTCGATTTAGTTCCCAGCAAAACCGGTCGTATGAATTCAAATATTTCAATCGAAACCAACAACAAGAAATTTCAAAGCAAAAGCTTACCGGTTTTTATTAACATTTTAGAACACGATGCTTCGCACAGTGAATAATTATTCCAAATAAAAAAAATAGTTTTACTAAGCCCCGGTCAATAAAACCGGGGTTTATTTTATAGGTTGATTCATGATTTTTAGAGTGCTCATATTACTAATAGCAACGTTAATGGGAGGATTGATTATTAATCAATTTCACGCGAATGGCATTCGATGGGCATTGCTCTCACCAGACTTTTCGCACACAACCAATTCAGTGGAATTTATTAACTTGCCAGATGCTTTTTCGTTAATAATTGACGGGCAAGCCATAGCAATCGATGTTCGTGAAACGGATGCTTTTGAGATTGATCATCTTCCCGGCGCAATATCAATGCCGTGGCAACAATTTATCCGGTCACCAGAAATCATCAGCCAACTTGACAACGAGATGACCTATATCATTTATTGTTTTGATCCGGATTGTTATGAAGCAAAAACATTTGCCGGTTTGCTTCAAAAAAATGGTTTTCGAAAAACAAAAGTGTTATACGACGGATTTTCCGGGTGGCTGGAAATGGGTTTGCCAATTGAACCGTAATCAGGGTAGACAGAAATGGGCATAAAGTCAATAAATTCAATCGCTTTTCATCCCAAAACACTCGTGTTATTACGATTGTTTTTTGGGGCGATGTTGATTTATGCAGCTATCGATAAAATACTTTTTCCTATAGATTTTGCCGTTGCTGTCGAGAATTATCAACTTACAGGAGCAACAATTTCCCGTTGGATTGCAATATGGCTGCCATATCTTGAATTGATTACCGGAGTGCTTCTGATTGCAAATATTTGGATGAATGCAGCTACTCTGTTGAATATTTGTATGATGGCTGTTTTTCTTTTATCTGTGAGCAGCGCATATGCTCGAAATCTTGATATTAACTGTGGTTGTTTTGGTGATGAAAGTTCTCCGGTTACTCTTACAAAAGTTGCCTCAAATACGCTTTTGTTGTTATTTAGCGTGCTTTTGTATATATCCTGCAAAAATCGGAATAAATAAACAAATCCTACCTTTATTTAATCTTTTCTTAAAAGTTTTCCATAAAATTTGTTGTGACTTCAGTCAACGGATGACTACAAGTTTGTCAATATTTTTCCACAAGCAACTCAAACAGGGGAAGCGGTTGTGGGGCATGGTCTTTGGAAATTTCGGGGTTTTTTCACCAGATTGGTTTAATTTCATTTACCATCCATCATCGCAACAGGGAACTGTTGAGTCAATTCAAACATTTATTACGGTTAGGGAAAATATTTATTTAATTGGGCGATTAGCGGCTGTAAATATGAGCAGGAAGGAGCAATGCTTATGAACACGGAAGTCACCAGTATGCCACTGGAAGTGATGAGTGGAAAAAACACTCCATATGATGTAATTATTGTTGAGGATAATCTGGAACAAGCCTATTTAACCAAGATGCTGGTCGAAGAATATGGTTTTTCGGCGAATTATGTAACAAATAGTTCCGAGGCACTCCAGTTTATCAGCACCAACAAACCCCGGGTGGTAATTCTCGATTTAATGATGCCAAAGCTGGATGGATTGCGGTTATGCAAAGAAATAAAAAGTACGAACGGAACGGAAGATACGCGAATCATCATTTACTCCGGTAAAATTTATGATTCCGATCGCCGGAAAGCGCTCGAGATGGGTGCCGATGCTTTTTTCACCAAACCCACCCGCGCAAACGTTTTGATCTCAAAAATAAAGGAACTGATTCATCCCGTTCAAAATGGATCCTATCAAAATTAAGTTTTGGGGTGTCCGGGGGTCAATTCCCACTCCCGGTCCCCATACTATCCGCTATGGTGGTAACACCTCTTGTGTTGAAATCCAATATTCAGGAAAACCCCGTTTTATTATTGATGCCGGCTCGGGTATTCGCGAACTCGGAAAAGAATTACTTTCACAGAAAAAACCGGTTGTAGCGTATATTTTTCTGAGCCATTTTCATTGGGATCATATTCAGGGTTTGCCATTTTTTAAGGCTGCATTCAAAAAAGGTAACAAGTTTACCATTTATGGCTGTGACGAACCCAATGTGGAATTGGATCGAATCATCGAAATGCAGATGGACCCCATCTATTTCCCGGTTGCAATTGAAGATATGTCCGCTACTGTGAATTTTGTTACTATTTCTGAGCAATCGTTGCGGGTTGAAGGTGTAGATATTCAAACAAAATTTTTAAATCATCCCGGATATACATTAGGTTATCGTTTCGATTACCAAGGTAAATCGATTGTTTATATCAGCGATAATGAGCCATTTCCCCAACCGAAATATAAATCCAAAACGGGCAGCGATTTGGAGAATCGGTTCGAAAATTTCATGGATAATAAGGAAGAAATTGACCTGATCAATTTTATCAGCGAAGCTGATGTCCTGATACACGATACACAATATTTTCCCGAAGAATATGAAGATCGCGTTTCCTGGGGACATTCGCCGTATACATATACTGTGGATATTGCTGTTCGTGGGCGCGTGAAACAGCTAATTCTGTTTCACCACGATCCGGATCACGATGATACTGCGGTTGATTTGATGGTGGAGTTAAGTCGCCGTCGTTTACTGAAACACCAATATGATATTCCATGCAAAGCGGCACAGGAAGGTGATGTTATTGTTTTATAAGCACTTAGCTATCTTTTTGAGGTAGCTTGTCTTCGGGCATTTCATACGGATTATCGCTTTCTGATTTACCGATTAAATTTGGTTCATTATCGATATCCGATTCCTCTTTAGCGCTGTGCTTCTCCCGCCAATCTCCCCAAAGTATCATAATCCCCAAACCGACCATTATTGAAACATCAGCAAAATTAAAAATCCCTGTTTTGACCCAGCCGTACCCACTATCCATGTGCATAAAATCAACAACGCGTCCATTGTTGATTGCGCGATCAACAAAATTACTGATGCCACCGCTGGCGATTAACGCGAGACCTAACGATTGTGCTTTTGTAAAATCCCGGTTGAGAATTAAATATGAGAGTAACACAATCAGCATCACGCCGACAAAAACGGTCAAAAACCAAAAGCGGACACTTTCCGGCAAATCGGAACCGAAACCTAACATCGCACCGGTGTTTTCGGCATATTTGAGCACAAAAAAGCCACCCAAATATTCCTTTGGCGGAGAAAATTTGATGGTCTGTGAGACGATATATTTGCTCACCTGATCAACAAAAATGCTACTGACAATCACAATGAAGATAAAAATTAATCGTTTTCTATTTTCCATCCGGTTACAAATTCCGCTGTTTAATTCAATATTATTTAGACGTTATTCTACTGTGAATTCCGGTACAAAGTTTCTCAAAAGCAATCGGAAAACTTACAATAAACCAGAACCTTTTGCAAGCATCACAAACCTTTTTTGAAGACGTAGAAAAAGGCTTGCGGCAAAGGGCTTCGAGTGCCGTAATAGATTGTTTCAGAACAGGTTAGCAATTGTAAATGTTTTTCGAAAAACGTGGTTACTGTTTTTGGTGAAAGCCGGTGCGGCTCATCTTTGCCGGGCACGTCCGGACCAAATACTTTCAGGAAAAAATGGCTGCCCGGTTTTAGCCAGCGCATCAATTGATCCCGGTAAGTTTCCCACTCATCAAAATCGAGCAAGTGCAACACACCGCGATCGATGACCAGATCGTACGAAAAATGAAGATTGGATAGGAGAATATCATCCTGCAAAAAAGTGACGGGGATTTCAGATTGTGCAGCCCGATCAGCGGCAATGTTTACCGCAGTTTGCGAAATATCCGTTGCGGTTACGCGATACCCAAGCTCCGCCAACGCGATAGACTGAATACCGGTGCCGCAACCCAAATCCAGAGTTGCGGCACGCGGATCAATTTCAAATACGGAAAGCGCTTTCAAAATATCCGGATCGAGCGATTCAAAATGCCAGGCAAGCTGGTGCTCCGGTTTTTCCCGATACAATGATTCCCAGCTATCAAATTTATACGGGACACGCAATCTGTGTTTCCCTATTGTTTTGGCTTCTTTTACAAATGATTGAGTTACTGATCAAATTCGACATCGTAATGGGCGCCATCGCAGAACGGCTTGTTTTTTGATGCGCCACAACGACACAGCGAAAAATGCTCTGCAGATGGTGGCTGCAGTTCGGATTCGATATGAATGTGACCACACACATTGTACGGCCCGTTTGCGAGAAAATTTATCTGCGGATCACGGTCATCAACATCCCGTTTGTGATCATCATTTATTTCGTAACTGAGCGCACCGGAGGGACATTTTTCGACCACACGGATAATCGCGTCCACCGAATCGCCATCGGGATTGATCCACGGTTGCGCATCTTTTTTGAAAACGGTTTTGAGCTCTTTTACACAATAAGCGGCATGAGAGCAGATGGTTCGATTATCGTGAACCGTGATCGATTTGCCGCGATACGCCCGTTCGCGATCCAGCGGTTTGCTGATTTCGCGAGCGCTGGTGAAACCGTTGGTTTTGTGGGTGCCATCGCAAAACGGCTTGTTGGATGAAGCCCCGCAGCGGCACAGCGCGATCACATCTTTTTTGATTTCGACGGGATTCCCCTGTGCATCTTTCAACGTTTTTAGCCCTTTGACGAGCAACGGGCCGTTTTCTTTCGGCTCGATAGTAACCTGGTTTTTATCCGGTTTATCTGTCACTTCCTACCTCCTATCTTCATATTTATAATATATTTACAAATCTATTTCAAAATGATCGCCCATCTTCGGGATGACCACATCCCAGCCAAACCGCTCGCGGATTTTCTCCGCCAGCGCGGTTGCAGCATCCGGTTCGCCGTGGACGAGGAAAATACGCTCCGGCGCTTTGTTGAATCCCATCAGCCATGCCAGAATTTCGTTATAATCGGCGTGTCCGGAGTAACCGGAAACCTGCTCGATTTGCGCTTTCACCGGCACATATTGCCCGTGAATTTTCACCTCGGGCTTACCGTCCAGCAAGGTTCTGCCGCGCGTACCTTCGGCCTGATAACCGATGAATAACACAGTATTCTGTTCTTTCGGCAATCGCTGGACGAGGTGGTGCAAAATGCGACCGCCGGTTACCATTCCGCTGGACGAAATGATGATCGAGCGATTGGTATAGCGATTGATATTTTTGGATTCATTACGGGATTTGCAAACGTGCAATTTCTTCGGGTGGAAAATCCGTTTGCCGCGAACCATCTCCACCCGGCTTTCCAGATCGAAATCCGGCATGTGTTCCTTGAACAATTTTAACGCATCGATACCCATCGGCGAATCGATGAACACGTTCAGTTCGGGAATCATTTTCCGTTCTTCCAGTTCGCGAATGACATACAACAGCGTCTGTGTCCGTCCGACCGCGAATGCGGGAATGATGAGCACACCGCCGCGCTCGATGCTGCGATTGATCACATCTGCGAGCTCCTGCATCGGGTTGTTTTCCGGGTGCAGGCGGTTGCCGTATGTCGATTCGAGCACCAGATAATCCGCGTTAAACGCCTGAACCGGATCGCGCAGTATCGGGCGACCGGGGCGACCTAAGTCGCCGCTAAACACAATTTTACGGCTGCGGTTGCCATCGGTTTTTTTCACATCGATGAACGATGAGCCGAGGATGTGCCCGGCATCGCGGAACTTTGCGCGGATGGTATCAGTGATCTGCACGGCATCGTTGTAATAGATGGGAATGCACTGTTCCGGCACCCGTTCCGCATCTTCGATGGTGTACAGCGGTTTGGCAGGTTTGTGTTTGGAGAACCCTTTTTTGTTCGCCCACTGTGCGTCTTCTTCCTGAATGTGGGCGCTGTCGCGCAACAAAATGTCGATGAGTGCGAGGGTGGAATGGGTGCAATAAATCGGGCCGCTGAATCCGTCGCGAACGAGCGCGGGCAAATAACCGCTGTGATCGATGTGCGCGTGGGTGAGCAGTAATTTGTCAATTGATCCGGGATCAACCGGAAAGCGATCCCAGTTGCGCAGCCGGTTTTGTTTGCTGCCCTGGAACATGCCGCAATCGACCAACACCCGTTTTCCATCCACATCCAGCAAGTGACGGGAACCCGTGACGGTTCCCGCCGCACCTAAAAATGTTAACTCTGCCATCGCAAATCCTCCTGTATCGGTTTTCGAACTGCGTTGGAACAGCTTGGTTGCCGCCCGCTTTCATTTGGGGCACGTCGGTGCTGTGCCCCTACTTTTAGGTCACAGTCGGTTAGTTACCGCCGGCTTTAACGCGGGTCCAGACTTCATCGTATAATTTGGCGGTTTCGCCAACATCCATTACGTATTCCATTTTTTCCAGAACGGAAGGGTCTTTTGTGTAAATGCCCGGATTGCTTTTGATATCTTCCTCGATAAACGGCAGTGCGGCTTTGTTCGGCGAGGCGTATCGGGTGAAGTTGGTCAGCGCAGCACCGTTTTCAGGATCGAGTATAAAATTCATGAATAATTCGGCGGCCAGCTTGTGCGGCGCAGCGGCGGGAATCGCCAGGTTATCGGTCCAGATGACGCCGCCTTCGCGGGGGATCACGTAAATGATACCTTCGGCTTCCGCCTGTCCCATAAACACATCGCCGCTGTAGTTATGCACCACAACCGCGTCGCCACTGACCAGATAATCGCGTGCCGGTGACGAGGGTGCATAAGCCATCACCCGTTTGCGCTGCGCAAGCAGCAGTTTTTCGGCTGCACGCAGTTCGGTTTCGTTGGTTGTGTTCAACGAATAGCCGAGATATTTCAGCGCAGTGCCGATGGTTTCGCGGGAGTCGTCCAGCATGGTAAACGCGCCGAGCGATTTCGCGGGGTCAAATACGATATCCCAGGTGTCCACATTTTTACCGGTCACATCCACCAGATCGGAGCGAATGCCCAAACCGGTGGTTCCCCACTGATAGGCAACGGTGTATTCATTGTTCATGTCATACGGCAAATTGTGAAATTTGGTATCGAGATTAACCAGATTGGGTATGTTGGCGTGATCAATCTTCTGCAACAAATTCAGGTTTTTCATGATGGTTACGGCATAATCGGACGGGCAAACGATGTCATATTGCCCGGCACCGCCGGCCTGCATTTTCGCGAGCAGCGCGTCGTTGTTGTCAAAATAATCGATCACAACCGTCACGCCGTAGGTTTGCTGAAACTTGTCAACCAGTTCCTGCGGCAAATAATCGGGATAGATGAAAATGTTCAGTTTATCGCCGATGCTGCTTTTGTCGACCGACACGCCGTATGCGGTCACAGTGTTGGCGGCATCCGGTTTCGGTGACTTTTCCGAACAGCTCAGGATAAATAATCCCATAACAATAACTGTCGCAAGCACCATTTTTGTTAACACTTTGTTCATCGAAGGCTCCTTCTCTGATATAATAATGTATGAGTAAATAAAAGCAAGTGGATTAAAAAATAGAACCTTGCAGATTGGATTCATGGTTTGATAAATGTTGTAACACAGCCGCAAAGGCGCAAAGTGCACAAAGTTTATTTCGGTCATTCCTGATGCAGCGAAGCGAAAGTCAGGAATCTCCATTGATCAAAATAAATAATCGATGTTTTGTAATCAACCGTTTCACCCCGTCAGGGGTGACCTGCTTACCCACTCCGGCGCGATTCCGTGCGCTGGAGCCGGATACCCAAATATAACAACACCAGCGTCACCAGCAAAATCATCGTGGATAGCGCGTTCACATCCGGCGTTACGCCGCGCTTTACCATCGAATAAATGCGAATCGGCAACGTGGACGATCCCGCACCGGCGGTGAAATAGGTGATCAAAAAATCATCCACCGACAGCGTAAAGGCGATCAGCGCACCGGCGACAATTCCCGGACGCACCAGCGGAAAGATGATTTTGGTAAACACATGCCATTGGTTCGCGCCAAGATCCTGCGCGGCTTCCAGAATATTCTTCGGGAAATCCTGCATACGGCTTTTGACGACGAACGCGATAAACGAAATCTGAAAGGTAATGTGCGCAATGATGATCGAGAGATGCCCCAACGACAACTGAACAAACACATAAAATGCCAGCAGGGCAATTGCCATGATGATATCCGGGATGATAATGGGCAGCAGGAACAACGGCTCGATAAATCGCTTGCCGGGGAACGGATACAAATGCATCCCGATAGCGAACAGCGTGCCCAACACTGTGGAAACAATCGTGGCGGTGATCGAAACGATCAGGGTGTTTTTTAACGCCAGCGCGGTTTCCGGGCTACTGAACAGGATGCCATACCATTTGAGGGTGAAGCCTTGCCAATTCATCGCGAAGCGCGAATCGTTAAACGAATAAATCATCAGCACCAGCACCGGCAGATAGATAAACACCAGCGCCAGCAGAAACACCCATCGGAGGCGAATGCGTTTCATAAAATGCGCTCCTCCCCTTCCCGGTTGCCAAAGCGGGCATATACAACCAGCGACAGCAGCACAACGCCCATCAGCACGATGGCCATGGCAGAGCCGAAGGGCCAATCGCGCACGGTAAAAATCTGGTTTTGTATCAGGTTGCCGATCATTACGGCATTTGCGCCGCCCAACAAGTCGGGCGTTAGGAATGCGCCGAGCGCCGGGACAAACACCAGAATACTGCCGACCACAACCCCGCTCCAGCTTTGCGGCAGAATCACTTTTCGGAAGGTTTGCCAGCGGGTTGCGCCTAGATCGCGGGCAGCCTCGATCAGCCGGACATCCAGTTTTTCCAGCACCGCGTAAATGGGCAGCACCATAAACGGCAGGTGATTGTGCACCAATCCCACCAATACCGCCGCTTCGTTAAAGAGCAGTTCCAGCGGTTGATCGATCCAGCCAAGCCCCAGCAGCACCGTATTCACCAACCCTTGCCGCCGCAGGATAACGATCCATGCATAATTTTTGATGAGCAGGTTCATCCACGAGGGCAGAATAATCAACATCAGCGCGGTCATTTGCCATTTGCCGTGCATATTATTGATGGCCACCGCCACCGGAAAACCGATCAGTGCGCAAAAGACCGTGGTTAATAGCGCCAATTTTAGCGACCGCAGCAATATGTTCAAATAGAGCGGGTTGGCAATGTTCAGGTAATTTTCCAGCGTCCAGGCCGTTTCGATGCCGCCGTAAACACCGCGCGACTGGAAGCTGTAATAAATGATGATGGTTAGCGGAATCACAAAAAAAACGGTGAGCATCGCCAGCGCCGGGCCGGTTGTCCAAACCATTCGGGAAGTGATGCGCATTAGTCCAACGCTCCGGTTGCCGCTGGCTTGCTGCTTTCGCCGGAAAGCCGGACGATATGCTGCGGCGGCAGATAAATATGCACGCGATCACCGGAATGGAAAAACCGGGAATCGCGGTTGAGCAGTTGCACGAGCAGTTCCTGCCCTTCGATGGCAATCTGGCAAAGGGTTTCGGCACCGGCGTACACCACCTGCCGCACCGTTCCGGGAACGCAATTGGTTTCGGGTAAATCCGTGTCTTTCGCGGAATAAATGTCGATGCGTTCTGGGCGAATCATCAGTTCGATGGGGTCGCTGTCTGTGGCGGGTAATGTTTCATTATCGGCGAAGAAGCGCTGTCCACCGGCGAGCACAACCGATTGCGAAGCAGCATCCCATTTGCCGGAAAACAGGTTGGACGTGCCCAAAAACGCCGCGATAAAGCGGTTTTTGGGGCGATTATACACTTCCTGCGGTGCACCCACCTGCTCAATAATCCCGTCGCGCATAATCATCACCCGGTCGGAAAGCGTTAGCGCCTCCGCCTGGTCGTGCGTGACGTGCAGGAAAGTGATCCCGAGTTTTTGCTGGATGCCCCGCAGTTCCACCTGCATGGCCAACCGCAGGTTTTTATCCAGCGCTGCCAGCGGCTCGTCCAGCAGCAACACACCCGGACGATTGATGATCGCGCGTGCCAGCGCCACCCGCTGTTGCTGTCCGCCGGAAAGCTGGCGGGGATAGCGTTTCTCCAACCCCTGCATCTGCACCATTTCCAGCGCATCGGACACTTGCTGTTGTATTTTACCGGCAGGCATTTTTTTGACGCGCAACCCGAACGCCACATTATCCCCGACTGTTAAATGCGGGAACAGGGCATAGTTCTGGAACACCATGTTCACATGGCGGTTTTCCGGCTGAACCCCCTGCATGTCCTTTCCTTCCAGCAGAATGCGCCCGCTGTCCGGCGCGTCGAAACCCGCAACCAGACGCAGCAAAGTGCTTTTCCCGCACCCGGATGGACCAAGAATACAGACAAATTCACCCCTGCCAAACGCGGCATCGACCGCATCCAGTGCGGTAACCGCGCCAAATCGTTTGGAAACACCCTGCACTTCCAGAATATCCTGCGTCAACCTTCTTCCCCGGTTTAATATATTTAACAAGAGGGAAAGTTAATTGAATTTATCGGTTTTGACAATATTTTGTTTTTCTGCGCTGAACAAATGATAAGCCTGTCATGCCAAAGTGTCGTTATCGGGCATCCAAAAGTTTGAAAAGATTGTTTTCTCGCTTCGTGTGTGTGTTAGAAAAGTGCTGGTCATTCCGGTTGCAGCGCAGCGAAATACCGGAATCCCCTGTTTCAAGCAGGAGATCCCGGTATTTTTCGAAAAAATCATCGAAAAAACCGGGATGACAACACACGGCGATATTTATCGCACACGCTTAAAGATTACGGGAATGACATGCTCAAAACTGGTCATGCCCGAGTGTCGCTATCAGGCATCCAAAAGTTTGAAAAGATTGTTTTCTCGCTTCGTGTGTGTGTTAGAAGAGTGCTGGTCATTCCGGTTGCAGCTCAGCGGAATACCGGAATCCCCTGTTTCAAGCAGGGAGATCCCGGTATTTTTCGAAAAATCATCGAAAAAAACCGGGAAAAAACCGGGATGACAACACAACGGCGATATTTATCGCACACGCTTAAAGATTGCGGGAATGACATGCTCAAAACTGGTCACGGCGATATTTATCGCAATACGCTTAAAGATTGCGGTAATGAAAAATCATGCTCAAAACTGGTCATGCCCGAGAATGTCGCTATCAGTGTCGCATCCATCCAAAAGTTTGAAAAGATTGTTTTCTCGCTTCGTATGTGTGTGTTAGAAAAGTGCTGGTCATTCCGGTTGCAGCTCAGCGGAATACCGGAATCCCCTGTTTCAAGCAGGGAGATCCCGGTATTTTTCGAAAAAATCATCGAAAAAACCGGGATGACAACACACGGCGATATTTATCGCACACGCTTAAAGATTGCGGGAATGACATGCTCAAAACTGGTCATGCCCGAGTGTCGCTATCGGGCATCCAAAAGTTTGAAAAGATTGTTTTCTCGCTTCGTATGTGTGTGTAGAAAAGTGCTGGTCATTCCGGTTGCAGCTCAGCGGAATACCGGAATCCCCTGTTTCAAGCAGGGAGATCCCGGTATTTTTCGAAAAATCATCGAAAAACCGGGATGACAACACACGGCGATGTTTATCGCACACGCTTAAAGATTGCGGGAATGGCGTAATCGATATATACAGCCAGCAATACATCCCCCTTTTAGCTGCCATAAAAAAACACACCAATACACATTTTTTTCTAAAGTATTTGCTATAACATCAGATAATGTAACTTGTCGATGCATCACTACAGCGTAACGTTAGGAAAACGGCGGTTTGACAAGGCGTGTCAGACCATTTATTATAACTGAAATCAGGAGGATTTTAAATGCCTGCCAAATATCAAACCGTGCAAAAAGGCAATCCCGCTGATCCGGACGCACCGAAGAAGTATTATGCACAAGT
This sequence comes from Calditrichia bacterium, assembly GCA_020634975.1. Lineage (NCBI taxonomy): Bacteria > Pseudomonadati > Calditrichota > Calditrichia > Calditrichia bacterium. Next base: position 178,325 of record JACKAQ010000002.1, on the reverse strand, counting down.
GATCCAGCGTGGGGTTTGTGATTTGCACAAACTGGCCAAAGAGGCATCGGAACGCAGCTCCCTTACCAAAGGTGATATGCTTTCTGCATTCGAGAATCTGGCGGAATTAGCCATGCGCCATCTGGCAGAGGGCGAAACCGTTGAACTGGGCAACCTGGGCACACTGGTGCTGAGCGTTAGCAGCGATGGCGCTGCAACCGCAAACGAAGTAACCAGCAACAGCATCAAATCCCGTCGGTTGAATTTCCGCCTCAAGAAGGAAACCCGGGATCAACTGAACCAGATCGTATTTGAGAAGGTAAAATAAGCTGCACCCCTTTTGGAACTGCGGCGGCAGGCTGTTCCGGCAAGTCGCCGCAGTTTCTGGTTTAACCTGTGGGTAACGGATCGCCAAACGCCTGCCCGCATATTGCAAAAACACCTGCCTGATAATAACGAACATTTTTGCCCGCCACGAAGCCGACACCATTTTTCTTACGCCTTACACATCCCCTGCACCGTAAAATTACCCCTTAAATTTCCCATGAAATACCCAAAATTCGACCTGATGAAACGCCTTTTTCGTCCTGACGAGCCGCTCGTTTCGTCCTGACGACTTGTTTTTTTCGTCCTGACGACTTGAGCAAGCCGTTATTTTGTGGCGGAAAACCGCACATTTTGATAGCAATCACCGGTCATTACAAAAAATACCGGTTCATCCGAACAAAGCAGCGGGTGATTTGTTTTGCGTTATGTGGGTTATAAGCAGGAAAAACCTGACCTTTAACAAATATACGGTTAACAGGTAGTGATAAACTTTTCACTCCGATGGGGTGCGGCGCTATAACTATATTGATATTATATTGCAACATCCCGTGTAAATACCTAACTTACCGACGGTTTCTGAGGGGATGCGGTTTAGGGGAAACCAGCTCTCAAATTAATATATGTTCACAAATATTTTAAGAGGATGCCTCATATGGATTGAGTTACACCTGTATAAAGTATATTTAATATATATTGTAGGATATACTTATAACTAATATCATCCAAAAATCAAATCCCTATTTCTGGAGGCAGGATGAACAAAATCATCACCTTATGCCTGGTGCTGGTCATCCAGACGGGCATTTGCCAGCAACTGGAAATCAGCGCGCTTTTCCCGCCGCAGCACGACAACACCGCTGCAACGGATACCGATATTCAGGTCACATTCAACGCCCCGGTGGACACAACCAGCCTCGCGGGGCAGTTTGTCATTCTGGGAACCTTGCGCGGGATGTATGGCTTCACGGTTTCTGTATCACCGGCATTGGATCAGGTGACCCTGCATCCCGCCCGCCCCTTTCTGGTGGGTGAGGAAGTGAAGGTTACCGCCCGCAACAGCCTCTCCGGGGCAAACGGTGAAGCCTTTCCGGGATACAACTGGCGCTTTAATGTGAAGCCCACCAAAGTCACCCCGCCGCATTTTTCGGAACCATTGATCTTCAATGATTTTTTTGGTGATGGGAACACGGCAATGTATCCGGCGGATGTGAACAACGACGGGCATATCGACCTGGTGATCGCCAATTGGGCCAATGTCCTTATTGCCCTGAATGACGGCATGGCAGATTTCAGCCTGCACCAGCAATTCCCGGTTTACTATGCAGAACAGGCGGATATCCCCGTCACCGATCTGGATCTGGACGGTCGAATGGAGATCGTCACCACCCACCACATATACGAAATCGATGACAGCGGATATTTCCAGCCCGTTCACGATATGCCCCTGCGGGAATTGCGGGATGTGGAGGACATGAACGGCGACGGTTATCCGGACCTGATTTCCAGTGACGTGGTGAGTATTGGGCCGCCGGAGCCCATCAGGAATAATGTCACCATCCTTTACAACGATGCCAGCGGGCAGTTTTCCCTTGCCGATACTCTCCTGACCGATGACTACATCACAGACGCCGCGAGCGGGGATTTTAACAACGACGGTATCAATGACATTGCCTATTCAACATCCATATATGCCTCGCCCGGCGGTCCGGGCGGACGCAATTCCCTGACGGCTATTTTTATGAAAAGTGATGGAGATACGTTGCATACACGGATTTATCCTGGCACGTTACTTAATATAATTAGTTTCCCTTTTCAGGTGTTAACTGTTGAATATAGTAATGATCATTTATTGGATGTATTTATTGCTTCTTTAGTAAATGACTTAGTTATAAGGAGCAGTGGTGACGGCAATTTTATGATTGATAGTACGATTTATATTGGTGGCGGAGATGGGTATCATCGTACCTCATTTGCTGATCTGAATGCCGATGGAAAAATGGATTATTTAATTGTTGATGAAATTCCCGGTGAGTTTACCGGCTCAGTATATTACACACTAAACGCCGAAGGTATAGGCACCTTTATTGAAGCTAGAAATGGAGCAGTACCATTTCATTGTGTCGGAGCTGATTATAATGGTGATGGCGCATTAGATGTTGCGGCATTATGGAGTGACGGCTTGCGAATTTACCTGAATGATACCGGCTTACCTATCATACCGACAGAAGATTTCGCAGCAATTTTTTTTGATTTAGACCAAAACTATCCAAACCCTTTTAACCCGGCAACCACCATCGCCTTTACCCTGCCGCAACCGGCAACCGTTCAACTGGATATCTTCGACCTGAACGGTCGTCTGCTGACAACCATTGCCGATGGCAGCTTTGGTGCCGGCAGGCACGAAGCAACATGGGACGGCAGCACTGCCAACGGGGAACCGGTGGCATCAGGGATGTATTTCTGCCGCCTCAGCGCTACCGTTCCTTCGACCGGCGCGGGTGCCGTTTATACCCAAACCCGGAAGATGTTGTTGATGCGGTAGTTAAAACCTGAACTGGAAAGCTGATTATAATGAACAAGATGATTACGATTTTCCTACTCATATTTATCCGGATATGTATATGCCAACCGCTACCCGCCGGTCTGGAACTACCGCCGCATTGGGATAAACGATTTGAAGTGATTAGCTACGACAACGGGGCGCTTACCTACCGGGATAAAGCCACCGGAACAACCAACACAATCTTTATTACGATGCCGAAGCATAACGAACCGCGCCTGTTTACGCCACCGATTGACTCCCTGCCCGAGCCCCCGCTGGACACGCTTTTGCCGATACTGTGCTAAGTATAGATGTCTCCACGGTGGACACCGCTTTCTACAGCCCGAGATTTTCCCTGTTGGGCAAGGTGCCGTTGGATAACGGAAACCCGGCCGTCATCTATGACTTTGACCATAACGGTGTGAACGATATTCTGGGCGTAGAAATTTTTTATGAACCGGGATACAGGGGCGGGTTTAACCGGTTTTACGAGTGGCAGGCAAGCGAATCCCGATTTTCACCCGGATTTGCGTCAGTATTTGGCTATAACCAAAGGACTGCAATCGAGGGCGGCGGCGCGCTGGGTGGTATGGATATCGACAATGACGGACGATCCGAGGCATGGTTTACCTATGATCATGAGCTACGCTTTTATGAGGCAGAGCATACCAATGGCTATCCTGATGCGCTGGTGCACATCATACCCAAAAATGAGGATGTAAACCCGATCAACGCCCTGTTTTATGACTTTGACAAGGACGGTAAGGTAGAGATGCAATATACACAGGACACCGTTATTGCGGGCTACTATTATAAAATATGCAGAATATGGGAGCACCAGACCGGCAATAACCACTTTCAAAAGACTTATCGTCGCTTACTAAAGCTCTCTGGAGCGGGGAACAGTCTGGTAGGTGATATGGACGGAGATGGGTTAATAGAATTTTATTTTGCCAGCCAGCACCTTGATAATTTGACACCAGGTTATGTGCGTATGCTTGGCTTTGAAAATAGCGGCGATAATCAATATGATTATTTTTGGCGAGGTGCTATTTCAGTAGTTAATAGTGGGCTGTGTGCCCTCTCAAATGATATGGACAGCGACGGGCTGCCGGAAATAATAATACAAGGAAGCGGTTTTACTGTTGAAGGAAAATCGCTGATCACAATTGTGGAAAGCACCTGGGATAATGAGTTCAGGGCCAAGGCATCAATAGCGGTTAAAACCCCGGGGAGCTTTGGCGGGCGTAACGGCATCGCTCACGGGGATGTAGATGGCGATGGAATAGAGGAATTTGTCGTTGAGATCTCCGGTTGGACGCTGCTATTCAAGTCAACCGGTAATGACAAGTATGAGCTTTTTGGATCAAGCATCACAACCTGTCATACACCAGCATAGCAATGGGTGATGTGAACGCGGACGATCTGGATGATATCGTTATTTCGGGATATATCTGGAACCCGGATTCCAGCCGGGGAGAGTTTCGGAGCGATATTTATACGTTCAACCCGCAGTTCTCAATGACAGCTCCGGTTGCACTTTCCCCACCGGCAACACCACAACCAACTATCACAGCGGCGGAGCTGCTACCCGGTTATCCCTCGCCGTTTAACAGTCTGATCACCATCGCCTTTACCCTGCCGCAACCGGCAACCGTTCAACTGGATATCTTCGACCTGAACGGTCGTCTGGTTACAACCATTGCCGATGGCAGCTTTGGCACCGGCAGGCACGAAGCGACATGGGACGGCAGCACCGCCAACGGTCAACCGGTGGCATCCGGGGTGTATTTCTGCCGCCTCAGCGCTACCGCTCCTTCGACCGGCGCGGGTGCCGTTTATACCCAAGTCCGGAAGATGCTGTTGATGCGGTAGCAAACGGTCGTGCCCGTTCCGCCTAACCGATTACTAAAACAAGCTTTATTGGGATACTGTTCCTGCCGTTAATATAGCATATTATCAATAATCATTGCGACGTTTAGCATTAAGGGAGCATTAACATGATGCACCGTTTAGTATTTCTGGTTGCTTTTGGCTGGATTCTATTCTCCGCTCCGCAAATCAACGCCCAAACGTTAATAGATAAGCTGCAACTGCCAACGCACTGGCATGAGCAATACGAAGTGGTGAGCGAAGCGGATGGCGTGCTGATCTGGAGGGATCGGGAAACCCAAACTACCTTTCAAAAGCGTCTCGCACCGGGAGGAAATGCCCGCATAAATACCCGGTAATTGATACCCTGCTGGCTGATACCGTCATCATCATAGATAGCTGGGCGATTGATACATCCTTGTATAGCGGTAAATTTCGATTGATGGGCACCGCTGCGGTTTATGGCGCCAGCCAACCCATAACTCTTGCAGACACAGATGGCAACGGACGTGATGAAATTATTGGGCGGCATAAAACACTCAACGTCTCCGGAATCAGCATCCGGTATTATGAATACGACCCCGTTTCAAAGACTTTCCCGGAAGTAGTATTGCTCAACCCAACACCAGGCGGCTCGTTTGGCAGCGGCGATGCTGATGAAGATGGTTACCAGGAAGTCTATTATATGTGGGCTGACAGTGTGCGCATTAAAGAAGCATCGGCCGACTCCCAATATGCAACGGCTAACCGGAAATCGCTTTATCCCCGCAAAGGATCATATCCCAGCAATATGGGGATCGGTGATTTTGACAAGGATGGCAAAACCGAAATTGCCTGGATGAAGCTGGGTGAAAACCCGGGGAAGTATGGACAGAGCTCATCACTTTTGAAACCGAGGGTAATGACTCTTTTCGCATCAGTTCCATTACCCGGCATATTAATCGTTTTGTCACCGGGCGTTATGCCATCGGCGATTTTGACAATGATGGAAGCACGGAGTTTTTGCCGGTAATATCGATGGTGAAATATCCGGTATAGAGAACGTTGCCAACGACAGTTTCGCAGTGCATTTTCATGCGCAACTCCCCACCTGGAATGCCTACTACCATTTTACAGCAGGGGATCTGGACGGTGACGGCAATCCTGAGCTGTTTCTCGGGGGCGATCGCTTTGAAAATGGGGTATACGACCCTGATCACAGTGCTTGAATCTACCGGAAACAACAGCTATCACGTTCCGGTGGCATTCAAAATTCTGGGGGCGGGGGTATTTATTACAACCACATTGCTCCCGGAGATTTTGATGGTGATGGCATCATGGAATTTGCGCTGGATATTGGCGGCATGGCGCTCATCTTCAAGGCTACCGGCGATGATCAATATGAAATCTTTTGGGCGCATCGGCGCTATGGTTTTATGATGACAGTATCGGCATTGGTGATGTGGATGGCGATGGCAGAGACGATCTCGTCATCGGGCAAGCAATTAGTGTCGGTAATGATACCTATACTGAAGCAATGATTTTCAAATACAATCCCGAGGCACAATCGGTAGAAGACCATAACACCCTAATTTCAACAGAATTTGCGCTTTTTCAAATTATCCCAATCCCTTTAACCCGGCAACCACCATCGCCTTTACCCTGCCGCAACCGGCAACCGTTCAACTGGATATCTTTGACCTGAACGGTCGTCTGGTGACAACCATTGCCGATGGCAGCTTTGGCGTTGGCAGGCACCAATCAACATGGGACGGCAGCGCCGCCAACGGGGAAACCGGTGGCATCCGGGGTGTATTTCTGCCGCCTCAGCGCAACCGTTCCTTCGACCGGCACGGGAGCCGTTTATACCCAAACCCGGAAAATGTTGTTGATGCGGTGATAAACGGTCGTGACTGTTCCGCCTAACCGATTACTAAAACAAGCTTTATTGTGATACTGTTCCTGCCGTTAATATAGCACATATTATTAATAATCATTGCGACGTTTAGCATTAAGGAAGCATTAACATGATGCACCGTTTAGTATTTCTGGTTGCTTTTGGCTGGATTATATTCTCCGTTCAGCAAATCAACGCCCAATCGTTAATAGATAAGCTGCACCTGCCGCCGCACTGGCATGAGAAATACGAAGTAGTGAGCGAGGCGGGCGGCGTGTTGACCTGGAGGGACCGGGAAACAAAAGCGGTATTCAAATATCTGGTCGATGAAACCGTTCCCACGCCCAAAGCCTTTGGTTTTGCCGATACCCTGTGGGCAGAAAAACCATTACAATCAACACCTTTGATATTGACACAACCCTTTATGCAGACCGTTTTGAGTGGGTGGGCGAAGCGCCATTGAATGCACGGTCCACCGAGCTATTGGTCTATGACAGCAATAATAACGGGAAAGCGGAGCTCATCGGAGCTAACAAAAGCATCTATAGAAATTACATCATTAGTCGCTTTTATGAGTGGGATGAACAATTCTCGTTTTTTCGAAATGTGGTTGATTTTGGCGTGCCAGTTAAGTCAAAAAGGCAGGCAGCCAATTATGGGTGGCGATATCGACAAGGATGGGCTAAAAGAAGTTTATTTAAGCTGGGGGATAGTTTAAGGGTTTATGAGGCAAATACGCCAAATGCTTATGCCACCAACCGCATATATACCCACGAATCCGTTGCCCCGGAGTATCCACAGGGGATTGGCATCTATAATATGGATAATGATAGCCAGCCGGATCTGGTTCACTTTAGCTATTATGATGGTTTTCCGGGCGTTTTCAGCACCATCCGGGAGCACGTTAGCGGCGATACCAATTTTCAAGTTATCGGCGATGTAATGTATTACCCCAATTTCGGTGTCGGCAAGCTGGCGGTCGGGGATATTGACCAGGATGGCTTCATGGAATATTTCAAGGCGGATTTGTATGGACGGGTGTATGGGGTGGAGAATGTCGCAAATGACAGCTTTCAGATTCATTATACCGCCCAACTCCCTTACTACAACGCCATATGCCATCTGGCGCCCGGCGATCTGGATGGGGACGGGCTGCCGGAAGCCTATCTCGGCGGCACCTGGGGCAGCCACAACTACATCACGGTTATTGAGGGTGCGGCAACGACTGTTATCGCCCGACCGTTTTGCTGGATGTGATCCGGGGAAACAGCTTCTATATCCGCAAGCTGTTCTCCGGCGATGTGGACGGTGATGGGCATGATGAACTGATACTGGATGTCGGCGGGTTTGTGCTGGTGCTGAAGGTGCCCGGCAACGACCAATACGAGGTGTTTTGGGCGAAAAGGGTCAGCTGGGCTGACGGGATTGGCGTGGGCGATGTGAATGGCAATGGAACGGATGATATTGTTATTTGTAAGGAAATTTTACGGCTAATACCTATTACAGCCAATCCGATGTATACCGCTTTAACCCGCAATCCGTTGGCATACCCGCCAAACAGCCAGCCGTTGCAAATGCTATTACCTTATTCCCCAACTACCCGAACCCGTTTAACCCGATAACCACCATCGCCTTTACCCTGCCGCAACCGGCAACCGTTCAACTGGATATCTTCGACCTGAACGGTCGTCTGGTTACAACCATTGCCGATGGCAGCTTTGGCGTTGGAAGACACCAAGCAACATGGGACGGCAGCACCGCTGACGGTCAACCGGTGGCATCCGGGGTGTATTTCTGCCGCCTTAGCGCTACCGTTCCTTCGACCGGCGCGGGTGCCGTTTATACCCAAGTCCGGAAGATGCTGTTGATGCGGTGATATAAGGATAACAGTTGGATGATATCAAATATAAACGGAATAAACACACAGGTAAAAAGTAGGCACGATATAAACGCCGCAATCCGGACGTGTCTTTTAATTTATCGAGTGTGTTAATTGTGTTTTGCAAGAAGACAGGGAACGGATACAGTCCGCTGTTTTTACTCAAATTACTCAGCGCAATTCACATACTCAACCTCAAAAGGATATAATCACAATACCTTAATAAATACCGATTATTTATAGTCAACTAATTAGTTATTCACTTGGGAGGGATGATGAAGACGATTATTATGACCTTCATGCTGTTAGTTTACAACAACCATACCACGTTTGCCCAGGATTACGATTATTTCGGTGGGGATACTGCCGGTATACATCGTGCAGAGATGGAAATGCGTCCCGAACTGCCACCTCATATTCAAGACAGAATTGAAAACTATCATTACCCTGGGAATTTGGGAGAAAAGCCGAGGAGCCTTTGCACCCTTTTTTCGGGGAGGAGTATCACGATAGAGGTGCCCTGATCCTTTCTAACAGGGTGCAGGAGGAATGGGTTAGCCATTATAATTCAGAATTGCTCCCTGGTTCAGCTTCTGCTGAGGCAGTAGTAACAGATGCCGATGGGAACATCTATATAACAGGCTCTATAACCAAATCCCCATTTGGGAATGTTTGCAATACGATAAAGTATAATTCTTTTGGAACAGAACTTTGGAGTGTTTGTTATGATGTGGGCATTTACAATTCTGCCAGTGCAATTGCGGTGGATGCTGACAAAAATGTTTATGTAACTGGTAGAAGTTATAACTCAGGCTCGGATTATGATTTTATCACACTGAAGTATGACATCGATGGAAAACAGCAGTGGGTTGCTTACTATAATGGTTTCGAAAATGCAGCTGACTATGCAACCGCCTTAATAGTGGATACTGTCGGGAATGTCTATGTTACTGGTTATAGTCAAGTATCCGGTATGAATTACGACTATGCCACAGTAAAATATAATATAGACGGAGCATACAGCAATGGTTAACCCGCTACGATGGCCCCTGAAATGCATTTGACATCGCCTTAGGAATAGCGGTAGACACGGATGAAAATGTGTATGTAACCGGAGCGAGTACAGGTGTCGATACACAAACAGACTTTGCTACCATCAAGTATAACACATCAGGAACACCTTTATGGACAGCCCGTTACAACGGGTCAGGAAATGATTATGATGGTGCCATTGCGTTGACACTTGATAAATCTCGAAATGTCTATATTACAGGGTAGTAGCTATGATTCTTTAGAAAGTTATTATACTACTATTAAATATGACAATGCCGGTAATCAGCAATGGGTAGTAAGTTACGAAAACCCTGAAAATACCGATACCGAGCCAAGGCGCTGGCGGTGGATCGCAATGGGAATGTTTATGTTACCGGTCACACCTATAGTTATCCATCCCAATATGATATTGTTACATGCATTATAATAGCGATGGCGTACTGCAATGGGCTGAGAGATATAACAGCCCGGATAATGGAGACGACTATTCAAAAGCGATGACCCTGGATGCGAGTGGAAATATCTATGTTACTGGATATACCTGGAGAATTGGTTATGGTGGCTCTTTACACTACGCTAAAGTATGATACTTCCGGCGTACAACAATGGGTAGTAAATTATAATGGAGCCTCAAATTATGATGACAGATCGAAAGCTATAGCCGTCGATAATTTCGGAAATGCTTATGTCACCGGTATAAGCTGGAATACTGATTTAGGATTTGAATATGCTACGGTTAAGATTAACCCTGCCGGGATACAGGAATGGGAAACCCATTGTAGTGGGGCACGAACTTCCCAAGACAGGACAAATGCAATGGCTGTTGATGCAGCAGGATACATTTATATTACCGGTTCCAATGCAAGAAGAGTCAGAGGTCATGATTTTTCCATTATCAAGTATGATACTGACGGAATAAAGTTTGGAAATCAACTTACAGCGTACCTTGGAATGATTTTCCTATTGTAAGTGAGCTGGAAATAGATGCTTTCGGAAATATTTATATCGGCTCCTCTATTGCGGATTCTAGCAATAACCAGGATTTCTGTATATTGAAATACGACATTAACGGCACTTTACTATGGGACGTCAGGTATAACGCCCAGAAAATAAGTGCGACTATTTGAAGGCACTGGAAGTGGATACTGACGGGAATGTCTATGTCACCGGCGTTAGTTGTAGCAACTCTGGAAATGATAATTATTATACTACTTTAAAATACGATCCTGATGGCTTGCAACAATGGGTTGCTAATTATAATGGCACAGGAAATGGTTCGGATTTGGGAACAGCACTGGCAGTGGATACAGACGGGAATGTTTATGTCACGGGTACTAGCTATGACTCAAATACAAATTATGACTATGCAACAATTAAATACAATACCAACGGTTTAGAAGAATGGGTTGCCCGATACAATGGTCCAGGAAACTATATTGACAAAGCAATGGCAATGGTAATTGATGTCTCGGGTAATATCTATGTTACTGGAACAAGTTCCGGCTCTGGTGGCTAGAGACTTTGCGACTATCAAGTATAACTCAAGTGGTACTGAAGAATGGGTAGCTCGCTACAATGCCCAAGATCATCCATAAATGAATCAGTTACCCTGGCTCTGGATGATAATGGAAACATTTATGTTGCCGGGGACACTTGGGATCAAGATACAGGGATTAATTATGCTCTGGTGAGATATGATGCCAACGGGAATCAATTGTGGGAAGCTACTTATAATGGATTGGGTGATGGGAATGACCGAACAAAAGGTCTCGTTATTGATGCAAGAGGTAATGCATATATTACTGGCACAAGCAATGGTTCATTTACAAATAATGATTATGCTACAATAAAATATGATGCTAATGGCAATGAGCAATGGGTTGCTATTTACAATACGCCCCGAAACTCTGATGATCATTTAACCGCGATAGCATTGGATGGTTCAAACAATGTATTTGTTACCGGGTATTCCAATGGCAATGGGATCAATTTTAACGGTAGCATTTACACTACCGTTAAATACAACCAGACATCCACCAGCATGATGGAAATTCCCCCTGGAAACTCCTGAAAATTATAGTTTGTCGCAGAACTTCCCCAACCCGTTTAATCCGTCAACCACCATCGCCTTTACCCTGCCGCAACCGGCAACCGTTCAACTGGATATCTTCGACCTGAACGGTCGTCTGGTGACAACCATTGCCGATGGCAGCTTTGGCGTTGGCAGGCACCAATCAACATGGAACGGCAGCACCGCCGACGGTCAACCGGTGGCATCCGGGGTGTATTTCTGCCGCCTCAGCGCTACTGTTTCTTCGACCGGCGCGGGTAGCCGTTTATACCCAAACCCGGAAGATGTTGTTGATGCGGTAATAAACGGTCGTGCCCGTTCCGCCTAACCGATTACTAAAACAAGCTTTATTGGGATACTGTTCCTGCCGTTAATATAGCATATTATCAATAATCATTGCGACGTATAGCATTAAGGAAGCATTAACATGATGCACCGTTTAGTATTTCTGGCTTGCTTTTGGCTGGATTCTATTCTCCGTTCAGCAAATCAACGCCCAATCGTTAATGGATAAGCTGCAACTGCCGCCGCACTGGCATGAGCAATACGAAGTAGTAAGCGAAGCGGGCGGCGTGCTGACCTGGCGGGACCGGGAAACCCAAACTGTATTCAATTATCTGGTTGATGAAACCGCTACCACGCCTAAAGCTTTGGTTTTTGCCGATACCCTGTGGGCAGAAAAACCATTACAATCAACACCTTCGACATTGATACAACCCTTTATGCAGACCGTTTTGAGTGGATGGGCGAAGCGCCATTCAATGCTCAATATACCGAACTGTTGGTATATGACAGCAATAACAATGGGAAAGCGGAACTCATCGGGCTTAACAAAAGCATTTACAGGGACTACATCATGAACCGTTTTTATGAGTGGGATGAACAATTCTCATATTTCAAGATGGTGGTAGATTTTGTTGTGGTACCAAGCGAAAAGGGGGGGCTACCTGTCCTCGCTGGAGATATTGACAAGGACGGGCTACGTGAAATATATGCCCATTATGGAGATCAGTTGAGGGTTTATGAGGCAGCTAATCCCGGTGACTATGCCACTGAATACCGCTACACCCATCACCCCGTGGCACCGGAAGAACCGCAAGGGTTTGGTATCTATAATTTGGATAATGATAATTTCCCAGACTTACTTCACTTGCGGTATAATAACAGTTCCCCTGGCGCATCCAGCACGATCCGGGAACACGTCAGCGGCGATACCAATTTTCAGGTTATCGGCGATGTAATGTATAACCCCAATTTCGGTATCGGTAAGCTGGCGGTTGGGGATATTGACCAGGATGGCTTCATGGAATATTTCAAGGCGGATTTGTATGGACGGGTGTATGGGGTGGAGAACGTCGCAAATGACAGCTTTCAGATTCATTATACCGCCCAGCTACCTTACTACAACGCCATGTACCATCTGGCGCCCGGCGATCTGGATGGCGACGGGCTGCCGGAAGCCTATCTCGGCGGCACCTGGGGCAGCCACAACTACATCACGGTTATTGAGGGCTGCGGCAACGACTGTTACCGCCCGACCGTTTTGCTGGATGTGATCCGGGGAAACAGCTTCTATATCCGCAAGCTGTTCTCCGGCGATGTGGACGGTGATGGGCATGATGAACTGATACTGGATGTCGGCGGGTTTGTGCTGGTGCTGAAGGTGCCCGGCAACGACCAATACGAGGTATTTTTGGGCGAAAAGGGTCACCTGGGCGGACGGGATTGGCGTGGGCGATGTGGATGGTAATGGAACGGACGATATTGTTATTTGCAAGGAAATATGGACGAATAATGATTTTTACAGCCAATCCGATGTATACCGCTTTAACCCGCAATCCGTTGGCATACCCGCCAATCAGCCAGCCGTCGCAAAGGCTATTATTTTATACCCTAACTACCCGAACCCGTTTAACCCGTCAACGACCATCCGGTTTACATTACCTGCGGCTGCGGATGTGGCGCTATCGGTGTTGAATATCCGTGGTCAGGTGGTTGCGGAGATTCTGGATAAGCGTCGCAGCGCCGGAGAGCATTCGGTGGTGTTTGATGCGTCCGTGTTGCCGTCTGGGGTTTATTTCTGCCGGATGGTCAGCGGTAGTTTTTCGCAAGTTCACAAGATGGTGGTGGTAAAGTAAGAATAGCAGCGAATTAATATCACCACAAACAGCGTGATTTATACGTTTTATACCGGTCAACCGATTCTGCACACCAAACAGAAAATCACTTGCTTATCACATCCAATTCCGATAATTTATCTGCGCATCTGAGATCAGGTTATTGTCGGAAGTCGTGTTGTTCGACAATTCTGCGTTTCGCTATTATCAAGCCGCCAAAATTATCCAAAGCATATCTATATATTGTCCGGCAATTATATTGCTGTGCAACGCTTGCAGTCTAAATAAGCTAAATTTCAATGGGTTGAGTGTTGAATATATTTGGTAACCGATAATTTATGACAATTGATATTATTTCAACAATCCTGATCGGCACTGTTTTTCAAAGTATGATACTGGCTGCGGCATTATTCGCACAGCCTAAACAGCGGCAAAAAGGGCTCATCTATCTGGCATTGTTAATGGGTTGTGTTGCTATTTTACTGGGCGAATTTCTGTTGCTGCATCAGAAGGTTGTTTTCCTTGACCCGCATAATCGCATTATGTTCTTCGGGCAGCCGGTTTATTTTTTATTCGGACCGCTTTACTATTTATATGCCCGGACAATACAGGGCAAATCCGGCTCAATCCGATTCTATCAACTCATTCATTTCATCCCGGCTATATTGTTGTTTATCAATGCTTTGCCGATATGGTTCAGCTTGCCGACATTGCGCATTGTTGAAGGATATATTGTGCTCAATCATGGCTTGTTGTTGAACATTAGCGGATATTGGATCATGGGTTTCCATTTGGGACAAACAATCCTGTATTGCCTGCTCGTTTGGCGGTTATTAATCAAGGCTGAGGCGATTTGCAAAGAGCGCGTTTCGGATGAACCCAATATCGGAACACAATGGCTGATGCGGCTCAATCGTATATTTATCACACTGTTAATCGTTCAGGTATGTGCATTGCTGTTTCTAATTTTTAAAAGTCATATTGCCAAAGTTGAATATGCAATGGCTATTAGCCTGGCACTTTTTGTTGAAATTGTGGCATTCTCGTCCATTCGCCACCCGGTTATTTCTGAGGACGTTCCCGGTAATGATGACCAACCCAAAACCATCCGTTATGAAAAGTCTGCGCTTTCCCCTGAATTGGCGATGGAATATCTGCAACACCTCGAACACCTGATGGTTACCCAAAAACCGTATCGAAAAAGCGACCTGAAATTGCGTGAGTTAGCCGAGATGCTCGACATTTCGCCCAATCATTTATCTCAGGTGATCAATCAGGAAGCCGGTGTTAATTTTTTCGATTTTGTCAATAGCTATCGCGTTTCAGAGGCCAAACAACTGTTGGTAAACCCCGTTTATCAACATTACAGTCATCTGGCTATCGCAATGGAAGCCGGTTTTAACAACAAGACTTCTTTTAACCGCATCTTCAAAAAGCAAGTTGGGCAAACCCCGTCGGGGTATGTCCGGCTTCATCACCAAATGCAATAGCTGCCACGCCGCTCCCCTTTCCGCACCGTGATGACAACATCATAAATCCCCAAAAATGTTTGATATAAACGACACAGCCTATACGCTGATGCGCAACCGAACTATTTGTCCAGTATCTTTTGGCTGAATCATCTGTTTTGCAAATAAAAAAGTCTCTGTGAGACAAATACCTCATCCTTCCTCACTCCCCTTCCAACTGATTGGTTGGGGAGATGGGGTTATTTAAGTTCAATAAATAGTGATTGTCAAAAATTTTGGAGGAATCGAACTGATGAGACATGCTTTTAACAGATTGCATCGGGTGCAAATAGTTTTATTGTTTATTCTGTTGGTCATAACAGGAACGCTGAAGGCACAATTTTTTACCCGTAACACCACTGCCGGGGCAATTGTAACGGATTCATTGCGATCTGTCGGTATCAGTTGGGTGGATATTAATAATGACGGTTATCAGGATGCATATATTGCCGGGGAGGGAAACCAGTTTTACCGGAATCTTGGAAACGGGAGTTTCGAGCGCGTTGTCACCGGTCCACATGTGACAACCACAGCCGTATCGAATATCGGCGTTTGGGCAGATTATGACAATGACGGTTTTTCAGATTTATTTGTGTCTAATTATGCCATCGTCAATGCCCAGGGAAACCCGGTAACGTTATTGCCCAATTACCTTTACAAAAATAATGGTGAACCGGATTTCTCAATGTCATTGATAGATAACGTTGGGGATAGCGCAATTTCTATCTCGGCAAGTTGGGTAGATATTGATCTCGACGGCAACCTGGATATGTTAATGTTGAGAACAAACAATTTTCGTGATCGCTTTTTTCGGAATGAGGGAAACGGGCAGTTTATCGAAAATGAAGACCTGGTGTTTTTAAAGAACCGTTCATTTGGAGCCAGTGAATCATGGATTGATATCGATAACGACAGTGATGTTGATTTATATATTGTAAATCGGGGCGGTACAAATGAACTCTATAAATCATTGGCAATGGAAACTGGCGATCTGTTCCGGTTTCAGGCAATTGAAAATACACCACTCACTGCGGAAGGTCTGGTTTTCGATATTGGCGCCAGTTGGGCAGATTATGACAACGATGGCGATTTCGACATGTTTTTAGCAATCTCAGGTGCGTTCGGTTCGGGCGCGCCGGACAGGCTTTTTCGCAATGATGGCGATTGGCAATTTACCCAAATCACCGACCAACCGCCGGTAACAACTGGATATAATTCGGCTTTCGGCAGTTGGGCCGATTATGACAATGATGGCGATTTGGATTTGTTCGTTGGGGAAGTAAATACGGGTCAAAGTCCCGGACATCTTTATCGCAATGAGGGTGATGGCAACTTTTTAGCAATGCTTGCCGGAGACGTGGGCGAAATTGTCGGCGAATACCCCGGACCGCAGGGGGGAAATTGGGTTGATTATGATAATGATGGTGATATGGATTTGTTCGTGTTACATATCGGACAACCGACATCACAAACCGGCGTTCCGCAACCCAACTTTTTGATACAGAATAATCAAGGGAATCAACAAAACTGGTTGGCAGTAAATTGCCAGGGAACATTTTCCAATCGTTCGGCTATTGGTGCTGTATTGCGTGCAAAAGCAATGATAAACGGTTCAGCCGTTTGGCAAACACGGGTAATCTCCGGTTTGGGGCAGTCCGGTTTAAATTCGCAGCCGCCGTTGTCTGCTCATTTTGGATTGGGTAATGCAACAATTGTCGATACGTTGGTAATTCATTGGCCATCCGGTTTTCGACAACTATTTACAAATGTGCCGATAAACTCCCGATTCGATGCCACAGAGGTTTTGCCGCAAGGGTTTATCCGGGCAAATTTTATTACTGACACAACTACGGCTATCAATAGCGATAGCTTAACCGTTCAGTTTACAGATTTATCCGTAACAACACCGGGATTGCCCGTTACGAATTATGAATGGGATTTTGATAATGATGGCATTGTCGATGCTGTGGATGCCAATCCCCGGTTCACATTTTCCGCAGCAGATACATATTCGGTGCGACTTCGAGCATCGAATGCGTTTTATTCAACCGAAATTATCCGCAAAGATTTAATCAAAATCACCGGACTTGTCCCATTGATTGAAATAAATACGCAAACACTGAATTTGGGGTTTATCGATGTGAACACCGCAGTGGTAGATACGATGTTTTATATTTACAATCGCGGTGGACTCGGTGATTCGGTAACTGTGGCAATCGATCTCCAAAATGTCGGTGTCGATAGCGCATTGGCTGTTTCTCCGACAACTGCGTGGATAAACCCGGGGGATTCACTTGCCGTAACTTTCAGTTTGTTTCCGAACATGCTGGCACCCAACGGTCCTTTTTATACACCGCTTATTAAAATAGAATCGGCAAAGAATTATGGTGACCGAAGTTGGGAGAGAACTGTTCGTTTTCGTATCATTGGTGCATTATCCATTGATCCGGTCTCACCTTTGGTAGAAAAATATGATTTGGAACAAAACTATCCAAATCCATTTAACCCGTCGACCAATATCACATTCCAGATTGCCGATCAGCAAAATATCACCCTCCAGATATTCGATTTGAACGGGCGACTGGTGCGAACGCTTGTGAATGAATCCCGCATGCCCGGTAAATACACCCTCATTTGGGATGGTCGCACAAACGATGGACATTTCTCCGGATCGGGGATTTACTTTTACAAATTGAGCGCTGGTAAACACAGTTTTACGCGCAAGATGTTGTTGCTGCGATAAAACAAATTATTGCTGATAAGCGGTGGGGCGTTTTCGTTTAATTCATTGCATGTTGGGATGATCAATTTTCATTACTGTCGAACAATTGGAGAAATAATTAGAGTTACAGAGTGCGGTTGAAACGATCCGTTATTTCGATGGGTGTGATTTTAGTTCACACCCATCGATACGAAGGTTGGTCACTAGTTTCGGGAGTCTACAATCGCCTCGGTTTTCCGTGCCTCGATTCCCCGAAAGCGCAATTCCTCGCCGATCAGTTCAACCTGCACGGTCTGTCCGGCGGAAATGGTTCCGGCGAGCAGTTCCTTCGCCAAACCGTCGATGATCTGCCGCTGGATCACCCGGCGCAACGGACGCGCGCCGAATGCCGGTTCGTAGCCCAGGTTGGCGATGTATTCTTTTGCGGCATCGCTCATCTCGATACGGATCTTCTGCTCGGCAAGCTGTTTGCCCAGCCGGGCAATCTGCAAATCGACAATCTGTTTGATGTGCGATCGCTGCAAACTGTGGAATACAATCGTTTCGTCGATCCGGTTCAAAAATTCCGGGCGCAGTTCGTGGCGCAGCAGATTGAGCACTTCGTCCTGTATTTCCATCGCAATCAGTTCGCGGTTTTCATCGGTCATCCGCAACGATTTCTCCAAAATCAGCGATGCACCGATGTTCGAGGTCATGATAATAATCGTGTTCTTGAAATTGACCGTGCGCCCCTTGTTGTCGGTCAGCCGCCCGTCTTCCAGCACCTGCAGCAAAATATTGAACACTTCCGGGTGCGCTTTTTCGATCTCGTCGAGCAGCACAACCGAATACGGACGTCGCCGCACTGCTTCGGTAAGCTGTCCGCCCTCGTCGTAACCGACGTATCCGGGCGGTGCGCCGATCAGTCGCGATACCGAATGCCGTTCCATGTATTCGGACATATCAATCCGCACCATCGCGTTTTCATCATCAAACAAAAATTCCGCAAGCGCTCGCGCCAGTTCGGTTTTCCCGACACCGGTCGGACCCAAAAAGATAAACGATCCGATGGGGCGATTCTGGTCTGCCAGCCCCGCGCGCGACCGGCGGATAGCGTTGGCAACCGCCACTTCGGCATCTTCCTGCCCGACCACACGGCGGGTAAGCCGCTCCTCAATTTTGAGCAGTTTTTCGCGCTCGCTTTCCAGCATGCGGGCAATCGGGATGCCCGTCCAGCGCGACACGACCTCGGCAATCTGCTCTTCGTCCACATCTTCGCGGAGCATTTTGCGATCCTGCTGGATTTCCTGCAGCTTTTCGGTCAACGCGTTCGATGCGCGTTCCAGTTCGGGAATGCGACCGTATTTGATCTCGGCAACTTTCTCCAGCCTGCTTTCGCGCTCGGCTTTGTCCATCACGCTGCGAAGCTGCTCAACTTCAGCCTTGTTCTGGCGGATTTCCTGAATCGATGCTTTCTCTAACTGCCAGTGTGCTTTCAACTTATCGCGCTGTTCGCGCAGATTGGCCAGCTCCTCGCGAAGCTTGGCGTATCGCTCGCGGGAATCGCGGGCGTTCTCTTTTTTGAGGGCAACTTCCTCGATTTCGAGCTGTTTGATGCGCCGTTCGATTTCGTCCAGTTCTTCGGGCAGCGAATCGATTTCGATGCGCAGTTTGGCGGCGGCTTCGTCGATCAAATCGATGGCTTTGTCCGGCAGCCGTCGGTCAGTGATATAGCGGTGCGACAGGGTTGTCGCGGCAATCAGCGCCGCATCCGTAATTTTGACACCGTGATGCACTTCGTATTTTTCCTTCAACCCGCGCAGCATCGAAATGGTGTCCTCCACCGATGGTTCCTCAACCAGAATCGGCTGGAAACGGCGTTCCAGCGCCGCGTCTTTTTCAATATGTTTGCGATATTCATCGATGGTCGTCGCGCCGATACAGTGAATTTCGCCGCGCGCCAGCAGCGGTTTGAGCATGTTGGATGCATCCATCGCGCCCTCCGCAGCGCCGGCACCCACCAGTGTGTGGATTTCATCGATAAACATGATCACCTGACCATTGGATTCCGTGACCTCTTTGAGCACCGCTTTCAGCCGTTCCTCAAATTCCCCCCGGAATTTTGATCCGGCGATCAGCGCGCCTAAGTCCAGCGCTACAATGCGTTTATCTTTCAGCGATTCAGGAATATCCCCGTTGACGATACGCTGGGCGATGCCTTCCACAATGGCGGTCTTCCCTACCCCCGGATCACCGATGAGCGCGGGATTATTTTTCGTCCGACGCGAAAGCACCTGTAGCACCCGGCGCACCTCTTCGTCGCGACCGATCACAGGATCGAGTTTGCCCTGCATGGCCAGCTCGGTCAGGTCGCGGGCATATTTTTCGAGCGCCTGGTATTTACCCTCGGGATTCTGGTCGGTGACGCGCTGGTTCCCGCGAATTTCTTTCAGCGCCCGCAGCACCGCGTCTTTCGTAACGCCGGCGGATGTCAGGATTTTGCCGACTTCGCCGCGCTCCACACCGATCATCCCCAACAGCAAATGTTCGGTGGAGATAAATTCGTCTTTCAATTCCTGCGCTTCGCGGTTCGCTAAATTAATGAGCTGGTTGAAGTTAGGCGATGCATACACTTGTCCGGGTGTGCCATAAACTTTGGGAAATTTATTCACCACCTGTTTGGTATGCGCTTTGACCCCAACGGCATCACCGCCGATTTTTTTGAGAATGGTGTTCACCAAGCCTTCGCCGTCTTCCAGCAAACTGGCGAGAACGTGCTCCGGTTCAAGGTGCTGCTGCCCCAGCGAAATGACCATTTGCTGGGCGCTGTTCAATGCTTCCTGTGCTTTTAAGGTGTATTTTTCGAGATTCATTATTTACCTCCGTTTATTCTTCTTTTTTAATCACGCTGATATGTTCAACTTCCGTGCCAGCGTTCGTCAGGAGGTTTATTTCCAATGATAACAACAAGTTGCGTCATTTCTCGACATTAGGAATGGGCGGACAAACTGGCAAGGGATATCTGCCAATTATTCAGTGTTGCGGCGAAAAACAGGATTGTTGGGTTCGGTTCGCACATGTGCGAACCTTACATGCAGGCATCAACAGTGGGTAGGGAACGCATACATGCGTTCCGAAAAACGTGATTATCTGGATAAAATCTTGCCGAGAAACGACCGGCGATGCTCCGGGCACGGACCAACCTGGCGAATAGCTGCGATGTGTTTGGCGGTGCCGTATCCTTTGTGTTGCGCAAATCCGTAAGCCGGAAAATCACGATCCAGCGCCAGAAGCATCCGGTCACGGGTCACCTTTGCGATGATGGACGCCGCTGCGATGGTAAAACTACGGCTGTCGCCTTTCACCAGCGTTTCGTGCGGAAACGCCAGTTCCGGCGCGTCGTTGCCGTCGATGAGCACGTATTCCGGCGCGATGTTTAGCGCTGCGACGGCCGTTTGCATCGCTTTCAGCGTCGCCTGCCGGATGTTGATCCGGTCGATTTCCGCCGCCGAAACGATCCCGACGCCATACGCCAGCGATCCGTCTAAAATCTTTTGAAAAAACAATTCGCGCTTCGTTTCGGTCAATTTTTTGGAATCCGTAACGCCTTCGATCCAAAACTGCGGCTCAAAAATAACAGCGGCAGCCACAACCGGTCCGGCCAGCGGTCCCCGCCCCGCTTCGTCCACGCCGCAAATGCGTCGCATTCCGCTTTGCCAAAGGGCTGTTTCTGTGATCAAATTTTCGGGAATATTCATATTCTCGCTTTCGTCGTCGTTTTGGAACTGCCAAAAATACCGTTTTCCCGCCAATCAATCAAGCGATCGATCAGAAAGAATGCAGAACCCGTTGGAAAGCCGCCGGATTCGCATTAAATTTCCCGGCTGTAAATAAAACCTAACGCTGAAGGAGAACCACCGGCAATGGAAGTTGGCATTGTAGGATTACCCGTATCCGGAAAAACGACCCTTTTTTCGACCGTCACCGGTCAGGATTTGCAGGCTGCATTTGGCGGCGGCAAAATTGAAGTACATCGCGGCGTCGTGCGCGTGCCGGATACCCGGCTGAACGAATTGACCGCCATTTTTAATCCCAAAAAGCAGGTCAACGCGACCATCGAATACATCGAGGTTGGCGGAATGGAGAGCGATGGCAGCGGCAACAAAGGATTTGATCCGCAATTTTTGCAAGTGCTCAAAAATACCGATGCGTTGTGTGTGGTCATTCGTGCGTTCGACAACGAATTTCATCCGCATCCAGCCGGTAAAATCGACATTTTGCGCGATGTGCAAACCGTGGAAAGCGAATTCCTGCTGTCCGATTTGACCATCGTTGAGAACCGCATCGAACGGTTGGACAAACAGGCCAAAAAAGCGAAAGATGAACAGGGATTAAAAGAGCTGGAACTGATGCAACGGCTGCGTGATCACCTCGAACAGGAGATCCCGCTCCGCGAGTTTGAATTCACCGAAGATGAGCGCACGCTGATTCGCGGCTATCAATTTTTGACAGCGAAACCGTTGGTTTTCGCACTGAACATCAACGAAAGCGATATTCCCAAAGCAGATGAATTGGCTGCGAAAGTGCCGCCGCGCAAACACGTTACGGTCATCGCATTTTGCGCCAAAGCTGAGCAGGAAATCTCCCAACTTGACGATGACGATCGCGAAATGTTTATGGAAGAACTGGGCATCACCGAGCCGGCGCTGGATAAAGTCATTCGCACAACTTACGAATTATTGGGACTTATATCGTTTTTCACAGTTGGTGAAGACGAGTGCCGCGCATGGACAATCCGCCGTAACACGAACGCACAGCGGGCTGCCGGTGCCATTCACTCTGATCTCGAACGCGGATTTATTCGCGCTGAGGTGGTCAGTTACGTCGATTTTATGACCCACAAAAGCGTCAGCAAATGTAAGGAAAATGGGGTTTACCGGTTGGAAGGTAAGCAATATATTGTAAAAGATGGCGATATCATGAACATCCGGTTCAACGTGTAACCGGATGTTTTTAATTATGTTATCGCTCGATTCTGCCACCACCGGCTGTCAGCACACATTCTTCATAAGATTCTCGATGGCGGTTATCGATTCGCATCATCGCCTGCAAATTGCTTCTGTCTGAATCATAGGTAAATAGCCAGCAAAACTCCTGATAGTGCGCATCCATAAAACGCTTCATTGCCTGGCTATTTGGACTTCTGCGATACACTTTGTCCAACAATTCGACCACGCGTTTGGCGTATCCCGGCGCTTTTTGGGCATCTTTGCGTTCTTCGATGTAAAACAATCCTTCGTAATAATAGAATTTGGCATCGCGAAGCGCCTCATGATCGCCATTGCGGATTACTTCGACCATTTCCTGGCGATTGCTCCAACCACCTGCAAACTGACTTACCCGACCTTCGGAAACGAAATTCCGGGCCTGGTCATAATACCGTGTGCCGCCCCGAAGAATGAAAGTGTCCATTTCCCCACCGAGAATCATATTCACATAATAATCGATGACGGTCAACAAAGCGTCGTAACTGCCGCGTGTGTGCTCCATCAACTGCCCGCGCTGATACGGAAACTCAAATGATTTATCGAGAAAATTTTCGCCGGATTGCGAACCAACGAGCAATTGCCCGCGATACACTTTTTGCCCGCTCCGCTCAGTCACAGATTCGATGATGATATTGAAATCACAGCGGATAATGATTTCCTCATCTTCATCGCCCCAACGATAATTATTGATGTATTCTTCCAGATTCCGGGGAATTTCCCGAAGGATATCCTGATCTTCGGGAAGCAACCGCTCCGCTCTCAAATCAGCTTTCGCCTGAAATGTTTGCGCAGATGCAGCAAATGTTATCGCAGTTGCGAACAATAAAATTAGTTTCAAAATACAATATTTCTTCATATATAAATTTCTCTACTAAAAATTGACAATGACGATTTCATGAATAGTCGATTCAAATTTTACTGAAAAATATTTGCCCATCCAAGTTATAAAATCAGTAGCAAATGCGCGTTCGCATATGCACCAAATCCTGAACATAAAAAAAACGCCGAAGCTACCGGATGGTTCCGGCAACTTCGGCGTTCGTAATTTTATGCGTATTTTTTTAGTTGATCAACTGTTGCAACCGTTCCACCACTCCAGCAACGGTTTTTTCTCCGGAATTGCTTTCTGTAAAATTGAGGAGAAAAATATCGTAATTGCCATTGCGATTGGAATGGAAAAGCACCGAACGTCCATCCGGTGAATAAACCGGATTGGAATCGACAGCCGGGCTAAAGGTCAATTGTTCATCAGCCGAGCCGTCTATTTTGCTGCGGTAAATTTCATAATTGCCGCTCCGGTCGGAAACGTAAACCAGATATTGTCCATCGGGTGAGCAATCGGGATTAACATCGTTGCCTTTTGAATCGACAACCGTCATTTGTTGGCTGCCGTCTTTGCGCATTTTCATAATGTCGAAATTGCCGTTGCGATCAGAATGAAAAAAGATGTATTTGTCATCTGCACTGAACGTTGCACCGCCATCAGTTGCAGGTGTTTTGGTCAGTTGTAATTGAAAATCGCCATCGTTTTCCATGATGTAAACATCACTTTGTTTGGTGACATACGATACTTTGCGCAGATCATCGCGGTCCGAAACAAATACAATTTGCTCACCGTTATGGCTGTATTTTGGCAGCCAGTCATCCGCGAAGGACCGGGTTAGGCTGGCAATATATTTGTCACTGGTTTCCATCCGGTTAATTTCGCGCACTTTGAATTTATCGTTTATCGGGCGGCGATCCGCAGCTGTGCTGGCAAAAACTATCCGTTTGCCATCCGGTGAAAAAACCGGCAATTCTTCGTTGGCTTTGTCTGTCAGCAGTGCTGTTTCGGTTTTGGTTTCGAATGAAAATTCGTATATATCCCAGTTGTCGTTGACGCGTTTCTGATAAATTATTTTTTTACCATCGGGCGCAAAACTGGGATACGCTTCATCTGTCGATGTCGCCGTCAGTTGCTGCAGAATATAACTTCCGCCAACATATTGCGAAACCCTGCTGAGATACAAATCTGCCGAGCTGCTTTGCATCACATTTAAAAATGCGCGATAAGCATCGTTATAATCGCCATTTTCGTAACGCAATTTTCCGTATTCGAATTGTGTATCGATCTGATACGGATCGAGCCGCAAATAATCTTCCATAACCGCTAATGCACGGTCGCGGTTTCCAATCGCCAAATGCTCCTGATACAACTGCTTTTTGAGCATCGGATCATCCGGGTTTTTCAAAATGCGTTCTTCCAGATACGCAATTCGTTCCTGCGGTGCCATCCGGTTGTAATCTTCCATTGCCAATTTTTTGGCGCCACAACTTACCAATACGATTGAAATGCAAAAAATCACCCCAACTCGAGTGAGCATTTTCATGAATCGCTCCTTAAATTAATTCACACTTTTGATGTTGTCGATCAATTTTCGTGCCTGGCGTTTCAACTCAAGTTGAATGCCGGGACGGTCAATTATTTCCTGATACATACGAACAGCTTCGTTGGTTCGCCCTAATTTTTCATAGGATTGTCCGGCAAAATACAACGCGCTGGCTTCCCATTGCAACTTTGTTTTTTGGGAGAGCAGCGGAATTTTCACAAACTCGTTGATTGCCTGCTCATATTGCCCGCCGTTAAAATATGCTTCACCGATGTAAAACTGGATTTCCGGTTCCTGATCGCTATTCACCGAAAATTTCAAATCTTTCAGATAATCTACCGCTTCAGAAAAACGATTGAGACGATTTAACGCAATTCCAATAGTAATTTTCTGGTCAACGATGTCATCCGCATTGGGAAATTTTTGAACATATTCGCGAGCATTCTGCAATGCGCCATCCCATAATTGCAAGCTTTTGTAAGTGCTAATCAGCGATGCCAACGCCTGTTGTTGTGTTTCCGGATTGCTGGCAACATCCACTGCCCTTCGGACAGCGGTTACGCCGGCTTCTGTTTCTTCATCGCGAAAATAAATTTCGGCAATCGTTAAGTAAACGTTGGCAGTTAAATCACTTTTTGGATAATTTTTTAAAAATTTCTCAAATTCTTCCAGTGCTTTATCGCCTTTATTGAGCGTTGTATAGTTGCGACCGATTAAGAATTGAGCATCATCCGCATATTCTGTTTGTTTATATTTACTCAAAATTGTTTTGCAATGGTTGATAGACTGGTCAAAGCTTTTGGCTGTAAAATCCACTTTTGCACTTTCATATTCCACTGCGGCAAGGTAGTCATCAGCCTTTGGCAGTTTGCCATATTTCTGGCGAAAAGCCGTTAACTGGCTATTCAACGAACCACTGCCCAAATTAACCAGACAACGCAGCTTCTGACCTTCGTAATCAATCATTTTTTCGGCATTTGCATTTTCACTGATGAGCATATCGTATTTGCGCAGTGCTTCCGTATATTTTTTTTCTTCAAACAATATATCGGCAGAAATCTCATTAGCTTGATAAAATATCGATGGATCATCCGCTTTTTTGATGAGCGCCAATTGCAACAACGCTGCCTCATTATCCTGTTCAGCCTGCGCCATTTTACCGAGCAATAGCAGGGTTTCGCTCTGCTTTTCGCCCGCATCGGCGAGTTTCAGATATTGCAGCAAATATCCGCGCGCCGCGTTGAAATCATTTTGGCGATAGCGTGCGCTGCCCGCGTAGTAAAAAGTTTCCGGCGATTCAATGGCCAGATAACTTGCCAAAACAGGATCGCTAACTAGTTGATATTTCTGCAATTGTGGCGTCAAATATGCCAGTGCGCGTTCATCGTCACCGCTTCGCAGATAATTTTCAACAGCCAGGTTTCGGGCGTTTTCGGCTTCATCTGCATAATCATACAAAGTTGCCAATCGATCCCAAAACTGTGCAGCCGTTTCGTAATCACCCGTTGACTGATAATATTCCGCTAATTTGGCATATCCTTTGGCTTGATACGGATGTTTGGGGAAATTCAGCAAAAAATCTTTTAATCCCTGTACCCCATTTTCTGTTTGACCGATTTCCATCAGCAAGTTCGCTTTGCGCCACTGCGCTGTTCCGGCGATAATCGTGTTGCCGGAAATGGTGCCCAATTTTGCCAATGCAGCGGCGTTATCCCCTTTTTGCTGAAGCGCATCTGCCAATTGCAGCCGAACAGCGTGCAGCAATGCGGATGTCGGATAGCGCTGCTCAAACACCTGCCAATATTTCAAAAAATTTTCGGGTGATGTTGTTGCCAACGGCGCAGTCATATTTAAAAAACGGAATGTGAGGCTATCGGGATACGGTGAATATTTCACGTAAGCCATTGCTTTTTTTAGGGTTTCGTTTGCTTTTGTTTGCGAAGCACTTTCCCCCTCGACTGCGGCATTCATGAACGATTCGTATTCAGCCTGCCGCAAATAGCTTTCGCTCAAATAATACCAACCTTCAGCAACAGCAACGGAATCCTGGGTTTCTGTCACATATTTTTCGAATATTTTTGCGGCTTCGCGGTAATCGCGCAAATCCGATAAATAAATTTTACCCAAATCGAATAACAACGCTTTACGATCGACACCAGTCAGCAATTGCCCCATCATTCTGGCAAGTTCTTTTACACCGTTATTTTGGCTTTGCCCGTGAAATGAGCGGATAAAATCGCGGTAAGTCAAACTGGAATCCCATTTGGCGGAAGCTGGATATTCATCCACAATTTGTTCAAAATATATCAGGCTGCGATCATATTGTTGATTCGCAAAAAATGATTTTCCGGCAACAAACAGCAATTCATCGCGAAAATTTGAGTTGGGATATGAGCCGCGATAGCGTTGCATTTCGTCAACGCCCGCAGAAAGCTGATTGGCGGCAAACGCACGTTCCACCAATTCGCGATGCAACGATTCATTCCCGGCATCATTTGGCGCCACATTTTGGTATTGGCCAAGTACGGTTCTGGCATTGGCTATATCGTTTTTCTGAACATGCAATCGAATTAGATTACGCAATGACGCACGATAGACACTTTTTTCAACATCTGTTTCCGTTGAAATTTCTGTGAGGGATTTGAGCGCCGGTTCAGCCTGCGTGATTCGCCCTTCTTCCAGTTGGCTGCTTGCCAAATAAAATTTTGCCAGCAACGATGTTTGCGGATTGTTGCTGTTCACCAAATCCTGCGCGACTGTCCTCGCCTGAAAATAGTCTTGTTTTAAAAAATTTGCCTGAGCCAACATCAGTTTGAGCGGTTCGTTTTTACCTGCGGTATTGTATTTGTCTGTTTCGCGTTGCAACAGCGTAATAGCATTTTCCCAGCGACGACTATCAATGTAAAGCTCACCCAAATCATTCACCGCTGAATACCCGATTTCACTGCCGGCATTTTTTTGAACCACTTCCGTGAGAATCTGTTCAGCGCGATTGCTAAACCCAAGCTCTTTAAAAACAATAGCTTGTCCCAACTTCGCTTCCGCCTGAATTGCAGGATCTTGCGAGGTTTTGAGTACCGATTCAAATTCGCCATTTGCGCGTTCCGGTTCACCTTTGGCAAACAAAATTTTGCCGTAGAGCACTCTGCCGCGCTGATATTCCGCGGATTCAACATATCGGTTCAGAAATTCCCGGACAATCTGTTCTGCGCGGGAGAATTGTTCAACTTTCATCAACGCCTCACCGGCTCGCAACAGCGCGCGGGGGGCACTGGCATCGTTCGGATACAGGATTTTCACCGTTTCGAATGCTTTTGCGGCTTCTTCCGGCTTGTTGAGCAATTCATAACATTCGCCAGCCCGAAACCAGCCCTGCGGAGCGCGCTGGTGATCGGGAAAGCTGACCGCCAACGCCTGAAATTCGATTCGCGCATTTTCAATTTCGTTGAGCTTGAATAACGCATCCCCGAAATAATATCGTGCTTCGGGCAATCGCTCGCTCCCGGGATATCGCGCCAGAAAATTGCTGAATTGCTGCGCGGAAATATCGTAAAAACCTTCGTTGTATAATTTTAGCGCGTATGAGAAATCGTTGCTTTCCTGTTGGGCAGGGAGTTGTACGGTAAAAAACAGAATTGCGGCAAAAATGCACAACACCTTTGAAAATTGCATAGACCTTACCTTTGTTTGTAGAATTTACTGAACATCTGTTGATTTCGAGAGATATTTTTGCCTCTCAAATTGCAACACTTTCAATAACTTACGATACATAAAATATCCAATGACGCGAGGAATTTATGGAGAAAACGGAGTGAAAAAAAGGTGAAATTCAGGTTCGTAATTTTCTGAGTAAAAATGTTATTTTATTCAGTTGAGTTCTTCAAAAATATCTTGCGAATACCCCAATTACGAATTATATTTGCCCCGCTTGATGATTAACAGATGCCGAGGTGGCGGAATTGGCAGACGCGCTAGGTTCAGGGTCTAGTGGGAGCAATCCCGTGGGGTTCGAGTCCCCCTCGCATTGCTGAAGTAAAAACAGTAGTTTACGATTTTAAAAGCGGCGCCGTAATTGATCAATTACGGCGCCGCTTTTTTTGTTCTATTGTGATTTTGTTGCATTTTCCGGTAAATAGCTGGTTTGAGGCATTGGAGCATCTTCGTCGCTCAGCAACTTGTATAAAACCTGATCCTGCAATACAGCTTGAACTGTGGTTTTTTCGCCATCAACAAAAATTTCCGAATCGATCAATCGCGCACCGTGGCTGTAATCCACATACCAATCAATGTGAATATTGGTCAGCGGTTGGATGCGAATACCATCCAGTTTGTGCCAACCATAAATCACAACGTGATTGGGTCGTGCAGGATCGACAATTTTATTGCTCAAAACGACATCTTTTTTGTGTCCGGCAATCAATTGTCCGGGCGATCCGCCGGCTTCAATTCGCTGTTGTTCAATTGCCGAATTGTGCAGCACAAATTTTTCGATCGTTTCATTTTGGCGCTCAACCGGCGTGTAAGTTACCGGTGCAATTTTTATTTCCGCTTCGCGATAAATATGATCCACCAATTTACGGGTTGGCAAGGTTGCGCCAAATTGATTTGCAACGAGCTGGGCAACGGCGGGTGTCACCGGGATCCGGCAGTAATTGCTGTCCGATCCGATGGCGAGATAATCCGGCATCACACAGTATTTCACGTGATGCATGTTGCCGTTGGCATCTTCGGTTGTCATTTCAAGTGTTTTTAAATTTCGTAAAAAATATGGCAGGTTACCTTTGCGCAATTCGTTTAAAATTGCCATCTGCTTTTCGTCCCGGGACAATGGCTTTAGCGATTCCATAAATTGCGAACCCCCAGGAGCCGCCGGTGAACGCAGCGGTATCTGAAAATTCGGGTATTCCAGCGCATCCGGCTGAATCCAGTCATCGTAAACGCGATCGCCGTAATACTCATATCCGGCGTTTTCCGTTGCCGTTCCGCTCAACATTGTGTGGATAAATCCGTTTTTTTCCACCTGAACGGTGTGAAATATTTCCCGCCCGGGATTTTTTTTCAATAAAATCTGGATTCGTCCGTCCAACGCTTTGTGGCGGATAAAATCGTCATCTTCTTTGGTGGAAAATTCGAAGGTGTTTGACAAATACCGCTGCATCATTTTGCTGCGATACCAGGTTCCGCCGGTTGCAGAAACAAACGGCTTCCCGTTATACAATGCAATACTGTCGTTATACGCCAAAACGCTGAGGCAATTTATATCCGATGCATTCAGCCATTGGATAATCTGATCGCCGTAACTGTCCTCATAACCGTAATTACTATCCAGAAAACAAATTCGCCGAACAAATGTTGGGATTTCGGGATATGCATCCAAAACCGAAAAAATGAACCTGCCGCCGCCGCTGTGTCCGGTTAAAATTACAAACGGATCGTAATCCCGGAAATAGGATATGAGGTGCTCAACCAACGATTTTACGATTTCCGCATAATCAGAGTGTTGGCTTTTCCACATCGGCCAGCTTTTTTGATTCACCGCCAGATACACAACAACCAAATTATAATCATCAATTTGCTGCCGCAGAAAACGGGTTTGCGCGCCGATATGCTGAATGCCAAAATGCCAGTCATCTTCCGGTTGCACAATTTTTCCTACCGTTTGCTCGATGGAATTGCCATTTGGCAGGGCAAATAGCGCCAGCCCAACCGGTTTTTGCGGATCGAAATCCGTTGTGGCTGCAACGTTGATGTGAACCTGTATTTCCGGAAAATAATTGAACGAGACAACCTGTTCATCTCCATACGGATGCGTTGAAAAACCGGGAAATTGCCTACTTTCATCCGCGACTGCAATCGTTGAAATTGCGAAAATAACCGGGATCATCATTCTCAAAATGAAATAAAAAGCTGCTGGTTTCATACATTCCTGCGAATTTTTGTTCATTTGAATATATGAAAAATTATCATTTCTGCGAACCGGATTTTCATCGACAAAAAGCGTTGTAGTTCTTCACATTCGGGTCAATTTGTGGCGAAATCGGCTGCACATTTTGCACTTGAAAAGCAACATTCGCGATGCTAATTTTCAATCTCAACCGAATATTCCGGAAGAAATTACCGCACTTTCGAATTCGCAATTTCTCATTCTCAACTGGTTTTTTTGATGATTTTTTGGATGTCATTCAACAAATCAAACAGGGTTGAATATGTTTCTCGATGGGAAATTTTTTCGCCGAATCTGGTTGCCGGTGTTGAGTCTATGGCTGTCGGGTGCAATGGCACAATCGCCGGACGAGCTTTTGGAGGCTATCGACGCCACGCGCAGAACAGAAACCGCAGCGGTGGTTGAACCGGCTGTTGAACCCGTTCGCGATACGCTTGCCTCGGCATATTTTACGCAGATTAACAACGCGGCAGGCATCCGTCGACCGCGAATTCATCCCTATTTTCGCGATGAATATTGGGTGATGCGCGATTTGCGGCGATTGGTCCAAACCGTTGCCCCTGCCGGGCTGAACGGCTATGAAACCGTTGAAGATCTGGTGGAAATCGGGCAGCAACTGCCCATCGAAAAACAAACGACTATTGTGAAAATGGCAATTGCCGGTGGCGCAGCAAATGTGCTTTCCGGCGAAACCAACCGGCAACTTCGGAAATGGAAAATTCGCTCCATCCGCTGGGATCTGGACCGGGTTTTTGTCCGTCAGCAATACCGCAATCTGATTTCGATGACGCTATACAAAGGCTATTCTGCAGATGGCGTGAATATTACGCTCCCGCGAATCAAGACGCAATACTCGCTATATATGACAGAATATTACAAGATACACCGTTTTACGTATTGGATTGCCAAACCTTTGGGGCTGAGTTTTTCTACCGGATCGAACCGGCACATTTACTCAGCCAGCATTTTACCCGGGAAAAACAAACGGCTGTATCTCAGCTACTATCCGGGCATTCATCTGGTAAATTCCTATATAGAAATGCGAAGCGATTCGTTTTTGATTTACCGTTTATATTATTCCCGCTATTTCTGGCAGGAAAGCTATCCCGTATTTCGCGGGGAAATTATTGTTCATCTGTAAAATATCGATTCGTAAATATCATATTTCCTGCTGCATGTGCATATTAAATACCATCTCGCGATCTTTTTTGAGCGTTGCTTCCATGAGGTTGATAAACGCATCGCGAACTTCCGGTTTACGGGAAATATTCACCAGCGTCCGGTAATATTCGATGAGCGCGTCGTCCATTGTTGTCGCCATTTGCATTAATTCATCGACAGATTCAATCGGTTTTTTCTTCAACTCATCCAGTGTTTTGGTCACTGTTCGCGGTGGCGTAAACTGCATCCATTGCTGAATAATACTCTGTTTGCTCTCGTTATGAAATCGATCCACTATTTGCTCAAACGCTTTTTCACGCTTTGCCATATAATTTAGCAGCAGTTTTACACGCTCTTGATCACTTTCACGGCTCAATTGTTCATAAAAATTTGCTGTTTTTTTGTAAAACAACTTGGCTTGTTGCAGTACATCTTTTACTTGTTCGTAACTCATTGTAATTCCTTTTGTTAAATGAGAAAAATAAAACCATACGGGTCTTGCCAAACCCGGTAAAAGGTTTGGCAAGATACCGTTGGTTCCGCTCAACTGGATGAGTGGTTAAGGTTTAGTAAACAGCCGTTGGGGACTGGATGGTAATGGCGTTGTTAACACCCACAACACCGGCAATTCCACCGGCAACCCGAACTGCACGATGTTTTTCAAACGCATTATTTACAATGCCGTTGAGCAACACTTCGCCATTAACGACATCCACAGAAATTTGGTATTTTTCCACAACCGGATCCCAGAGCAATGCTTCTTCCACATGCTCTTCGATTATTTCATCGGCGGGTGAAAAAACGGGTTGAACCAACAAATCGTTTTTGACGGTTTTAACGCCATAGGTATTTTTGGCGTTTTCTCCGGCGGCTCGTTTCGCCAGAAAATCCTTTACGGTTCCTGTTAGGGTAACCACACTGTTTTCAACCGATATGTTCGGTTTATATGAAGCAACTCTTGGATCATACATGAGTGCATCTTCAATGGTAGACTTTATTTGTTCATCTGTAACGGTCATAAAGCGATTTTTTTTCTGCATGTCATCATCCAAAACAGATGCGACAATCAGATTTTCATCGTTTACATTTTTGACACCGGGAACCCACGCCATTGTGTATGCGCGGTTTTTTTCCGGTAAATCGCCGACATATCCGGAAATGGTGACAACGTGATTATTCACTTTCACGCTGAAAGCTTCTGCATCAACCCAAATGCTGGATTGCATCCGACGCTTAATTTCCATTTCTATTTCGCTGTCATCGCGATTTCCGTTAAACTGGACATCGATATTATTTTCAATTTTTTGCACGCCTTTGATACCTTTTGCAACTTCCGCAGCAAGTTGTTTTTCTTGCCATGAATCTACTGTTCCGCTCAACGTGACGGTGTAATTATCAGATGTAACGTTAACTTCATACGATTCAGTTGCGGGATCGTATGCCAAAGCATTTTTCACATTTTGTTGAATAACGTCATCCCTCACAAATGCGGGACGAACACTCATCCGGTCGATAATGCTGCGAACACCTTTTATAGATGTTGCGATTTTAACCGCGCGATCTTTCACTAATAGGTTACTTGTCCAGCCTTCCATTGTTACAATGCCGTTTAAAGATGATATCTTCAACGCATCCGGATCAATCAGCTGATCATCAGCAATAGCTGTTTCGATTGATGAAACGATTTGACGATCACCAATGGGTGCCTGGGAAAATCCCCGGATTGTACCCGCCAAACTAATGAGAATCATCAGCACGAAGGCCGTAAAAGATTTATTAATCGAAAGATTCGAATGACTCAAATATTTGATGTTTTGCATCAAAATTCTCCTTTCAATGGTGGTTGGTTTTTGGTTGTAATCTGGTGTTGAATTTATACGGGCAGCTTGGACGGAAAAATCCAGTTTCGTCCGTCCTCAATCTCTTGAACAGAGAACGAACGAATTTCAGTATCCGTAAGTTTGCCCAAAATTTTTGCGATAAACTGATAAAATTTATCGTCAGAAACAATTGCTATTCGTTCAATGCGATTAAGATTATGACGCAACATATTCAATTCATCCATTCCGGTTGAAATATCATACGACGTCAAACTTCCAGCATCGATCAATACATTTATGCCGTTATACATGGTGGATAACGATTCGAGTTGATGTGTAATTTGAAACAACTCGGATTTGGTCAATTTATCACTTAATACCAATTCTATTTTATTGGTTTCCTGAAAAAAAGTGTAATACATACAATAACTCCCTTCTGATTGATTTTAATTTTTTAATCGCTTAACTATGCCCCAAAAACAATGCCACACTCAATAAACGAATGTTTTTTGTCAGCGCACAAATGTTTTCAGGCGTTATGCTTTTAGGCGATAATTATCTGTTTTTAATAGATTTAAACAACCATTTTAATTGACCGGATGAGCCCGTAAAGTGCCCTTGAAAAATTTTGGTCAGATCGATTTCTCCAAACACACTCGATTCTCAAACATAAGCGCCATATCAAAATGAGATATTTCTATCAAAATGAGAGATGCTTTTTACGATTGTTCCGGCACGTAAATTTTGGATTATGATAACTTCCGGCCAAAATCAATAGTTTTTGCAACTGCAGGGAATACAACCGCCCGAGAAATTTTTCAAAGATCACTACCGTATATTATTAAAAAACAACAATTTGAAACAATTTTATGAGATGTATTTTGGAAAATTCGAATACGTCCCTTTTTTTTAACTATATTCCTCACTTAAATAAGATTCATTTTGGCACAGGCATTGCAAATACCTGTAGTAAGGTGGCAATGCGCCATCAACAAATAACGCAGTATTTAAAAGAGGAGATATGATGAAATTAGTTCACTTAGCCTTAACCGGTTTGCTCAGCATCGTGGTGTTATCTTGTCAACAGCAGCAGGAAAAAATGGAGATGCCGGAAGTAAAAGCAACTGCAGATGTACTGGAAGCCGTTGCAGTGCTTTACCCAAAAAATGACAGTGGCGTGACCGGTAAAGTTGTTTTCACAAAGGTTGGTGATGCAGTTCAGGTTGTGGTGAGCGTGACCGGGTTAACACCTGGAGATCACGGTTTTCATATCCACGAATTTGGTGATTGCAGCGCAGACGATGGAACATCGGCTGGCGGACACTATAATCCCGAAAAAGCCCAACATGCCGGACCCACAGATGACCCACGCCATGTTGGCGATTTAGGCAATATCACCGCTGATGAAAACGGTGTTGCAAATAAAATGTACATCGATTCAGAGATTGCATTGAACGGTGAACATTCCATTATTGGCCGGGGCGTAATTGTTCATGCCGATAAAGACGACATGACCTCCCAACCAACCGGTGCAGCCGGAGCGAGAGTTGCCTGCGGAACGATTGGTATCAGCAAGCCGGAAGTGAAACCTTCTGAATAAAAAGCTCGAATTTTCTCTAAATGGAAAGGAAGTTAAGTTATGGATAAACAACAATTAATCGACAATTTAAACCAGGATCTTGCCGGTGAGTTAAGCGCGATGATTCAATATATTACATACGCAGCAAAAACCACCGGACCGTATCGGCCACAGCTCTCGCAATTTTTTCTGGATGAAGTTACTGACGAACAGCAACATGCGGAATTTTTGGCAAATAAGATTGTGGCACTCGGTGGTAAACCTGTCACCCAACCCAGAGAAGTTCCGGCGGTTGAGTTAAATAAAGAGATGTTGAAAGCTGTGTTAAATGCCGAAAAATGTGCCATCGCAGATTATACACAACGGACAAAAGAGGCAGAAGCCTTTGGCGACAAAGGCTTAGTGGTCCAATTGGAAGATATTGTAAAAGATGAAACCAAACATGCGGAAGAAACAGAACGCATGCTCAGAGATTGGCCATTTTAATCCACGATAGAGCAATCGATGCTGATTCGTTAATCAGTTAAAGGGATGTGGAGTTTTTCACGTCCCTTTTTTTATTGCGATTAATGCGCGTGTGCCATGTGTTTCGGGTTGTGCATGCCTTCTTTTACCCCAAAATGGATCAACAAAACATTCACCGGATATGCGGCGAACAATCCGATACTCAATGAAAATACCAATGATGCCCAAAATGCCGGCTGAGCCATGGTTGCATTCTGCGCCAGCCACAAATCAACACAAATTGCACTAATTTCCATGACTGAAATGCTGGCTGTTTCGCTAAAAAGCGCATCCATCAACGCCTGGTGAAAGGGTTCGCCATCCTGCATTAGCGGACCGATGGTGAAGGCAAATCCGGAAACATATGCCAGAACAAAAGTAATTCCGGCGATCCACCAATTGCTCAACGAAAAAATACCAGCTGCAATAAAAACGCCAACAATTTCACCCGCGCCGCAGCCGGAATAGCAGTGCGCAACCGATCGAAACGACTTTCGCCACAGTGAATCATGACTAATTTCCCGGCGACCCGAAAAAAAGTAAATCCCTAATCCAAACGGACCGGAATACAAAACTGTAAATCCCCAAACCCATTTCATCAATCCGCCCAATCGGTAATTATTTGTGGTGAGATCGAGGATTAATGTTGCCATCGATCCAACAACCATAACCAGCCAGAATTGCAAAAAATGAACGTTTGTCAAAATATCGATTATCAGGGTTCGCATTTTCCACCATGCTATTTTTGAAATATTTAAATCAATTGCTGCCGATATATCTATTGAAATATCAATTACTTAAACCTACTGCGTTTTTGCCGCAACGCCAAGTTTATACCGTTTCAAACAGATTGTTCAACGATTCTGTCATCGTTGGGTGAGCAAAAACGCCATCACGGATTTCGGTGTATGGCAGTTCGCCCATCATCGCCATTTGCAGGGCAGACATCACCTCGCCGCCTTCCGGCGCCAGAATTGCGCACCCCAAAATGCAGTCGGTTTTCGCATCAATGACCACTTTCATTTTGCCGCGCGTTTCGCCGGTAAACCGCGCTTCGCCGCTGATAAAGGTCAAATTTTCCACATTTTTAAACGATTTTTTAACGCTCTTCCGAAACAATTCGACAACGTCATCTTTCCGATTGAGAATGGCTGGCAGATCGATAACTACCGGACCGGTTCGCACACCGAATTCGCCCGCACGGCTGACCAAATGAGCAACCCGTGCGCTGGCGGCAACGGTTTTGGTGGGCGTGCATCCGCGATTGACGCAGGTTCCGCCGGGATTTCCTTTTTCAATGAGGGCGGTTTTCCATCCGGCTTCTGCCAAATCCGTTGCTAGCGGTCCCCCACCCTGCCCCGAGCCGATGATAATTGCTTGAAATTGTTCAACTTGCATTGTTACTCCTTTTATCGATTTGAGAATTTGATCCGTAATTCGAACAATAAAGTTCAACAACTGTGCCACACAGTTCGTGTTTTCTCAAATCCAACAAAAACAGCAACTTGGATAATTTTCACAAGAACTGGATTATCAAATTGAAATACCAGGCGCATCATTCTGAAATAAAAAAAAGGCTGCGCGAACGCAGCCTTATCAAATGAAATGTGGTGATTTGTGAAATTATTTTGACAAAATCATCTTCCGTTGTTCAGAAAAATTTTCAGCTTTCAGTCGATACAAATAAACGCCACTAGGCACCGGCTGGTTTCGGGCATTTGTGCCGTCCCAAACAATTTCGTAGCTGCCGGCCGGCTGCGAGTTTGCAACCAATGTTTTGATCTCCCGACCGAGCATATCGTAAATTTTTAACGATACCGGCGATGCCGCACCAAGTTTGTAACGAATAGTCGTAGCCGGATTAAACGGGTTGGGATAGTTTTGCGCCAATTCGAACGCTTCCGGCTGCGCTGCATCATCATCGATACCCACCAGATTGCTCACCAAAACCGTTACAGGCAACGAGATATTCCCGCCGTTGGTAGTGATGGAAATTTGTCCGGTGTAAGTGCCTTCCGGCTGATTGGTGGCGTCGTAATTCGCGACAATAGTTTGGCTGCCGCCCGCCGCAACGGAGCCTGAACTGGGCGTAACTGTCAATCGTGTTGTGGTTGTGTTGGAAATGGTAATTTGCCCGGTTGCCTGATCGGTTGCGCCATCGTCATCGGTGACGGTCAGCGTCCAGGTGTAGGTATTCGGCTGCGAATAGGTGTGCGATGTAACGGCCTGGCTGCCGTTTGTGCCATCCCCAAAATTCCATGAATATTGGCTGATTGTCCCGTCGGTATCGTTCGATCCGGAGCCATCAAACGTGATTGCCTGATTTGTGTTGCCGGTTGTTGGCACAGATGCAACTGCGTTGGGCGGCGTATTTCCGCCACCGGAGATCGTCCCGAGCGCCCGGACTAAAAAGGCACCGTTTTCAAATCCGCCAACGGTATTCAGGTTTTGCCAGGTAAAACTGGTATTATCGAGATAGTAACTTTTGTTTGGTATGGTTGCATCCACATCCGCACCGGCGGGGAAGCTGATCAGCCCATCCGCACCAACAACCAAATAAAAGGTGCTCCCTGCGTTAAACTGGATGCCCGGCGTTAGTGTTACGGTAAACCATCCGCCACTTGGCGCAGTGTTGAAATTCAGGAGCCCTTCTTCGAGCGCAGCGCCGTTTAAATCGCTGTAAACACCTACATAAACGAGGTTGGAAAACAACCCTTCCGTGCGCATGTAAAAATCGATTTGCTCTAGTTGGAAGCCGCTGGTCAGGTTGTATTCAGTTGCCCAATAGAAATCGACAAAATCGTTGGTCCCGATAAAATCATCGGACGTCGCATTTCCATCGTCGAGATACAGCACATCGATCAACGGCGTTTGCGGCGAAAATGCACCCTGCTGCCCCACTTCCCCGGCAGCAGAAACCCGTTGCAGTTGCGCCGGACGTTTTTTTGGCGGAAAAGCGCGCGGCGAATTGTTATCGATTTTCGAATTTTCGGAAAGCATGTTCCGAAAACCGCCTTTATCCGCATTGCCCAAACCGCTCACCGAAATGGAGTAACTCAACGGCTGACCGCCAACATTACTCAACTGAAAACTTCTGGAACGCGTTTGGTTTGGCTGCAATTCGATGTTCACCTGGCTTACGTTTACATTGGCAATTGCCGGACTGCCCCCACTGCCGACAGTCGCGGAATACACACCGCGTCCGTGCGTTGCAGCAAGAATCAAACCGTCTGCAGGACGGGAAACCAGCATATCGGTTGGTACGTTGCCGATCAGGGCAGTACCTTCCTGTTGCCAACTCACATTGCCGGAAACGGATGTCGTCGAGTAAACACCGGCGCTGGTCGCGATAAAATAAACCGTTCCGGACGAAGTTGGCACGATGCTCGCCCAGCGTCTGCATGGCGAGCTTTGCCCGCTCAAATTGCCGTCAATATTTGTCCACGATGCTCCCGCGTTCGACGAATACCACAGTCCCTCAACACCGTAGCTGGAGAAAACTGCGATAATTTCATCGCCATTATTGGGATTCACAGCAATGCAGGACGGATACGCACCCTGGGTAACGCCGGGCGTAATAACCGTTCCGGCGGGATTGCTCGCGGCGTTATCTACCCGTTTTAAAACTGTTGTCGATTGATAATTGGTTGCGCCAAAATACAACCGGTTTGCCGGAGTTTTGGCAACCGCGATTGTCGTAACCTGTGAATTGGCGACAGCTGAGCCGGTCAACGCTGTCCAGTTCACCGATGTCGGGTTTCCGTTTCCGGACGGAATGCCATCGAGATTGCTGTTTCGCCATACCTGCCCGCCTTCAGCCATATACATTACTTTGTGATCGTTCGGGTCGAGCAAAAACGGAGTGATGAACAGGAAATTCTGAGCATTTGCCGGTTTCACCAGCGAATAAACGGCCTGGTTACCGCTGATCGTTACCCGAACCACATTCCCGCTTTGGGAGGAGACATAAAATGGGAAACCGCCGGGAGCAATGGCGTTATACGCACCGTCGCCGCTGAACACATTCACCCAATCGGTATTGGGTGCGTTGGACTCCAGCAGCCAACTGCCGTTGTCCTGCAAGCCGCCCAACATGTTTACGCCACCGGGATTCGGGTCTACAGATGTCGCATAAAACTGCGATGTCAGATAGCCATTGTTGAGCGATGTCCAGGTTTGCGGCGATTCCAGCGCATTGCTCGCTTTCGACAAACCAC
Organism: Calditrichia bacterium; assembly: GCA_020634975.1. Lineage (NCBI taxonomy): Bacteria > Pseudomonadati > Calditrichota > Calditrichia > Calditrichia bacterium. The sequence goes on along the minus strand of JACKAQ010000002.1, from coordinate 137,758 downwards.
CGTCGTGCCCGGAAATAAGCGCATTGACATTGTTCGGATAAAACGACATCGAATGGTTATCCGGATGGTGATTTTGATAGAGAAAATCGGTTTGGTGATAACCGCCAACCCAATCATAAGATTGTCCGCCGTTGGTGGTTCGATACAGGTTGGTAGCACCGAGCCAGAAAGTGTTCGGATTATCCGGTTTCACTTTAACATACAAATCGTAACCGCCCTGCGAATCAAATTTACCGAGATCCGCGAAGTTTGGCAGCGTAGAGCTGAGGTTTGTCCAACTGTTCGAACCCGCGTTGTATTTGAATAATTGATGCTCCGCAGCAGTGGAGCCATTGCCAACCTGCAACAAAACATACACCGTATTTGCATCTGACGGTGCGGTGTTCACAACCATCCGTTGCGGATCTGCATTTAATCCCGACGGGTTAATTTGCGTCCAATTGGCGCCGTTATCGGTGGAGCGGTACACACCATATTCCGTAATTTGCGCGCCATGTTTACCCATAACGGCATACACATCGCCATTGCTGGCAACGGCTACGTCCGTGCTAAAATTAAATGGCGATTGTTGTCTGCCGAGAACCGGTGTCCAGCTATTGCCGCCATCCGTCGAGCGGAAAATGGCGCCATACGTTGCGGCAAAAATATTGCTATTTGTGGGGCTAACGACAACGTTGTAAACCAGATCAAAAAATTGATCAAAATTGTGCGGATCGTTATTGTTTATCGTGCTGGGCAACTGCGACCAACTGTTGCCGTTGTCGGTGGATTTGAAAATACCGTGCCCCCAATAAGCAAAATTGCCGCCACCGGCAGCCGAATTCCCGACGGCTTCGCCGGTGCCGTAATACCACACACTGCGATTTGTGGGGTCCTGCGCAATGCAGGTAACACTCGCGTGCGAACTCAAACTGGTGCGCAAACTCCAGGTTGCACCGTCATCTTCTGATAAATAAACGCCACCTGAAATTCCGCCGGCCAAAATCCGCCGGTTGGTCGATCCGTTAAAATTGAGATCGATTGCCAATGCCCGGGTTCTACCGCCAACGTTTTTCGGACCGCGCAATTCCCAATTAGCGGAATAGGTAATGTTGCTGTTTTGCAATTGTTGCTGTTGGGTTAAGTTACGCACAAACGCTAATTCTTTTTGGCGGATGTTGGCTGGAATTTCGCCGGTCACCGGGTTTTTGAAACGGTTGAATTCAAAGCTTGTCCGGGATTGCGCGTCATCCGGATTTTTGGGCGAAAATGATGATCGCACCCGTGGCCGGTTGCTAAAATCGACTTCGTTAAGAGCAACCCGCCGTTCTGTTGTAAAAAATATTGCCGCTGCAATCAACACAAGGACAACGGGTAGCGCAAAAAGCAATCGTTTATAAACTGTTAATTTCATTAAAATTACCTCCATTGTGAATCAACATAAATGAATAAGTATCTAATTTTAATATTTTCAACAATCACTGTATTTTTTCGAATTGATAAGCGATAAAAACAATCAACTGGCGGTTGAGCTGATCGAAAGAATCCGTTTTTCGACGAATATCTGTGCGAATCAAATCACCGGGTTGCAAATTTTCGGAGGGAAGCGATGGTTGGGAAACCGTGTCGGAACTGCCCGTTCCGTTTTGGGCAAATTCAACCGGAATTTGGTTGCCAACGGCAATCGGTACATTGAATCCGGAACCGTATCCGATAATTTTTTCCACTGCAATAATCACAGGATTACCCGTTTCAACAACTTTGCCAACCAAACGGCATTGTCCGGGAGGGATATTTTCGGCAACAACGGGTGCTTGGTAAACAACCGCCGAATCTGCAGATTGCATTTGAGAATGCTCTGCGGTTTTATCCGTTTTTTGGCATGCGACCGTGCCAAAAAACACCATCAGAATAAATGCATTTACGTATTTCAATGAATACCCTTAATTAAAATTGGTTGAAAAAAAATTACACATAATTTAAAACAGAATTTCAGAGACAACAAAAAACATTCGTCACAAAATGGTTAAATTTACATTTTATTTTTGTAAAATTTACCGGAAGAATCGTCAGCGAACGGCATTTGTAGGCTCACAGGTTTACGAAACGGCAAATTGGCTTCGCAAATTTTCATACAAAATTGTCGGGCGCAAACGTTGGATTTTTCATAATATATTCATATTTTATTCGGCATCTAAAAAATACATTTCATTTTGCTATTCTCATTATTCGCGAACCGCTTGCACTTCAAATTATTTCTAAGTTAGATCATTTACATTAAATACTATTCCACACTATTCAACCCATAAAGGGGAATAATATGGCATGTCAGATAATCATTTCCGGTATTTCCGGAATTGTTCCGGGATCCGGGCAGCCACCCTCAAAACTTGAGGTTACCGGCACTGTAACGGATTGCCAAAAAATTTGTGTGAAGGTCATCAATACACTGAATGGCACCGAAACATCGGTGTTGGAAACCGAAAATATCAATCCAAACGGTGAATGGATTATTCTGTTCGACGCCGCAAACGGCGATTTTACCACCGGAGATTTTGCCTGCAGCAACGTCGAAAAACTGGTGGTGGAAGCATTTTGCTGCGATGAACCGACATGTGGCAACAGTGAGGCGTTCGACGGGCTGACCTGCCGGGCAGATACCGACCCGTGTCCCTCCGTAAATGTTGAAATACTGTCTATTTCACAAAATTGCGCCAACGATGGCAAACGATTGGTTTCGCTTCGTGCGACGGTAAATAATGCGCCAACCCCTACCATTTATGAATGGGATTTCGGCGATGGCGAAAATTCATCGTCCGAAGTTTTTAGCGCAAACCCGGTGGATATCGCCCACGAATACGACGCGAGTGATCCAAACAATCTGAGTTATGTTGCAGAGTTCAGAATTGTGTTTCCGCAGGGCTGCCCGCCCGGGCAAGTTACGGTGAATTTGCCCCATTGTCCGTCCGAGCCGTGTCCGGATCAGATATCAACAGAAGTCCGCGATGCGCTGGGCAACACCGTTGACATCGATCAATTGGCATGTCTGGACCCGGGAAATTATTCAGTAAAAGTGGTTCAGCCGTCCGGATCAAACCTGACGTTTTCGTGGACGATTAACGGTACGTTGCAGCAAGGACAAACCGGCAGCACACTGGATGTGAGTGTTTCTGCCGGGCAATCGCTGGAAATAAATGTGGCGGTCGTCGCTCCGGATTGCCCCCCGTTGGCAGACAGCGTGGTGCTCAGCGGTTGCCAACGCTGCCCGGATCGCGCCCGTTTGGCAGTGCTCGATCCTCTTGGCAACACCATCGATATTGATACCGAAGATTGCATTCCCGCAACAAAATACTCAATTGTGCTGGTTGAACCGGATGCTCCGGAAATGCAAATTTCGTGGAGTGTTGATGGCGTTCTGCAACCCGGATTCACCACAACAGAGTTTAGCTACGATTTGTCTGAAGGCGAAGTTGTGGAAATCAGCGTGGCAGTACTGATCGACGGCTGCCCGGTTTTAAGCGACGCAATTACATTGGTTGCCTGCGACTGCCCGGACGAAGCGCTCGGCATCACCGTTACCGATACCGCGGGAAATACGGTGAATACCGTAGGCTGCGTAAATTCCGGGGTCTATTTTCTGGAAGCAACCGGCGGTGATTTGGAAAATGTGGATTTACAATGGTCTGCCGGTGCAACCCCACTCGGCAACGGCACACAGGCAACCATCACTTTCGATGGTTCTGCCATCGGCGGATGCTGCTTTTTGAGAACCACGCCGCCCAGCACCACCGTTACCGTTACGGCCGCAAACGCCGATCCCAACTGCCCGGATCGTTCGGCCAGCGTAACCCTCCGCGGTTGCCGGACAGATACATTTTGCATCGACTGCTGGCTGTTGCGATTGGCAATCATATTTTTCGCAACTATCTCGGCGATGGCAGCAGCCGTCTGGATTTGTGCAAAAGTGGTCGTCAATCCGTTGATCCCCCAAACCGCGGGCTGGGCTGCAATTGCAGTGTGGGTCGCGCCAGTTGTTCTGGTCATCGCCATTCTGATCACCATCGCCATTTTACTCTTTTGGTGGTGGTGTTGCCGCCCAACATGGTGCGATGATTGGATGGTGCTCCTCTGGCAAGTGCTCATCAGTGCAGGTTTTATATTTCTTTACTTCGGCACTTGCCCATTCTGTGCATTAAAATTGGTACCGATCGGTCTTTTGCTGTTCGGCGCGGGCGTTGGCGTATTTATCTGGTGGATTGTGGCCTGCCGTCCGTCGATGTGCAAAATATTTTTCGAAGTCGGTAGTTTGGGGTTAGTGCAACTGGTGGTCAGTTGGCTGGAATTTATCATCGGTGCATGTGTTTGGGCATGGGGCTGGCTTATAATGCTGATCTGGAATACCGGATTGAATCTGGTCGGCTGGATTGGAACGGTCATTTCCTGCCGGGTGAATCCCAACAGATGACAAAAAATAAAAAAAAAGCCGGTGCAAATTGCTGCACCGGCTTTTTGGATAATTTCCATAAAAAAAATTATTGCACAATTTAGCCAACCAAAGCCTTGACTTTTCCCACCACATTTTCGGCAGTCAGCCCGTAGTGTTTGTAAATTTCTTTGTATGGTGCGCTGGCACCAAAAGTATCAATACCGATGATAGTGCCTTTTTCGCCAACCCAATCGCGCCAGCCCATGGGTGATCCTGCTTCCAGCGCAACCCGCGCTTTCACAGATGGTGGCAACACTTCTTTTTGATATTTCGCCGATTGCATCCGGAACAATTCCCAACTGGGCATGCTTACCACCCGCGTGTCAATTCCTGCGTCGTCGAGCTGTTTTTTGGCTTCCATTACAATTGCTACTTCCGACCCGCTGGCGATGAGAATTACGGCTGGTTTTAAACCTTTTTCTTTGGCGAGAATGTATGCTCCCTTTGTCACGCCATCAGCCGAACCGAGTTCGCTGCGATCAAAAACGGGTAATCCCTGTCGGGTGAGCACCAGAATTGTCGGACCGTTGGCGTTCTCCAGCGCAGCTTTCCATGCGAAAGTTGTTTCGTTGGCATCCGCCGGACGGATCAGCGTCACATTCGGCATCGCCCGCAGTGATGCCAAATGTTCAACCGGTTGGTGGGTCGGTCCATCCTCGCCCAAACCGATAGAATCGTGGGTCATCACATAAATTACCGGCAAATGCATAATCGCAGAAAGCCGGATTCCCGGTCGGGCATAATCCGTGAATACAAAAAATGTGGCGCCATACGGACGAATCCCACCGTGCAACGCCAATCCGTTGCAGGCTGCCGCCATTACATGTTCTCGCACACCCCACGCAATATTGCGATTTGCAGGCGTTTCTTTCGAAAAATAACCACTGGATTTTATGAACGTATTTGTTGATGGTGTGAGATCTGCGCTGCCGCCGACAAACCACGGAATGCGATCGGCAAACGAATTGATCACCGCACCGGATGCTTTCCGGGTAGCCATTGCACCATCGGATGGTTTGAATTGAGGTAATTTTTCATCCCATCCATCCGGCAATTTGCCGCTGATTGCTGCATTTAATTGCGCTGCCAGTTCGGGAAATGCTTTTTTGTAAGCGTTGAATTTGCGCATCCAGCCGCGCTGTTTACCTTTGCCGCGCTGTTTGGTTTGCGCAAAATGTGCGGCTGCTTTTTCGGGGATGAAAAATGTTTCGTCGGTCGGCCAGCCGTAATATTCTTTGGTCAATTTCACTTCTTCTTCACCCAACGGCGAGCCGTGAACCTCGCTGGTATCCTGCATATTTGGCGATCCGTAGCCGATGTGTGTGCGCAAAAGTATCAGCGACGGACGGTTTTTCTCCCGCTGTGCGCGTTTCAGCGCTTTTTCGATGGCGGCGATATCGTTGCCTTTTTCGCCGAGATTTTGCACATGCCAATTGTATCCCTGAAAGCGTTTCGCCACGTCTTCGGTAAATGCCAAATCGGTGCTGCCCTCAATGCTGATGTGGTTGTCATCGTAAATCCAGACAAGTCGCGACAACCCCAAATGTCCCGCAAGCGACGCCGCTTCGTGAGATGCGCCTTCCATTAAATCACCGTCACCGCAAATGGCGTAGGTAAAATGATTGACGATATCAAAGCCATCGCGATTATATGTGGCAGCCAAATGGGCTTCGGCAATCGCCATTCCCACCGAATTCATCACGCCCTGCCCTAACGGCCCGGTCGTTGTTTCGACCCCGGCGGTGTGGTGCACTTCGGGATGTCCGGGTGTTTTGCTGCCCCACTGGCGAAATTGTTTCAACTCATCCAGCGGTAAATCGTAACCGCAAAGGTGCAACATCGAATACAGCAACATCGAGGCGTGACCGTTCGACAGCACAAATCTGTCCCGGTTAAACCAATGCGGATTATCGGGATTGTGCTGCATGATTTTCGTAAACAGCACATAAGCCAGCGGTGCCAGACCCATCGGTGCACCGGGGTGACCGGAGTTGGCTTTTTGAACGCCATCGATGGACAATGTGCGGATTGTCTGGATGCACAATTCGTCAATCGTCATTTCATTCAGTCGGTTCATTATCAAATTCCTGTGTTTTTATGAGATGGATTCAATGTTTCCGGTTTAATTGCAAAAACGGCTGGAAGCAAAGCCGATTGCTCAATATTTTTTGCAATTTACAAATAGTTTTAACGGTGGATAATATCCTCAAATGGAGTTGATATGGCAAGTTTTTTCGAAGAATTGAAGTGAATTGTTGTGGTCGGATACATCTACTTGCGATCGAATTCTCTGGTGGGTAAATAAAAAAGGGCGGGAAAACCCGCCCCAAAAAACAGATGTGACATCCAGTTATAATTCTTCCATATCGTCAATTTCGGAAGCGATGGTTTCCGATTTCTGTTTGGCAGAGCCGGATGGCGGCATTAACGCAGCTACTTTATTTTTGAATTTTTCGGGCAGTAAGCTTTTCTTTTCGGTAACCGGCGGTTGAGCAGATCGAGAATTTCGCGGGGTAAATTTCGTATGCATAACTGCATTCCGGTCAACTTTGAAAAATGAAATAACCTGGCTCAATTGATCCGATTCAGTGTATAATTCTTCCGCCATTGACGACAGTTGTTCCGACGATGCGGCATTCTGCTGAATGACCTGATCCAACTGTTGAAACGCCGTGTTGATCTGATCGACGCCCAAGCCCTGCTCACTGCTCGCGATGCTGATTTCCTGCACCAATTCTGCGGTTCGCTGAATATCCGGCAGGATTTTTTTGAGCATGCCGCCGGCTTTTTCCGCAATTTTTACACTGGATGCGGACAACTCGCCGATTTCCACAGCGGCAACCTGGCTTCTTTCGGCTAATTTCCGAACTTCTGCAGCAACAACCGCAAAACCTTTTCCATGTTCACCGGCACGCGCCGCTTCGATTGCCGCGTTGAGTGCCAGCAAGTTGGTTTGGCGGGAAATTTCTTCAACCACCGAAATTTTTTCGGCAATTTGCTGCATCGCTTTTACCGTTGAAAGCACTTCACCAACGCTTTTTTTGGCTTCTTGAGATGTTTGCACAGCGATTTTTTCGGTTTGCTGTGCATTATCTGCGTTTTGCTGGATATTTGCGGCAATTTCTTCCATCGATGAAGAAACTTCTTCGGCAGTGGCAGCCTGCTCCGTTGCTCCGGTCGAAATACTTTCTGCGGAAGCGCTCACCTGCTGGCTGTTGGATTGCACTTTGCTGCCCACATCTTGAACATTGCCAACAACCTCGTTCAGCTTTTCAACCATTTGTTTCAACGCGCCGGCAAGTTCTCCCAATTCATCGGTGGAATTAATTTCGATAGCGGTTGTTAAATCGCCGTCCGCTACATTTTTGGCAGCACCCAGCAATTGGTTAACTCGTTTGCTGATATTCCCGGACATCGCAAATGATACCACTAATGTGGCTACCAATATCGCAAAAGCGAACAATAAACTGATATATTCATTGGATTTAGCATCCGAAATCGCGGTTGAGATTGATTTGTCCGAATTTTGATTCATCTCCACTACCAGCACTTCAATCCGATTACCCAAATCCTCTGCAAACGCGTCGAACTCACCCATTGCAATATTGCCAAGCTCCGGTCCACCCGCAATATACTCATCCGCCATTTTTTTCCCATTTTCATAGAACCTCTCAAACGATTCGCCTAATTCGACATATTCAGCACGGTTTTCTGGATAAATCGCCATCAATTTGTCGAGGTCCTTCCGGAACGATTTGGCATATTGCTCGGCTTCATCAAAACCATCATCAAAACCTTCTGCTGCGCGTGTTGCGCTGATATCCGTTAGCCATTGCTGTACCTGAACCACATCCAATTGGATACTGGATGCCAATAATGCGCCGGCAAACCCTTTGTCTCGGGCGGTGTTCATTTGCCCGATACTATTTTCTGTCATGTTTCTGTTGATAATCAATTGGACCACCAGCATCAATCCGATTGATCCAAGGCTTAAAAGCATTTTTGAGCGAATGCTCCATTTCATATTTAATCTCCAAAACTTTTAATTTAAAAATTTCACAAACATACAATGATACAAATCGACAGATTATCTCGATAATTGATAGAATTATTAGAAGTTTAAGGGGAGCAAGTTGCTTTGGAGAAATGCGTTGCAAAACCAATACTTTTTGGCACTCGAGCAATACAAAAAGCGCTGTGCACATTGGCAAAACAGCGCTTTTGAAAAAAACAAATTATCTCAACATCAGCAATTTTTGGGTTGATTCCCAACCGGTGCCTTTAATTCGCAAAAAATATACGCCGGAAGACAAGGCGTTGCCATCCAGTTCAATTTGCTGTAAAGATAGATTTGGCAGCAATGTGCTAAACTGGATTCGCTGACCCAGAATATTGTAAATTTCGACGCTGATGCCATCGGTTAGCTGGTTTAAATCAACAGTCAGCAATTCGCCTTTTACGCAGGGATTCGGATAAACTTTTACGATTACATTTGCCGGTGGCGCGTCGCCGTCAATCAAACCGGTGAAGTAACGCTCGGCTTTTTCAAATGCGGCGATGCCGAGTTTTTCACCGATCAAGCGACCGGGAATATCATCCGCCGGGGGGTGAATGCCGCCCCAAATCCGCGATAAACTGGTTTGATCCGATGCATCGCGGTAGGTTGCCCATTGCAACGTAACGTCTACACTCGGACCTTCCTCGAACACCAGAAATTCATTTTGCGGCGCATGAAATTCGCCCATTCCGCCGGGAAAAAAGGGATCGCCGGTGAGCAAGGTCATGACTTCCGCAGCAGCGCGGGAGAAGGTTGAGTGCCCGGAAATAAATCCGGCAAACGGTGGTGTCACGAATGTCGGGCGTTGATACGGCCACCAATTTTCGGCGAGAATCCAACCGACGCCGGCAACATCGGTTTCAGGATTTGCGATAAAATCCGGGCCGCGCCATGCGAACAATTTTATTTTACCAACATTTACGTTATTAAATCCGGCGAGCGGATCGCCTGCGGCGATAACTTCAACCAATCCTTCAACCAATGGAATACCGCCGGGTGCGTAGTTTGGCAAGGTTTGATCTGTGCTTTGTCCCAAATCGGCCATCATTCGGATTGCGGAAATGGGGCGCAAATAATCATACCATCCTTTAATGCCCCATGCGCTGACCGCCGCATCGTGAACGGCACCGGCGAGGGTAAAATAGGCTTTCACATCCCATTCCAGATCGTCGAGAACCGCTCCTTTTCCGCGATAGCGCTTCTGGAAAAGCGGGTGATCGTTAACATAATTCAAAATGGTAAACCAGTGACCGGGCGGTGTTTCGGAATCTGGACCATCTGCCCAAAATTCTGCCAATACCCGTGCATAATCCGCGCGAGGCACGATTTGCGGTGCGTACGGCTGACCAGTGTATGGGTTTACAGCATGCCCAATACCGGTATCACCGCCATCTAACAAATTGTAAAAATCGCGATATTCCTCAATGGTTTCCGGTAGTTTCTGAATGTTCCCGATCGAACCGGGTGAAATATCCCACATCACGCCATCAGCCGGATCGAGCTGCGACGACCAGATAGCCACCAACGAAAATCCCCACTGATATTCCGCGCTCGTTCCGCCGCCATTTACTCGATCGAGATAGGGCGGAGCGCCGGGATCGTGATATACCCAAAAATCGTTACCATCGCGATTATAAATGTTTCGCACATTATTTTCCATCGCAAAAGGCATTACATTTCCCCATTCGGGGCTCAAAAATGTGGGTGTGCTCAACGGGATCACGTTACCGGCTTGATCGATAAATACATCCAGTGTTAACGGTTGCCAACGATTGGGGAAAATGATATCCGGATTGCCCGGCACAATTGGCACCAACGGCGGATTTACCGGCACGTAATATTGATTTTCATATCCGTTTTGTTCATTTGAACCATCCTGAAAACCGAACTGAATTATCCGATCTGCAATAAAATTGCCAAAATGCGCCGGGTTTCCGTCACTGTAATCGATAGAAATTATTGCCGGATCGTTGCCCAATGCGTTAAAGAGCGAATCTGCCAACGCCATGGAAACGCTCGCACCGGGCGTATCGGAAAAACGATGTTTCAGCAACCGATAGCAGGCATAGCTGATAGCCGTTTCGCGGGCGCTTTTTACATCTGTGGGAGTTTGCGGTGGATCAAATGCAGCAAAAAAATTACCGTGTGTTTTCCCCAAAAGATAGGTTTCTGCTGTTTCGTCGTATGCTGCCCATGCATCGTACATTGCAATTGCTGTGTGAAATAAATTGCGGGCATGAACCGTCGGGCGGGCGTAATCATTTCGAATCGCTTCGAGCAACACCTCGTTCCATTTTCGTGAAACAGAATGCTGGGAAAAACCATTTATAGAAATAGCGGAGAGTAACAGGAAAAGAGTGAAAAAAAACGGTTTCCGATTCAATTCTCGTCCCTTCTCAAATATTTTAAAAACAGATGCTTATGCTAATGAATTTTAACTTTGAACGATAGCTATTATTTGTCGGATTTCCCGATGCGCAGCGGATAAACAATGCGTTTCAGCAGCGTTTTCGGATAATTATCGATGCCTTTGAAACCCAGTTTTTCCGGTTCTTCCCGGTCTTTTGGCCAGTACGCGGTTTTAAACAGCCAGTCCCAAATGCTCAAAACGATGCCAAAATTTTGCCCGCCTTTGCCATACGTTTCAACATCGTGATGCCAAATATGCATTTTCGGCGAGTTGAACACATATTTAAATGGTCCCCAGTCGATTGGCAAATTGGCGTGATTCAAATCCTGCATCAGCGTCCCGATGATCGCGATGATCAGGATTACCGTTCCGTCCACTCCCAAAATTACCAGCGGCAAATACGACAGCGTTTTGTAAACCACCACCTCGCCCCAATGGAACCGGAAATTGCCAATCCAGTCCATTTCCTCGATGCTGTGATGCAATTTGTGAAATTCCCACAGCCACGGAACGGTGTGCAGCATCCGGTGAATATTCCACTCAATAAAATCTTTAAGTATAAAAAAAATAATGAATTGCGCCCACAGCGGATAATCGGATAACAGCGCCAGCGATTCCGGAACCGGCAGCCCGGCGTTGAACAAAAAGGTGTTGAAAACGGCAACCACTTTTCCGGTGACAATCGCCAGAAGCAACCCCAAATAATGTCCGTTGAAAATCAGCCAGAACAAATCCTGCCAAATGCCTTCGCGCAAAACCGGCTGATTTTTTCGCCACGGTGATAGCCGCTCAATGGCAAAGCAAAACAACGAAACCGCAATCAGCCAAAAATAATATTGCAGGTAAACCGGCATTTAATTCTCCTGTTTTTGTCGAAATCGCAATGCTTCAACGACAAATTTTAGTGTTATATTTCCCCATCATGTTAGCGAAAATTCACCGAAAAAACAACCCGGAAGCCGCTATTTTAACCAAATTTTCTGCAACAAACTTTGCTAATTTCTGAATTCGAAGTTGAGTGGTTTTTTGTGTGAAAAATAAAATCCCGATTTTTTCGCACAAAAAACTTGATTTTAAAAATTGTAACATGTAATATGTCATACAAATTTATAAGGACATAGAAATTGAACGACATTTTCAAGACCATCGGTAGCCCGCGCACACTTAGCCAGGAAGTTGTTCGCACAATTGAAGAGAACATTCTCAACAAAAAACTGATGCCCGGGCAGAAATTACCCACTGAAAAAGAACTCGGTGAAATGTTCGGCGTCAGCCGTACTGCCCTGCGCGAAGCCATGCAGGTGTTGAGCGCCAAAGGGTTGGTTTCCATTCGCAAAGGAAGCGGCATTTATGTAAACAATTTTTCAGAGCTGGACGCCAGCAAAAACATGAGTTTGTATCTGGAAATCAATTTTGATGAAGATTACGCGCTGCACCTCGTTGAGCTTCGTCAGATAATCGAGCCGCACAACGCACGCCTCGCTGCGCTCCATCATACTTCGGAAGATATTGAAAATCTTGAAATTAACCTCGAAGAATATTCGAAAGCCAACATCAGCGCAGAACGCCATGCCCAATTGGATCTCGAGTTTCACAAAACGATTGCAGACGCAACCGGCAATCCGCTGATCAGTTTGCTGACCACGCCCCTTTTCAATTTGATGCCCAAAATCAAATCGATGATTGTGGACAAGGTTCGCCACAACATTATTCACAACGCGTTGAATTATCACAGAAATATCTTCGAAGAAATTAAAGCCGGCAACGAAAACGGCGCTTACGAAGCGATGAAATCGCACCTCGAAGTTGCCATGGAAGATACCCGTTTACTCATTGAAGCACTCAAAGCTGAACGCCTGTTAAAATCCTGATTTTCTGAAAATTTTCCATTTCGTAATCAGGACTTTTTTTTCAAAAAAAATGTGTATGACATCTTACGTAATACATCAGTGTAAAAAGATATGATATAACATGATTTGAGAGGATTTGTAATGGATATGACATTTCGGGAAATTCCCTGTTCAAAACAAACCGAACGAATGAACAGCAAAGAACTGCGTGACAGTTTTTTGTTCGAAACCATTTTTCGACCGGATTCGATCGTGCTCAACTATGTGGACGATGAACGAACGGTTTTGGGTGGCGTAATGCCGGTGGAAAAATCGCTGAAACTGGCATCCCCTGCGGAGTTGAGGGCAGAATACTTTACCGAACGGCGTGAAATCGGGATAATGAATGTTGGTGCGCCCGGCAAAATAACGGTTGACGGAGCCGCGCACGAACTGTCGTTCCGCGATGCGCTGTATATCGGCAAAGGCAGCAAAGATGTAGTTTTTTCCAGCAACGATTCGAATTCACCGGCAAAATTTTATCTGATCAGCTATCCGGCGCATGCCGCTTATCCCACAACCCACGCAAAGGTGAAAGATGCGGAACCGCTGCATCTCGGCAGCGATGCAGAATGCAACAAACGCACGATCTACAAATACATTTTCAACGGTGGCATTAACAGCTCGCAATTGGTGATGGGCTTTACGGAAATGGCGGAAGGCAGCAACTGGAACACCATGCCCGCCCACAAACACATGCGCCGCACGGAAGTGTATTTCTATTTCAATTTACCGGAAAATGCGGTTGTGCTGCACCTGATGGGCAAACCGGACGAAACGCGCCATTTGGTGGTTCGCAACGAGCAAGCAGTGTTTTCGCCCGGCTGGTCAATCCACGCCGGCAGCGGCACGAGCAACTACACATTTATTTGGGCAATGGGCGGCGAAAACCGCGATTACACCGATATGGATCCGGTAACGATGGAGATGCTCCGGTAATAATTCGAATGTAACATCAATAAAAACACAGAGGTCCAACTGTGAAGGTTAATCATTCTTTTTTGAGTGTTTTGGTTGCGCTGGTTATCTTTTGCGGCACGATTATCGCCCGTGAACATCCCTCAATTGCAATTTCCAAAGCTGAAGCGCAGCAAATTAAAGCTGCGATGGGCAAATACCCACTGTTGGACAAAACGATCGCCGGTTACCGCGAAACTGTCGAAAATGCGCTGAACAAGCCGATCGAGCTGCCAGCGCCCGGCGAGGCCGGCGGATATTCCCACGAACGCCACAAACAAAATTATCGCGAAATGCATCGAGCCGGACTACTGTTTGCCATCACCGGTGAGGAAAAATATGCACAATTCATCAAAAAAATGTTGGACGGCTATGCGGAACTGTATCCCACTTTGGGTCCACATCCACGCTCGTTCAAACAAAAACCGGGCAAATTATTCCACCAGACGCTCAATGAAGAAGTGTGGCTCACCCACGTTGCCATCGCATATGACTGTGTTTACGATTGGCTGAAACCGCCCGATCGCGCCAAATATGAAGCAAATATTTTTCTCAAAATGATGGAATTATTTGCCGTCGAGCACCACGAAGAATTTGATAGAATACACAATCACGGGACATGGGCAGTTGCGGCGGTCGGGATGATGGCGTATGTGCTCGACCAGCCGGAGTGGATCGAAAAATGCCTGTACGGCACCAAAAAGGACGGCAAGGGCGGGTTCCTGAAACAGATGGATTTGCTGTTCTCGCCGGACGGATATTATATGGAAGGACCGTATTACAGCCGCTATGCGGTGCGCCCGTTTTTCCTGTTTGCCGATGCAATTGAACGTATCGAGCCGCAACGAAAAATTTATGAACATCGCGATGCGATCCTCAAAAAAGCCTATTATTCGCTCGCAGAAACGATTTTCCCCAACGGTGTTTTCCCGCCGATTAACGACGCCTCCAAAACCATGAGTATTGCTGATATCGGTCCGGTGGTGGCAAATGACCTGACATTCCTTCGCTACGGCGCGAACGACAATTTGCTGGCCATCGCCGCCATTCAGGATCAGGTGATGCTGAACGGCGCCGGACTGGCTGTCGCGAAAGCCTTCGGCGACGGCAGCAACGTTCCCGATCTCAACTGGAAAAGCGTGGAATTTACCGACGGTTTTGACGGTGAGCGCGGCGGTTTGGGCATCCTGCGATACGGCAGCGGTCCCGACCAAACCATGTTGCTGATGAAATACGGCGTTCAGGGCGACGGACACGGACATTTCGACAAACTGCAGTTTATTTTTTATGACCAGCATCGCGAAGTGGTGCCGGATTACGGCTTTTCCCGCTGGATCAACATGGAGCCGAAATATGGTGGTCGCTACACCAAAGAAAATGATACATTTGCCAAACAAACCATCGCGCACAATACGGTGGTTGTGGACGAAAAAACCCAGCACAATTTTTCCCGCAGAGAGGCGGATGATCGTTGGGCGGAACGCCACTTTTTTGATGGGAACAGCGGCAACGTGCAAGCCATGAGCGCCCGGGCAAACAGCCAGTACCAAGGCGTGAACATGCAGCGCACCCAGGTTTTGCTAAAGGACGATCAACTGGATTATCCAATGGTAATCGACCTGTTCCGGCTCACCAGCGACACACCGCATCAATATGATTATCCGGTGTATTTCAACGGACAAATGGTGGTAACCAACGTTCCGCTGAACACCAATCTCACACAATTGCAGCCGTTGGGCGACGATGCCGGTTACCAGCACATCTGGAAAATTGCCGAAGGCGCGGTCAGCGAACCGCTGCAATTTACCTGGGTGGACGGACAGCGATACTATTCGTTGGTTGCGGCAAATTCGCCGGAAATGCAACTCATTTTGGGCAGAACCGGCGCCAACGATCCCGATTTTAACCTGCGCTCTGAACAGGTTGTCATGTTGCGCGGAAACGCCACGGACCAACTGTTCGCCAGCGTGATCGTTCCGCATGGCTATTTCAACGAAGCCGCAGAAATTTCCCGCGATGCCCGCTCTCCCATCGTTTCGGTGTCGGTAATCGGGCACAACGAGTCCGCCAGCGTCATCGAAATTGCCGCAAAATCCGGACGCCGCTGGCAAGTGATGGTGAATAACGGCACACCCACGGATAAAGAAATAACTGTCTCATTTGACGGAAAAAATTTCCGTTGGAATGGAAATTATAACGTATTGTTTTTAAACAATTAAAATCAGATTTACGGAACCAAAACTATCACATTTTGGAGTTTACATATGGAAAATTTAACAGGTAAAGTAGCTGTCGTAACCGGCGGCGGGCGCGATATCGGGCGGGCAACGTGCGTAAAATTTGGCGAAAACGGCATGTCTGTTATTGTCAATTATCTCGCCAGCGAATCCGCAGCAGCAGAAACCGTTGAATTGGTCAAAAAAGCCGGTGGCGATGCCGTTGCCGTAAAAGCAGATGTCAGTACTTCAGCAGGCGTTGCACAGCTTGTTTCGGAAACACTCAAGGCATTTAACAAACCGGTGCAAGTGTTGGTAAATAACGCCGGCGGACTGGTTGGACGCAAACAGATTGTTGAAATGGAAGAATCTTTTTGGGATCAGGTGATTACACTGAATCTCAAAAGTGTTTTTTTGGTGAGCAAGGCATTTGTGCCGCATATGGCGGATAACGGTTCGATTGTCAATTTGTCCACGTTGGCGGCACGCAACGGCGGCGGTGGCGGCGCAGTGGCTTATGCCACAGCCAAAGGCGGTGTGCTCACGTTTACCCGCGGATTTGCGAAGGAATTAAAAAGCAGGCATATCCGGGTGAATTGCGTTTCGCCGGGATTGATCGACACCACATTTCACGACAAATTCACGCCAGCAGAAGCCCGGAAAAATACCGTGAACGCAACGTTGGCGGATCGCGAAGGCACCGCAGCGGATGTGGCAAACGCCATTTTCTTTTTGGCAACGGATGCTTCGTCTTACATCAATGGCGAGTCTATCGAAATTAACGGCGGTTTATATTTTGTTTAGCATACTGCCGTAAGTGCAATAATTTTATTTAGTTATGGAGTTGAACAATGTCTGCTTCAAACGTATTTATCAAAAACAAAAACATTGAACTGGAACACGTTGGCGATGGCTTATCGCGCAAAATTCTGGGCTACAATCCCGAACTGATGATGGTTCGCGTATTCTTCAAAAAAGGCGCCGTCGGCGAAGCACACAGCCACCCGCACCTGCAGGTAACCCTCGTTGAAAAGGGGCGCTTTGAAGTGCATATCGACGGAAAAAAGGAAGTGCTGGAAGCGGGCGACAGCTTTTTTGTTCCGGCAGATCAGGTTCACGGCTGTGTGGCGTTGGAAGATGGCGTGCTGGTGGATGTGTTTACGCCGGTTCGCGAAGAATTTCTTCAATAAACAATCGAGCAATAATCGGGCGATATGAAAAAAACAATCACCATAATTTTTGCCGGATGCGTTGCACTGCTGCTGGCGTGTCAATCCGGCGAACAGGTTCGCACGCTGCGGCTGGCGCATGTGCTGGATGTGAATTCACCGGTGCACAAAGGAATGGCGCATTTGGGTGAACGGCTGGAAGCGTTATCCGGCGGCAAAATGAAAGTCATTTTGTATCCCGGCAGCCAGCTCGGCAATGAGCGCGAAACATTGGAATTGCTTCAGTTGGGATCGCTGGACATCGCGAAAGTATCCTCCGCGGTGGTGGAAAATTTCGTGCCGGAAATGGGCGTTTATTCCCTCCCCTATTTGTTCCGCGATGCGAATCATTACTGGCAGGTGTTCAACGGCGAAATCGGGCAGGAAATTTTGCTGAAAGGCGAACAATACTGGCTGCGCGGATTGTGCTATTACGACGCCGGTTTCCGCAGCTTTTTTCTGCGCAACACTGCCGTTGAATCGCCGGAAGACCTGAACGGGTTAAAAATTCGGGTGATGCGCAGCAACCTGCAAATCCAGACCGTGAACCTGCTCGGCGGAAACGCAACGCCGCTGGCTTGGGGCGAACTGTATTCCGCATTGCAGCAAGGGGTTGTGGACGGTGCTGAAAATAATCCGCCTAACTTTTTTCAAAACAAATTCTTCGAGCTTTGCGATTATCTGGTTTTGGACGAACACTCCGCCCCGCCGGATGTGCTGATGATGAGCACCCACGTTTGGGAAAAACTATCGCCGCAGGAACAGCAATGGCTGGATCAGGCTGTGCAAGAGTCGGTCGCATTCCAGCGAAAATTATGGGATGACATGACCGAGGAATCGCTGAAAGCGGTGGTCGAGAAAGGCGTTACCGTCATTCGTCCGGACAAACAGCCGTTTCTGGCTTCCGTTCAGCCAATTTACGATGACCTGAAAGGCACCGAAATGGGCAAGCTCGCAGAACGTATCCAGAATCTGCCACCGGAGAACGACACCGCAACCGCAGATTCGCTGAAAGGAGCCACAGAATGAAAGCCTTAACCCAACTGATTGACGCTGCGTTGAAAAAAATTCTGGTGTGGCTGATGGCGCTGATGGTCATTGTGGTGACCTGGCAGGTGATCACCCGTTATGTCCTCAACAGTCCCAGCTCGTACACCGAGGAACTTTCGACGTATTTGCTGATCTGGATCAGTTTGCTCGGTGCTGCCTGGGCGTTACGGAACCGTGCCCATTTGGGCATCGATATTTTCACCCGCAAATTGGAAGGTCGCGCAAAAACTGTTTCACAACTTATTATTTATTCTGCAGTTATCGCATTTGCCGTGATTGTTTTTGTTTACGGCGGATCGCGATTGGTTTACACGACGCTGTATCTGAACCAGCTTTCTGCGGCGTTCAAAGTGCCGGTTGGTTATGTGTACACCGTTATTCCCATCAGCGGGATGTTGATGATTTATTACGCAATTGATGCGTTGGTTTATCCCGAAGATTAGTCTGTTATCAAATTAAAAAACAGTAACTTAACCTCGATAAGCATATGACTATTGACGTTTTCATTCTGGTTGCCAGTTTTGCGGTTCTGCTGATGCTGAACGTGCCGATTGCCGTGAGCATCGGGCTTTCGACGATGCTGACACTGATGGTAAATGTGGATTTTACGCCGGCGGTGAGCACCATCGCGCAACGGGTTGCCACAGGTTTGGACAAATTTACGCTGCTGGCGATTCCCTTTTTCATCCTTTCCGGAACGCTGATGGCGCGGGGCGGACTCGCCAAACGACTGGTGGAATTTGCCAAAGCGCTGGTTGGTTCGTTTCCCGGCGGGCTGGCGTTGGTGAACATTATTTCGTCGATGCTGTTCGGCGCGATTTCCGGTTCGGCGGTGGCATCAGCGGCGGCGATCGGCTCATTTATGCACCCGCGAATGGTGGAAAACGGTTACGATCCGGGTTTCAGCGCGGCGGTAAACGTCACTTCCGCAACCACCGGGCTGATCATCCCGCCGAGCAATGTGCTGATTATTTATTCGCTGGCAAGCGGCGGCGTCTCGATTGGTGCGCTCTTTATCGCCGGATATATTCCCGGCACCATCCTCGGTTTGGCGCTGATGGCGGTTGCCGCGTTTATCGCCAAAAAAGAAGGCTACGGTCGCGGCGAACGTGTTTCTGCCAGTGAAGTCGGACGTCGTTTGGGCGATGCGCTGCTCAGCCTCACGCTGATTTTTATCGTCATCGGCGGCATCGTTGCGGGCATTTTTACTGCGACGGAAGCTGCTGCAATCGCTGTTATTTATGCGTTGATTTTGGCGATGTTCGTTTATCGCGAAGTCAAATTTTCCGATCTCGAATCCATTTTGCTGGAATCCGCCGGAACCACTGCGGTGGTGATGCTGCTGATCGGCACATCGATGGCGCTCTCGTGGGTGCTGTCGTATGAAAATATTCCCCAAAACATCACCACAACTTTACTGGCGCTCAGCGAAAACAAGCTGGTCATTTTATTGATTATGAATCTGGTGCTGCTCATCGTCGGCACATTTATGGACATGACACCGGCGATTCTCATTTTTACCCCGGTTTTTCTGCCGGTTGCCCAAACCATCGGCATCGATCCGCTGCTGTTCGGGATCATGATGGTGCTGAATTTGTGCATCGGATTGTGCACACCGCCGGTCGGCACCGTGCTGTTTGTGGGTTGCGGCGTCGCCAAAGTTTCGCTAACGGAAATCGTGAAGCCGCTGCTCCCGATGTATGTCGCAATGATTTTCGCACTTATTCTGATCGTTTCAATCCCGGAACTGACGCTGGCGTTACCGCGCTGGTTCGGGTTTTAATAGAGAAAAATTGTTCAAATTAATAATCCACAGGAGGACCTTAATGATGAAGATGGTTACCAAGCTTTGCTTTTGGGCAAGCCTTTCTGCTCTGTTGATGATTGGCTCCGCCGTTGCTCAAACCGTCACTCCGGTGAGCGCCGGCGACGGTACCATTCAGGCAGCGATTGACGTTGCCGCCGATGGCGACATTCTCGAACTGGTGGACGGTGGCGGATTGTATATCACATCCGACACAGATAAGATTATTGTAAACAAGAAGTTAACCATTCGCGCAGCTGAAGGTTTGGCGCAAATGCCCGTCGTTCGGAACACGAACGCTGCCGCATCCAGCGCACGCTTGTTCGAAATTCAGGCCGGCGGCGAGCTGTTCCTGCAGGGATTGTATCTCGATGGCAGCATCGACGGCAGCACTACCGCCCACGCCAAAAATGCGGTGCGGTCGCAGGATATCAACACACCGGCGGATTCCATCCGCTTTCAGTTGAAAATTGAAGACTGCGTGATGCGCCATTTCACCGAAGCGATTGTGAAAGCACACGCCAACACTTCCGCCGACTCGATTATTTTGCGCCGCAGCATTCTCGACGAAGCCCGCAACGAAGGGCTGCTCCTCCGCGAAAGCACTTCCGCCGGCGGTCCGAATATCGAATACGTCGAAGTGGATAACTGCACCTTTACCCGCATCGGGCGCGAAGCGATTTACATCGAATTCAGCGATCCGGTGGTGCGCATCAACCATTGCACATTCGATTCGATCAGCTACGCCGAAAACAAACGCATGGTGTATCCCGCGACGTTACCGATGTGGAAATCAAAAACTCGATTTTCACCAATCAGGGCGGTGCGCAGGGCACTTCGGTTGAATTGTATGGCAACTCGACCATTTCGTTCAGCGATACCTTCAACGTTTTTCCGGTGAAAACCAACGGCTCCTCCAGCGTCGGCGCAGGAATGCTGAACGAAGATCCGCTTTATCTTGATCCGGCAAATAACGATTACACACTCGACGACAACTCCCCGCTCATCGGAATGGCAGATGACGGAAAATCGATGGGCGACAGACGTTGGGACCCCACCATCAACGATCCGGTAGTGCATAAAATACCGGCGGCGACGGCACCATTCAGGCTGCAATCGATGGGGCTGCCGATGGCGATATCATTGAATTGATCACCAGCGGCGGATTGTATATCACATCCGACACAGATAAGATTATTGTAAACAAGAAGTTAACCATTCGCGCTGCCGAAGGTTTGGCGCAAATGCCAGTCGTTCGGAACACGAACGCTGCCGCATCCAGCGCACGGTTGTTCGAAATTCAGGCGGCGGCGAGCTGTTCCTGCAGGGATTGTATCTCGATGGCAGCATCGACGGCAGCACTACCGCCCACGCCAAAAATGCGGTGCGGTCGCAGGATATCAACACACCGGCGGATTCCATCCGCTTCCAGTTGAAAATTGAAGACTGCGTGATGCGCCACTTCACCGAAGCGATTGTGAAAGCACACGCCAACACTTCCGCCGATTCGATTATTTTGCGCCGCAGCATTCTCGACGAAGCCCGCAACGAAGGGTTGCTCCTCCGCGAAAGCACTTCCGCCGGCGGTCCGAATATCGAATACGTCGAAGTGGATAACTGCACCTTTACCCGCATCGGGCGCGAAGCGATTTACATCGAATTCAGCGATCCGGTGGTGCGCATCAACCATTGCACATTCGATTCGATCAGCTACGCCGAAAACAAACGCATGGTGTATCCCCGCGACGTTACCGATGTGGAAATCAAAAACTCGATTTTCACCAATCAGGGCGGTGCGCAGGGCACTTCGGTTGAATTGTATGGCAACTCAACCATTTCGTTCAGCGATACCTTCAACGTTTTTCCGGTGAAAACCAACGGCTCCTCCAGCATCGGCAGCGGAATGATCGGCGACGATCCGTTGTATAACAATCCGACCGAAAACGACTATCGCCTCGGTGCAACCTCACCGGCACGCCTCGCCGCCGATGACGGTCGCGCAATGGGCGATTTGCGATGGGAAGTGTTGCCGTCGCAAGTTTATTTGAATATCCAAACCGTTGGAAACGGGACAGTTACGCTCGATCCGCCCGGCGGCATTTACACTCCCGGCACCGTGGTAACTATGACCGCAATTCCCGGTCCCGGATACGATTTTTCGCAATGGACCGGCAACGTTTTCCCGCCGAACGCTAACCCGGTGAACATCACGATGAACAGCGATCAGACCGTGATCGCCACATTTGTGAGCAACGCGCCGCAAGTTACGCTGACGGTCGACACGCTCGGTTTGGGTTTTGTGACGCTCGACCCCGAGCCGTCCGCTAACGGCACGTATGACCAGGGCACGATGGTAACCATCACCGCAACCGCCCGCCCCAATTGGGAATTTGTGGAATGGTTTGGCGATGTGAACGATACCCAAAATCCCATCACCGTGGCGGTCGATTCCAATATGCAGGTAACCGCCAGCTTCGCGAGCATTTTCACCCAATACACGCTGACACTCGACACCGTCGGGCAGGGTGCAATTTTACTCGATCCCGAACCGGTTTTGGGCACATACGACAGCAGCACCGTCGTTATGTTGACCGCCGAAGCCGCACTCGGCTGGGAATTTGTCGAATGGCAGGGCGATGTGGCAACCGCCACCAACCCGGAATCTATTTTAATGAATGGCGACAAAGCCGTGACCGCCGTTTTCCAGGAAATTGTGGTGCCCAACCACGTTCTGGAAATCGACACCACCTGGGATCTGCGCGATGCGGTCGAATTTGCCAACAATAACGCATCGGTTGATACCATCCGGCTGGTGACCAGCGGCGGGGTTTACACCTCTTACAGCACTTCCGACGTGGCGATTTTGAAACCGCTCGCGATTGTCGCTGCCGACGGTTTGGCGGAAAAACCCATTATCACCCACAGCGATCCCGAACACGCCAACCTCGATGTGTTTCGCGTTTTCGATGATTTTTATCTGCGCGGCGTGGTGGTCGATGGGGCACATCCGCTCAGCTACGGTATGAAATATGCGATTCGCCTGCGGCATTACACCGGCACAGATTCGGTTCGAACCGGCACAAATGTCACCGCAATCGATGTCGATTTCAAAAATTTCTACGAATTGAACAACCCGCTGGCAGACGGTCACGCCATCAAACTGGATGTTGATCTGGTTGCCGGAACCATTCGTTTTGAAGATTGCACCTTCGATAACTTCGGTTATGAAGCAATCCGCATCTCCGAAACGGAAAAATATGTGACCGATCGCGCGCTGGATTCGCTGATTATCCGCAACTGTTCATTCACGAATATCGATGCGGAATGCGTCCGTTACTACTCCGATCTCGATACGCTGACTGCCGATGCGCCGGTATTTCTCGAGCACATCACCATCAACAATTCCGCCACCCGGGTATTTTTCCTGAAAAACAGCGGCGGCGCAGTGGTTCGCGATATCATCGTTTCCAATAGTCGCCAATCCGGTCACGGTCGCGATGCGGATATCATGGAAATTCAGGGTAACGGCTCCACAATTACCCACATCGATACTTTCAACGTGCTGCCCGTGCCGATCAAAGGCACCAAAGGCGCAACGGTTGCTGAGGAATTTTTGTATGGCATCGATCCGCAATACGAAGCCGCAGACAGCCTGAATTACACCTTGCTGCCAACTTCGCACCTGTACGGGCTCGGCTCGGACGGCGAAGCCATCGGCGATTTGAATTGGGCAACCAACACGCCGGTTACCGTTTCTCTGACAGTTGCGGTTGTCGATTCCGGCAGCGTAACCCTCAGCCCCCCGCCGATCGGTTTAACTTACGATCCGGGAACAGTGGTCACGTTAACCGCAATTCCGGAAGCCAATTGGGAATTTCTGGAATGGACCGGCGATCTCACCGGCAATAACAACCCGGATTCGCTGACGATGGATGGGCACAAATCCGTTACGGCAATCTTCAAACTGATGGTCGGCATCGATAACGATTCGGCGTTGCCGAAAGTGTTCGATATCAGCCCGAACTACCCGAACCCGTTCAACCCGAGCACCAATTTCAATTTCCAGGTGCCGAAGGTGAGCGTTGTTTCGCTGGTAGTGTACAACATTCTCGGACAAAAAGTGCGCACACTCGCCAACCAATCGTTCGAACCCGGATTTTACAAAATAGCGTGGGATGGCAGAAATGATCTGGGCAGTTCCGTTGCCACGGGTATCTACATTTACCGTTTCGAAGCTGAAAATTTTGTAAAAATCCAGAAGATGATTTTGATGAAATAATCTGAATTTTCCATCCATCGCGTCGCTGCCGTACGGTTGGCAGCGACGCGATATTTAAACAAAATGTGACTATTATGAATTGGTTTGATTTATCAGGAAAGACAGCAATTGTCACCGGTGGCAGCACCGGCTTGGGTTCCGGCATGTCGTTGGGGCTTGCCAGCGCCGGCGCAGATATTGTGCTGGTTGATCACCGCGAAAGGGACGAAGTTGCATCACAAATTCGCAAAATGGGTCGCAAAGTGCTCACGTTGCACGGCGATCTTTCCCAAATGGCAGTGATGGAACAGGTGGTTAACGCCACGCTGGACAATTTCGGCAAAGTGGATATTTTGGTCAACAATGCCGGGATTATCCGCCGCAAACCGGCTATCGATTTCTCGGAAAAAGATTGGGACGACGTGATGGATCTGAATGCCAAAACCGTGTTCTTTTTGAGCCAGCTTTGCGCTCGGGATATGATGAAACGGAATTATGGCAAAATTATCAACATCGCTTCGCTGCTCAGTTTTTCCGGCGGCATTACGGTGCCGTCGTATGCGGCCAGCAAAGGCGCGGTCGCGCAAATTACCAAAGCTTTGGCAAACGAATGGGCAAAGGATGGCATTTGCATTAACGCAATTGCACCCGGATACATGGTTACGGACAACACCAAAGCGCTGCGGGAAAATCCGGAACGGAACAGCGCGATCAGCGCACGAATTCCGGCGGAACGTTGGGGAACACCGGCAGATCTGGCGGGTGTGGCTATTTTTCTCGCATCAAAAGCATCAGATTATGTAAACGGGCATTTGCTCACCGTGGACGGCGGGTGGATGGCGCGTTAACCCATAAACAGAGGTCAAGTTCAATGTGTTTTCAACATAACCGGGAGGACAGTTTATGATAGTGCGAAAAATACTGTGGTGTCTCGCGCTATTGATGGGCGGATCTCTCGGGATTTTTGCCGGCGAAACCGGTAAAATTTCCGGCAAAATTTCCGATAGCGAAACCGGCGAAGCGCTGATTGGCGCAAACGTCGTCGTCGAATCCCGATGGGACGGCGAAGAAATTGTGGAATTGGACACGCCATCCGGCGCCGCATCTGATGTGGACGGATTCTTTTTCATCCTCAATTTGCGACCGGGCGTTTACAACGTTCGGGTGATTTACGTTGGTTATCAGGATCAGGTGAAACAAAAAGTGCGGGTTGAAGTGGACAAAACCACCCGGCTGGATTTTCAGCTGGCCACTCAATCTGTGGAAGCCGAAGAAGTGTTGGTAACCGCATACAAACCGCTCGGCGTTGAGAAAGATGTTACCGCCACCAAACAATCCTATACGGTAGAAGAAATTCAGAGCATCGCCGGTGTAACGGATGTGACGGATATTCTTTCTTTGCAGGCGGATGTGGTTGGCGAAAACTTCCGCGGCGGACGCGAGGGCGAGGCGTTGTATCTCGTCAGCGGCAGCAGCATTGTGAACCCGCTCAACCGTTCGCGCGCGTTTCGTCCCATCACAACTGCGCTGCAGGAGGTGGAAGTTTACACCAGCGGTTTCAGCGCGGAATATGGCAATGCCCAATCCGGCGTGGTGAATATGGTCACCAAAGAGGGCGGCAACAAATGGAACAGCCGGATGGAAGTTTCGTCCAACCTGCCATATTACAAAACATGGACAGGCACCGGGGACGACCCGAAAGCCGGCAGCATTTACGATGCCCAATATTTGCAATTTTACAATTTGCTGATGGATCTCGAACAATGGCTGCAACCGGACCCGATCGACGGGAATCCGTTGTATGATATCAGCTACGGTTTCGGACCCACATATTTGCCGCCGTTTAATGTGTGGCCGCCGCGCAACCTGACCCATCAGGATTCGCTGCGCGTTGCCCGGATTTCGCAAATTTTGTGGATGCAGGCAGTTCGCGGCGTCGGAATGGATTACGATAACCGATACGATACCCGGCTCGATTTCTCCACCGGCGGACCGATTTCAAAAAAAGCGAAGCTCTTTTTTGCCACCCGGCAAAATTTTATCTCGCCAATTATTCCGACCACACAGGCGGATATCGATCGCCAATTTGTCGGGAACATCACTTATCAGCTCGGCGTGTCGGACAAAATAAAATTTGAATATATTTACGATCGCCAGTTCCGCAACGATATCGGCAGCGCGTATCTGCGCTGGATGTTCGACCGGACGCTGAGTATCGCCAAAGAAAATTCGGTTTCGCAGCAGTTCGGGTTTAGCTGGAACCACGTTTTCAGCAATTCAACTTACATGGATTTGCGGATGAAATCGCTGAATTTGCTCACCGAACAGCGCATCGAATTGCTGGATGACGGCGAATTTATCGAAGATTATTCGAACAACACCAACTGGGTGGATTACACTGCGCCATCCAATCACCGCGTTGGTCGTCCGGAGGACGATTACGGCGATGAAAAAGTGCATTCCTTCAATCTCGATGCCAGTTTGAGCAGCCAGATCAACCGCTTCAACCTGCTGAAAGCCGGATTGCAGTTTTCCTATTACGATCTGAATGTGGATATGAAACAAAGCTTGTCCACACCCGGCAACTTCCGGAATCTGAATTTCCGCAACTTCCCCATCGAAGGCGCATTTTTTATTCAGGATAAAATGGAATTTTCCGGCATGATTGCCAACGCTGGTATGCGGGTCGATTTTTACGATCTCAAAACCACCTTTTTTCAAAATCCGTACGCCCCGTTCCGCGATCCCGACGCCGTTGAAAATGTGGATATGAAAGTGATCGTTCAACCGCGTGTGGGCGTTTCTTTCCCCGTTTCCGAAAACTCTGTTTTTCACCTGAATTACGGCACGTTTACCCAGCGTCCCAGCTTTAACCAGGTGTTTTACAATCAGGTAAATTCGAGCAACGGTATTGTGTATTTGGGCAATCCGCTGTTGGAACCGGAAAAAACCAATTCATACGATTTCGGTTTGGTGCAGGGCATCACCGAGGATGTCCGGCTGGATGTCAGCGCATATTATAAAGATGTTACCAATTTGATTCAGGATGCCATTTACAAAGATTTTCAGGATGTTTCCTACCAAACATTTGTCAACCGGGAATATGCGGACATCAAAGGATTTCACATCAGTTTCGAAAAAACCGGCGGATTTATTAACGGATATGTCCGCTATAATTACGAAACTGCAACCGCAAATCGCCCGAATACGTTGGATGCACCACTCACCTTTCAGGAAGCCGGATTAGACGGCGCGCTGTTTACCGAAAACCTGCCGGCACTCGGCGATGTGTATCTCAACTTCGACCGAACCCACAAAGCGGTTTTCAACCTGCGCTTTAACACAAATGAAGATGACTTTTTTTCCGTGTTGGGCTATCACCCGTTTGGCAGAATGAAATTCAGCACCACTTTCCGATACATGACCGGACGTCCGTACACGTTCGACAACACCGGTCAGGGCTTGCAATTTAACCAACGCACGCCCAATGAAAAAGATTGGAAAATGCGCATCGAAAAAGGGATTGTCATTCAGAAACAGCAGTTTAATCTCTATTTCGAAGCGTTCAACCTGCTCAATCAGGGTGTGTTTTCATATTCCCGCGCATTCGGCGATAAAGAAACCGCGGAAGACTGGAATCTGCGAAACGACATTTTCCTGACTGAATACGAGAACGATCCGTACAACACCAGCCGGGGCGTGTATCTGGTTGCCAATCAACCGCGCCATTATCGCTTTGGCATGTATCTGCGATTCTGATTTCGGATCAACGATTTGAAAATGTCATGCGGAAAACGAAAGAAATTTTTGGAGATAACAGAATGAAAACCTTAACAAAAACGGCTGCACTGATCCTGATGTTGATCGTTTCGGTAAGTCCGGCGATGGTTGCGCAGGGTTTCCGGGATTTCCGTATTCACGATCGCGGCATGCTGCACGAAACCGTGTTCAACACCGGGGAAATCGGGCGCGGCTGGCAAACCGGAGAGCAGGGCAACCGGACTTCTTTCCCGTTGATGGAATGGCCGTCCCGCTCCGCAACGATTGTGCAGGGGCTGGATTACAGCGGTCAACACAATATTCTCGGCGGCGGCATGTATATGGCTGCCAACCTCGCCAGCAAACCGGAACTTGCCAACCGGATGTATGCTTTTTGCGGCGGCATCGGCGCCAGCGAGGCGGAAGTTACCGTGAATGTCTGGAGCTATCCGTTGTCGCTCGTGGAAATCGAGAATTTCCCGCTGTTGGATGACGGCAGCATTAACCCGGATTACAACCCGGATGAAGCGGAAGAAATTATCATCGCGAAATGGGCAACGCCTATCGGCGTAACCGTCACCCGGACATCGCGGGCGTGGAGCTATCCCGATTACGATGATATGATCATTTACGAATACACCCTCGAATACACCGGAGATACAGACGGCGACGAAAGCACCATCGAGCAAACTGAGCAACTGCGTGATTTCATGCCATTATTCATTTACGGTTGGGCGCCATCGATGTATGGCTATCAGCGCCATTATCAGGAATGGCTGTATGAGGGCGGTATTTATCGCGGAGACCAAAACGGTTTTTGGGACGCGGATTACTGGCTGTCTTTCAATATGAATTTGCGAACCGGCAGCGAAAACCAGATCGCAAAACCGGAGCCGAACAAAGAGCTTTTCCGGCAATTTGCCGAAACCGGTTTGAACGGCGGCGCACTCACCAGTCCGCAGGCACCGGGAATGGCGATGTTGCAATACGATACCACTCATCTCGCGATTGTCGATCCGTTCGATCTTTCGCGAAATGAATCCGAAGCGGTGAAAATTTTACGCACCAATTTTGGCGAATATTACGAATTGTCGGAAAACCTGCGCATCAAACAGCCGTGGTCGAACAAAGTGAGCACCGGGAACACCCGCAGCTCCAAAATGATGGTCGAATCGATCAATCCGGACAACCGCTGGAGCGGCAGATATGCCCCCGGCAGCACCACCTGGCCGGAGCCGCCGAGCCCGCGCTGGATCGGACGTGCCGCGTATCCCTATCGCCAAAGCGCGGATGCGGGACAAAAGCACATCGTTTTCGGACCGTACACCCTCAATCACGGTGACAAACTGGAATACGCCCTTGCCGAAGTAGTTGGTTACGGCGCGCAGCCCGGCAAACGCATCGAGGGCGGACAAACCATCACGCAGTGGGCAAACACGCCATCGCTGGATCGCCGCTACACAATTGACGGCGAAGTGATGACTGAAAACTATCTCACGGAATACGGTTACCCGGATTATGTTAACAGCGACGTTCGCAACGTTACCCAGGTTGCCCACAAAGCGTTTACGGCGTATCTCGGCGAAGAACCGCAACTGCCGGTGTGGCCGGAAGATTATCCGAAAGACGGCAGCTATAAAATTCCCGTCCCCTTCCCTGCCCCGAATTATACGATCGAAAATACGGTCAGCGCAGAAGTTCGCATTCGCTGGACGCGCGATCTGGAAGCATTTACCCATCCCCGTTTGATGGGCGATTTGCAGGAATTCCAGATTTACCGGAGCATCGCCGGAATGGGACCGTGGGAATTGATCGGCACGCTCCAAAAAGGCGCTGTCACCGGCGACGATATTTATGAATTCATCGATACCGATGAAAATTTCAAAGTGGGCGAAAAACGCTTTTATTCGGTGATTTCGGTCGATGAAAACGGCAACACCAGCGGTCGCACCAATATTGTGGAATTTGAAAAAAATATCGGATCGGTGGATAATTTCAGCCCGGAACAGGGTGATAAAATTTACGCCGTTCCCAACCCCTTCCGCATTTCCTCCGGATTTAGCGGCGGCGGCGCAACCGCCGGACAAATCGGGTTTTACGGACTCCCCCGGGAATGCACCATTCGCATTTATTCATACGCCGGACAGTTGATCGAAACGATCGAACACAACACACCGGTGTATTCTGTCGCATGGTTTCAGGCATCCCGTAACGATCAGGAAATTGCCTCCGGCGTCTATTTTTATGTGGTCACCACTCCGGAAGGCAAACAAACGCATGGCAAATTTGTGGTAATCAAGTGAGGAGATCATCATGATCACCAATTTCAATAAAATTATAAGCTTAGGGCTTTTGATAACAACCCTTGCTTTCGGATTTGAAAAAGTGGGCACCACCTCTTTTCAATTTCTGAAAGTGGGCATGAGCGCGCGCTCCACCGGCATGGGTGAGGCGTATTCCGCTGCCGTTTTTGGCGCGGATGCGGTATTCTGGAATCCCGGAGCGCTGACGACCGTTCGCCGGTTCGATGTCGAAGCATCATACATGGATTACTTTTTTGATGTAAAACATACCTCGCTGGCGATCGGCTGGAATGCCGGAACCTGGGGCGTTTTGGGGTTTCAGGCTTTGCTGACGGATGTCGGAGAAATTGAAGAAACCACTGTTTCGCAACTCGGTTTCAACGAAAACGATGTGTACATGCCTGGACTGACCGGTAACACATTTTCGCCGGGCGCGATGGTTCTCGGCGTTTCGTGGGCGCGATCGTTGACTGAACAATTTTCATTTGGCATCACCGCCAAATTTGTCCGGGAAGATTTGTGGCTGGAAAGCGCCAGCGCCGTGGTTTTTGACGGCGGGTTGATTTACAACACCGGTTTCCGAACGGTGCAGATTTCCGCGGCGGTGCGCCATTTCGGGCAAAATGTGGCGTTTATCGATAAAGATTTTCCGCTGCCGCAAACCTTCAACATCGGCATCAGCGGCTTTTTGATGGGACCGTCCGCCAATCTCGGCACCATTTCCGAAACGCATTCGGTTCAGGTCGCATTCGACATGGTTCAACCGCGCGATTACGACCAGCAATACAACGTCGGGCTGGAATACGGGTTCAGCAATCTGCTGTTTTTGCGCGGCGGCTACAAAATGAATTACGATGAAGAAGGCATTGCCCTCGGCATGGGCATGAATTACAAAGGCTATCGTTTTGACTATTCGTATAACGATTACGGCGATCTGTTAAGCGGCGTTCACCGGTTTTCGGTGGGACTTTCTTTACAATAACGGTGGGCAAGGCGCGACATAAATTGAGGTCATAAACCATGAACAAACAAGTATTTATCGTTTTAGCAACATTGCTGGTGACAGTATCCCTTTTTGCCCAGCGTCGCGGAGATCAACTGGCTTTTCAGGGATTGGCAACGCCGCAGGATGTGGGTGTCAAAGCCATGGCGATGGGCGGTGCAACTACCGCGCTTTCCGGTGATTTGGGCAATCTGTTCCGTAATCCGGCCGGTTTGGCAGGCATCACTTCGTTGCAGCTTTCCATCGGTTCGATATCCCAAAGCCGGAGTTGGCAGGAAAATCAGGAATATCGCCCCAACCGCATTTACCAAACGCTGCCGTTTTATCTGGAAGGGCTGTACACGCCCGAAGCGCGATACAACGGCATGTGGGATCACGAATTGGCCGGAACGCTCGGTTTCGATTCGGTGACGTACGAGATCCGCGAACCGGATATGGGGCTCGATCCTTTCAGCGACGAAGCTGCGGACTGGAAACAAAAACTCAGCGAATCCGGCTTGAATAATGTGATGGCGGCAATGCCATTCGCATTGGGCGGACGTCAACTGGTTGTCGCTGCGGGATATTCGCAAAATATTCTGATCGACGATTTCGATCGCAACGATACCTATCTCGATCCGCATATCGGTTTCAATCTCTACGGCAATCCGCCGGTTGGTACCACAACGGATACGGTCAGCTTTAACTGGCATCGCTTTTTGCGCGAACGGGACGGAAATGTTACCAACATCAACGGCGCGGTTGCGGTTCAGGCGTTCAAAATGCTGGAACTGGGCGTTGCCGTAAACGTCATGTCTGCCGAAACCGACGACCGCCAATTGCTCGACAAAGTGGGATATTTTGATCTGGTCGGTAACAATAAATTCCGGTTTTCATACGATACGCTCACCACACAAACCACTGGAAAATCTGATTTTAGCGCAACCCGTTTTGATTTGGGCATGTTGTTGAAATTCCAGCGATTTAACGTTGGTGCCAAAATCGGGCTGCCCTACACCATTGCGCGGGACTGGCAATTAGCGTCAACCAACGAAACTGTGAACAGCGGAATTGGCACAGCAACCACAACTAACAGCAGTGGCACCGATGAAATTGATGTTCCGGCAACTTTCCAGCTCGGGCTGAGTGTTACGCCGGTGGATAATTTTACTTTTGCGATGGACATCGATATCGCGCCATACGGCGATGCCGATTACCGGATGACCAGCCAGCCGATGGACTCATTGTTCCAGAAATGGGCAGATTACCGGGCACTGCGATTTGGCATCGAATATCGCGCGACGGAATTTCTCTCGGTGATGGGTGGCTATCGCAGCTTGCCGGTAACGTTTGTTCCCGACGGCGCAGCTTTCGACGACGAAGGTCCCGCATCGGATAGCTATTCTTTCGGCGCCAGTTTGAAATTGTGGAATCTCGGTCGCATCGACGCAGCATACGAATGGCGCCGGCTGCGCTACCACGATTCCTATTACAGCAACACCAATTATGTGCAGGAATCGTTGAATAATTTTTATCTCGGTTACGCGTATCAATTTTGATTGTAACAGCAATGGGTAAATGCAATTTATGATAATGGTAGATACAATTCATGATAATGGTAGATACAATTCATGATAATGGTAGATACAATTCATGAATTGTATCTACTCACATTTAATAAACCAGGAGGCATTATGAAGAAATTAGCGATAACAGGTTTTATCAGCATGATACTGCTGATGTTTGCAAACCCGCTATTCGCCAGCAAAATTGAAGTGGACGATCAGTTCGATTTCAAATTGGCTATGGATTTTGCGTTCAACAATATGATCGATTCGTTGGTTTTGGTGACCGATGGCGGCGTGTACACCACCACCGATACGGTTTATTTTCAAGTTAAACACCCGTTAACCATTGTTGCGGCACCGGGATTGACCAATAAACCCATCCTCACCCACAGCGACGCCAACGGCACCCAGTTGGAAATTTTCCGCGTTCACAATGATTTTGTTGTGGAAGGTGTCATTTTTGATGGCGGACACCCGGCAACCCACGGCATGAAATACGCCATTCGCGTCGGCGAAGGTCCGGACGGATTCCCGCAGCCGAAAGTCGGTTTAAACGTAACCATTCGCAATTGCGATTTCGTTAACTTTTATGAAGACAAAGACTTATCGAAAGATGGTCACGGATTTTACTTTTTGACAGGCGTGGATGCCGGAACGATTCGCATCGAAGATTGCTCGTTCGCCAACACCGGATACGAAGCGATCCGCATCTCCGAAACGGAAAAATATCCCATCGATCGCGCACTCGATTCGCTGATTGTTCGCAACTGCACATTCACAAATATCGATGCCGAGTGCATCCGTTTTTATGCAGATCTGGACACCAGCACCCAAGATGCTTACGCATTATTCGAAAACCTGACCGTCAACGCCAGCGCAACCCGGATGATGTTTGTGAAAAACAATCGCGGTACAATCGCCCGGAATATTCTGGTAACCAATTCCCGGGAATCCGGTCACGGTCGCGATGATTATGTTTTACAAATTCAGGAACTCGGCTCGGTTGTCAGCCATATCGATACGTTCAACGTGAATTCGTTTACAGCGCCGGAGCCCGGTTCCGGTCGCATCAGCGCAACCAAAGGCGGCACGGTCGATTCATCCACAGTTTATGGATACGATCCCAATTACGCCGATCCCGGAAATCTGGATTACACCCTTGCCAACAATTCGCAAGTGTGCAACAAAGGCTTTGGCGGCGTGGCGATCAGCGATCAACGCTGGGCAGGCAACTGCGATGCGGTAGGTATCGACGATGATCGTTTCAACACACCAGTCGAATTTTATCTGCGCCAAAATTACCCGAACCCTTTCAACCCGGGAACGGTGATCAGCTATTTTCTGCCGAAAAACGGCGCGGTTGTGCTGCGCGTTTTCGATATCACCGGTGCGGAAGTAACCACATTGGTGAACGAAATCCAGTCAGCCGGTGAACAGCAAGTAACGTTCGATGCCAGCGGTCTGACTTCCGGCGTTTATTTTTACAGACTGGATGTAAACGGCGTAACATCCGAAACCAGAAAGATGATGCTTCTGAAATGAGTAATGAAATTTGTGCACATGGGAGCGCCTCCGGGCGTTCCCGCTTTTTTGGAAAATTATGGATAATGGCTGTGTTGCTGTTACCCGTTTCGCTGATCGCGGAGGAATTTTGGGCTTCGACGCCTTCCGAAATTTCCGCGGCGCTGCAGCAAGTTCAGCCCGGCGATACGATCACGATGACCAACGGCATCTGGACAAACGCAGAAATCCTGTTCAAAGCCAATGGAACGGAAGGCGATTCCATTTTGCTGCGGGCAGAAACGCCCGGTCGCGTGTTGCTCAACGGATCGTCCAGATTGCGCATTGCCGGGAGTTACCTGATTGTATCCGGATTGTATTTCAAAGGCGGCAGCCGTCCCTCCGGTTCGGTCATTGAATTTCGGGAAAACAGCGGAAATCTCGCCAACCACTCGCGATTGACCAACACGGTCATCGTCGATTACAACCCATCGAACATCAACACAGATTACAAATGGGTGTCGCTGTATGGCGTAAACAACCGCGTCGATCACTGCTATTTCCGCAAC
Organism: Calditrichia bacterium; assembly: GCA_020634975.1. Lineage (NCBI taxonomy): Bacteria > Pseudomonadati > Calditrichota > Calditrichia > Calditrichia bacterium. The sequence goes on along the minus strand of JACKAQ010000002.1, from coordinate 102,763 downwards.
AAAACCCACTCCGGCACAACGCTGGTGGTCTGGTTGTCGAATACGCCGAATTATCACCGGATCGATCACAACTATTTTGCCTTCCGTCCGGAACTCGGTTTCAACGGCGGCGAGACCATTCGCATCGGCACCAGCGACTGGTCGATGTATGATTCCTACACGACCGTTGAATACAATTATTTTGAGGAATGCAACGGCGAAACCGAAATCATTTCCAACAAATCCGGTCACAACACCTTCCGTTACAACACTTTTTACAATTGCGACGGGATTCTCACGCTGCGCCACGGCAATTTTGCAGAGGTTTACGGCAACTTCTTTTTCGGTGCGAACAACACCGGCGCGGGCGGCGTGCGCATCATCGGTGAGGACCACAAAGTTTACAACAACTATTTCCAGGATTTATACGGCAGCGGTTATCACAGCCCGCTTGTTTTTATGAATGGCGTGCCGAATTCACCGCTGAACCGCTATTTTCAGGTGAAACGTGCGTTGGTGATGTTCAATACTTTTGTGAATTGCCGCAACACGATTTTGGTCGGCGCGGGAAAAGATAGCGAGTTATCGCTACCACCGCTCGACTGCATGATTGCCAATAACGTGATTTACACGACCAACAGCGGACAGATTATCGATTACGAGGACACGCCGGTCAACATGCAATACGAGGGTAACGTGATGTTCGGCTCGCCGCTGGGCATCGATGCCAATCCCGGCATAACCGCTGTCGATCCGCAATTGGTACTTGCCATTGATTCGCTGTGGCGACCGGAAAATACCAGTCCGCTGATTGATGCGGCGGTTGGCAATTACCCGGACGTTACAAACGACGTGGACGGTCAACCACGCGATGCAGCCAAAGACATCGGCGCGGATGAATTTTCCGCAGAGCCGATCCTCATTCGCCCGGTTTCCGGTGAAAACACCGGTGCGGATTGGTATCCGCTCTCGATTTCCGTGAAACAGGTTGCGCCGGGAGCCAACGCGCTTTCGGATGCGGTGCAACTGTCTTTGCCCGGCGATATTCTCGAACTCCTGCCCGGCGAATTTCCCAACGACGGCAACATCGCGGTATCCGTTGCGCTGACCATCCGCGCGGCGGACAGCACCGATCGTCCGGTGATCCGCAACACGGCAGCGGGTGCAACGTCGCGCACCATTTTTGAAATTATCGATGGCGGCAAACTTTATCTGAGCGATCTGGAACTGGACGGCATGTCCGGCAGCGCAACGCCGGCAACGCATCTCATCCGAACAACTGATGCGCCGATGAACCGCAATTACATTTTGAAAGCCGAAAATTGCCTGTTCCGCGATGTCAACGACGGCAGCGACGGCAGCTTTTTTTACGCCTATCCCGGCACGTTCGCGGATTCGATTGTGTTCAGCAACTGCCTGTTTTCCGATGCCGCCGGTATCGGCATCAGCCTCAAAGACGAAGCCATCGGCAGCAGCGAATTCAATGTGGACTGGCTGGAATTCAGCAACTGCACGTTCTGGAATATCGCGAAACAGGCAATTTTTGTGTATGGCGGCGATCAGGTGCCATTCACACCGCAACCGCGATTGCGCATCGATCACGTCACGTTTGACAATTGCGGCAGCGACGGAACGGGCATCGTTTACGCGAAAGATTGCGATGCCGCGCAAATCAAGAACAGCATTTTCAGCAACAGTCCGGCGGACAGCGCAGCCGTGATTATCGAAGGGCTGGTTGCCACAATTAGCTATTGCGATACGTTCAACGTTGGTCCGGTAATTGCCAATCGCAGCGCGGGCATCGGTACCGGAATGGTCGGGATCGATCCGCAATACGCCGATCCGTCGAACGGCAATTTTATGCTCCCGAACGGCACGCCGCTCGCCGGTTTGGCCAGCGATGGCAAAACACTCGGCGACCTGCGCTGGGCGTCGCAAACTGTGGGCATCGGGGATGATCCGGGCATCGAACCGGCAACCGGTTTTGCGTTATTCCAGAATTACCCGAATCCCTTCAACCCGGAAACGACCATCGGTTACGCGATCGAAAAACCCGGGCAGGTTTCTCTGAAAATTTATGCGATCGACGGATCGCAGGTTGCCACAATCGTCGATCAATTTCACGCACCGGGCAGCTATTCCGTACGCTGGAACGCTGTGAATTTTGCCTCCGGCGTGTATGTGTATCAATTGAAATTTCGCGGAAAAATTCTATCACGTAAGCTGTTGTTATTAAAATAATTGTATAATGCAATTGATAATCCGGAAAATTTAACAAAGGATGCCACAGAGGCACGGAGTTCACTGAGAACTTATTAGCTGTAATTGGTCATTAACTTTCATGAACATGAGATTCCTGCCTTCGCAGGAATGACAAAGGAAAGACAATCTGTCACTCCTGCGAATGCATGAGATTCCTATTCGAAAAGTTAAAATTATACCTATTCATACAGTAAAATCCTCTGCGTGCTCTGTGCCTCTGCGGCAACAATTTTTACGAATTTAACCGCCAACGAGAGAACAATGAAACGCCTGTTTTTTACGATAATCATCGCGGTTGTGGGGACGCTGCAGGCGCAAACCTGGCAATCGGAAATCGTGTATTTTGGCAACGACGGCAAACTGGTTTACGTCGCTGATTCGCTGGGCAACCGCATCCCGGATTTCAGTTACGCGGGATACAAAAACAGCAACGAGCCGCTGCCAAATGTGCCGACCGTGATGAGCATCTCCCCCATTTCCGGCGACAACACAGCTCATGTGCAAGCAGCTATCGATGCCGTTTCGGCGATGCCGCAGGATACCAATGGTTTTCGCGGTGCGCTGCTGCTGACGGCGGGCATTTACCAGATTCGCTTCAATTTGCGGATCAACGCGGATGGCGTGGTGCTGCGCGGCGTCGGTGACGGCGACGATCCGGCGAGCAACACCATTCTCCACGCGACCGGCAACATTCCCGGCAAACGCGATGTGATCATCGCCGGTGGCGCGTCCTCAACGCTTTGGCGCGATTCGGTTTCCGCAACCACTCGCAACATCACCACAGACACCGTTTTTGTCGGCGATCGCGTTTTTGAAGTGAGCGACGCTTCGCCATACGCCGTTGGAGACAACATCGTGATTGTTCACCCCTGCACCGAAGCGTGGCTGGCAGCCATCGATTACGGCGGCACGCATTCCGGCGAGCCGGGATCGGAACCGGAGGATATTCCCTGGGAAGTGGACAGCCAACCTATTGTTTTTAATCGATATATTACCGCAATTAACGGCAACAAAATTACCATCGATGCCCCGGTATTCAACACGTTGATCCGGGCGCTATCGCAATCATATATTTACAAATACAGCCGCAATTTGCTCAAAACCAACATCGGGATCGAAGATTTGCGGATCGATATCGAAACCGCCGGCGGCACCGATGAAAATCATGCGTGGAGCGGCATTTATCTGCACACCGTCGAAGATGCCTGGGTTCGCGACTGCACAATTTTGCATTTCGGGCATTCCGGCGTTTACACAAATACCGCAACGCGTGTCACGGTTTACAACTGCCGGGCGATCGATCCGGTGTCGCTCATCGACGGCGAGCGACGCTATAATTTTAACGCATACAGCGCATCGCAATTGATTCTTTTCCAAAATTGCCACGCCAGTTTTGGGCGGCACAGCTATGTATCAAATGGCAACAGTCGCGCATCGGGCATTGTGTTTTTGGATTGCACATCGGAAGGCGCATACGCCGGCAGCGAAGGGCATCGCCGCTGGAGCCAGGGTTTGCTTTACGACAATCACCGGGAACTGGACGGACCGAGATCGGGCTACAATCCCCGGCGTATCGGGTTGTATAATCGCGGCTATTTTGGCACCAGCCACGGCTGGTCTGCCGCGCATTCGATCACCTGGAATTGCGATGTGAACGGTGCGGAAATCCACGTCCAGCAACCGCCAACCGCCCAAAATTACGCCATCGGCTGCGCCGGATACATCACCGGACAAAAGCCGCCGAACTCGTTTGCTGAGCCGGAAGGCTACATCGAAGGCAGCAATCAGCCGGGACTGAACCCGCGATCGCTGTTTGTTGCGCAACTTGCCGAACGCGGCGGCGTGCTCACCGGCATCGACGAAGATCAGGGGCAATCGAATCCGCTAATTCCAGAAGAAACAGAGCTTTATCAAAATTATCCGAATCCATTTAATCCTACTACAACGCTCAGTTTCCGGCTGCCAAAAACCGACGTCGTGCAATTGCAGGTGTTCGATGTAACCGGCAGGCTCGTCCAAACGCTGGTCGATGGCATCAAATCAACGGGATTGCACTCGGTAATTTGGGAAGCAGCGGACATGTCCAGCGGCATTTATTTTTATCGCCTGAACAGCACCGCAGCCAGCCAAACCCGTAAAATGATGTTGCTGAAATAAGGTCGAAAAATGATACTTCCCCCAAAAGATTTTTGCAAAAAATTGGTCCTGTTTGCGATCGTTTTGCTGCTGATTTCCTGCAGCCAGAACCGCGATTTGCAGTTGCCCAAATTATTTGGCGACCACATGGTTTTGCAACGGGACAAGCCGATCAAGATTTGGGGTTGGGCAAATCCGGGTGAAACCGTTTCCGTTGAATTTGCCGAACAGCAGCAAACCGCAACCACATCGCCGGACGGCGAATGGGCGGTGGAATTTCCGGCAACATCGAGCGGCGGGCCGTTTTCGCTGGACGTTTCGACCGCGCGGCAATCGCTCCGTTTTGAGGATATTCTCATCGGCGAGGTGTGGGTCTGCTCCGGTCAATCGAACATGAACATGCCGCTGGCGAGTTGGGGACGAATCGACAATTTTGAGCGGGAAATCCGCGAGGCAAATTACCCGGAAATCCGGCTGTTCACCGTCGAAAAAGCGATGGCGGCAATCCCGCAAAGCGATGTGCAAAGCGACGGCTGGTCACGCTGCTCACCGGAAACCATCGCAGAATTTTCCGCAGTCGCCTATTTTTTCGGACGGAATATTTTTCTCGAAACGAATGTTCCTGTTGGACTTATCCACTCCTCGTGGGGCGGCACAAATGTGGAAGCGTGGATGAGCGAATCCGCACTTTCGGATGTTGCAAATTTGCGCGATGCCATCGCCGATGCAAAAAAAAGCACGGTGCAGTCGGATGAGAAAATCCTGCAAACCTACAAAAACGATCTCAAAAATTGGTACGAAAATACTCTCGAAAAAGATGCCGGATTCCAGAATGACACCGCATTTGCACAGCCCGAATTCGACGATTCCGGCTGGAAATCCATGAAATTGCCCACTTTGTGGGATCGCGTGGGTTACGAATCATTCGACGGGGTGATCTGGTTTCGCAAAACCATCACGATTCCTGAGTTGCCCGAAAACGGCGACGACTGGGTGCTCAATCTCGATACCATCGACGATTTTGACATCACTTTCGTGAACGGCAAAAAAGCCGGCGAACACCTGAAACGCAATCACCCGACGCGATACAGCGTTCCGGCAAACTGGCTGCACAGCGGCGAAAATACCATTGCCGTCCGGGTGCTGGATGTCGGCAGTCGCGGCGGTATTTGGGGTGCGGCGGATCAGCTGTATCTCGCTTCTCCGGCGATTGACACGATTCCGCTGGCGGGTGACTGGCGTTTTGAAATTGCGTTGGATAATAGCGAATCCCCGGCGCCGAAACGCCCCTATTTGCACAAACGTCCCACCGTTTTATTCAACGCGATGGTTTCACCGTTGACAAAATTCCCGGTTCGGGGGGTGATCTGGTATCAGGGCGAAAGTAATATTTCACAGGCATTTAGCTATCGCGAATTGTTCCGCAGGTGCATCACCGACTGGCGCGAAAAATGGGACGAACCGACGTTGCCATTCTATTTTGTGCAGATCGCCAATTTTTACCAACCCGATCCGCAACCCTTTGAAAGCAAGTGGGCAGAACTGCGCGAGGCGCAGCAAATGGCGCTCGATTTGCCGAACACCGGCATGGCGGTGACCATCGACATCGGCAATCCGGACGACATTCATCCAAAAAATAAACAGGAAGTCGGGCGACGGCTCGCGCTCATCGCGCTCAACAAAAATTATCAACAATCCGTACCATATTCCGGCCCCTTGTATCGCGGAAATTCCGTTGAAAACGGGGCGATTTTTATCGAATTTGATTTCGCAGACGGGCTGCGCGCCAACGGCGATTCGCTCACCGGTTTTGCCATTTCCGGTAGCGACAAAAATTTCAAAGGTGCGAAAGCGGCAATCGCCGACAATCGCGTAAAAGTATGGCACCCGGCAATCGCCGAACCCGTTGCGGTGCGCTATGGCTGGGCATCTGATCCCGACTGCAATTTAATAAATAACAGCAACTTACCTGCATCGCCATTCCGCACCGATGATTGGGATGGCATCACCAAAAAACAAAACTGACAGGTTGACACCGTGAACATTTTCAAATCAATGTGGATCATTTTGGCGCTGTGCGCTGCGATGTTGATGTCGTGCGGCGAAACGCAATCGCAACAACAATGGACGCCGGAAATTCTCTCCGATACGCAAGTATATCTGCCCGATTTTTCATTCGCCGGATATCACTGGGGTGAAAAATCGCTGCCGGATCACGCCGCAACCATCAATATTGCAGATTTTGGCGCGATTCCCGATGACGGACTGGACGATTCCGACGCCATCTTGAAAGCTGTGGCGGCGGCACACGAACAGCCGGGCGTGGCGGTAGTGAAATTTCCCGCCGGAAAATTCATTCTGTCGAAAATGCTGTATATCGACCGCAGCAATTTTGTGTTGCAGGGTTCCGGCAGCGGCAACAATGGCACCACCATTTACCTCCCCATTCCGATGAAAGACATGCCGCTGGCAGAGGGACTGGCGGAGCTGAACGAATATCTGGTGCGATACGACAAACGGGTGAAATCCGGCGAGCTGTTTTCGCCGTTTTCGTGGACGGGCGGCATCATTTGGACGCGCATGCCGGGCAAACGGATTTACCCGTATCTCGAAGAAAATGACCAACCGACGCCAATTATCACGCACATCGAGAACGGGAAACGCGGCGAACACAATTTCACTGCCGCATCAACTGAAACGCTGCAATCCGGTGATTTGGTGAAATTACTGTGGTTCAATCCGCTCGGCGAAACATCGTCGCTGCTGACGCATATGTATGGCGAAGGCGATTTCCGCATCGGCGAACGGCATTGGGAAAATCCCGAACGCGAACTGATTCAGCAACTCGTGACCATCACCGAAATCGATGGCAACACCATTCGCATCAAAGAACCGCTGCTGCACGATGTTCGCGCGGAATGGAATTGCGCCATCGCACCGGCGGAGGTGCAAACGGAAATCGGCATCGAGCACCTGCGCATCGAATTCCCCGAAACCGAATACGGCGGGCACCATCTCGAACACGGTTATAACGCTATTTATTTGACCAGCACCGCTCATTCGTGGATTCGCGACGTGCATTTTGTAAACACGGACAACGCCATTTTGAGCGACGATTGCGCCAACGTAACCATCACCGACATCAAATTCAGCGGACGGCGCACCCACTACACCACGCATGTCGGCAAAGTGAACCATTTTTTGGTCAAAAACATGACCGTTGATTGCCCGACAGAGCATTCCATTTCGTTCAACACCTTCTCAAAAGGCAGCGTTTACACAGATGTGGACATCCTGCAAACGCCCTCTCTCGACCAGCATTGCGGCACCAATCACCAGAATTTGTTCGACAACATCCGCATTTCCGCAAACGAAAATCCGCTCGATTTATTTATGCACGGCGGCGCCGGATATTGGAAACCGACCCACGGAAAATTCAACACATTCTGGAATATTCAATTAACATTTGCGGACAACATCGCGCAGGATTCCGTGGTCATCAAACCGATAAAGGACGGACCATTTGCACGATTTGTTGGTTTCTCAGCCAACCGTCCGGTGAAGCTCGAATACGGTCCGAATACCTATTTTGAGGGCGTGAATCGCACCGGAATTGCGGTGCCGTCGCTGTATGAATTTCAACTTTCGAAACGGTTGCAGTCGGAATGATACAACGTCGCAAATATCTATATTTTTTGAAAATAGCTGCGCTGATTATTTCTTTCTGCGTTTCAACAGCAACGGCAGATTCGCCTATCGAAACTGTGCCGGCAAATCGGTTGCTCAGCGATGCGGAATTGCTGTCGCTGTTGCGAGCTGATGCGCCTGAATTGCAAACAATCCTCGAATTGCGCGATACGGGGAATACGGATTCGGCGATCGCAAAACTGCTCGAACATCTGCGAAACGCATCAACGAAACGCTATTTTTTTGATTGGCGCAATGTGGCAGCTCGGTTCGCGGATTACCAACGCCGCTATCCCGGCAATCGCAACGGGCACGCCAAACTTGCCGAATACCAGACGACCCATTTCGCGCCGGAAACGCACTGGCAACTGCCGTTCGTTGATTTGACCGGCGACTCGGTTTCGGCGTATGAATTGCGGCATCTCGCCCGCCAGCAAAAATCTGCCGATATGGCGCTGATGTTTTATTACGAGCAGCAAAATCCGGTTTATCCCGATTATTTTGTGCGGCAGATTGCCGATCTCAATCGCGCCTTTGCAGCCGGAAAATATGACGATGCCGGAAACGGCATTTACGAACGATTTCGCGCCGGAAAACGGGTGCAAAACTGGCTGTTTTGTCACCACATGTATTTGGGCAGCGAAATTTACGGCGACACGCAGCAATTGCAATTTCTGAAAACCATGCTGCACCACGCCGCACAATTGGCGCAGCGCACCGAAAATTTCAGTTACGGCAATCACCACACCCGCGGATTGGTGGCGCTGTTCGAAATTGCCGCGGTTTTCCCGGATTTTCGCGATGCGGCGCAGTGGCAGCAACAGGCAATTGCCGGATTGCTGGCGCATTTGAAAAAGGAAGTAAACGACGACGGGTTCCAATTTGAGCGGTCGGTGCACTATCACAACGGCGATATCGAAAATTATTTCCGAGTGTATCAGCTTGCCAAATTGAACGGGATTCAACTTCCGGATGAATATGTCACGCGATTCCGGAAAATGTTCGATGCGCTGGTAAACATCGCACAGCCGAATCGCCGTACGCCCGTGCTGCAGGATGACACCGATCGCCCGTATGCCGAAAACAACCCAATTGACGGTGTAATGGCCATCGGCACGCTGCTGTTTGACGATCCGGTTTACAAATATTTTGCCGGTGATGCGTTGCCGGATGCTATTTTCTGGCTGTTGCGGGAGCAGCAACTGGCACGATTTGATGCGATGAACAGTGCGTCGCCAACAGTTGGATCGGTCGATCTGCCGGAAACCGGCTATTTTGTAATGCGCAACGGCTGGCACGAAACCGGCGCACAGATGACCATCTCCGCCGGGATTTCCGCGAAAAAACCGGATCACCAACACGGTGAAGCGCTAAGCATCACTGCGTTTGCCAACGGGCACGAAATTTTGCCGAATTATCAGGTAAACTACAATATTCCGGGTTATCGCTACTGGAAAAATTCGTGGGTGAAAAATGTGGCGTTGGCGGACAGCATTCCGCTCGGGCGAGGCTGGCGGCAAAACAGCGGGAAATCCGGGTTCGGGAAATGGCGAATTTTACCAAAATCCACAGTTACCGCATGGCAAACCACAGCAGATTTTGATTATTTTGCCGGAACGCATGACGGATTCGATTCACTCGGCGTGGCATATTCGCGGGAAATTTTGTTCGTGAAAGACGGTTTCTGGATTGTGCGGGATCGTTTTTCGGGAAATGCGCCGCACGATTTTCAACAAATCTGGCAGGGCAAATATACCGTACAAAAAGATGGTGATTGGCTGCGATCCACATTTCCCGACGGCAGTGGACTGGACATCGTGCAATTGAATCCGGCGAATTACCGGATCGACTTCGGCGGTCGCGACGGCAAACAGCACGCAGTTTTTTCAATCAAAGAGACAACAGAAATAGCTTTTACAACGCTGCTATTCCCCTTTGCCAGCTATCGCGAATCGGTTTCAATGGCAGAATCGCCGGGAAAAATCGTGGCAAATGATTGGGAAATTCAAAAAAATCCGGGCAAGAATCTTCAAAAAGTTGATACATTTGAATCGGACGCAGCAATAGTTTTGCAAAAATCCGGCGATACGATCATTTTTTTAACGGTGCAACGGTTCAAAACTGCAGACAAAACAATGGCGTTTGAATCACCGGTTGACCTGATTTTGCGACGAACGCCGCAACAACAATGGGACCTTCGCATCATTTCCCGAATGGAAAACCAGGTGCAAATTTCCGGTAATTCGCAATCAACTGAGCTTCAGAAAACGCATGAGATTGTCCAGCTTAAGTCAAATGAAATCAAGCAATTAGTGTTTTGACATTTCATAATCCCGTGCGGGAGATTCCTGCGAATAGAGGATTCTCCAACTTTCAATCCGGTTTTTTTGAAGCTATAAAAGTAAGAATCAATTTTATTTTTTCGGAGGGTTTGGAATTGTTATCAAAAATTAATTTTCAGATGAACAAATCCGGGTTGACCAGATGGGTATTTCTGGCAATGTGGATCGGATGGCTTGCCAGTGCATCCGCACAACCGGTGGTTTTAAGTGCCGACGGTCCGGGCAATACTTACGAATTAATCGACAGCATTTTGGGCGGCACAGCCCACGAAGTGCCGGACTGCGGACACGGCGATTTCGGTCGGCACATCACCGAAGAATGGGACGATGTTTTGCAAACCAACGTATTTGTGTTCCACATTCACGCTACGCCGGATAACGATCGCTGCATCAATTTTGACCGGCAGCGCAACGAGATCAAAACTTATGATCCCTCGCCCGCAAATCTGGTCGGCACATTTGGCGAAACGCATATTTATCGCTGGAAATTCAAACTGGACAGCGCATTTCAGGCATCGCCGAATTTTACGCATGTCTTTCAAATCAAGCCCAAAGGCGGCAGCGACGATTCAATGCCGATCATCACCATCACGTTGCGATACGGCAATCCAGACCAAATGGAATTGCGTTTTGCACCATCCAACAGCGGTCAAACGACCGTTATCCGCACGGATTTGCCCGAACTGAAAGGGCAATGGCTGGCAGCCACCTGCCGCGTGCTGTATTCCGAAACCGGCAAGATTGAGTTGGAAGTTAAAAAGCAGGATGGCACAACTGCACTGTTTTACAGCAATTATCTGCTCGATATGTGGCGCGACGGCGCATCCTTCAACCGACCGAAATGGGGCATTTACCGCAGCCTGAATAGCCCCTCATATTTGCGGGATGAGCAGGTGCGATTCGAATCTTTCTCAATCGAAGAGCCAGAAAGCGGCGTTGCGCCCGAAACGCCTGCTGATTTTTCGGCAACGGTTGTTTCCATCACCCAAATTGACCTGAACTGGATGGATTTGTCTGACAACGAAACCAATTTCCTGATCCAGCGCTCCATGAACGGCACAGATTGGGTGAATGTTGCCACGGTGGACGCAAATGTGACGACCTATTCGGATGCCTTTTTGCCGCCGAATCTCACATTTTATTACCGCGTTCGTGCGGAAAATTGGGATGTAAATTCAACGTTTTCGAATATCGATACGGTTGTTTCGGGCGTGATAACGGGCATAAACGATCGATCCGATGCACTGCCGGATTCGCCGGAATTGCTGCAAAACTACCCCAATCCGTTCAATCCGCAAACGACGATCAAATACCAAATTGCAACCCCAGGAATGGTAACGTTGCGAATTTTTGATGCGAATGGCAGAGCGGTTCAAACATTGGTGAACGGACACAAGAATAGCGGCGAATATTCCGTTGTCTGGGATGCAGCAACGGTCGCCAGCGGTGTGTATTTTGCGCGACTGGAAACATCCGGCGTATCTAAACTGTTGAAAATGTTATTGTTAAAATAAAATTATTTTTCGGAGAAAAAATGTCTCGATTTGAAATTGTTCAAAAAATAATCGATGATGGCGCAGTCGCGGTGATCCGAATGAGCGATTCGCAGAAGCTGTTGCGAGTGGCGGAGGCATTGCTGGAAGGCGGTATTTCCGCGCTGGAAATTACGATGACTACGCCCAACGCGCTGAAAGTGATCGAAGAAGCATCGCGGGAATTGCCCGGCGAAGTGCTCATCGGTGTCGGCTCCGTGCTCGATTCGGAAACGGCACGACTGGCGATCAACGCGGGTGCAAAATATGTGGTCAGTCCCATTTTCAAAACGGAGATTGTCCAAACGGCGCATCGATACAATTTGCCGGTGATGCCGGGCTGTTTCACACCAACCGAAATTTTGACCGCCCACGAAGCCGGTGCAGATATCGTGAAGGTTTTCCCGGCAGATGTGGTCGGGATGCCCTTTTTCAAAGCGATCAAAGCACCGATGCCGCACCTGAGCCTGATGCCCACCGGCGGCGTTTCGCTGACCAACGCGGGTGACTGGCTGAAAGCCGGTGCATGTGCTGTTGGCGTCGGCGGAGCGTTGCTGGACAAACAGGCAATTGCAGACGGCAATTTTGCCAAATTAACCGAAAATGCCCGAATCCTCCGGCAAAGCATTCAAAGCGTCCGCTGAGGTATTTTATGTCTGCAATTTCATTAAAAACAATAGTTTTGATGGGCGTATCCGGCTGCGGAAAATCGACGATCGGCAAATTTATCGCCGGTCAAACGGGCATGATTTTCATCGAAGGCGACGACCATCACCCGGATGTGAATATCCAAAAGATGTCGCGTGGCGAACCGCTCACGGAGGCGGATCGCGGACCGTGGATCGAATCGCTGGCAGCCGCAATCAATGCGGAAATTTCGCCGGTTGTGGTCACCTGCTCTGCGCTGACCACCCGCATTCGCCGATTGCTAACCCTGCTGGTTCGCAGCGAAGTCTGGTTTGTTCATTTGCACGGCGATTTCGAGTTGATTCGCGAACGCATCGCCAATCGCGATACGCATTTCATGCCGGAAGCATTGCTGAAAAGCCAGTTTGAAACACTGGAGCCATCGCCCGGCATCCCGAAAATTGATGTTTCCCAATCGCCGGAGGAAATTTTCCGGCACATCAAACAGCAAATAAAATGGATTCAACTGTTGGAGAAGAAAAAATGAGCAAGAAAGTGGTTACTTTTGGCGAAATAATGTTGCGCCTATCGACACCGGGATTCACCCGATTTGTGCAGGCGCAGCAATTTGATGTTACTTACGGCGGCGGCGAAGCCAACGTTGCGGTGGCGCTGTCCAACTACGGTCTGGAAAGCTATTTTGTGTCGCGGTTGCCGAAACACGAAATCGGGCAGTCAGCGGTCAACCACCTGCGGCGCTTCGGCGTGAAGGAAGATTTTATCGTGCGAAAAGGTGATCGCGTGGGCATTTATTTTTGGAAACCGGTGCCAGCCAACGTCCGTCAAAGGTCGTTTACGATCGCGCACACGCCGCAGTAGCAGAAATTGAACCGGGCGAAGTTGATTGGAAACAGGTATTTAGCGGTGCAAGCTGGTTTCACTGGACGGGCATAACGCCGGCGCTGGGCGAGAAACCGCGTGCCGCAATTATCGAAGCCTGCAAAGCCGCAAAAGCCGCCGGCGTTACGGTGAGCTGCGATCTCAATTTTCGGCAGAAATTGTGGAGCGAAGCCGAAGCGCAGGCAACGATGCAACCGCTAATGGCGTATGTGGATGTCTGCATTGCCAACGAAGAGGACGCCGAAAAAAGCCTCGGGTTGAAAGCCGGACACACCGATGTTGACGCCGCAACGCTCGACGAAGCCGCTTATTTTCGCGTGGCGAAAGCGTTGAAAAAAACTTACAATTTCAAAACTGTCGCAATCACCCTGCGGGAGAGCTTTTCCGCCTCGCGCAATGGCTGGAGTGCCATGCTTTTGGATGACGGTGATTGCGCCGAACCGTATCGCTCGAAACGCTACGATATTCAAATTGTTGATCGCGTGGGCGGCGGTGATTCGTTCGCCAGCGGATTAATTTACGGATTGCTTACCAAATCGAGCAGCAAAGATGCGCTGGAATTTGCCGTTGCTGCATCCTGTCTGAAGCAAACAATTCCCGGCGATTTCAATCTGGTTTCTGTCAGTGAGGTTGAAAAACTGGCGGGTGGCAGCGGTTCCGGTCGGGTGGAACGTTAATTTTTGATTGTTGAAATAATTAATCAGGTGCCGGGCATTTCAATTTCGAAAATGTCCGGCACTTTTGTTAAATTATTGACCCAACATTATTTGCGGCGTTGTTTCAAAAACCATTCGTAGAGCGCGGGATTATCGTAGGTTTCCGTCCACGAATCGTGCCCGGCTTCCGGGTAAACGGTAAATTGCACATCTGCGCCATTCTTTTCAGTTCGTTCACCATTGCTTCGGAGCGATCGATGGGCACAACATTATCTTTCGCGCCGTGGAACACCCAAACCGGCAGATGTGAAAATGTGGGCACCGCCGCCGGATCTCCCCCGCCGCAAACTGGCGCAATCGCAGCAAACCGATGCGGATATTTTTCCGCCAACGCCCACGTGCCAAATCCGCCCATGCTTAATCCGGTCACATAAATCCGGTTTTCATCGATGTTGTAATTTTCCGTAATTTCATTGAGCAACGCATCGAGCACATCGGTTGACCACCACATTCCTTCCGGGCATTGCGGCGAAACCAGCACAAATGGAAATTCTTTTCCATTGGCAACCAGTTTTGGCGGGCCGTGAACTTTCACTTTTTCCAAATCATCCCCGCGTTCGCCGGCGCCGTGCAAAAACAGCATCAGCGGCCATTTATCTTTGCTCGTTTCATAATTTTGTGGCAAATACAACAGATATTCACCGGCAACGGTCATTTTTATTTCCCGTTGAAATGTTTGTGCCGTTTGTTCACCCGCAGCAACCGGCGGTTTGGACGCCGCACATTGCCAAAATAATAGACTGGCAAAAAAGCCGGTAAATAAAATCAGTTTTCGCAATTTTTTAACTCCTATTGTTTCTCAAAATTTACGGTGAAACCAAAAATGTCACCGGCAAACTTTTGTTATTCAATTGATCGACTGCAGAAACAGCAATCGTTTGTAAACTCCATTCTTGATAAACTTGGGTGCTGTCGGTTGATTGCTCTTTCGACAGAACAGATTGGGTCATCGGTAGCGTGATTTGGCGATCAAATCGTCCGAGAATTTGGGCAGACCAACCGCTTTCATATTGTGTCTGAACCACCCAGCGATAGATATTTTGCGAATCCGGATGCGACCATTTCACGAGAATGGAATCGCCGCTGATGCTGCAATTGATTTCCGGTGCAGCCGGAGCGTCATTGCTCAGCCAGGGAAAAGCGGGCGGCAACGCCGGACGTCGATACGGTCCGCTGCGCAAATTTCCGGCGATCGCGCTGCTGTCGTTCATCAACGCACGCATACTGAAATGAATGTGACCCGGATTTTCATGCTGGAAACCCCGCTCGATCATAATCTGGCTGATAATTTCCCGCGTATTTTCATCGTTGCCGTATCGGCTGGTAAACAATCCCGGCCAAATGTGCCGCGAATGCCGGTTTTCGCGCGACCACCAGCCGAGCAGCACCGGATAACTCTGGTCAATCTGGTTCACCGGCCAATACAATTGCGGTGACCAATAATCGATCCATCCTTCATTGAGCCACAATTTAGCGTCAGCGTAAAGCATGTTAAACTGATCGTATCCGCGAATGGACGGCGGATTGCCCGGTCGCCAGATGCCGAACGGGCTCAGCCCGAAACGCACCTGCGGTTTTTCGGATTTGATCGATTCGTACAGTGTTTTTATAAAACGATTGACGTGATCGCGACGCCAGTCTTTCCGGTTCAATTTTCCGCCACCGGCGAGATAGTTTTCCCAACTGTCGTTATCCGGAAATTCGCCGTTGTTGTAGGGATAAAAATAATCATCCATATGCACACCGTCGATATCGTATCGCCGGACGACATCCATTATCACATCCAGCGAATGCTGCTGGGTTTCCGCCACGGACGGATCGAGCCACCAATAGCCGTTTTGCAAATCTTTGGCCAATCCAGGCATTTTTTTGACAATCGAATGTTCGGAAATTGCGCCGCCGGAGGGATGGTGGGCGCGATACGGATTAAACCACGCATGCAATTCCAGTCCCCGTTTGTGGGCTTCGCGAACCCAAAATTCCAGCGGATCGTAAAATGGCACGGGCGGCACACCCTGATTGCCGGTCAGATAATACGACCACGGCTCCAGCGTGCTCAAATACAACGCATCGCATTGCGGGCGAACCTGAAAAATAACCGCGTTCATATTCAGCGATTTGACGCTGTCGAGAATGGCAATCGCTTCCTGCCGCTGTATTTCTGGCGAGAGTCCCGGTTCACAGGGCAATCGATATTCGCCACAGTTGCGACCCAAACCGCCCGGAATTCCCGGAAATTTGGGGAATATCAGACGGAATTTCAACCGTAGCGGGTTTGCGGGTTGCGCAGGTTGTCAAAAAAATAGTGAGAAAAACACAGGCTGAATTGCCGGATTTGCAGATTTCGCACGGGGCACCAAAATTGTTAATTGTGATTGGGAAACAGGTTCAGCAATTTCAAAAGAAAGACAACCGTTTGGCCGCGGATTTTCGCGGATAAACGCAGATTTAAAAAATATAATTTTCAACAATAGTTCATCATCCGTGAACATCCGTGTCACAGCGGCAAAACGTTTTGTGAATATCAATCGCGAAAAATCAGGTTACTTCGACCGCGGAGTCACCCAGAATTTTGCGGGCTTCCACCAAAAATCATCCGTTGGCAGCACTTTGAATCGCCGGGATTTCAGCAACAGCGCTTCGCCATTGCCGTTGGTGTAAACGTTAAAAAATAACGGAATTGAGCCGCGACTGTTTTGGATCAGGCGATAGAGATCGTCAATTTGATCTTCCGAAATATTGCTCGTGTCCACTTTCAGTTTTATCGAACCGGCCATCCGGTTGCGGGATTCGCTCATCGGGATTACCTCATCCACCAGCATTTTCAGGGTTTGGTCGCCGGCATCGTCCACTTTTCCGGTGACGAACACAATTTCACCGTCGCGGAGATATTCGGCATATTTTTCGTAAGTGCTGGAAAAAACAACACCTTCAAAGGAATTAAATTTATCTTCAAACGTCACAAAAGCCATAAAGCGACCTTTGCGATCCATGTGCCGTTTCAGAATGCTAATCATCGCGGGAAGTTTGACGACCGTTCCGGGGCGATAGGTTTCCGGTTTATCCCAATCGACGGTGGAAAATAATTTGATTTCGTTGGCATATTTGTCGATCGGGTGACCGCTGATGTAAAATCCGAGCAAATCCTTTTCCCGTTGCAACTTGTCTTTGAGCGGCCATTCCTCGATAGCGGGCATCGGCGGGTATTGCAGCAGCGATTCCGCCAACGTATCGCCGTTATCCGATGGCATATCGAACAGGCTGATTTGCGATTTGTTCTGCTCTTTTTCCTGACATTTTTGACCGAACGAGAGCGCCATTTCGATAACCGCAAATTTCTGGGCGCGATTGCCTTCCAGCGAATCGAATGCACCGGCCTGAACCAGCGCTTCGAACACCTTTTTGTTGCAGGCGCGCAAATCGAGTTCTTTGGCGAAATCGAAAATATTGGTGAATGATCCGACACGTTCGCGGGCATCGATAATCGTTTGGATGGCACCTTTCCCGACGCCTTTGATGGCGGTCAAACCGAAGCTGACTTTGCGATCTTCCGGCACATCGAACAGCGCGCCGGAATACTGGATATCCGGGCGAACCACTTCCAGCCCCATCCGTTTGCATTCGTCGATGAGCACTACCAATCGTTTGGAATCGTTAATTTCCGACGTGAGCGTTGCCGCCATAAATTCCGCCGGATAATGCCGTTTGAGATACGCCGTTTGATACGCCAGAATCGAATACGCCGCCGAGTGTGATTTGTTAAATCCGTAACTCGCGAACTTGAAAATTAACTGATAAATCTCTTTGGCGGTTTTTGCGTCGATATTCTTTTTGGCGCAGCCTTCGACAAATTCCACCTCCATTTTTGCCATCAAATCGAGCTTTTTCTTGCCCATTGCGCGACGTAAAATATCTGCTTTGCCGAGACTGAATCCCGCCAGATCGGACGCCACCCGCATCACCTGTTCCTGATAAACGATGATCCCGTTGGTTTCCTTCAAAATCGGTTCCAAAAGCGGGTGCAAATATTCCATTTTTTGGCGACCGAATTTCCGGTCAATGTAGGTATCGATATTTTCCATCGGACCCGGGCGATACAGCGCGTTCATCGCGATGAGGTCTTCGATGCGGTTGGGTTGCAGTTTGCGCAAATATTCCTGCATCCCTTTCGATTCAAACTGGAAAATGCCCACCGTGCTGCCGTCGCAGAAAATTTCATACGTCGCCGGATCGTCCAGCGGAATTTCGTCGATATCGATTTTGATACCGCGTTTTTGGACCATATCCACACATTTGCTGATCACCGTTAGCGTTCGCAAACCGAGGAAGTCCATCTTCAGCAGCCCGATTTCCTCGCAGCCGCCCATCGTAAATTGAGTAGTCGTAACCTTTTGTTTATTCGCATCTTCGGTTTGATACAGCGGCACAAAATTGGTGATGTCTTCCGGTGCGATGATAATGCCCGCAGCATGCACGGAGGAATGGCGGGAAAGCCCTTCCAGCACTTTTGCGTGGCGAATCAGCTCCTGAAATTTCGGATCGTTGGTTTGGGCAATTTCCTTCAGTTCGGGATTTCCTCGAAGGCTTTTTCCAGCTTCATCGGTTTGCCCTGAAACACCGGAATCAGTTTGGAAATGCGATCGGCGTCTTTCAAATCGATTTCCAGCGCCCGCGCCACATCGCGAATGACGCCTTTCGAGAGCATCGTTCCGAACGTGATAATTTGCGCCACGTTCTCTTCGCCATATTTTTGGCGAACGTAATCGATCACTTCTTCACGGCGTTCAAAGCAGAAATCGATGTCGATATCCGGCATCGAAATCCGTTCCGGATTGAGGAATCGTTCGAACAGCAAATCGTAGCGAATCGGGTCCACATTGGTGATGCCCAACG
This sequence comes from Calditrichia bacterium, assembly GCA_020634975.1. NCBI lineage: Bacteria > Pseudomonadati > Calditrichota > Calditrichia > Calditrichia bacterium. The sequence continues at coordinate 83,689 of JACKAQ010000002.1, read as the reverse complement.
CATACGCGACCATGCTTCCGGCAGCGGAACCGCGTCCCAATCCTACCGGAATGCCCTGTTCGCGGGCGTGATTGATAAAATCCTGCACGATGAGAAAGTAACCGGCAAAACCGGTTTTTTCGATCACCGACAGTTCGTATTTCAGCCGTTCTTCGAGCGTGTTATCGATGTCGCCGTATTTTTTGGCAACACCTTTGAACGATAATTTTTTGAGAAAATCATCCAGCGAAAGGTCTTTGTCTTCTTCCGGCAGCGGGAAATTGGGCAATTTGTGAACGCCCATTTCGATCTCGACATCGATTTTTTCGGCGATTTCCAGCGTGCGTTCCAGCGCCTCCGCTTTTCCGGGAAACATTTTATACATTTCATCAACATTTTTGACATACAGCTCGGTGGTGCCGTAACGCAACCGTTTCGGATCGTTCACGGTTTTGCCGGAGCTGATGCACACCAGCACATCGTGCGAATCGTGATGCCCTTTGTTGAGATAATGGCAATCGTTGGTGGCGATCACCGGGACGTTCATTTCTTTGGCGAGGCTGTAGACTTTATCGTAAATCACTTCATCGGGAATGTTGTGATTCTGGATTTCCATATAATAATCATCACCGAAAATATCGCGGTATTCGTCCACGCATTTCATCGCGCCCTTTTTTGTCGCCGGCTTGCAGAAATGAGGAAATTTCCCCGCTCATGCAGGCGGATGTGACAATCAGCCCTTCGCTGTATTTGCGGAGCAGCTCTTTATCGATGCGTGGTTTGTAATAAAATCCTTCCAGATAGGCGTAGCTGGAAAGCTTCATCAGATTGCGGTAACCGGTGTTGTTTTTGGCGAGAATGAGCAGGTGATACGCCGTATTATTGCCGACACCGCGAATTTTCCGGTCGCGGCGATTGCCCGGCGCCATATACGCTTCCATCCCGATAATCGGTTTGATACCTGCACTTTTACACTGTTTGTAAAATTCCAGCGCCCCGAACATGTTCCCATGATCGGTAATTGCCAACGCCGGCATGTTATATTCCACTGCTTTTGCGACCAGCTTTTTGACGCTGTTCGCGCCGTCCAGCAGGCTGAATTCCGTGTGATTATGCAGGTGAACGTAATCCAAAAATACAGCTCCTTTTTTACAAATTTTCCGGTTGTCTGTTTTACTTCGCCGATAAATTTAGGCGTCTGACCCCGAAAATGCAAATTGGAATAAATTCGAAAATGACGCTTTCGTCAGAAATCAAAATCGCAATCCGCGATGATTTTCTTTTGAGTAAATTGAGTTTTGAATTATCAGCTTGCGTGACTAACTTTTAAAAGCCTTTGAAAAAATAACCCGAACCAGATTTGATACATTTTAAATCGCAATGTTTTTCAGCGATTTCCGACGTGTAACCTCAAAAACGACAAAAGAGGAGCCAAAATGCGAAAAAACGGCATCATTCCAATGTTGTTATTCTGTTTTACTCATGTGATGCTGGGGCAGGAAACGATCAGAATTGATTTACAGATCAACACGAATTATGAACAAAGAACGTCCATCTCCTTAATTGAGTTTGGAGAAGAAAATAGGGCTGCTACAGAAATAGGCATGGCACCTGGCGGTATTCAAGTGACAAAAACAGATTGTCCGACAATGAGTATGCTTTGCAATTCGGAAGCGCAACGGATCAACGCCAAACATATACCATCAAAGTTGATTCATCAATTGTCGTCTGGATTGAACGGCAAACCGCTTCCGGTCCGGTAAGCTTGCCCTACACAGTCATATTCGATCACTATACCACTCGTGATGGCACTATCGAAAAAAATTTTAAGATGGAATCCGCATTACCGTGCAGAAGGTGTCTTTAAATATGGTTCCTGTGAAAGTCTTATTGGCATCACAGAAAGGAATGGAGACGGCGTTTTTGACATTTACGATTACAGCCGCGGAACAAACATACAAATCGATATTGACAATGACGGTCGGTCGAATTTATGGAAAAGGTGAATGGATAGATAAAAACCAAATTATTGAATATTGCGGTAAACATTTCGTGATCGATTCTATTGCCGTGGATGGCTCGTTCATCACACTATCAGAATCAAATCTTCCGATCCTGAAAACGGGCGACAAAGTTCCCCAATTTGTTGAGCAAACCATTGACGGAGCAACCATTTCTGCAGAATCATTGCTCGGCACAAATTACCTGATTGATTTCTGGGCATCGTGGTGTGTTGTGTGTATCCAAAAATTTCCCGAGGTTCAGCAGCTTGACAAGGAATTGAAAGACGAACTGAAAATCATCGCAGTTAATGTAGATACGAAGTCATATATCCCCAAAGCCATGAAAACGATTGAAAAATATGAACTTACCTGGCCGCATATTATGAACGGGAAAGGAAAACAAGATCCACTTTGGCGTGTTTTTGGAAGCAATACGGATTTCCGTTTCTCAATCCCGCTTTATGTTTTGGTGGACAAAAACGGCAAAATTGCGTATATCGGTCACGGCGGAGATGAACTGGCTGAATTGACAACTGCAATAAATTCTTTATCAACCAAATTTTCTAATAAAAGCGCAGATTAGCCCGCTATTTTCAGCATATACAGGAACTTAAGAAAATGGGTGTTTTGGTCATCCCTGTGACCAGAACAGATATTTTAACCGGTGGTTCTGTCCGCATAAAACCACCGGTGTCACGCTGTTTTGTGAGATGCTATCCAACAGTTTCGCCGAAAAAACCGGTTACCGAACCAGCAACATTTTCCGGGTTTGAACAGCGGTTTCCGATTGCAGCCGGTAAAAATAAATTCCCGATGCAGCGATATTTCCGGCGTCATCCCGCCCATCCCAAACAACGGCATTGGCACCGGCAGGCTGGATCGTGTTCACCAGTGTCCGCAGCTCGCGCCCGCTATTGTCAAAAATTTTGATCGATAAATGCATATTCTGCGGTAAGGCATAACGGATCGTGGTTTCCGGATTGAAGGGGTTCGGATAATTTTGTTTCAGTTCAAAATTCTCAATCCGGGATTCGTCCGGCGCATCGACACCGGTTGGCGTCAAAATAATCATCCGCACAGCAACAGGATTTAGCTGGGTGTTGATGCAATCACCGCCCAAAAATTTATCATCGTTGACATACAACGTATCGCCAGTGGAGCTGGCGGTAATGCCGTTCGGAAGGGAAAATGTGGCTTCCAGCGCCGGACCGTCCGCGTTGCCGCGAATTCCGCTGCCGGCCAAAAGGCTCACCTCGCCGTCCAAAGTCACTTCATAAATCTGGTTGGCACAGCGGGCAACCACATACAATCTGCCATTCGCAAACGTCAGGTGACCGTTGTTATTTCCGGGAATCGTGGCCAGTTCACTCACCGCGCCGGCGGGCGTTATTTTGATAACTTTCCCGTCGCTGAAATTGCAGGTGTAGAGATTTCCGGCATCATCCATCGTTAATCCGTTGGGGCACCACAACAGCGAATCGCTGACAAAAACACTCGTGACACCATCCGGCGTAATTTTGGTGATGCGTGCCGGCGATGGCGCACAGTTGGTCACGTAAACGGTGTCGCCCGCGCCAACCACCAATCCAACCGGTGAAAAAATCTGGGTTGTTGCAAAATTGCTGACCACACCGCCGGACGTAATTTTGCTCACCTTGTTTAAGGCAATACTCGACTGAAATAAATTCCCTGGGAATCGAAATCATTCCCCGATGCGCCCAACAACCCGTTTGCAAAAACCGAATAATTGCCATTGGGTGACACTTTGTAAACGGTTGTTCCTGTTGCAGTTGAGAGCAAATTTCCAAAATCTGCCACATAAATAAATCCTCGCTATCCACCGAAATGCCACCGCTGGCATTTAGCGATGCCACCAATGTTTCTACCCGTTGCGCGCTCGCTACCGTCGCTATAAACACAACAACTACCGCCGCTTTATAAATGGTTTTACAATTCATTTGTTTACTCCCTGTCAAATATTTGGATTGAAATTTATGGCGGCGAGTAAAGGTAGAAAAGTTTCGCGGTGCTGTCGCTTCATTTGCGGCGAATGGGACAAACAGATTGCTTTGGCGGATGATTTTATTAAAATTTGTGACGATTTGGCTTCGATTGTTAACCGCAAAAATCGCGAAGGAGATATTCTTTCAGAAATCAATGCTTTGTTAATTTGCGAATAACATTGTTGAAAGCCCGGAGATTCCTGCCTTCGCAGGAATGACATACCCTCGGTCATTCTTGCGAAGACACTTTCATTTTTGCAGAAACGAAGCGTCGTTACAACTACAAAAATTAGCCGTACGAACAACACTATTGCATGTCTTGCAGCGATTTCCGGTCTGCCAGAAATTGTGACGGGGTCAATCCGGTGTGTTTTTTGAAGATCCGGTTAAACGATGATTTGCTGCTGAAACCGGCATCCATCGCAATTGCAAGCAATGTGTAATCGCTGTTTTCCTGATCGAGCATACGTGCCTGCACTTCCTTCACGCGAAAATTGTTCACAAAATCGTGGAAGGATTGCCCGATTTCGCGATTCAATATTTCCGTCAAATAGCGGGTGGAAATACCCATTTTCATTGCCAGATCAGAATATTTCAGGTCGGGATCGAGAAACGGTTTTTCCGATGCCATCAGTTGCACCAATTGTGCGGCATATTGTTTTGCCTGCGCACCGTTGATCCCACTGCCATTTCGTTTTGGGAGTAACTTTTCCGGAAAAAGCACCTCCGGGCGAATGATGCCCAGATACGCCACACCATACAAAATTAATGAAAAAATCGCCAGCGGAATTTGGGTCCATTCCGTCACCATTTCGCCGTAAACAAAGTAGTAAATACACATAACAAAATCAGAAATTGCAAAGAGGGCGATCAATCCGACAAAAATTTTCAACCAGTGAAAGTGCGCGGGAGCAACGCCGCCGGCTGTGTTTTCCTGTCTCGCGGGATATTGCCAAATGGTTTTGAGGATGAATCCGCTATACAAAAACAGTTGAACGGGGTTCATCAAATTGAACAAAAAGTTATACATCGTGCCACCGGGCGGTTGCAACACTCCCGTCCAAAACTGGATTTTGATTTCTGCCGGAAGACTGTAAAACGGGAACAATTTGTAGATAATCAGAAAAAACGGGAGAAGATGCAACATATGCCACCAGCACCAGCGAACCGGCTTGGCAAGCAAGTATCGAACATATAAATACGAGAGCGGCGCAAACAAATACCACAGCGGTACGCCGTAATACAGCAGATGCGGACACTCGTAAAACAGACCGGCTTTGCTCATAAAAATATCGCTTAAGTAGATGGAAAACAACAGCATTAGCAAAGCCAGCAACCGGTTTGCGGTTCGGCTACCTTTGGCTACCGAAAACAAAATAACGGCCAGAAAATAGCCCTGCACAGCAGCGCAGGCGTAAAAAACGGACCAGACATTGAGTTGAATTGTCATGATTTTCGCAAAACACCGTTTAGGGTTTTTTGGGCAGGCGGCGCTTTAAAAAGTAGCGCATTTCGCGTAAAATTACAATTGTTTTACGGGTAAATTTTCCAGGATGTTTTGAGAAAAATGAGAGCGGTAATTTGAACCCAATGAATAACTGATACCATTAGTTGATCGAAAAACAATAATTGTTAATTTTCCGCCAGCTTAATCAGTTTCAATTGCTTGATTTATATTGTATAATAGAAAAGCGGGGTGCGGCATTCTTCAATGTGCAACTTTTATCACCATGTATCGTTGAAAATTGACCTAAAAATTGGCAAAAACCGGAGGTACTATAGATGGAACAGGAAAGAAAATGGGTTAAGATCGGCCCCTTTTCCGGCATTATTGTTGCGGAAATGATTGCAGATGTTTTAAAATCAGAGGAAATTCCCTGTTTGTTGAAAAAAAACTGGCTCGGTTCCGCGTTTGGCGAATCCGGCTTCAACACGTCCAATGAGCAACCCTATATTTTGGTTGACGAAAATTATCTGGAAGCCGCGCAAGATATCGCCGAAAACATTTCCGGCGAATACGAAGAACCGGAAACCGACGAAGCAGACGATTCCGAATAATCAGCACTGCGCCCTCTCGAAAAGATTTTTAATTGTATTCCGAAAAAAAATTCTGTATCATTTCGGCTATTCAATTTGATGTGCCGTTCGCACTTCGGCTAACCGAAACCGATAACCTTTGGTAAAATTTAATATGTCGCATCCTTCGTATACATTGGTCAAACAATCGAAAATTCCGGAAATTAACGGTATTGCCTACAGGTATCGCCACAACAAAACCGGCGCCGAAGTCCTCTCCATTGTCAACGATGATGAAAACAAGGTGTTTAGCGTTGCGTTCCCCACTTTGCCGGAAAATGCCAACGGAGTGGCACATATTCTGGAGCACTCCGTGCTGTGCGGATCACGAAAATATCCTGTAAAAGAGCCGTTTGTGGAACTGCTGAAAGGCTCGATGTATACTTTTTTAAACGCGTTGACCTATCCGGATAAAACGGTGTATCCCGTTGCCAGCACCAATCAACAGGATTTTTACAACTTGGTGGATGTGTATCTCGATGCCGTGTTTTTCCCGAACATTTCGCCGGAAATTTTGAAACAGGAAGGCTGGCATTACGAAATGGAAAACGCCGAATCGCCGTTGAGTTTCAAAGGCGTGGTGTTCAACGAGATGAAAGGCGCGTACTCATCGCCGGAACGTGCCATTTATTTTGGCAGCCGACGCTCTATTTTTCCCGACGGGCTGTATGCAGTCGATTCCGGCGGTGATCCGAAGGAAATTCCCTCACTCAACTATGAATATTTCAAAAAATTTCACGAAACGTATTATCATCCGTCCAACGCGTTTGTTTATTTTTATGGCGATGATGCGCCAGATAAACGGCTCGAAATGCTCGATGAATATTTGTCCCAATTTGAGCCGCAACCGGTAAACCGGGAAATTCCGCTGCAGCCGCGCTTCGAATCGCCGCGAACGGAAAAGCTGGTTTACATCGCCCCGCAGGACACGGATATTTCCAAAAAATCGATTGTCACCATCAACTGGCTACTGGATGAAACGCTGGTGCTAACCGAACGGTTGCGTTTCAGCCTGCTCGATCAGGTTTTGATTGGCAACCCTGCATCGCCATTGTGGAAAGCGCTGATCGACTCCGGTTTAGGCGACGATTTGTCCGGGCACGGTCTTTCCGGCAGTTTAAGGGAAATGTATTTCACTACCGGCTTGCGCGGCATTTACCCGGAAGATGCGGAAAAAGTGGAAAAAGTTATCTTCGATTCGCTGCGGCAAATCGTGCGGGAAGGCTTGTCGCAAAACACGATCGAAGCTGCGATGAACACCATGGAATTTCGCCTGCGGGAAAACAATACCGGTTCAACGCCACGCGGGCTTTCGCTGATGAGCAGGATTTTGTCACCGTGGATTTTTGGCGCCGATCCCATCGAAATGCTCGGTTTTGAAAACGTCCTTTCCGCTGTGAAAGCAGATTTGGCAGCAAATCCGCGCATGTTCGAAAAAATGATCCAGAAATATTTGATCGAAAATACCCATCGCACCCGAGTGTTGCTGGTGCCCGATCCGCAACTGGCGGATCGCGAAGCAGCCGAGGAAACGGCACATTTGAACAAAATTGCCGCAGCATTATCCGACGATAATCGCAATAAAATTATCAACGAAACCCATTTGTTGCGCGACATGCAAAACCGGCAAGATTCTCCGGAAGACCTCGCCAAAATCCCCCGGCTGAAACTGTCGGATCTCAAACAAAAACACACGCCGCTGCCCATCGACATTCTTGAATCGGGCAAACAAACAATGTTGTATCACAATTTGTTTACCAGCGGCATTTTGTATTTTACGGTCGGCTTCGATTTGCGGCAAATTCCCGAACGACTGCTCCCCTACCTCCCGTTATTCGGTCGGTCGATGTTGGAAATGGGCACAAAAAATGAAGATTTTGTCACGCTTTCCGAACGGATCGGGCGCGACACCGGTGGCATTTCGCAATCGCCGATTGCCTACACACCCAAAAATTCGCGGGAAACCTCAGCCTGGCTGATGTTCGACGGCAAAACCACTGCGGCGCAAACCGGAAAATTGCTGGATCTGCTGCGCGATGTGTTGCTGCTGCCCAATTTCGACAACCGGGATCGCTTCCGGCAAATGGCGCTGGATGCCCGTTCCGGAATGGAAAGCGCCCTCACAAACAGCGGACACGGCACGGTGATGCGCCGGCTAAGTGCCTGTTTTACACAATCCGGGCGCTTTAACGAAAAAATCGGCGGACTGAGCCAACTCATATTTTTACGTGATTTGGTTACGCGGATCGAAAGCGATTGGGATAGCGTTGTCGCCGATCTCCGGGCGTTTCACGATGCGCTAATCAATCGCGATGCGCTGATTTGCAACGCCACCATCGACGCGGATCACTGGCGGGAAATAGAGCCGCAAATCCGGGCATTTATCAACGATCTGCCCCAAAAGCCGGTCCACCGGGAACCGTGGACAACCGAACTGTTAACCGGATTTGAAGGGCTGAGTATCCCCGCGAAAATCAATTTTGTCGGAAAAGCCGCCAATATTTTTGATAGCGGTTACACTTTTCACGGCTCGGCGCTGGTTGCCAACAAATTGTTGCGCACCGGCTGGCTGTGGAATCGCGTTCGGGTTCAGGGCGGCGCGTATGGGGCGATGTGTCAGTTTAACCGGCGTTCCGGCATTATCACGATGTTATCGTATCGCGATCCTAACCATCTGAAAACATTGGAGATATTTGACCAATGCAGCGAATTTTTGCGCGGTGCGCGGATCAATACGGATGAGCTTACAAAAAGCATTATTGGCGTTATCGGCGATTTTGACAGCTACGAATTGCCCGACGAAAAAGGCAATACGGCAATGATGCGCTACCTCATCGGCGAATCGGACGACGATTTGCAAAAATTACGCGACGAAATTTTGTCCACCACTCCGGCGGATTTTGCGGCGTATGCCGCAGCGCTGGACTATTTCCGGGATAACGGCATCGTTGCCATTGCCGGAAACGAATCGTCACTGCAGGAAATAAATCGTCAAAAACCGGATTATCTGAATATTATTAATGTGTTGTAACCGAGGGCAAAACCGCCGCAAATGGGCTATCTGATCATCATCATTTTTTCTCTGCTGATGTCGTTTTTCTTCTCCGGAACGGAAACAGCATTTGTCTCGCTGAACAAGGTTCGGGTGGAATTATGGCGCCGTCAAAATGAACGCATTGCCGCAATTATCCTCCCTTTTTTGGAAAAACCGGAAAAATTCCTCTATTCCACACTGATCGGGAATAACATTTTCAACGTTGCTTTTGCGACGCTGGCAACTATTTATTTTAACAAATTCATCGATCCGGAATGGACATGGTTAAGCATTGTTTTTCTTACGCTTATCATTGGTGAAATTTTACCGAAAACCATCTTCCGCAGCCTTGCGGACTGGGTGATCAAATACGTTTCGTATCCGCTCCATTTTTTTTATTACCTGTTTTTGCCAATGATTGCAATTATCAGTAAAATTTCTGAATCACTGATGTTTTTTGCCGGGTTTCGCAATCACGAAGTGCAGCGTTTTTTCTCTGATCAGGATATCGAAATTTTGCTGCACGAAAGCGAGAGCATCGCCGAATATGTGACGCCGCGCGGAGCTGAGTATCTGCGGCGCGCGCTCGGCTTCCGCAATCTGCGGGTGCGCGAAGCGATTATTCCGCGTGCGGAAATGATCGCGGTTGAAGACACTATTTCGTTGGACGAACTGTACCGGCATTTCACAAAAAGCGGACACACCAAATTGCCAGTATATCACGACAATCTGGATCAGATTGTCGGCGTAGTTTTTCTGAAAGACCTGTTCCAGAATCCGCCGGATCTCCAATCGATCATCCGCGAAGTGATGTTTGTGCCGGATACCAAACGCTGCTCACAACTGCTCACCATTTTCAAACAGAATAATATTTCCATCGCGATTGTGTTTGACGAATACGGCGGCACTGCGGGGATGGTCACCACAACCAACCTCGTCAGCGAGCTTTTTGGCGATATCGATGTAGAATTTTCGCCGAAAGAATTGATGATCCGCAAGTTGAGCCACAACGCATGGATGATCAACGCGCGCATCGAAATTGATGACCTCAACGAATCGCTAAACACCAAAATACCCGACGGTGATTACGAAACACTGGCGGGATATTTGTTGGTAAAAATCGGACACATCCCCAAAATTAACGAACAAATAGAAATTGATGATTACCGGTTTATTGTGATCAGCGCCAGCCGGCGACGCATCCAGCATGTAAAAATGATTCGGCTGGGAACCACAAATCCCAAAGACTAAAACGTCTTTACTTTTTCATAGAAATGGCTTATATTTATAAGCTTATGGGATTTTTAACAATGGTTCATAACTGCGAACAAATACAGCGGCTGCAACAGATGAACACACAATTTCAATTGCAGCAGAAATCGATAATAAATTCATGATCCCCTGCCATTTATCCGGTGACAGGGTTATTTTTTTTTAAGAATTGCAGTATGATCCGGTGTGAAATTGAATGACGCGCAACGTTAAACTGATTGTTGAATACGACGGAACAGCTTATTTCGGCTGGCAATACCAGGTTGCAATGCCTACGGTTCAGGATGTGCTGGAAAAAGCGATCCACAAACTAACCGGCGAAACTGTGCGGGTTACGGCAGCCGGCAGAACCGATACCGGTGTTCATGCGCGAGGGCAAGTGGTCAATTTCCCACTAACCCGTGATTTGCCGGTATACAACATTAAAATGGGATTAAACGCCCATTTGCCGGATGATGTGGTTGTGAAATCCGCAGAAATTGTCAGCGCAACATTTAACGCCCGTTTTGATGCAACCGCGAGAGTGTATCAATATTTTTTGACGAATGAAATATCCGCGCTGCACCGCAATTATTGCTGGCAAGTGTTTCAACCGATGAATACGGAGGTTTTTGCGGAACTTGCCGCAATGCTAACCGGCGATCACGATTTTGGCGCATTTTGCCGGGTGGAAACGGATACGGAACACAAAAGATGTATCATTTCCGAATCTTTTTGGCGGCAGGAAAACGGGTTTTGGATTTATCGCGTAACAGCCAATCGCTTTTTGCACGGCATGGTGCGAACGCTGGTCGGCACGATGGTCGATGTTGCCAAAGGGCGTTTCAGCGTTGCCGATTTTCAGGAAATATTTCAATCCTGCGATCGGACAACCGCAGGTCCGGCGGCACCGGCAAAAGGGTTGGTTCTTGAGGAAGTTGTTTATTAACAAGATGATAAATACAAATCAACAAATGAATATTTTGCTCAGGAAACGGCAAATGTTTCTGGATGGACATTCAACCATAAAACGAGAAAATCCGGAAAAAAAATTCCGGCAGCTTCCGTTTTTCGCAACTGTGGATCAGCTTTTTGTTTTGCATGTTAATCATCCCGTCGCTGAGTTGCCAAAGTGTTAAACAGGAATCTGAACAAGATACAACTGGCTCTCCTGCAGCCACCGTTTCCGAACCCCAACCGATCTCAATTTCCACAGAAAATTTGTATTTGTCCCGGCAAAATGCGATCACCCGTGCGGTTGCAACCGTCAGTCCGGCGGTTGTGGGCATCAATGTTAAACAAGTGCAGCGGTTTCAACGACGTGAGCCGTTGAGCCTGTTTTTTCCGGAATTTTATCGCAACCGGATGAGCGAAAGAGAAGTTGAATCGCTGGGCTCCGGTTTTTTTATTTCTGCGGATGGTTTTATTGTCACCAACGAACACGTTGTAAGCAATGCCCGGGAAATCTTAATTACCACAACCGACGGCCAGCATCTTAACGCAAAACTGGTCGGTTCGGATCGCGCAACGGATATCGCCCTTTTGAAAGTGGATGGCGACGGATTTCCGTTTATCCCGTTTGGCAAATCGGATGATTTAATGGTCGGTGAATGGGTGATTGCTTTTGGCAACCCGTTCGGACTGGTAGCGTTGAACGACCAGCCGACTGTGACGGTCGGTGTCATCAGCGCGGTGGATCGCGACTGGGGCAGAACCAACGAAGGTGCACTGTATCTGGATATGATACAAACGGATGCGGCAATTAACCACGGCAACAGCGGCGGGCCATTGGTAAATGCGTTGGGGCAAGTTATTGGAATGAATACATTTATCTATACCGGAAATCAACATGAATCGGGTTCCATCGGTATCGGTTTTGCCATTCCGATCGACCGGATTCAAAATATTGTATCAGAAATTCGTGAAAACGGCGGGGTCGACCGGAATATCTGGTTAGGCATCGATCAGGTGGTCAGCCTCAATCAGCGGATCATTCGTGCACTCAACCTTTCCATCAACTACGGCGCAATCATTACTGCGATTGAAAAATCAAGTCCGGCAGATCGCGGCGGGTTGACGGAATACGATGTGATCACCGGGTTGAACGGCCAAAGCGTTACCAGCCGCGAAGATTTCATCCAGAAGCTACGCAATACGGATCTGAAGGTTGGCACAGTGCTGCAATTCACCGTTAACCGCGATGGCAATGAAAAAAATTTTACCGTAAAACTTGAACAAAACCCGAGAATACGATGATTGATCGTTATACACTCCCGGAGATCGGGCAAATTTGGGAAGATGAAAATCGCTTTCGCATCTGGCTGGATATAGAGATTGCCGCATGCGAAGCACAAGCCAAACTGGGCCGGATTCCCGAATCTGCCGTCACCGAAATCCGCGAAAAAGCCAATTTCAACGTTCAGCGAATTCTGGAAATTGAGGCGGAAATTCATCACGATGTGATTGCATTTTTGACCAATGTTTCGGAATATGTTGGCGAATCATCACGGTTTGTGCATTACGGCATGACTTCGTCCGATGTGCTGGATACGGCGCTTTCCATCCAGATGAAACAGGCCGGCGAGCTGATTCTCAATAAATTAGATGCAGTGCTGGAAGTCCTGAAAAAACAAGCTGTTCGCTACAAAAACACGGTGATGGTCGGACGCTCGCACGGTGTGCACGCAGAGCCGTTAACTTACGGATTTAAACTGGCTGTGTGGTATGGCGAGATGCTGCGAAACCGGGAACGGATGCTCAGCGCAATCCGTACGATTTCGGTCGGGAAAATTTCCGGAGCGGTTGGCACGTTTGCCCATATGGATTCGTTTGTGGAAGAATATGTTTGCGAAAAACTGGGATTGACGCCGGCAGAAATTTCCACCCAGGTGCTGCAACGCGACCGGCATGCGGAATATGTTGCTGCGCTTTCCGTTGTTGCCGCAACGCTGGAAAAAATCGCGCTGGAAATTCGCCACCTGCAACGCACCGAAGTGCTCGAAGTGGAAGAGCCGTTCGGCTCAAAGCAAAAAGGCTCATCGGCGATGCCGCATAAAAAGAACCCGATTATTTCCGAACGCATTTGCGGAATGGCGCGACTCATTCGCGGCAATCTGGTGGCTGCGTTGGAAAATGTGGCACTTTGGCATGAACGCGATATTTCCCATTCATCTGTGGAGCGGGTAATTTTGCCAGATTCCACAATTACGTTATATTACATGCTCGAAAAAACCCGTCATCTGCTGGATGGGATGGTTGTAAATGCGGACAATATGCGCCGTAATCTGGATGCAGGACGCGGATTGGTTTTTTCACAATCCATTTTACTGGCATTGGTGGACAAAGGCATCACCCGCGAGGCAGCGTACCGGATGGTGCAACGCAACGCGCTGAATTTGTATCACAATAACACCACTTTGCTGGATGAATTATTAAAAGACGATGAAATTCTCAAATACCTAACTAAAAACGAACTAAAATCAATTTGCAACCTTGAAAATCGTTTAAAAAATATCGACGTGCCTTTTAAAAGGCTGGGGTTGATTGAATAACCGGAGGAATTACTGTGGAAATTAAAGATTTGTTAGTCGACGACGGCGGGAAAAAAATTTATGCCACCAATCAGGCGGACCAGGTGTTGGTCGCATTTAATGATGGCGGAAAAAAGAAAGATGCTTCAGAAATTGCAATGCTGAATAACGAGGTTAACACCTATTTTTTTGAGTATCTCGAAAGTTACAACGTTCCCACTTATTTTAATCGCAGATCAGATGACAAAAGTTTTACCGCACGTAAAATTGAAGATATCCCGATCATCATTTCGGTATATAATGTTGCATCCAAATCCCTCGCAGACCGCTTTGGGCTGGATGAAGGGAAAGTGCTGGAATTCCCGGTTGTGGAATTGTATTTTAAGGATGCCGACAAAAAACATCCGATGATCAACGAGTATCACGCATATGCGCTGGGCATTTGCGAACGAAAAGACATGACCAGCATCATGCGCATTGCCACAAAAGTAAACGCTGTGCTGAAATCTTTTTTCGATCGCAAACAATTGAAGCTGATCAATTTTACGCTGCAATTTGGCAGAGCCAACAACCAGATCCTGTTGAGCGACGAATTGACATTGGATACCATTAATTTATGGGGATTGAAGGAAGACGGTTCTTTCGAAAAATTTTCCGAAGGAAAAGACAAAGACCTCAAAGCCTATAAATCCATTAAAGAACGTATTTTAGGCGGCGCCTGATCGCCGGATTTAAGCAAAGGAGAACACCTTGTTCGCCAGAGATGGACTTGGCATTATTATCGGTACAATCATTGTTTTTCTGGTTAGCGTGGTTGTGTGGTATTTTTTTCCACACCCCGTTTCATTGACGACGAGCATCGTTTTGGGCATTTTGTCTGTGTTTAATATGTATTTTTTTCGCGATCCGGATCGCAATGTGCCCCGAAATCCGTTGGCCGTCATTGCACCGGCAGATGGCAAAATTGTCACGATTCAAAAGGTTCACGAAACGGAGTATTTCAAAAAAAATACTCATCAGATCAGCATTTTTCTGTCTGTTTTCAATGTGCATGTTAACCGCATGCCCATTTCCGGGCATGTGGATTATCTCGCATATCGCACCGGGAAATTTTTAGCGGCGTTCAAAGAAGCCGCATCTTCGCAAAATGAGCAAACGGCAATCGGTGTGAAAAATGAGTACGGTCATCAGGTGCTGTTCAAACAAATTGCCGGATTGATTGCCAGAAGGATCATTTGTAATCTCCGTGAAGGCGACTGGAAAAACGCTGGCGAACGAATGGGGCTGATCCGCTATGGTAGCCGGGTGGATATTTTTCTGCCCATCAATGCCAAAGTTTTGGTCAAAACCGGACAAACCGTGCGCTGCGGCGAAACCATTTTGGCAACTTTCCCCAACGAAGGTGATCTTCAGACAGAAGCAAAAACCATTGTTGAGCTGCCAAAAACAGAAGTATCTTAAATTCATATTTTATCTGAATTTAGTTAAATAACCCAGGAGTTAAATTGCGAGTAAATGCCAGTATAGTGCCAGGTTTTTTTACCATGGCAAACATGTTTTGCGGCTATTATTCCACAATTTTATCTGCAACCGCATATGGCTCCGGTGCAGGCGAAAACCGCTTTGTGACAGCTGCTTGGCTGATCATTGCTGCTGCCGTTCTCGATGTTCTGGACGGCAAATTGGCGCGGCTCACCGACAGCGCATCCGATTTTGGCGTTCAGTACGATTCGCTGGCGGATGTTATTTCTTTTGGCTTAGCGCCATCGACGCTGGCATATTATACTTTTTTTTATCAATGGGGTACTTTGGGTCTGTTAGCCAGCTTTACACCACTGGTATTCGGCTCCATTCGGTTGGCGCGCTTTAACGTCCAATCCAAAGGATTTCACAAAGATCATTTCAGCGGATTGCCAATTCCGGCTGCTGCGGTTACGATTTGCACTTTTGTGTTGTTTAATCTGGAAATGTGGAACCAACTGCGCTGGTCGAAAGTGTTTTTCGCGCTGATTTTGATGGTCGGATTGTTAATGATCAGCAACATTCGTTACGAAATGATGCCCAATTTCAAATTGGGTCACGGTTTTGCAAATTCATTGAAAATATTTCTGGTTGTCTTTTGTGTCATTGGAATTGTTTTTTATCCCCATAGCTTATTTTTTCCGCTTTCGGTAATGTATATTTTGTCCGGACTTTTGAATGCCGCCATCAAAGCCATCAAAAAGAATGGGCAGCAACCAACAGAATCAGAGGATATATCGAAATGAAGATAGCCGTTAAAGTTCGCCTGAAACCCAGCATTCTCGATACGCAGGGCAAAGCGGTTCACAACGCGCTGATCCACCTTGGCTTTGATCAATTGGAAGATGTTCGCATCGGTAAATGGATTGAACTGAATGTTGCGGACGGCACATCCCGCGAAGCTGCCGAAGAAATGGCTCGCGAAGCCGGACGCAAACTGCTCGCCAACCCGGTGATCGAAGATTTTGAACTGGTTTATCTGGAGGATTGATTGTGAAAAGCGCTGTGATAGTTTTTCCCGGCTCCAATTGTGATAGCGATATGCTGCACGCGCTGCAATTGATGGGACATCAGGCTGAGTTTGTCTGGCATAAAACTGCCGATCTGAGCGGTTACGATTTTGTTGCGCTGCCGGGCGGATTTTCATACGGCGATTATTTGCGCTCCGGTGCGATTGCCAAATTTTCGCCGATTATGCGCGCTGTTTCCGATTTTGCGAAATCAGGCAAACCGGTTATCGGCGTTTGCAACGGGTTTCAAATTCTGGTGGAAACCGGATTGCTTCCCGGCGCTTTGCTGCGGAACAGTGGTTTGCGGTTTGTTTGCAAATATGTGTATTTGCGAAATGAAAATCAGTCTACCCGGTTTTCCCAAAAAATTCCCAAAAACCATGCGTTGAAAATTCCCATTGCACACGGTGAAGGTCATTATTTTGCCGATGCCGATACGCACAAATCCTTGCAGGATAACAATCAGATCGTTTTCCGCTACGTGAACAGCGAAAATGAGATCAGCGAAACTGCAAATCCCAACGGATCAGTAGATAATATCGCCGGCGTTATCAACAAACAGGGCAACGTGCTGGGCATGATGCCCCACCCGGAACGTGCGATGGAAAAAATTCTGGGCTCCGAAGACGGACGCTACATTTTTGAATCTATAACAGCTTAACGGAAAATTGATATGCGAAGAAGAGGCCTGGGATATTATGCATTACTGTTGGTTATGGGCAGTGTTGTCGGTAGTGTTATCGGCGATGCCATAAATGCGGTATTACCCGAAAGTGTGGTGAAACAATTTTTTCTGCGCCATTTGGTGGATTTCAGTTTTGGACCGGCAACCGTTAATTTGAATGTGGTTAGTTTTACGCTCGGTTTTTCACTGAACATCAATATTATTGGCGTTTTGGGCATCGTGATCATCGCCTATCTGTTACGCTGGATGGACTAAAGGATCACTTTTTCTACAAAAAATTATGATTTATCTTGAACAGAATGTAAATTCTAGAGTTCACTGTTAATCGTCAAACTTCAAGTTTGACCGTTTTTTAGGGGAAATTTCATTCGTTAATTAAGGAGGCAAATTATGCCGTTCAACATGGGTGCTGGAGAACTTGTCGTCATCTTTTTGTTGGTGGTGTTGCTTTTCGGTGCCAAAAGATTGCCGGAGCTTGCAAAATCGCTGGGTCGATCGATACAGGAATTTAAACATGCAACCAAGGGTCTAAAGGACGAATTCGATTTGGATAAAATTGATGACCGTCCCCGGCAAACCCCGCCGCCGCCGAGAGCTTCAGAACCTCAGAACACGGAATCGCGTCAGCAGGAAAATTCCTGAGCGAATACCATTCAGGTCCAATCTACAAACCTCGACAATAATCCAATTATTATAAATCGGCCGGTTATCAAACGCCGGCCGATTTGTTTAGAAACCACATTATTTCATGCTTTGAATAATGCGTTTACATAGGGAGCAGTTATCTTGGAGTCTGCGATTTCAAAACACAGCCGCTTTGTTCAGGGTGAATTTTTACTCAGCGATGAAATTGAGAAATATCTTCAATCAATTGAAACCCACAAACATTTGAACGCTTTTATTTTTGTTGATGCCGAAAAAGCGCGCCAACGCGCCCGGGAGATCGACCAAAAACGGGCTGCCGGAGCGCCGCTCGGTGCACTCGCCGGTGTAGTAATTGCGTTAAAAGACAACCTTTGTATCAAAGATGAGCCGGTAACTTGCGCATCCAATATTCTCGAAAAATATGTTTCGCCGTATGACGCAACGGTTGTTCAAAAAATTTTGGATGCGGATGGATTGATCATCGGGAAAACCAATCTGGATGAATTTGCGATGGGCTCATCCACCGAAAATTCGGCCTTTGGTCCGGCACACCATCCGCTGAAACCGGATTTTGTTTGCGGCGGCTCCAGCGGCGGTTCGGCGGTTGCAGTGGCAACCGGAATGGCTGATCTCGCGTTGGGCAGCGATACCGGCGGTTCGGTTCGCCAACCTGCTGCGTTTTGCGGCGTTGTAGGATTAAAACCAACGTATGGCAGGGTTTCGCGGTTCGGGCTGGTTGCCTATGCCTCATCACTCGACCAAATCGGCACTTTCGGGCGCAGCGTTGCGGATGCCGCAATGTTGCTGAAAGTAATTGCCGGCGTTGATCCGAATGATTCAACATCTGCCAATCGCCCCGTTCCCGATTATTTGACGGATATTTCAGCAAACAGAAAAGCACCGCTGACCATCGGTATTCCCGGGCAATTTTTTCAGGATGGGCTGGATCCCGAAATCAGCAAACGGATTTCCAATATAATCGACGAATTGAAAAAACGCGGATTTCAAACCAAACCGGTTGATCTCCCGTTGACGGAATATGCGATTGCAACGTATTACATTATTGCAACGGCGGAGGCATCGTCCAATCTTTCCCGGTATGACGGCGTGCGCTACGGTCACCGGTCAGAAAAAGCCACTGATCTGGAATCGATGTATGTTCACTCCCGCAGCGAGGGTTTCGGGACGGAGGTAAAACGGCGGATTATGCTGGGCACATACGTGTTGTCTTCCGGATATTACGATGCCTATTACAAAAAAGGAATGCAGGTTCGGCGGCTCATCAAAGCAGAATATGATAAAGCCTTTGCCGAAGTGGATGTGCTGCTCACCCCTACAACGCCGACAACCGCGTTCAAAATTGGCGAAAAAACCGCCGATCCGCTGCAAATGTATTTATCTGATATTTATACAGTTACAGCAAATTTATCTGGCATTTGCGCGATGTCCGTTCCCGCCGGAACGGATGTTTCCGGCATGCCCATCGGCGTGCAAATTTTTGCCAACACATTTGACGAAACAACACTGTTGACATTCGGGAGCCAGGTGGAGGAGATTGCAAATGACATTTGAAGCCGTGATTGGATTGGAAGTTCACGCGCAATTGCTGACAGAATCCAAAATTTTCAGCGCATCCAGCGCAACATTCGGCGGCGAAGCCAACAGTAAAACCGATCCCGTTATTTTGGGGCTTCCCGGAGTGCTGCCGGTGCTCAATCGCCGTGCGGTTGAGTTTGCCATTCGGATGGGATTGGCGACAAACTGCACTATTGCGAAATATAGTCAATTTGCCCGGAAACATTATTTTTATCCCGATTTGCCAAAAGGTTACCAGATTTCGCAATATGAATTCCCGATTTGCAGCGCGGGGTTTGTGCCCATCGAGGTTGATGGTGTGAAAAAAAATATTCGCCTCAACCGGATTCACCTTGAGGAAGATGCGGGCAAATCCATCCACGATCCGGCGCTGGCCGGACACGATACGCTGGTGGACCTCAACCGCAGCGGCGTTCCGCTGATCGAAATCGTCACAGAGCCCGATATTCAATCGCCGGAAGAAGCGTATGCCTATCTCACGGCTATCAAACAATTGGTAACCTATCTCGAAATTTGCGACGGAAATATGGAAGAAGGCAGCCTCCGTTGCGATGCCAACGTTTCCATTCGCCGGAAAGGCGATAAAAATCTCGGTGTAAAAACCGAGGTAAAAAATATGAATTCCTTCCGCAATGTGGAACGGGCGCTGATTTACGAAATCAACCGGCAAATACAAATTGTCGAAAGTGGCGGAACCATCGTTCAGGAAACGCTGTTGTGGGATGCCAACGCCAACGTTGCCCGGTCGATGCGCAGCAAAGAGGAAGCGCACGATTACCGCTACTTTCCCGACCCCGATTTGACGCCGCTGATTGTTTCCGATGAATGGATTGCGGACATCAAAGCAGGTTTGCCGGAATTGCCAAACGCAAAAAAACAACGCTTTGTGAACGATTACGGGTTGCCGGAATACGACGCAGCGCTGATTGCCGACAGCAAATCGCTGGCTGATTTTTACGAAGCAATTGTTGCAGATTGCCCGGATTACAAACTCGCCAGCAATTGGGTGATGACCGAAATTATCCGGGTGTTGAATGAGCAGAAAATTTCGATCGAAAATTACCCTATTCCGGCAAAAAACATTGCGGAATTACTCAATTTGATTCAAAATGATTCGATTTCGTTAAAAATCGCCAAAACGGTGTATGAATTTATGCTCGAATCGGGCAAAACCGCACCGGCGATTATTGATGAAAAAGGACTCTCCCAAATTTCCGATTCCAGCAAAATAGAGCCGATTATCGATGAAATTATTGAAAAAAATCCCAAACAGGTCGAAGAATACAGAGGCGGCAAAGATAAAGTGATCGGTTTTTTTGTCGGGCTGGTGATGAAAGAAACCCGCGGAAAAGCGAATCCCGCAGTTGTAAATCAATTATTAAAAGAGAAATTGAACGGATAGGCGTGTGGAAGGTAAAATTTTAATTATTGAGGATCAGGATTATATTGCGGAATTACTTCGCGATGTTGTAGAACTTTTGGATCAGGAAGCGGTTTTGGCTGGCTCCGGAGAAGCGGCAGAGCAGGCTTTGGCAACACATGCTATCCAATTGGTTATTATGGATTTATCATTACCGGACATCAACGGAATTGACCTTTATAAAAAAATAATTCCCAATTACCCGCATCTGGAAAAACGTATTATTTTTATGTCCGGTTACGAGCCGCAAGATTATTTCGACAATTTTCTGAGAGAAAATTCCGTTCGGTTTATGCCCAAACCATTTATGATAAAAGATTTTCAGGAAATGATCAAAGAATTTATCGATCAATGATCCGGTTGTTTTTTTATTTTAAGACCCTGTTATTATTGTATTTGTGTGGCTTTAAAAATCTTTATACAAACCGGGTCATTATCACAACAGCGATAGCTAACTACCCAAATACTGTAATTTAAATATTGCAAAATAGCTCGAACTCATCTTCAAAAAATCCGAATCTCACAGGTCAAATTGAAATGGCAAAAAACAAAACGCCGGTAAACTATTCCGGTTATCTTCAATTGGATCGCATTTTGGACAGCCAATCGCCAATCAGCGAGCAAGTCGGGAAGCCATCTCACGATGAGATGTTGTTTATCGTTATTCATCAAACGTATGAATTATGGTTTAAACAAATATTGCATGAGCTGGAATCAGTAATTACCATGTTTCGCGAAAAATATGTGGATGAACGCAACATCGGGATTGCGGTTCAGCGGCTGCACCGGATTGTTGAAATTGAAAAAGTGCTGATCGACCAAATTCGCATTCTGGAAACGATGACGGCACTGGATTTTCTCGATTTTCGCGGCTACCTCTCCCCTGCCTCGGGATTTCAGAGCTTCCAATTCCGGATGCTGGAAATCCGGCTCGGGCTGAAAACCGATCAGCGGATTCGCTATAGCCAAACGGCTTATCACGAATTATATGAGAAAACCGAACGCGACGCGCTGATCGAAGCCGAAAATTCTCCATCGCTTTTGGACATGCTGGAAAACTGGCTGGAGCGAACGCCATTTCTGGAATTAAAAGGCTTCAACTTTTTGGATGCCTACAGCAATTCTGTCGAAAAAATGTTGGCAGACGAACGTAAACTCCTTTCAAAACAAAAACTTACAGAAACAGAATTAAAACACCGCGAACAAATGATTCACATGACAGAGCTACATTTTGAAACAATTTTGAATCAAAACCGGCACGATGAACTGGTTCAAAACGGGCGGCGACGCCTGTCTTATAAAGCGATGCTGGCCGGATTGTTTATTAATTTGTATCGCGATCAGCCGATTTTGCACCTCCCGTTCAAATTGCTCGCGGAAATACTGGATGTGGATGAATTGCTATCCACATGGCGCTACCGGCACGCGCTGATGGTGCTGCGAATGCTCGGGCGCAAAACCGGCACCGGCGGTTCCGCCGGCTACAGCTATTTGAAAAATACGGCGGAGAGTCATCGCGTTTTCGCTGATTTATTCAATATTCCGACATTTCTGATTCCACGATCGATGATTCCCGATTTGCCAAAACAGATCGAGAAAAAACTCAGTTTCTATTTTACCCAAACCCAGAAATAACAGAAGGTTAATAGCTTTGAATATTCGATTGGACGGAAAAACCGCAGCGGTTTGCGGCAGCACTCAGGGTATCGGTTTGGCGATTGCAGAATTGTTTGCAGAACTTGGCGCAAATTTGCTGCTGATTGCCCGAAACGCGGACAAACTGCAAAACATATGTGAATCGCTGCCATCATCGGCCCAACAACAGCACACCTTTTTAAGTTGCGATTTTGACGAGCCGGAAAAACTCCGGATTCGGTTGAGTGATTGGCAATCAACAAATCCCCAACCGGTGCATATTTTGGTCAATAATAGTGGTGGTCCGCCAGCCGGAACCGCCATCGACGCTGCAACGAGCGCGTTCGAAACTGCGTTCAATCGCCATTTAATTTGTAACCAAATTCTGGCGACAACTTTCGTAAACGGAATGAAAACAGCCGGTTACGGTAGAATCATCAACATCATTTCGACATCTGTAAAACAGCCGATTCCCGGTTTGGGCGTTTCCAACACCATTCGCGGCGCGGTGGCAAGCTGGGCAAAAACACTTGCCGGTGAGCTGGCGCCATTTGGGATCACCGTAAACAACGTGCTTCCGGGCGCAACCGAGACACAACGGTTGTTCGATATTATTGATAAACATGCGAATTCCGCCGGAATTACTCCGGAGGAAATGGCTGCAAAAATGCGCGAATCGATTCCCGCACGGCGCTTTGCCGAAGCCCACGAGGTTGCCAATGCAGCGGCATTTCTGGCATCGCCGGCTGCGGCGTATATTAATGGCATCAACCTGCCGGTGGATGGCGGCAGAACGGCTTGCCTGTAACCCAAATTTTAACTACTGAAAAACAGATGAAAACAATTGCAAATTACATCAACGGCGAGTTTTGCGCACCGGTTTCCGGGAATTATATCGAAACGTCCAACCCGGCAACCGGGGAAATTTATGCGAAATTACCCGATTCGGATCATCGCGATGTGCAACTGGCTGTCGAAGCCGCCCAAAACGCTTTTCCAGAGTGGCAAAATACGTCTGCACAGGATCGTGCAAAAATGCTCTTTCAAATTGCTCAGCGAATAGAAGATCAACTGGAAGAACTGGCACTTGCAGAAACCAACGACACCGGAAAACCACTGTGGCTTTCGCAAAGTGTTGATATTCCGCGAGCTGCGAGCAATTTCAGATTTTTCGCATCCGGCATTTTACATTTTGCCAGCGAATCGCATATGATGGAAAACACCGCCATCAACTACACTTTGCGCCAGCCGTTGGGTGTTGTGGGTTGCATTTCGCCGTGGAATTTGCCGCTGTATCTGTTCAGTTGGAAAATAGCACCTGCGCTCGCCGCCGGAAATTGCGTGATCGCCAAACCGTCCGAAATCACGCCGATGACGGCATTTTTGCTGGCGCAAATTTGCAATGACATCGAATTACCGCCCGGTGTGCTCAATATTATTCACGGGTTTGGGAATTTTGCCGGAAAATCGATTGTCGAACATCCTGATGTTTCAGCAATTTCATTTACCGGCGGCACCAAAACCGGTCGCGAAATTGCCAAAACAGCCGCACCGATGTTCAAAAAATTATCACTGGAAATGGGCGGAAAAAATCCGGTCATCATTTTTGATGATTGCAATTATGACGACATGCTCGCCACAACCCTGCGGTCGTCATTCACCAATCAGGGGCAAATTTGTTTGTGCGGATCGCGAATATATGTGGAAAACTCGCTTTACGAACGGTTCCGCAACGATTTTGTGGAATACGCCCGTGATCTGGAAATCGGCGATCCGTTAGCCGACGGCACATTGCAGGGTGCGGTTATTTCCGGTGAACATTTGCAGAAAATTAAATCGTATGTGCAGCTTGCCGAAAAAGAAGGCGGCGAAATTTTATGCGGCGGAAATGCCGTTCAGCTGGACGGACGCTGCCGCAATGGCTGGTTTTTTGAACCAACCATCATCGAGGGGCTACCGATCGACTGCCGCGTCAATCAGGAAGAAATATTTGGTCCGGTGGTAACGATCGCACCGTTTGACGATGAAATTGAAGCGCTCCAACTCGCAAACGGCACGCCATACGGGCTTGCCGCAACCATTTGGACAGAAGATTTAACCCGTGCCCACCGATTGTCAAACCAACTAAACTACGGTATTGCATGGGTAAATTGCTGGATGCTGCGTGATTTGCGCACGCCTTTCGGTGGAATGAAACAATCCGGAATGGGTCGCGAGGGCGGTTTTGAGGCGCTGCGCTTTTTCACTGAGCCAAAAAATGTTTGTATCAAAATATAATCATGTCGTAAAATCAAAACGTTTATTTTGCGTAACCGAAGTTTCGCGATCATTCTCCCGAAAGCGGACGTTTCGTAACAGGGCTCCGTGCTGAGCCGCACTTTTAGCCCTAAAATTTTCACTTATTCAAAACCATATTTTTTTAGCCGCCAACCACCATTTTATCACAAAACAGTAACAATTTTTTCTGCATTTGCGCACGCAGCAAAGATTCGTTATTCTTTTATCTGAAAACTCTAAAACTTTGACAAAGGAGCCAAAATGAAAATAGCCATGATCGGTTTGGGCAAAATGGGTGGAAATATGACCACCCGGCTGATACGCGATGGTCACGAAGTTGTCGTTTTCGATTTGAATGCGGATGCGGTGAAAGAGGCCGTAACCAATGGCGCGATTGCGGCAAAAGACATGCAGGATCTCACCGGCAAACTTCCCGGAAGAAAAGTGGTTTGGATGATGGTTCCTGCGGGCGAGATCGTCGACAGGGTTATTCAGAGCTTGTTGCCCCACCTTTCGGCCGGCGATATTATTGTGGATGGCGGCAATTCCAACTGGCACGACACCCGCAAACGCGCGGAAGATTTGAATGAAAAAGGGATCAAATATATCGATTGCGGCACCAGCGGCGGCGTTTGGGGACTCGCAAACGGCTATTGCCTGATGTATGGCGGCGAAAAAGAAGCTTGCCAGCACATTGAACCGGCGTTGAAAACGTTGGCACCAGAAAACGGTTACCTGCATTGCGGTCCGAGCGGTTCCGGGCATTTCGTGAAAATGGTGCACAACGGCATCGAATACGGCATGATGCAGGCTTACGCCGAAGGCTTTGAAATTATGGAAAAATCGCCGTATGACCTGGATTTGCGAGCCATTTCCAACGTTTGGCAATATGGCAGCGTGGTACGCTCGTGGTTGCTGGAATTGGCGGAGCGCGCCTTTGCCGACGATCCGAAACTGGAGAGCATCAAAGATTTTGTGCCGGATAGCGGCGAAGGTCGCTGGACTGTGCAGGCTGCCATCGATTTTGACGTACCTGCACCGGTAATTACCCATTCACTGTTTGCCCGATTCCGCTCCCGTCAGGAAGAATCGTTCGGCAACAAAGTGCTGGCGGCATTGCGCAACCAGTTTGGCGGACATGCCGTCAAACGCAAATAACCCGGAAAAAAGGAAAAATTATGGAAAAACCTCAAAACTGTATTATGGTAATTTTTGGTGCATCCGGCGATCTGACCTATCGAAAACTCATTCCGGGGTTATTCAATTTATTTGAACGCGGGTTGCTGCCGGAAAAATTTGCCATTTTGGGCACCAGCCGCGCAGAAATGACCGATGAAGAATTCCGCGCCAAAATGCTCGAAGGCGCCAACACATTTGCCCGCGATCCCGAAACCAGCGACCAAAAAACGCAAGAATTTTTGGATCGACTGTATTACACCGCGCTGGATTTCAAAGATTACAACGCTTACAATCAACTGCATAAAAAATTGTTGGCAGTGGATAACGAATTTGAATGTTGCGGAAACTATCTTTTTTACCTATCCGTTCCCCCATTTTTATTTGGCGATATTTCCAAAGGATTGGCGCAAATGGGATTGAGCGAAGAAGATAGCGGCTGGCGGCGGCTGATCGTCGAAAAACCATTTGGCTACGATCTTGAAACAGCCCGGGAATTGAACAACAGCCTGCACACCCATTTTAATGAAAGCCAGATTTACCGGATCGATCATTATCTCGGAAAAGAAACCGTTCAAAATCTGCTGGTTTTCCGCTTTGCCAACGGCATTTTCGAACCGTTGTGGAATAACAATTATGTGGATCATATCGAGATTACATCTGCGGAAGATATCGGTGTGGGTAGCCGTGGCGGCTATTACGACGGCTCCGGCGCACTGCGCGATATGTTCCAGAACCATTTGCTGCAAGTTGTGGGAATGGTTGCGATGGAACCACCGGCGCGATTCAACGACGAAGCGGTTCGCAACGAAACGATCAAAGTATTTCAGTCATTACGCCCGATCAGCGAGGCAGATGTGCCAAAATTTGTTGTTCGCGGACAATATGTGAACGCCACGGTTCGAGGCGAAAAACAGCTTGGCTATCGGCAGGAAAAAGGCGTTCCGGAAGATTCCCGCACCCCAACTTATGTGGGGGTGAAATTTTTTGTGGACAACTGGCGCTGGGCTGGTGTGCCGTTTTATGTTCGAACCGGCAAACGCCTACCAACCCGCGTTACCGAAGTGGTGATCCATTTTAAAAAGATGCCCCACAAACTATTTTCTCAATCCAGCACGGTTTACAGTGAGTGTAATAAACTGATCATAAGAATTCAGCCGGATGAGGGTATTTTGCTGAAATTTAACATGAAATTACCCGGCAGCGGTTTCGATGTAAAAACTGTCAACATGGATTTTCATTATAAAGATATAGCAGATGCTTACGTTCCGCAGGCTTACGAACGGCTGTTGCTGGATTGCATGCTCGGCGACGCAACGCTGTTCGCACGCAGTGATGCTGTGGAAGCATGCTGGAAGTTTGTCGACCCGATTTTGAAGGCGTGGGAAAACAATCCGGACATCCCGGTTTATGGCTATCCCGCAGGAACCTGGGGGCCGCTGGAGGCGCGCGCACTATTTGGCGAACCCGATGATGATTGGCGCTACCCCTGCCGGAACTTGGCAGATGACGGCGAATATTGCGAGCTGTAAGCAATTGATTACATTCGATTTAAAAAAAAGGTTTGATGAAATGAAATCATCAAACCTTTTTTAATTGAAAAATGTTATGAACAATTAAGCGTAAAACGACTCTTTGCCTAATTTTTTGACCAACAAATAATAAAACATTGCACGGAATTTATTGCGGTTCGCACTGCCGAGCTGCTGGCAAACATCCTGAATTGCAGCATCCAATGCCGGGCTGTCTTTCATCCCCAGTTTTTTCAACAGAAAATTGTTTTTAACGCGGGCTAATTCTTCTTTGTCTGAGCAGGATACTTTGGAGGAATCTTCGTTGTAGATGGACGGTCCTAAACCTTTAGCTACTTTTTTCAACAAATCTACATCGCATTTGATTCCCAATTTGGACATTTCACCTTGATAGCGTTCTAATGCTTCATCAAATTTACTCATTGCTTAAGCTCCTTTAAATAATGGTTTTATGGGGACATATCGTTACAATAACTCAAAATTTTACAAAAATAAATTCATTTAAAAAAGGGAAAATCAAACAAAATTTATGTACGAAATTCAAATAATAAAATAGCTATCTCGAAATTTAAATCCGTCTATGTATTAGATTTTTCACTAAAAAGTTGGATTATTTATGATTTTTGTTCAATTCCAATTCATTTATTCGATGGGTAAACTAAAAGATCTAACGTAACCGGCGTCGGCGGTTGCGAACGTAGTCCTCAAACAAATATTCACCGAGACCATTGAGCGAGGAATAAAATGCACGGCCGTTATTCACCTGGGTAAAATCTCGCACAAACTGCTGTAAATACGGGTCGTTGGCAATCATAAATGTCGTAATTACAATATTTAATCTACGGCATTGCCCGGCAAGCCGCAAGGTCCGGTTAACAATTTTCCGGTCCAGCCCGAAGGCATTTTTGTAATAATTCAAGCCTTCCTTTAAACAGGTTGGCTTGCCATCGGTAATCATAAAAATCTGTTTATTGGGATTTTTGCGACGCCGCAAAATATCCATCGCCAACTCCAGCCCGGCGACCGTGTTTGTGTGGTAGGGACCAACTTCCAGATATGGCAAATCCTTGATTTCGATTTGCTGGGCATCGTTCCCAAATGTGATGATATCTAGCGTATCTTTCGGGTAGCGTTTGGTAATCAGCTCCGCCAGTGCCATGGCAACTTTTTTTGCGGGCGTGATGCGATCCTCCCCATACAAAATCATCGAATGGGAAATATCAATCATCAAAACTGTAGACGTTTGGGTTTTATACTCATTTTCAACAACTTCGAGATCATCTTCGGTCATCCGAAAATTTCCAATACCGTGATGAATTTGGGCATTTCGCAAACTATCGGTCATGGCAATCTGTTCGATGCTGTCGCCAAATTGGTAACTTCTGCGATCGGTTGTCGGCTCATCGCCCAAACCGGAAAACGATGTTCTGTGCGAGCCGCGTTGGGCTTTTTTCAATTTACCGAAAATTTCTTCCAGCGACCGTTGTCGAATGGTTTGTTCAGATTTGGCGGTCAACCGAAAATGCTCGCTGCCCGGTTCTTCTTCTTTTATATAGCCTTTATCTTTCAAATCCTGAATAAAATCGCCCATTCCATAATCTTCGTCGGTCAATTTATATTTATTGTCCAGCAAATTTAGCCAATGGAGCGCTTCGGCAACATCACCGGACACTTTTGTCAAAATTTGCATAAACAAATCCAGCAATTTTTCAAATTGAGATGCACTATCTTCAGCCGGTTGAAAATCGGAAAATCTAAAGCCTAACATAACTGCCTCATCTGTTTGTCAGCTTTAACATACTCATTTTTCCTGCTGAATGCAACCGGGTGCGAAAGCGAAGGGCATATTTTGCGGGTGATTCCGGGCTTACCGGGCGCAACGGGATTCGACAATTCATTATCAACATTATGCTCAAATTTCTTATATTTATGACGGAAATATTATATGCGTACGGTTTAAAATTTCAACAATTCCTTGAATATACGCCATTTTTTAATGATCTTTTCAAGCTGCGACATTTTATTAACTGATAGGAAATTTCATGAAGCAAATTCTTGTTACAGGTGCGTGCGGGCAGATCGGATCGGAACTGGTTGTGGCATTAGGCAAACGTTTTGGTCCGGAAAAAGTTATCGCGACAGATATTCAAAAGCCCACCGCAATGGTCCGTAAGTTTAGTCATTTCAAATATTTAAATGTTCTCGATGCGCACATGACGGCAAAACTGGTTGTCGAAAATGATATCGATACCATTTTTCACATGGCGGCTATTTTATCTGCCTATGGTGAGCAAAATCCGCAAATGGCTTACGAAGTAAATTTGCAGGGATTGATGAATATTTTGGAAGTTGCCCGCCGAAAATCCGTTGAAAAAGTGCTGGCGCCGAGCACTATCGCGGTATTCGGCAGCGATGCGCCAAAGGACAAAACGCCGGACGATGTGGCGCTCAATCCTTCCACAATGTATGGCGTAACCAAAGTTGCCGGCGAAAAACTGATGCAATATTATCACCACAAATATGGTATCGATACGCGATCGCTGCGCTATCCCGGCATCATCAGTGCAGAAACGCTGCCCGGCGGCGGCACAACCGATTTTGCAGTTGAGATGTATATTGCCGCATCGCAGAAGCAGAAATGCACCTCGTTTATCGCACAGCAAACGCCACTGCCGTTCATGTATATGCCGGATGCGATCAAAGCGATTCTGGATTTGGCGGATGCCCCGGCAAACCAATTGTCCCGCAGAAATTACAATGTTCATGCACTTTCGCTAACACCCGCCCAAATCACTGAATCGATCCAAAAATACACACCGGGATTCAATTGCGATTACAAACCCGATTTCCGG
The DNA here is from genome assembly GCA_020634975.1 of Calditrichia bacterium. NCBI lineage: Bacteria > Pseudomonadati > Calditrichota > Calditrichia > Calditrichia bacterium. Next base: position 53,464 of record JACKAQ010000002.1, on the reverse strand, counting down.
CAGCAGATTGCCGAATCCTGGCCGCATTCCATTGATGATTCGAACGCCCGGAAAGATTGGGGTTGGCAACCGGATTTTTCGTTGGATGCGATGACCAGAGATATGTTGGAAAGATTGACGCGAAAATCGATGGTTTGATTGTTCGCGGTTGTCATCAATTTTTATTATATTTTGGTACGCAGTTGTAACGCATTAAAAAACAATAGTTTGAAAACGCGACGCAGGGGAAATCCAATGAAAAATGCAGCAATTATCGGATTAGGACATTATCTGCCCGATCGAGTGGTTACAAATAATGATTTGGAAAAATTAATGGAGACATCCGACGAATGGATTCAGGAGCGCACCGGCATTGTAACCAGGCGTTGGATGACAGAAAACGACACTATCGGCAGCATGTCGCATGCCGCAGCCCAAATGGCGTTGGAAAATGCCGGCTTGCAGGCTGCGGATATCGATTGCATTATTTTCGCAACGCTGATATCCGACCATGTTTTTCCCGGCGGCGGTTGCATTTTGGGGGAAAAACTTGGTATTCCCGGCATCCCCGCAATCGATGTGCGCAATGCCTGCTCCGGTTTTGTTTACAGCGTAACAATCGCCAACAGTTTTATCAAATCCGGATTGTACAAAAATATTTTGGTTGTTGGGGCAGAGGCCGTCAGCCACTGTCTGGATAAAACTACACATGGCAGAAATACCGCCGTTATTTTTGCGGACGGCGCGGGCGCTGCAGTTCTCTCTGCAATTGATGATCCCAAAAAAGGTGTGCTGACCACCCATATTCATGCTGACGGACGACATGCCACTCCCCTTTCCGGCATTTCGCCGTATCTGCCCAAAACAATTCCGTTCGACCCGGAAATTCCCGGTGATGGCGTGAAAATCAATATGGATGGACAATACGTGTTCAAACATGCGATCACCAAATTTCCGAAAGTGATTCACGAGGCGCTGGAAGCCACCGGCTACACGGTTGATGATCTCGATTTGCTGATTCCCCATCAGGCGAACCTGCGAATCACGCAAGCGGTTGGCTCGCGGCTGGGAATACCTGAGGAAAAAGTGGTCAGCAATATCCAAAAATATGGCAACACAACTGCGGCATCCATTCCAATTGCAATGAGCGAAGTGTGGCAGGAAGGACGGATAAAGGATAACACCTTGGTTTGCATCGCAGCGTTCGGGGCAGGATTTACATGGGGTTCTGCGCTAATTCGATTCTAATTATCGTTAGCATTTACAACAACTTACGATGGGGATTGTCATCAAGACATAATGGGCAATCCCCATTTTTTTTTCACCGCCAGCACCCGAAGCGCGATGATAAATAAAACGGTGATCGCGATACTCACATCATCATTCGGAAGCACCTGTTTCAATGCCAGATACAGCCCACCGCCCACAATGCAAGCGGTTGCGTAAAATTCTTTCCGGAAAATCAGCGGCACTTCGTTGGTCAGCAAATCGCGGATAATTCCGCCAAATACAGCAGAAACGACACCCATCATCAGCGCGATAACCGGCGAAATACCAAACGACAGCGTTTTTTCCAATCCCAAAATGGTGAACAACCCAATACCGATGGCATCGAACAAAAACAGGGTGTGCCGCAAATTGTGCACCGGTTTTTTTAACAAAATTCCCGCAAAGACAGCCAATCCGATGCACAAAATATAATTTACATCCATCATCCAGCCGACGGGTTGGCTGCCGATCAGCACATCACGCAGCGTGCCGCCGCCAACGGCAGTCACAAAAGCGATCACCGCAGCACCGAACAGATCAAACTGTTTTTCCCGCGCAGTGGAAATGCCACTGACTGCAAATACAAATGTCCCGATCAAATCCAGAATGTAAATCAACTGCACCTCATTTTTGGAATAAAAAAGGGTCTTCAAATGAAGACCCTTTTCACTACATAAAATCAAATGTTACAGCCAATTACTTCAGCAGTACCATCTTCTTGTTATTTACAAATTCACCAGCTTTGATGGAATAAATATACGTTCCGCTGGCTACGCGCGAACCAAAATTGTCGGTTCCGTCCCAGGTTAAGCTGTAACGGCCGGCAGATTTGGATCCATCAACCAGTGTTTTAACCAACTGGCCACGGATGTTGTAAATTTTCAACGAAACGTCCACGGTTTGCGGCAACGCAAATTCAATGCTGGTGGACGGGTTGAAGGGGTTCGGATAGTTTTGCTCGAGGCTGAATTCGTTGGGCAGATTATTGTCGTCACCAATGCCAACAACAATTGATGCTACAGTGTAATCGCCTTCGTTTCCGTTAAAGTCTGTTGCGGAAATCTGATAATACCAGTCACCATTGGGCACATTTTCTTCAACAAATTCGATACCGGTTGTGGTGCCGACCAGAGATCCCAATGCATCCGGATTATCACTTCTGTAAACGGAGAAATAATCGAAATCTGCATCAACAGATTCTTCCCAGGTCAAGTTGACAGTGCCCTGAGTTGCACTTACCATAGCGTTACCCGGTGCGGATGGTGCGTTACTGCCGGTGCGGATGGTGCCAGGTTGTCTTCAGAAACGCCATCTTTCGGGAAGGATTTCCAGTTTGTCAACGGATCTGCGGTATGGGCAGATACAACGTAAGATACCCATACCTTCGCCATCGCCAAGTGTCGGAACAACTGCTGCATAAAAATGGGACTGAATAGCCTACAGTTGAATTAACCGGCAGCGAACCGGCATCGATACTTCTCCGTCGAGTCTCCAAACAACATAGTTGGAAATCGGTACAGCGGAAGTTGCTGTGTTTTCGCCACCGGTTGCCAGTTGCGGCATTCCAGGATATAGCCATCTACAACCATTTCGCCGGAAATCAACCAACATATCGGCATCATTAACCAATACAACACGCCGTTAACCAGAGCCGGTCGGTGGCGGCGGCATATCGTCATCAGGTTCACCAACGTGAATATGAGAAGCGGTTACATCGCCTTCCAGCATATAATGCAATGCATCGCCGTTTTCGCTCAATGTAAACGTTGCACGACCATGACCTGGGTTGCGTTCGGTTGATTGTCGCCACTGCAGACTGCGCTGAACGATCGGTGCATTCATCTGCACGAACTTGCTTCGGAGACCCTGATAACAACCGGCTGGGGCGGGAGCATTCATATTAACTTCGGAGCCCGGCTGGGGCGGGCGTTCCGGTGGGGTGCGGGAAATTTCGTCTTTACCGTCGCCGGTCAAGTCTGCCATTCCTGCCAGATCGTATTGTTGAGCATCAGAAACACCTGCGTCAACCATTTGCAGCGCCCAGTTGGCTTCGTCTGTTACGTCGCCACCCTGATATTCCAAACGGAAAATAGCAGCATTCGGTGTGGAACCACGGGTTCCAAAACCGAAATCGAGCATTCCGTCACCATCGATATCACCGGCTGCGCCGCCATACAAACGACCGGCTTCAGCAGGCACATCTTTGATCATGTATGAAAGCAGCGTATCGCCACTTTGCTGCATCAGATACACATTATTGCTCGCGGTAGACCACGAAGCCAAAATGATTTCAGGATTGGTGTCACCGTCTACATCGACAACCTGAGCAGAGTTCCATGCGCCACCACCAGCGATACCAGCCTGGGTTGCACCAATAACATATGCGGTGCCATCCCAGCTGACGGATGTTACGTTACCGTTATCCTGAATACCATAAACGGTATTTCCGATAACAGCCAGATCGTAATGCGTTCCGGCTACACCGCTGAATTCCAGCGTCCATACATCGGAGCTGTCGGCTGCATCGGGTACGTTATCAACTGAATAAATCTGGATGCCATCGCCGGCACGGCAACTGGCTACGATTTCATCAACGCCATCGCTGTCGATGTCTGTAATAACAATTTTGAAAGGACGGATGTTTGCGTTGTTCGTGGATGCAATTGTCCAGCTTGCATTCGGACGCCAGGTGCCGTCACCATTATCTACACCCATACCGTTGCTGCCATCACCCGGGGTTTCGAAAACAACAATACGCTCGGGATTCGGCTGCAGACCACCACCGGTGTTGTTGGTCGGTGTCCAGATAATTTCTGCTTTTCCGTCGTTATCCAGATCGCCAGCAGCGAGGGCCGGCCAGGTGTTCTGGAATTCGAGGGGCAAACGGGTGCTCCAAACGAGATCCCATCCGTCCGGACCATCTTCATACTTATAAATACGGGGAACCAGGTCCAAACCAACCTGATCATACCAGTCATCGTTGACGGTATAAATTTCCAGCAGCCCGTCATCGTCCAAGTCGACACCGGCAACAAAGTTACCGAAACCACCGACATCTTCCGGCATTGCATCAATTGTAGCAAGACGGTCGAAACGGTTTTGACCAAATACTGTCAACGAGAACAACATCGCCACCATAAGAATTGGCGTTACAAATTTTCTCATATTGACCTCCAGAGGGTTAAATGATTAGAGTTTGTTAGGGTAAAAAGAATCAGTGCTGAAGTCAAATCCTGTTAGGGCAATACACCTCCTTTCGTGGAGTGGGTTGTTGTTTTACTGCCCTGCAATGCATCATCAAATAATGTATATAAATAGGCACTAATATTTTTAAAATCAAGTATGTTTCGATATTTTATCAGTTTTCAGGGTGTCGCAATTAAATTTAATAGCGCACCGTAAAAGAAACAAACTGCACATTGTCCAAGCGACCATAATCGGCCCAGCCAAAATCAAATTTAAGGTTGGTTCCGGCGGCATCGTAGCGTATGCCCGCGCCGAAGGTTAAACCCTGTTCGCTATTTTCCATCATTAATGATTTGTATCCGCCGCGCAGGAAAATGGTGTTTTTTACGCCAACTTCCAAACCGCTGTTGAGGTATTCGCCATTATCGTTAGGTTGAACACCGTCAGCAACTGCCAGCACAGTGATATCATCATTTTTATAGGCTTCCAATGCCAAACCAAAACGCATGGTTAGCGGTAACTCGAACTTCTCTAGACGATATTTGGAGGGCACGTTGGATACACCGCCGCTTTGCGTAAACGGATCGTAATTAATATACAGATCACGTCCGTCGAGCTGCATTTTGGTGCCGAAATTAGAAATAGCTGCACCGAGCCATAACCGACGAAATGGTGTGCGATACAACACGCCCAAATCGACTGCTGCGCCACGGGCAGTCTGATTGAATATTTTTTCCTGAACAAATTTTCCGGTAAATCCGATCGAGAAATCCTCGGTAAGCGACAGTGCATAGCTGACACCACCGGATATCATTGTTGCATCCCAAAATTGGCCGGTGCCGTCGGGATTATCAATCGTGCGGACGGGCTCTTCGGGAACACTGAGTGATGTGATATGGATACCGAGCGCACCAAACGATCCGAGATTCATCGAAAAAGCTGCGAAATCGTAGCTGGTTTCGGCTAACCATTCGGCATGGTTGAATGTGGCTTCCCCGTTTCCGCGAACGCGGGATAACCCGGCAGGATTCCAGTAGATCGACAAAATATCATCTGTCAATGCGGTGTAGGCACTACCCAATCCAATCGCCCGTGCACCAGCCCCAATCTTTAAAAATTGTCCAGCTGTCGTTCCTGCCCGGTCGATTGATGAAACATCCTGTGAACTTTGGGACAAAACGGGCATCGCACCAAACAGGATTGTTATCAGTATCACTCGCAGTTGTTTGCAAATATTGCTCATCTTTTGTCTCATTTATGTTGTTTTCTCTCGTTAATTAACCGGCGCTGTTACACGCCGGTTATTTTCAATTGCAAATACTTATTTGATAATCGCGAACCGTCCGATTTTTGTGCCAACGCCCGGTGCGTCCACATGGTAAATGTAAACACCATATGCCAGCGATTGGGATTCGAATGTCAGCAGGTTCCAACTGATATAATCACGGTTATCATTTTTGTCCAGTTGCGCCACAAATTCACCAGTGATGGTGTAAATGCGAATGGTGCATTCCCGTGGTAAATTCCGGAACTGGATATTCCGGTCGTCACGATCCCCGGAGCTGACACCGGCAATTTCGGTTTCGCTGAAAGCGATATACGGGTTCGGCACTACAATCACATCCTGCAATGCATTTTTTGCAGCTTCGTTGCTGAATTCTGCAGCACGAGTTGTAAAGCGGTAGGAATCGCCCGCGTCAAACGGTTTTTGGGAGAAGAATGTGAAAATATCGCCTTCGCCGGGGTAAATGGGTCTGTACACGAGCGAATCTGTACTATCATGAGCCATAAAGGTATCTGCCGGCACGGTAAATTGAACCATATATGTTGTCTGGGTAGGATTGGTCGCGCCAGGTCGAATCAATCGTATTGACTCAAACCAGTCCCATCTTTTATTATCTATTACTGTGAATGGCTCGTTGATGAAAATATCCACTTGACGACCGGTCTCTACTTCAAACACTTTAAACGGCGCAACAACATTAGTTCCGATAGATGTATCGCCCGGGCTTACAAATTTTCCATCTGCCGTTGTATCATAATCGAAAAAGTGAATTTCGAAGTCTGCCGGATATGGTGCAGCATTCCCAACATCTGCTAATCCAATGGTCGTCAATTCATCGCTGAAATTGGTATTACTTTGTATAATTTTAAAGCCGGATTTACCACTATCAACGGTCAGGGAATCAAGCGCGGTTTCGCGATCTTCAACAACAACCCGAACACCTTCGAACACCGGGTTGTTATCTTCGCCGGCGAGCGACTGGCTGCGATAAACCGGTGCGCTTTTGTAACGCAAGGTAAATTTTTGCCCTTCGGGCAACGAATTGGGTGAACTGCTGCGAATACGGGTTGTTTCGTAAAGCAATTCGTATTGCGTGGGATCAACGACCGATCCGCCGGCATTCAACAATTCCACCGAGCTTGGGTAAATCGGATACGGCAAATTCAGGTTCACAAATAAAGTGTCTTTGGAGGTAAACTCGACCGATTTGACTTCTTCGCGAATAACGGAGTAAAGCACTTCGAGCTCATCATCTTCGTTGCGCGTTGTATCGAAAACAACATTGTATTCAACATTATTTTCAACCAGCAACGGATCGAGGAAATTTACGGCAACGGTTCCGGTTGCGTTTCCGTCGATTTGGGCTGCCAGATTATCACCCATACCGTTGGAAAGGTCGGGTCCCATGTAACCGCTTGCGGGCGGGCCGGGAACCACTGCGGCGGTGTTGATATCAAATGTATATTGGCGATCGACCGCATCCCGGCGAATGGTGCGCTGGGTTTCGGAGGGCGCAACACCGGCGTTTTCGTCACCGCGATCGTATGCCACAACCGCATAAAAATAGGTGACACCGTTTTTCACACCGTTGGAATCGACAAAACTGTGGGTCAATCCGGAGTTATTCCCCAAATCGTAACGCACGCCTCTGCCGGTATATTCAATAGAGGAAAGTCCGCTGTATTCGTTCACAATGTCAAATTGTGCGGGTAATTCCACACCGTTTTTGAGATAAGTAATCGGTTCGGAAAGGAAGGCATTTCCTTTCGAATCGGTGATGGTTTTGGTGTCGTTAAAGCTTTCGTCCTGGCTGCGGTAAATTTTGTATCCTTCGAAATCGAATCCTTTGGAAGGATCATCCGGGTTTGCACGACCCACAAACGGGTCAAACGAAGCCTCTGCGCCAGCATCCCAATACAGCGTCACTTTTTCGTCGCCAGGTACGGCGGTCAAGATCGGTTTGCGGGGTGCCTGAGCAAAACGGTAATCGGATTCGAACACCTGCTGCGAAGTGGATGCATTCTGCACCAGATCCGAAAAATCTTCGCCCAACAGCAGGGCGATGGAAAAGCGCTGGCTTTCGCCGGGACGCAGCGTAAACGGACCGCTGCCGTAAATAAATACGTTGTCCGCTTCCTGTTCAATCACCGGTTCCGGATCTTCCGGGCGCTGGTTTTGGGTCGACATCAAATCCCACATTAACTGGTCGTTACGGGGACGGTTGTTTCCGCCGAACAGCAGTGCGTTAAAGCTGGTTAAACCCAATTGATCGGATTCTGCGATATCCAGAAATCCGAAGTTTGGCTCGCCGCCGCCAAACCGATAGCCTTCGAGACGGCTTTCGGAGGTCGGTTCGCCCGGATCGAGAATACCGTTATTATTGAAATCGAGGTAAAAGCGTTGGTTGGGTTTGCCATCGCCTTCGCCAAAATCGCCGGTTCCGGCAATACCATCCACACCAACATCGTCAAATTCGGGGTCCCAGTCACCGTCTTCATCACCGCTCCAGTGTTCTTTTGGGGCGCCGTATTCACCGATGGGTCCGAAAATAAAGGTTCCGGCGTCGTTGAACGGGCTTTCGTCGATCAGCTCATCACCGTCGTTATCTTCTCCGTCATCATCAATGCCGGGGCTTTCCAAAAAGCGGTAGCCGAAATAACCGGGGCGTCGCCCGAAATCGCCGATGCCGTTGTTATCCCATGCGTACAGCATGTTACGGGCATTTTGCAGATCGGGATCTTCATTAAATGCAGAAATAAAACCGGCGTTGTCATCCGAAAAGTCATTCGGACCACCGATGTGAGGATCACCGAACATCCCCAAATGCACTTTATTAAGCGTTTTTTCGCTGACATTGGTGATGGTATACACCAGAAAAATAAGGTCTTCCGCCAATGGATTGTTGAACTGGAACATGCGAACCTGCAATTCCAGCCCCAATCCGCGAACGGAGGAATCGGAGGGAACGGGATAATATTCAAATTCCGCGTTGTCAAAATCGTCCATTACATAAAATACTTCTTCGTCCGGCGTGGTAGCGTCATCACCCAAAAAAGCTGGCCACACATAGCGTCCGAGCGCTTCGTTGAACCAGTTTTCAGGCCAACTGTCCGGCTTTCCGTCGAGATCGCGATCGAGATCGGTAAATGTCGCAACTTCGTTGGATGCCTGATCAGAAAACCCCAGTCGCGGTTCCCAGCCCCATTTATTGGCGGTTCCAGGCTCGTAATCACCGTCGGAGAATGAGATAAAACCGTCCGTGATCACGCTGATGGTATCTCCATTTGCGTCGATCACTTCCGCACCGATCATCGGGCCAAATTCATAGGCATAGCCCAACCCGTTCGGACCGGAGGGCCAAACGAGATCCGCATTTGAGTTATCTGCGTTGGGTGTCGAAATCGATCCCTGATTGGTAATCAGCACCCGAATTTCGTTTCCGTTGATGATCGTTTCTTTAAAACGATCGTGACGGGAGTCATCCTGCAGTGATTTTCTGAGGGCTTTTTCGTGATCGTTATTGATTTTAAAACGCTCTGATGGCGGCAGTTTCTTGAGGTTTACTTCTTTGGACAAATTGTTCTGGGCATATAGCGGAAACAGCATAAATGCCATTAACATCCAAAAAATGCTGCCAAGAAATCGATTCATAAGTTTATCCATTTTATAAGTTTCGTTTAATATTTTCATTTTAAAAATCGAAGGAAACGCCCATTCGGATTTCTCTTGGCGATCCTAACCAGTCTTCACGCTGGTAATAATTTTCGATAAAACGAGCCGGGAAGAAATTTTCCGGGCTGTTGTTTATCGCATTGAGCACCTGGTTGAATTGCGACGGGTTGGTCGTTTCGTTCAAGCTGCTGAGCGAACTGCCGGTATTCGAGAAGACAAAACGTTCCTGAAGCTGATCGAACAGGTTTTCAACCTGCATAAATATCGAAAACCGTGCACCGCTAAATTTGAAGAATTTTTCCATTTTCATGTCCACAGTGGTGTAAAGCGGACGGCGATCACTGTTTACTTCGAATTCGACAGCCTGGAAATTGGATGGCACAGCCGGCGTGTACGGCGTTCCGGTTTGCAATTTGCCAATCGCGCTGACCGCCCAATTGCCGGGATCGCTGAGGGTAAATGTTCCGTTCAGCGTATGGGTTCTGTCAAAATCGAGCGGGATAAATTTTTGCTCGGTCTGGCGACCGGTGCGGGTATCCACCGCCAAAGCCAAGGGATCGTCATAAGCACCTTCGCCAATTTGGTAAGTATAATCCAGCGTTGCGGCAAACGGGCTGCCCGGCGAACGCCGTTTCAGGAATGCAACGGTAAATCCTTTTACGCTGGCATAACTGATGTTGGTGATAACGTTGAATTCGCGAGTTGCGGCAACTTCACCGGCAACCACACGACGGCTTTGGATGAGATCGTTAACATCTTTGTAAAATACTGTTAAGTCTATCTTTATGTCTTCTGTAAACTGCTGCTGCAAACCCATTTCGTATTGGATGCTGCGCTGCGGTTCCAAATTCGGATTGCCAAATGACGGTGCAAAAATAAAGTTTCCGTCTACAAATCTGGGGTTGGCGTAAATGTTCCGGAACGTTGGGTTCTGGAAAAAGAAGCCGTAAGAAAAGCGAATAATACCTTCAGATGTAATCGGGAAACTGAGACTGACCCGAGGGCTGAAACGGTGTTTTGCTTCTGCTTTTTTCAGCAAAGATGGATCGCCAACACCGGCGGGATTATCCACAGAACCGGCCAGATCGGGATTGTAATTGGCATAAGTGTTCAAATATTCGTATCGCAAACCGGCGTTCAGAATGAATTTTTCCGCAAGTTCCATTTTGTCCAAAACATAAAGTGCAGCTTGCACGGGTTCGCGAACGTATTCAGCATAGCTCAAATTGTCCGGGTCGTAATTTTCATCCGGCACCACAAATTTTCCGGATGCATTATCAAAAATCAGACTGTAGGACAACAAATCGAGCCGGTGTTGGGCAATTTCGCCACCGACTTTTATTTCGTGTTTGGGGTGAATCTGGTTCACAACATCCAGTTTTGCCAAAACGGAACGGGATTTTTCAGTTGTGCGCCCCAACGCCGTGCCGCCGATAAAAATATCCGTTTGCGGTAAAATCAGTTGGTTGATATCGTTGTCAGGTGGCGGAATATAACCCGGATCATTGGCATCGTCAAAAACCATTGTCCGTGCTTTATTATTGTTTACACCCAATTTCAATGTATAAAACAAAGTTTTGCTGAGTGTGTGGGTCATGCCAATTGAATGGCTGGTGTTCTGCGATTTGGTTCGCGGGCGACCGTCTGGCGTAAACCGGTACGACCGGAAACTGCCATAAGACGTCCCGTCATCGAAAATCACGTCGTATGTTAACTTAAGATTATTCAACGGCTTAAATGTCAACTTACCGGTCATATTTACGGCTTCGCGTGTTACCATCGGCACTATCTCGCGGTCACCGCTGGCACCTCTGCGCGATGTGTCCGCCGAAACGGTTACAACACCGCTGGCATCGCGACCGAATTCCAGACCAAACGGGTCAACATTAAACTGGCTACCGTTGATGCGCAGCAAATCTTCCGGATTATACACCCGGATGCCATACAAATGACCTTTATCATTTTGATAAACGCCGGAAGTGAAAAATGTCAATTTATCGCCAAAGCCCGGCACAGGACCACTAACCGTCCACTCGGCTCGCTGATTGTTCAGCGGATCAACATCATCTATATTAAAAAATATTTCTTCGCGACTGCTAATATTATCACCGGTCCAGCCTTTCAGCGAGGCTTTAATTTTGTTGCCGCCATCTTTGGTCACAAAATTGATCACACCGCTGAGTGCATTTCCATATTCCGCGCTAAAAGTACCGGCGGAAACCGAAACTTCCTCGATGGCATTGGTTGCAATACCCACACCCTGCGAGTTACCGAACGGATTATTGATGGAAAGACCGTTAACCTGGAAAGCAACTTCGTTGGATCGACCACCACGAATGTGCAATGATCCGTCGTTATCTTCCACAATACCGGCTTGCAGGGCGATAACATCCCGCAATTGGTCAACCGGCAGCGATTCCACAGTTTCGGAAGTAATAGCGACCTGAGTGTTTGTTAAATCCTGTCGTACGAGAGGATTACGCTCTCCCACAACGTCCACAGCTTCGCCTTCTACGGTTGTCGGTGCAATGGATTGATTCACGCGAGTCGTAAAGTCCACATTCACCCGGACATCTTTAACACGAATCGATTGATATCCAAGAAAGCTGATTTCTACATTATATAGACCCGGCGGCACATTCAGGATAATATAAATACCGTCAGCATCGGTTGCGGCACCGAGGGCTGTACCTTCAACCTGAATATTTACCCCAGGCAAACCTTCACCGGTGGATGCATCTGTAATTCTACCGGAAATTTTACCGGTCGTACCGGCAAACGCCAGTGATGCAATTATCCAACTGAGTAGCAAAGTAAAAATACGCTGTCTGTGTTGGCGCATACGCAAATACCTTAAATATTTTATTTATGAGTGGGAATTAAATCCTGACTTCTGAATACACGATGAAGCGGATTTTCGATTTATCTGTGTGGAACTCAAAAACGTCCAAATAATAGTTCAGAAATTCAGTTACTATTATTTTTCCTGCCTGAGCAGGTGGGCGGCGGCCGTTTCGGCTTGTAAAAACATTGCTCGAACAATGTTCCTATTTAGTTTACATCATCAATTATGAATTTAGTAGAGTTAAACTTTTTTGTCAAGAACCAATTTTGGGCATTCTGTATAATAACAGGTTAATAAGATATCAAAATAACACCAAAAGCACAAATTTCCTACTTTTCACGGTAAAAAAATATAATTACTCAAAAAAACGCTTGACATTTTTCGGGATTTTTTATTAATGTCGGTTTATTATTGGGCTACGGAACACATTGTTTTTTTTCTCGTTATTAATAAGATAATATTTTTTTATCTCTGTAAATATTACTTAAATTGTCTTTTGCTGTTTAATTAATGAAATTTACATCTTTTCTAAAGCATCATCTTAAACCCAAATTAAAAGGAGGGCAGTGTATGCCAAACAACATTACAAAGGGAATTATTTTTCTGATATTCATGATTTTCAGCAGTGCAACATTTGTAATCGCACAACCGGCTGATGGCGAAAATGAATTCAGGCTCGCCACTGCAAACCCGCACACTTTAGGTGGTGACACTTTAACCAGCGATGCCGGACGCGGCATGTGGGTTGCGCAAAACCCGGATTTGGACAACGACGGACTGCCAGAACTCATCGTTACCGAATACACCAAAGGCGGACGAGTATTTGTTTACGAAATGGTTGGCGATAACCAGCTCGAATTTGTGTGGGCATCGCCAGCACTCGATCCTGTCCGCGCGGGCGGCGGCTCTACTCCGCGCATGGTTACCACTGGGCGATTTTGACAACAACGGTATGCAGGAAATTATTTTCCCCATCGGTTATTCATCAACCGATAGTTTGGATGTTGCCAATCGCGGTATCTATTTTTACGAATTTACCGGTATGGATAACGACTACGGAACCGAGCCGGCTTTTAAACTGACCTACGAATCGATTGATTCCGCGTTCGCAGTTATCAGCACCGGTCGGACAGAAAACGGTATTCGCGTTCAAGATATTGATGGCGATGGCAAAAGCGAGCTGCTTTTCCCGCCGCGCTCTTTCGATTTTTCTGTTGCAAAACTGTATATTCTCGAAGTTGAATCCGGCACATTTTCCGGCGGCGATGCAAATATCGTCAATGAATATACCTACGAAGGAATGGTTCAACCCCCTGCAACATTCCCGGATGGCTATGTCCCTGTCGGCACAGAAATCGGCGATGTTGACGCTGACGGATTCGATGAAATTATTGTTGCCGGATGGACAAACCTCTCCCAAGGCGCAGGCATCGGTTTTATTCAAATCGATGGCGAAGACACTTACACACCCGGTAGTGTTGTTCCGCTTGCTACTTTCAACGCATTTAACGTAAAAGCGAAACCCATTTTCACAACAGTAAACGGCGCACCTGCGGTATATCTGCACGGCGGTGCCGGTGCTGATGCCAGAATGTGGGTCATCGAAGGTCTGTTCTCCGATGCATTTGTCACCGAATCCGACATCAAAGAAATTTTCGTCGGGGATATTGGTATTTACAGCACATGGGCAATGGGCGATCAGGATCACCCGACCAGCAGCAGCGGCGACGGACTGGATTTCTACATCGGAAATGGCGGCAGGGTTCTGGACGTTGAATATGACGGTTCCGGGGACATTACATTGCCCGGCAGCTACACTGTAAAACAAATCTACAACCTGTCGGATGTTTACACCAGCATCGGCGGCTTGTTCAACGACTTTTTTGCTGCACCCGGAATGGATTTGGATAACGACGGTTTGCGGGATTTTGTTGGTGCTTACAAAGGCAGCACAATAGATTCTACCGTAAACGCCGATGGCGACACTATTTCGTTAGCCAGAGACGGTTATCACCTGTATTTCTTTGAATGGGGTGATTCCACAATGTCCGATCCGCTGGCTGTTAAGCCGTTCGAAATCATCACTCCGGATAATTATGAATTGTCGCAAAACTATCCGAACCCGTTCAACCCGACAACGAGCATCGCTTTCACATTGCCGATCAACAAAAAAGTAAGCCTGACCATTTACAATACTTTGGGTCAGGAAGTACGTTCACTGATCAACAATGAAGAATATTCAGCCGGTTCCCACACCCTTCAGTGGGATGCCCGCGATAACAATGGTCAAAAGGTTGCCAGCGGTGTTTACATTTACCAATTGAAATTTGGTAATTTTGCCAAATCCATGCGTATGACCTTAGTTCGTTAATCTACCCGGCAACACTCTTTCTTAATCGAGCAAATTTATTAAAAGAGTGCCATGTTTTTGATATGGCACTCTTTTTAAATATTCAAATCCTGTAACAAACCACGGAGGCCGAAGTGATGCGCCAAAAGTTACTTGTCAGTATATTTGTTACATTTTTTTCTGTGTCGCTGTTTGCCCAGACTGATACCTGGATGACCGAATATGTGGTTCTCGATGATGCCGCAAACGGTACAGGCTATCAAACTTCCAGCGTTGCTGCAATTGGTGCCAATCGTTTTGTCGCGCTGGTAACCGAAGATCCGATCGGTCCTACCGAGCCGTTTATCTTTAACGTTGATGGCAATTATCTGGTTGGATACTGGGATGCAGATTCCGTTAACGGACGGGTTCCTTCGCCCATTGGTGGGCAACAAACTTCACCACTATATCAGACAGGTGGACAATTTACCGACTGGACCTCCGGGCTGGATCAGGTAACATTAGCCGGTGCATGGCAAATTGCCAGCGGCGGACCGAACAGCTTTATTTATGTCGCGAATAACGACAACGACCACAATATTCTGGTTTTCGAACTGACCGGTACCGGTTTGGTTTCAACCGATTACCGGATGATCACCGGCACCGAGAACATTTTCGCCATCGAAGTTGATGACAACGGTTATGTTTACGTTGCAGATTTTATTGGCTCAGATGCCAAAACTGACGAGATCAAGATTTTCAAACCGATCGGAGCAGCCGGAACCACTTGGGGCGATGCATTTGTTCACAACGATGCACCGGTTTCCACCATCGATTTACCCGAAGGCAGATACATGGGCTTAACCGTAAGCGGCGATGGCACCCAGGTTTTTGTCAGCAAATCCGATAGCTATTCAATTTTAAAAGCAGTTGGCGATCCCGAAAACGGATACACAGAAGATACCATTTTCGAACGCCAATTATCCGAGTCGGATACCATTGGTATCGGGCAACGCGTTACATATTTGGGGCTGGCATATTTGAATGAGCCTCCCTCCCTTTATGCAGCTGTTGACAGCTTTATTTATAGTGGCGGATCCGGTGGATATCGGTATGGACGTTTACACCGCATCGATCCGGAGTTTGGTTGGGTAGTCGATTCTGTTGATATTGCAGAGTGGAATTTAATCCGCACCGGCGATTATTCCTCCGGTTCCGGCGATGGCCGTGCCGGTGGCTACACCTCGGTTTGCGATGTGGATATTGATGAACTCAGCCAAGCTGCATTCACCCAAACTTATTACGGCTGGGCAGTTGAAAAATGGTTTTACGACGGATTTTTGGTGGGTGTTGAACCGGTTTCCAACACGGTTCCGGAAAATTTCCATTTGAAACAGAACTATCCCAACCCGTTCAACCCGTCTACAACCATCGAATTTGATTTGCAGGAATCCGCATTTGTGACGCTGGAAATTTACAACGTTGTCGGGCAAAAAGTCCGCACGCTGGTTAAAGAGCAGCTTCAACCCGGAACTTACAAATCCCTTTTTGATGCACAAGGATTGCCTTCCGGCAACTATTTTTACAAGCTCACTGCAGGCGATTTTACCGCCACAAGTCAAATGTCACTCACGAAGTAAATTTCTGTTAACTTCAATTTTTACATAACTTACGGTCATCAGGAAAGAACATCCTGATGACCGGGTTTATAAATTACTATCCTATAAGAGGAGAATTGCTTATGAAATGGAAGTTACTCGCCAGTGTAATTGTTACTGTGGTTTTCTCTGTTTTTTTGATGAATCAGACTGCATTAGCCAATGTATTTGCATCGCAAATAAAAATCACCAACCCGGACGACAGCCCGTTTGATGGCGATTTTTCGGATGGCAGCGTTGCAAAAATATCATACTATTTGAATGACGGCGCATCGGTTGTTACAGTAACCATCATCGATGTCGCCACAGGCAATACAGTTGCGACAATTGATGGCGGCGCCAGCGCCAACGGCTTGAACAGCGTTGAATGGGATGGTACCGGCGCAACTGCCAATTCCCAATACGTTGTGCAAGTTTATACCGAACAGGCAAATTACTCTACAACAGATTGGACCATGTTTTTTGATTCCGGTCCGATCAGCATTTATACCCGTGGTGTTGCTGTAAACAGAAATCAGAGTGACAGCAATTTCGGGATGATTTTCACATCAAATGACGGTGGACCGATTGGAACGGGAATCGCTATTTATAATCCCGATGGCTCCAACGCCGATCCGTATCTCGTTGCGGCAGACCAAGCCAATGGCGGCACAGTCAATTACGGCACAGATGCGCCGTTATTTGCAGAACTCGACTGGCAAGGTCGCGTTTGGGTAACGCTGAAAGATCTCGGTCAGGTGATGCGCATCAATCGCGATTACAGCACACAGGTTGTTATCGACGGCTTATCCTTCCCTACAGGATTTTATTTGACCGGCGAGGGCGAAGATTTCACGATTTATGTATCTGCAAATAACCAGATTTTGCGCGGAAACATCGGCACTGCCGATACCTTCGATCCGGCAAGTTTGGAAGTGGTCGCAGAATTCAGCACCACCTTCCCGCGCCAAATTATGCTGGATGATGACGGTGCAATGTATGTTACCCTTCGCCAGTCCATCGACCTCGGGTCGGATGGCAACGGCATTCGCAAATACGATATTTCGGGCACGCTGCCGGTAACCGATAACGATGCATCGTGGTTTTTATCCGCAGAAAAAACCTTTATTGCCAACGATTTGCTGCTCGATAGCGGCGACGACCCGAACAGCTCCGCAGATGATATTCTCTATTATTGCACCCGCGCCGGCAGCGGTTTCGATCAGGATGGCATCTGGCGGGTGGACGACATCAACGGCTTTTTCCCGGACACTATTCGCATTGCGACTGAAAACATGTTTTACGGTGGCGATGAAAATGTAAACGCCCGCTCAACCATCGATTTCGATGCTGCCGGGAACATTGTGTTCATGGAAAATTCCAACGAACATTCCTTTTTTATTTCACCTCCCGGCGATGGCGCAAACAACAGTTTCACAACAACAGCACCGGATACCTTCACAGTTACCGGCGTGATTACCGGAATTGAGCACAACAACGGCGTCATCCCGATGGCAACCGCTTTGCAGGATAATTACCCGAACCCGTTCAACCCAAGCACAGTGATTCCGTTTGACCTGCGGGAAAACACATTCGTAACCCTGAATGTTTACGACATGTTAGGTCGCAAAGTGGCGACGCTGGTAAACGGTCAACTCGGTGCCGGATCCTACAAAGTGGATTTTGACGCAGCAAACCTGCCGAGTGGATATTACATTTACGATTTGAAAGCGGGCAATTTTTCAGCTTCGAAAAAAATGCTGCTAACAAAATAAATTCAGTTCATTTTTTAAATAAAAAAACCTCCGGAAAATCAACTTTCCGGAGGTTTTTTTTGGCTTCAAATATAAAGTGTGAAATAAGATTCTTGCCTATAGTAATCCAACTAAACGATTAAATTTAATCAGCCGGCAAACCTATTGTTGACCAATCGCAAACAGCGTTGTGCGGCTGGCGATATACATCACGCCATTGTGAAATGTGGGTGTCGAATAAACAGCGCTGCCCATATTTATTTCTGTGATCAACTCTTTCGTTTTTGCAGCTTTCAGCACAGCGATGTCACCATCTTCATCACCGATATATACTTTGCCATCAGCAATTACCGGCGATCCCCACACGGCGGCAAACACGTCGTAAGTCCAATAATGTTGACCGGTTGCGGCATCGAGACAGTACAAGAATCCGCTCAAATCCGTGATAAACAGCAGCCCGCTTTCGATTGCGGCGGTGGACATCGTCCGGTGAAAATCTTCGCCGCTGCGATGCCAGATGACCGCCGTTTCGGTGATGTCGCCCTTTTGGGTAGCATCGATGACCCAAAAATGCCCCGGCGCTTCGCCATGTTCGGGATCTTGTCCGACGCCCAGATACACCCGGTTGTCATAAATAACCGGCGTGGAAATGATGTTGTTTTTGGTTCCCGCACCGCCCAATTCCCAAACGGCTTCTGCCGGATTGCAGTTAAATTTCCAGATCAGCTCGCCGGTTTCGGGCACAAAACTGTACAGCCAGCCATCGCCGCCGGCAAAAACCACCTGCGGTTGTCCGTTCACGAGGCCATACGAAGGGTTGCTCCATGTGCCGTGCAAAATTTGCTCGCCCGGTGAATTATCTTCCCAAATAACTTCGCCGGTGTTTTTGTTGACCGCCAAAAAGCTCGGCGCTGCCGGGGATGGCAACAAAATATGACTTTCATCCACCCCGTTTCCGGTTACGGTGAACAAAATATCGCCGACGATCAACGGACTGCCAGCAGCCAAATTGTGCGGGAAAACGTCCAGTTCGTCAATCATATCCAGTTTCCAGATGATATCCGCATCGATTTCCGATGTGTTTTCTTCATCCTGATACGGTCCGTCATTCTCGCCATCGAGAAAACCTTCGGTGTCCACACACACGATTTCGCAACGATTGGAAACATACCACAATCGTTTGCCCTCAACAAAAGGTGTGGAGCAAATACCCTGCAACGGCCAATCGTTCACCATCCCGGACGGCAATTTTTCATGTGTCGATTGCCAGAGAAATTTCCCTGTTTGCTGATCAAACGCCATAATCACGCCGCGATCCCCTTTCAATTTGGGATTGCGCTCAGCCTCGTTATTGGTGGCGATAAAAATTTTGCCGTCATACGGCAACGCGTTGGTGTATGTTTGCGAGCCTAACTGGGCTGTCCACAAAATATTTTCGCCGGTTTCCGGATCCCACGATACCGGCGCATTGGTTGCGCTCGCAGTCATATTCCGGTTCAGGTCGCCGCCATACATGCGAAAAACGGGGTTTTTATCACCTTTATCATCCGCAATGATTGCGGCGGTGAACATCATCAGTAACAGCATCAATTTCCTGTTTATTTGCATACGAAACCGCTCCTTTAAAAAAATTCGGTTTGATTTATTGCGATTCATTTACTTTCAATAGCTATTTCACGAAGTTGATTTCGCAAGTTATTTTTGCATAACTTTTACATTATCGTAATATACTGTTGCATTCGAGACGCCGTAAATACCCGGTGAACCTTCCGGCGACGGATACGGGTCTTCCGCAACAATGCTCCAGTCCTGCGGTTCCGGCGTATCGCGTTGCCATACTTTTCCTTTAACAATGGCTTTGTCATCCGTATAATCGATGGTCATTTTCATTGTGTACCAGGTGTTCGCTTCAACAGCAAACGGGGTTTGCACGCGAATTCTGTTTTCAGATGTCCACGCCCGTATTTCGATGCGCCCGATTTTTCCCATCAAATCCAGCACGTAGCCATTGCTGACCAATCCCATATCGCCACGGCGGCGTTTATCCTGCGAGGTCATCACATCCGCCTGCAGAATGTATTCTTTCATATCTGACGGTCCCCAGAATATGAAATGGCGTTGGATACCTTTTCCTGCCGGTGGTTTTTCCAGCACTTTGTTCCCGTCAATATCGGCAACGATGTATTTCCCCCCGGGGCTTTTTGCGCTGCTCGCGCCGATCCAATACGGTGGATTTTCTCCGGGCTGATAGGTTTCAAAATTTTGTTCCCACGGCAAATCCGTAAAAACGCGCACTCTGGAAACGCCTTTGAGATCATCCAACGTTGCGGTGATCATCCCTGCGGCGTTGGTTGCACCAGTTGGTGTAAATTCGCCGTTTTTATCGACGGTGCCAATCGGTCCGCTGACCTGCCATTGTGCATCCGCATCGCGGAGATAGCGGCCATTTTCATCATATAATTTGGCTTTCAACTGAACCTGATTGCCGGAGCGAGCCAAAAGTTCTGCCGGAAAAATTTGTAAAAACGCGGCTTTTCCGTTGGCATTTCCGGCAGGTTCATCCACTACTAATACCTCCGGCGGCGTTACCGAAAAAGCGGCATCCGGGTTGCCGATGCAAAATAAACCGGTTTCAGTTGCGAGGTAAACCCGACCGTACGCGATGGCCGGCGAGCCATAAATTTCCGCCATTCGTTTCCCGCCGGGCATTGCTATTTCTACCAAATTCAACGATTTACATTCGCTTCCGGCATCCGCCAAAATGTGGAACCGGCCGTTGGTTTCCGGCACATAAATTTTGCCGTCCGCCCAAACCGGTGATGCTTTTCCGACAGTTCCGAGACTGTATTCCCAAAATTTTTCGCCGGTGGTCGCGTTGAGGGCGTACATGTTTGCGGCGTTATCAATATAATAAATCCGACCGTTTGCCAACAGTGGCGATGTGTAACCGATTTCAGCATCAAAACGCCATATTTCATTGGTTGCGGTGATATCTCCTGTGCCGCTACCGTCGAAGCAAACGATGCGTCCCATTTTTGGCGAATCCAGATTTTCCTCGCCGTGTGCGGCATAAATCCGGTTGCCGTCCACAACAACAGACGCATTCAATCCGCGTTGGCTGAGGTGGAATTCCCATACTTTTTCGCCGGTGCGTGATTGCAGCGCGTAAACAACGCCATCGGCATTTCCGGCGATAAACAATCGTTTACCGTCGATAACTGTTATCACCGGATTGCTGTAAATATTCGGCGCTTTGAACGCTCCACCCGGTGTTGCTGTCCAAATTAATTCTCCGGTATTTTTTTCGAAAGCAAAGTGGCGATGTTTCATCGGTTTTTGATCGCCCCAACCCGCACTAACGAAACCGACGATCACCCGGTTTTCATCGATGACCGGATTGGTTGTGCGTCCGCCATATCCGGTGCGGATGCCAAACTCCTCCACCAATGACCGGTACCAGAGGATTTTCCCGTTTTTATCGAAACAGTGCAAAACACCGCCGCCGCCCATCGCGTAAACATTGCCCGATTCGGGATCGCCGACCATGCTCGCCCAACCGATCCGGTTGAACGGCACGTAAGTATTGCGCACATTGTAGCGATAATCCCACAGCAGTTCGCCGCTTTCGGCGCTGAAGCAGGCAACACGCTCCTGCATGGATACGCCCTCCCCTACTCGCCCGATGACGTAAACACGCCCGTTGAGAATAATCGGGGTTGATCTGCCGGTAAAATCGCCGGTCCAGATCAGGTTTTTGCCATCCTGCGACCATTCGGATACCAGATTTTTTTCATCCGAAACACCGTTCTGATGCTTCCCGCGCCAGCTTGCCCAATCGCCTGCAACAGCGGCTGTAGCGATGAGCAGCAGGCATATGATCAACCCTTTTTGCAAGACATTTCCGGGGAGAGTTTTCTGCATATTTCGCTCCTTTAATTCATGAATAATGATATACTTATGAATATTTCGATTGTCAACTTATTTAATTATATCCGGTAATAAATCACGAAAATCAACAGCGCGATGATGATCAACAGCAACAGGAAACCGCATCCGGCGCCGCTACCGGATTTCTTTTTTTCACCACCGGATTTTCCTTTTCCGCCACCCAGAATTGCGGCACCAAATAACGCTTCATCTTCTTCGCTATAACTTGGCATAGCACACCCATTGCTGCCGTAGACTGATGGTATCATATAAAATCTCCGGTATTTACAACATATTAGAGGTAAATTTCTTACGGTTCAAGGTGTTTTTTTGTTTGCAAATTCTCTGTAAAAAACAACCGTCATATATTCCGGGCATTGCCGAACGCCTTTCATTGCATCTTGTTTCAGCCGGTATAATTTGTTACATTTAGCGTTTTCTAAGGCTAATTTATTATTTCGAATGATCACAGGGAGTTGAATATGGCGGATCACACTTCAAATCCGTTATCCAGTAACAACGCAGGTAAAGAAATTACACCGGTTACGAACTTTATACGAAACATCGTTGAAGAAGATCTGAAAAATGGCAAAAACGGCGGACGGGTGCACACCCGGTTTCCCCCGGAACCGAACGGTTATTTGCATATCGGGCACGCAAAATCGATCTGCCTGAATTTCGGACTGGCACGCGATTACAACGGCAAATACAACCTGCGCTTCGATGATACCAATCCCGTAAAAGAAGAGCAGGAATATGTAGATTCCATCAAATATGACGTTCGCTGGTTAGGTTTTGATTGGGAAGATCGCGAATATTACGCATCGGATTATTTTGATCAACTGTATGATTTGGCAATTGTATTGATCAAAGCCGGCAAAGCGTATGTGGATGATCAAACCGCAGACGAAATTCGCGAAACGCGCGGCACACTCACCCAGCCGGGCACCGACAGCCCGTATCGCAACCGCAGCGTTGCGGAAAACCTGGATTTGTTCGAACGCATGCGCGACGGGGAATTTCCGGACGGCTCGAAAGTGCTTCGCGCAAAAATCGACATGGCATCGCCGAACATCAATTTTCGCGATCCGGTGATGTATCGCATTTTGCACGCATCTCACCACCGCACCGGCGACAAATGGAATATTTATCCGATGTACGACTGGGCGCACGGTCAATCGGATGCGATTGAAGGCATCACCCACTCCATCTGCACATTGGAATTTGAAATTCACCGCCCGCTCTACGACTGGTTTTTGGAGCAACTGGACATCGGTAATCCCCGCCAAATTGAGTTTGCCCGGCTGAGCCTTAGCTACACCGTGATGAGCAAGCGTAAGTTACTGCAACTCGTTCAGGAACAACATGTTAATGGCTGGGATGATCCCCGGATGCCCACCCTTTCCGGGATGCGCCGCCGCGGCTTTACACCCAAAGCCATCCGCGATTTTTGCGATGCCATCGGCGTTACCCGCGCGGACAGCATGGTGGAATATGAGCAACTGGAGTATTGGGTTCGCGAAGATCTGAACAAAATTGCCACCCGCACAATGGTGGTTTTGGACCCCATAAAACTGGTGATCGATAACTGGCCGGACGACCAGGTGCAATGGCTGACCGCGGAAAATAATCCCGAAGATCAGGAGGCTGGAACGCGTTTGGTGCCGTTCGGAAAAGAGCTGTTTATCGAACGGGACGATTTTATGGAAATCCCCGCCAAAAAATATTTCCGGCTGGCACCGGGAATGGAAGTCCGGTTGAAACATGCTTATTACGTGGTTTGCACCGGTTTCAAAAAAGATGCGGATGGCAACGTAACCGAAGTCCACTGCACTTACGATCCCGCGACACGGGGCGGATGGTCCGATGATGGTCGCAAAGTAAAAGGCACGCTGCACTGGGTGAGCGCGGAACACGCCATCGATGCCGAAGTGCGCCTGTACGACCACCTGTTTACCGAAGTTGATCCGGGAAATTTGCCGGATGGCAAATCGTTTTTGGACGCGATCAATCCCGATTCGCTGCGGGTGGTAAACGCAAAAGCCGAACCGTCGCTGGCGGAAGTAAATCCCGGCGATCACTTCCAGTTTTTGCGGCATGCCTATTTTAGCGTCGATCCAGACAGCAAACCGGGGAAACCAGTTTACAATCGCACCGTCGAGCTGAAAAGTTCGTGGAAAAAAATCGTCAAACAATCCTGATACGCGTTTGGAAGAATTCATCAACCAACTAACTATTTTTGCCCGTGAGAATACGATGTATGCTTACGGGCTGTTGTTTATCAGCGCGTTCATCGAGAATATTTTTCCGCCGATTCCCGGCGATACGGTTACACTTGTTGGAGCGTATTTTGTGGGAACCGGCAGCCTGAGCTTCATCGGCGTTTTGATCGGCACTACTGCCGGAAGCGTGCTGGGATTTTTGGCGCTGTTTGTGCTCGCAGCCCGATCCAGCGATTTTATCATGAATAAACATCGCAACAAATGGATCGATCCCCGCAAAATTGTGAAAGTGAATAACCTGTTCGAAAAATATGGATACTGGATTATTCTGGCGAACCGTTTTTTATCCGGCATTCGTTCGGTAATTTCATTATCTGCCGGATTATCGAAACTTAACGTTATTTACGTTGCTGCGCTCGCAACCATCAGCGCGCTCATCTGGAATGGGACAATCATTTATCTCGGTGCGTTCATCGGGAAAAGCTGGCAGGAAATTCAGCAATTTCTGGATATTTACAACCAGGTTGTTGTTGGTATTTTGCTGACAATCGGCGTGATTGCCGGTATTGTTTTTTTCATTCGCCGCAATCGCAAAAGGGCATCGGACAGCAATTAGAAATCAAATACAGGACAAAAAAATGACATCAGTACGAACACGTTTCGCACCCAGCCCAACCGGATATTTGCACGTTGGCGGGCTGCGTACCGCATTATTCAACTATCTGCTTGCCAAACATCACGGCGGCCAATATTTGTTACGGATCGAAGATACCGATCAAAATCGCAAAGTGGAAGGCGCAGTCGAAAACCTGATTTCCAGCCTCAAATGGGCGGGTTTGCAACACGATGAAGGCCCGGATGTCGGCGGCGATTTTGGTCCGTATGTGCAATCGCAGCGCACTGAAATTTACCGCGATCACGCCATGCAATTGCTGAAAAACGGACACGCCTACTACTGTTTTTGCACCCCGGATGAGTTGGAAGCGATGCGCGAACGGCAAATGGCAAATGGCGAAACGGCGCGTTACGACGGCACCTGGCGGGATCGCGATGTTGCGGAAATCCGTGCTAAACTTGATGACGGCACACCGCACGTTATCCGGTTGAAAATGCCAAACGATGGCGAAACGGTTTTCACTGATTTGATTCGCGGCGAAGTTCGCGTGCAAAATGAATTGGTGGATGATCAGGTGCTGCTGAAATCCGACGGCTTCCCGACCTACCATCTCGCCAATGTGGTGGACGATCATTTGATGGGCATAACTCACGTTATTCGTGGAGAAGAGTGGCTACTGAGCGTCCCGAAACATTTGCAATTGTATAAAGCATTTGGTTGGGATGCGCCCAAAATGGCGCATCTGCCGCTGCTGCTTAATCAGGATCGCACCAAATTGAGCAAACGGCAGGGCGATGTTGCAGTGGAAGATTATATCGCCAAAGGCTATTTGCCCGAAGCGCTGATTAATTTTGTGGCGCTGCTCGGCTGGAATCCCGGCACTGATGAGGAATTCTTCTCGATGACGCAGTTGGCGGAGCTGTTTTCGCTGGATCGTGTCAACAAATCCGGTGCGGTGTTTGATACTGATAAACTCAATTGGATGAACGGCAATTACATTCGCCAAATGGACGAAGCAAGCCTCGTGGCATTTTTGACACCGTTTTTGGCGAACGCCGGCGCAGATGTGAGCGACGCGGCAACAACCGCCAAAATTATCACAGCGGTGCAGAAAAAGATCGACCGCGGTGACCAGATTTTTGAAGCCGCACGAATTTTTTACAAAGATACGCTGGAAATTTCTGATCCCGAAGCGCTGGAAATTTTGCAGCAGGAAACTGCTAAACCGGCGCTGGCGGCTGTGGCTGCCCAAATTGAATCGCTGGATGTGCTAGATAACGATTCTTTTAAAGCGGTGATGAAATCCGTGCAAAAAGAATCCGGCATCAAAGGACCAGGTTTGTGGAAACCGGTGCGGGTTGCGCTCACCGGCGAAGCCTCCGGACCGGAGTTAGCCATCGTGATCGAAGTATTTGGAAAAGAGAAATCGTTGAGTTACATTCGTCAAACACTGGACAAGATTTCGCAGTTGTAATTTCAATTAAATCAACTATTTATTTCACAACAATTGTCGGACGATCGTCAATGAAAACAGCAGTAATTTTAGGCGGCACATCAGCAGAACGCGATGTTTCATTTTCAACGGGTGTGGCAGTCAGCCGCGCACTGCAAAAATGCGGTCACACGGTGCTCGCCATCGACTGCGCCTTCGGCGACAGCTTCATTGACATCGACACAATTGATACATCGCATTTGGTAAAAACCACACCGCCGGATATCGAAAAACGCAAATCGGAGCTGAACCGTAATCTGTTAAAAACGGTTGACCGGCTGCTCGCCGAAAAGGTTGATGTGGTGTTCAACGCGCTGCACGGCGGCTATGGCGAAAACGGGCAAATTCAGGCATTGCTGGATATCGCCGGAATTCCCTACACCGGCAGCGGCACGGTTTCCAGCGCGGTTGGGATGGACAAACATCTCTCCAAAATTTTATTTCGCGCAAACGATGTGCCCACTGCAGACTGGCTTCACCTCACCCGCAAAACGACGGTTTCGCATGAGGCAGTCGAAAAATTGGGGCTACCGTTTGTGGTAAAACCCAACGCGCAGGGTTCAACAGTCGGGCTAACCATTGTTAATGCAATGGATGAATTGGACGCTGCGATACAACTGGCGTTCGAATTTGACGAATCGGTACTGATCGAACAATTCGTTCCTGGAAGGGAATTGACCGTCGCCATTCTCGGCAACCGGACGCTGCCCATCGTGGAAATTGTCCCGAAAAGCGGCATTTACGATTACGAATCGAAATATCAGAGCGGGCGAACGGAATACCACGTTCCGGCGGATTTGCCCGAATCGTTGGCGGCTGCTATTCAGGAAGCCGGATTGCGCACATTTTCGGCGATTCAATGTGCCGGATATGCCCGTGCAGATTTCCGGCTGCGGACAGATGGCACGTTTTCCTGTCTGGAAATTAACACGCTGCCGGGAATGACTGCCACCAGTCTGGTGCCGAAAGCGGCAAAAGCTGCGGGCATCTCGTTCGAAGCATTGATCACCGAAATTATTGACCAGGCATTGGCTGTTTGACATCTCCACCGCTCAATGATTATATTACAGCTGACAAAAAGTGCGGCAGGTGAAGCATGTTGTCACTGAAAATTCTCACCGAAAATCACCATTTCCCACAAACGAAAACGGGCTAACGCATGGAAATATATTACATACGGCTTACCACAATTGTTTCTGCAATATTTTTTGGCGTGATTTTGTTGACTGTCGGGCGGCATATGCGAGTGCCTGCAATTGTGCCGTTGCTCGTCGGTGGAATTTTGCTGGGACCTGAATTTGTCGGATTGATCAACACCGATTCACTGGGTAGCGGGTTGCAAATTATCATCTCTCTGTGTGTTGCGGTTATCTTGTTTGAAGGCGGACTGACCCTGAACCCGGAAGGTTTCAAAAAAGCTTCGCAAGTGATCTGGCGATTGCTGACCTTCGGCGTGCTGATCACCTGGTTTGGCACCGCGGCTGTGGTGTATCTGTTATTTGATTATTCATTTGGGTTATCGATGCTGGCTGGCAGCCTGATAATCGTTACCGGACCAACAGTAATCGCCCCGCTGCTGCAACGGATCAATATAAAAGAAAAGCTCAACGATATTCTGCACTGGGAAGGTGTGCTCATCGATCCGATCGGCGTATTTATTGCAATACTGTGCTTTGAGTGGTTCAACGCGGAAAGTTCACCAATTTCCCATTTTGAGCAATTTAGCTTTCGGGTGCTGATTGGCATCGGTTTTGGGTTGCTCGGCGGGAAAGTTATGCACCTGATGCTCACCAAAAAATGGATTCACGAGGACCAGGGCAATATTTTTGCACTCGCCGGAGCCGTAATTTTATTCGGACTTTCGGATATCGTGCTGCACGAAGCGGGTATTTTAACGGTTGTGGTTGCGGGACTGGTGCTCGGCTGGAGCAAATCGCCGCAGCTCAAACGGATCAAACAGTTCAAATCCGAGTTGACGGATCTGGCGATTGCGTTTCTGTTTATCCTGCTCGCTGCCAATCTCGATTTGCAAAATTTTGTCGATCTCGGCTGGAAAGGTGCGGCAACGCTACTGTGTATCATGCTACTCATTCGACCGTTGGGAATTTTGGTGAGCACATTTGGCACCGATCTCTCCACCCGCGATCGCGCGTTTCTGTCGTGGATCGCACCGCGCGGTATTGTTGCCGGTTCCATGGCGTCACTTTTTGCGCTGGAACTGACGTCAAAAGGATACGTAGAGGGTCCGTTTATCGAAGCGTTTACGTTTAGTGTCATCGGCGTAACCATCTTTATTCAGGGACTTAGCGCCAGAAAAGTTGCAGGATTAATGGGTGTTCGCGAAAAAGAGAAAAACGGCTGGCTGATCGTCGGTGGTCATGCGTTTGCCCGGAAAATTGCGCGTTACATTCGCAAACAGGTGGAAGCAACCTGCATAATTGTGGACACAAATCCCGATGCCGTTCGCGAATCCCGGGCGGAAGATATCACCGCATTTATCGGGAATGCGCTGGAAATTAACACCGTTCCCGATGAAATCCGGTCACGGATCGGCAATGTGCTGGCGCTGACAGATAACCGCGAACTCAATCAACTGATTTGCCTGCGCTGGTCGGAAATCGTCAAAAAAGATCGCCTTTTCCGCTGGACTGGCGATGAAGAGAAAAAAGATTCATTGAGATCAAATATGGGAATTCCGGTTTGGCAGGCGCTTACGAAACCCTCGCAAGTGTCGTATGATTTGCGCAATAAAGAGGCAAATTTGATTTCCCGAACAGCGAATTTGCTAACGCCTGATCAGCTCAGCCAAATGATTCCGCTAATGGCTGCGGAATCCGGTAAAGTCAGCGTTACCGATCTCGATATCGGCACTATGGCGAATGCCAGCTTGCTCGGCTACATTCGGCTGGTTCAGCATTTGCCACTCTTTCTTCAGAAAAAACATATACTTACGATGGAGCACATAGATTCGCTGGAAGCATTGTTGCGGCATGCCTTGAGTATTGCGAAGGAAACCCAACCCGAGTTGAATATTGATCAAATCCTCAAACAATTATTAGCCAGGGAAGACGAAATCCCCACAACCCTCAGCAACGGTGTGGTTATGCCGCACACTCGCTTGACGGATATCCGGCAACCGATCTGCATTTTTGTGCGGCTGCAAAAGGGATTGTTACTGGATGCACACGATCGCAAAAAATCGAGATTGTTTATTATAATGCTGAATCCCGAAAGCGATCCCGAAACCCATTTGCTGATGCTCGCAGATGTTGCCAAAATCGCCTCCGATCCGGAAAGTGTGGATATGTTGCTCAACGCTATTTCGCCGGAGGATGTTCTGGCACAGCTAAAATCGATGGAAAATTTGGTAACCGGCAACTGGCAGCTTCAAAATACATAAAAAAATCCGGGCATTTGCCCGGATTTAGTGTTTATAAATTTCTGTCAAATTTGGATTTAACGCAACAACACCATACGTTTTACAATATGGTGCTCTCCGGCAACAACGCTGTAAAAATAGGTCCCGCTGGCAACTTCACGACCACCGTTATCCAATCCGTTCCAGATGATCTTGTGGCTCCCCGCTTCCCGGTTTTCAGCCAATAAATTGCGCACTTCCTGACCGAGCGTATTAAAAATACGGATTTCCACATACTCATGTTGCGGAATCTGGAAGCGGATTTCCGTTTGCGGATTGAATGGATTCGGGAAATTTTGCTCAACAGCAAAACTGGTGATAACATCGTTTATTTCCAACGATTTACGCAATTGAATTGCAGTCAAATATGGCTGATCTAATGTGATTGTTTCACCCTCCGAAAGCGGGATGCTCTCCACTACCTGCCGTCCGGCCATTAAATCCAGTACATAAGATTCACCGGATTTCAGCGGTAAATTTCGGGCACTCATCGCAGTTCGATCGATCAATCGGACTTCCAAAAGCGGCGAATCTTCATCCGTTAAACGGGTGTCGTTCGGGTAGCGCACATCAAAACTGGGAAACGGCGCAACCGGTGGCAATTGGAAAGATGCCATCGCATCCGGCGATATTTCAGTTGCAAAATAAAGCGTTTGAGTTGTGCCGGTCGCGTTACTGAACACCAGTTGGGGACGATCATCTAACCGAACATCCGAACGAATTTGCGCAGCACTGCGCGATTTTGCCAGCGTTACGACCGGCGGATTGCAATCGAGTGTAATCGTACCGGCTGAATTGGCGTAAATCCAGTAGCCCTTCCCCTGTTCGATAACATCGGACGCAACATACCCGCCGCCGGAAAAACCAAACAGCGTACCCGGTTCGATGATGCTGCTGTTATCGGTCACATCATCCAGCGCAACACTACAGGAAATGCCGGAAATCAGGTTCCAGCCGGAAGCCAGATCGAGATCATTTGTGTTAAGCGCATCGCCCGTAAACACTGCACTACCGGAAGATGAAAACTTTACCCAATATCCGTTTCCTTCGGTAATATGTAATTCGTTGGAGTAGCCGCTGCCGGAATCGTAGCTATACAATGTGTTGTTTTCCGCATTCGGAAACAGCCCGAGGTAATTGGAATCCACAACGTCGCTCGGCATCCCAACAATATTCCATCCGGAAGTAAATGTTTTTTCGAATTGCTGCTGCGGTGAATTTCCTTTCAAAAAGATACCAACCACAGTACTGGCGTTGGATGCAATAAAAACCAGCTCATTTGTATATGCCTGTTTTGTGCTGGATACGTTCCAATTTGAACCGGCGATCAGCGTTGTGCGAGAGCTGAACACTAAGTTGTCCATAGAAGCTTCGCTATAAACAATATTGGTTCCACCGTTTTTATCTTGATAAACCAAAGAAATAGTCCTGTGGTAATCGCTTAATATGATCATCGGTCTGGTTCCGGAACCGTCAATAAAATAGGTTGTCCAGGAATTTGTACCGTTGCGCACCAAAATATACATATCCGAACCATCGGTAGTTTTTACTCCAGCATATAATTTACCATCACTTGAAACTGCCAAATTAACGTGGTCGTCTCCAAATCCGGTACCGCCGTTGGTTATCGTTTCGGCAGCTGACCAGGTCGATTCGTTTGCGCCGTCAACATGATATTTGTAATAGAATACCTCGTCATTCTGATCCGACCACAGAATTCCGATGGTTGCGTCCGGCATCGCAATAATCGCAGAAATATCATCTGAATTCGTGCCCGCAATAATTATCTGGCTCGAAAAAGAAGTATACGGATAGTCGCTATGCTTTACAATTATGTTAGATCCATTTTCAGAAGCTATCCACATCTTATTTGCCGAGTCAATTTCGAGTGTTGCTGTTTCGGAACTGGGCAAACTAATCGTAACGGTTCCGCCCGGTCGCTTATTCCAAATTTGATATGAATTACTTGATGGTTTATGCTCAACCGAAACCAGGTATCCTTCTTCATTGTCGTAACTATGTAATAATATATGGGTTACACTCCCGATCGATTTACAATCAGCCTGAACATTGGTTTCATTCGATATCAACAAAACAGGTGTCCATTCATCTACATCCAGTCGAAAAATCCAGGTTCCCGATTGTGCAACACCCGAATTTGTCGGAAAAACGCACCACCATTTACCAGCATGAAACCACACTTTCGATTGCGGTTTTTCTCCGTTATCGTATGTCCCGGTTCCGGAAAAATTGTGAGAATAATCCAATATGGGTGTTACTGTCCCAAGCTCCGAAATCAAACTTTTACCGCCTACAAACCAATCTAAATTTCCGGGTTTTTGGGAAAAAACCTTGCTGGAAAATCCAAATATCAGCAGTATCACAAAAACTAAATTGCGTTGTGTATGCATCATTTTTTTTGCCGCATTCCTGTGGAACATCTTAAAACCTCCGTTACCTGTTCAAAAACGCAGATCAGCAGAATTATGAACAGATCAAAAATGAAAGCCAACTTTATAAATTTGTTGCCGGTTATGCACCTTTTTTATATCGGAAAATTTAGCGATTTCTGTTACTTATTTAGAGATTTAGATCAAATTTTCCTGTTTTTCTTTATTAGATAAAAAGGGGCAAAAGCCTAATTTCCAAACAATTGATACGTCATAAAGTTTAGCAAAAAAGTGCGCGTTAGTTGATGAACATGTTATAAAAGGTACCAAAAAATTTTCGCTTTTCGCCAAATTCCCTTTCCAGAATTTGATTGATTAGCCATTGCCTCCGGCATTTTGGTGTCTGAAATATCTGGCATTTTTGCCGGAAGTGCTGTAACTTCCCCAATGAAAAACGGTAACCGATTACGATTGAAAAGCGCAAGGGAATGACTGCTTCCACACCACCTGATGTCTCATTTTGGCTCGGATTTTTGCTTTGGTTTGTGATTGGTTATGCCGAAATCCACTTTCGCATTCCCGGTTTACCCTCCCGGCTATTCAAAAAAGAACCCGAAATAGTGTTCGATTTACCGCATCGCGCCACTGTTGGCAACGCTGTTCCGTTGTTTTTGTTTGTGAAAGATGCCGACCGTTTTCCGGTGAAACTGGGTGATATTTCGGTCACGATTTATCGATTTGGCGATGCAAAAGCTATTGCCAATCACACATTCCGGGTGAATGCTGCAATCGACACATATTTTGCCAGCAATACATTCTGGCTACCGGAAACTGCTTTTCCCGAACCCGGTAAGTATCTGATTTTATCGAACTTGGCATACATTGTTAACGGCAGGCAACAACAGTTGGTGCAGGATAATTATCGCGGTTTGAAAACCGCGCCGTTTCAAATTACTATTGGCGAAAGTGGGTTACCCACCCTTCCGGGCATGCATTGGGGCGATATCCACATTCACAGCAATTTCACGGATGACGCGGTGGAATTCGGTGCGCCCATCGCCGAAACGGCTGTTTGCGCACAATCGCTCGGGCTGTCATTTTTCGCAATTACCGATCACTCGTTTGATCTCGACGAACCCTCGGTTGATGATTGGCACGTTAGCCAACCCAATCCGCGCTGGGATCAATTTTTACAACACATTTACGCGGCGCAAACGGCACACCCGGAAATTTGCATCATTCCCGGGGAAGAAGTTTCGGTCGGGAACAGCCGGAACGAAAATGTGCATTGCCTGCTATTGGGCAATCGCCGGTTTTATCCCGGAACGGGCGACAGCGGCGACCGTCTGCTGCACAACCGACCGACGCTTACGCTGCCGGAGCTGATTTCGCTGGTAAATGCCAACGATCCGGATGCCCTGATTATCGCGGCGCACCCGTTTGACGTGCCGCCGGTTTCCCAAAAAGCGGTGCTCAATCGCGGGTTTTGGCGGCGCGACGATCGCCATCTGCCGGCGCTCTGCGGCTGGCAATTGCTCAATGGGCGAAAAGATGTTTTTTACGATTACGGATTTGAAAAATGGCGTGAGGCGCTGCTCTCC
Organism: Calditrichia bacterium; assembly: GCA_020634975.1. Taxonomy (NCBI): domain Bacteria; kingdom Pseudomonadati; phylum Calditrichota; class Calditrichia; species Calditrichia bacterium. The sequence continues at coordinate 19,842 of JACKAQ010000002.1, read as the reverse complement.
GGAAAGCAAATCGGCATTTTTGCCGGAACAGACGCGCACGGCAACTTTAACAATTTCCGGCAGGTGAAAATTCCGCTGTTGCAGATGGTTTTTCATCGCCAGCAATTGCTCGGGCAAACCCGCACCGGTATTTTTCTGGAAGAAAAGCCCGACGAAACCGCAGTTTTGGCGCAACTTTCCCGAAAACGCGCGGTTATTTCCAACGGACCGGCAGCGTGGCTGAGCATCGATCAAAACGGGCAACGCCATTTTCCCGGCGAAACTATTGCCGCTGAGACGCCGTTCACTGCTCAAATTTCCGCGAAAAGCACTGCGGAGTTTGGCAAGATCAATGAAATCCGTTTGATCACCGGAAATGTTCCGACCCGAAAAGAATCCATTCAACTGATCCAGCCCGTTTTGGCGGCAGGTTCGATTGAGAAAACCATCAATTTTCCCCACGGATTGCCAACCGGATATCTGCGGTTGTCGGTGTTCAGCGATCATCCGGACGGCGAACCGTGTTTTTGCCACACCAATCCAATCTGGATCGGGTAACGGCTGCCATCAAAAAAAATCGTTGATTTAATACAGTTTTTTGGCAATAATTGCGATGATGAATACAACTGGATAAAGCTGTTGGGTTTTGTAAATAGAGGATTTATGCGATTTATTGGATTATTTTTGTTGTTTTTTGGTGCTGCGAGCGGCGTTTTGGTTGCCCAAAACGAAGATGCATTCCCGGTTTTGATTGAACGTGTCATCGTTTTTGGCAACGAAAAAACCCGCGATGAAGTGGTATTGCGTGAGATACCGTTTGATTTTCCCGCCGAACTCAATCTCGAAGATTTTCAACTCATCCAAAATCGGTTGATGAATTTATTTCTGTTCAACCGAGTGGAATTGGGCATCATCGGGCAGGGCGAAGGCAAAATCCTCACCGTTCAATTGACCGAAACATGGTATGTTTACCCGGTTCCGCTGCTGTTTATTAACGAACGCGACTGGAGCAAAGTGAGCTACGGCTTTTCGCTGTCGCACACCAATTTCCGGGGCATGAACGAGCAGTTGGCGCTGGGCGGCTGGCTGGGTTTCAACCCGTCATTTTTTATGCGTTACAATAATCCCTGGCTCGGGCGGAACGCCAAATTCATTTTTGGCATCAACGCCTTTGGCAAAATGGTGGGCAATAAATTTTTCGATTTCGATGAACGGCACATCGGCGGCGGTGTTTCACTCGGCAAACGGTTGACGCTCAACACCTCAGTCCAGCTTTCAGCATCCGTAAAACGGGTGGAATTTCCCGTGGAATTCCGGCAGTTCAGCGTGTCTGGAGATCGTTCAGATGTCGTGCCGCAATTCGGGCTGCAAATTCGCACCGACAAACGGGATTTGTTCGAATATCCACGCAACGGGGCGTATGTCAAATGGAACATCACCCGCACCGGGTTGACCGCAAACCAACCGCAATTCTGGCGATTCAATTTTGATAACCGCGTCTATTTCAAACTGCACAACCGGCTCAGCATCGGTGGCAAACAATTGCTCACGTTCAACAGCGTTCCCGAATCCGAACTGCCGATTTACGACCGTATTTTTATCGGCTACGGCAATCGCATTCGCGGCTATTTCGACAAAATTCTCACCGGTCGCCATTTGATGATGCACCACGTTGAAGCGCGGATCGGGCTGGTGCCCATACGCTATTTATCGTGGGAAAACGCTCCGGTAATGCCGGTGTTTTTCCAGCAATTGAAATACGGACTGAGCCTGGGCTTGTTTGTGGACAGCGGCACAACCTGGAATCATTCCGAAGAATTATCGCTGAAAAACCATTTTACCGGTTACGGCGCCGGTTTGCACATCCACCTGCCGTATATTTATTTGTTGCGAATTGACCACGCCTGGAGCGATACCGGCGACCGCCAGTGGATCATCGAAGCCGGCGTATCTTTTTAATAATCAGATAGTTAGCAATGGAACGATTTTACGCGCCAGACCTCTTATCAACCAGCGAAACGATCGAACTTTCGCCGGATGAGAGCCACCACATTATCCGGGTGTTTCGCAAACACGCGGGTGAAACTGTGACGATCGCCAACGGCGACGGACTGATGGCAACCGCGACCATCACCGGACAAACCCGCAAAACCGTTCAGTGCAGCATTCAATCCATCGAACAGATTTCCCGTCCGGAACCGCAATTGCAGATCGCCATTTCCTGCATTCGCCCCAACCGGATGGATTGGGCGATCGAAAAATTGACTGAATTGGGCGTTGCCACGATCCAGCCGTTGATTTGCGAACACACCAGCGTGCGCCATTTTAAAATTGACCACTCTCGCAAAATTGCTGTCAGCGCGATGAAGCAGAGCGGCATCGCCTGGCTGCCGGAACTGCGCGAACCGATGTCTTTTTCCGATTGGGTGGCTGCAGAAGAATTGCAGGAAAACACGGTGCGGATGTTGGCGCATCTCGACCCGTCTTCGCAGCCGGTTGGTCAATTTTGCCAACATTCTACGCAGAAAATCAGCGTTGCGATCGGACCGGAAGGTGGGTTTTCCGCAAAAGAAATTGCCATCGCAGACGCCGCGAATTTCCGTTTCGCGAAACTGGACAACGCCATTCTCCGCGCAGAAACCGCGGCAATTGTCGCTGCCACGCAAATCAAATCTCTTTTTTTGAAATGATTTTTCGCTGCAAATTTATAAATGTGGTCAGGTTGGAGATTCCTGCAACACACAATAATCCCATTTTCCCTTCGCGCACTTTGCGACTTTGTGGCAATTACTCCCCGGTTAAAATTTTCCCCGATTTTTTCATCCCGATTGATTATATTATTGACTGCAAGTTCAATTAAAACAAGGTGATTTTATGAGCTGCATTTTCTGCAAAATTATCGACGGTGAGATTCCGTCCAAAAAAATTTACGAAGATGAGCATGTGATGGCGTTCCACGATGTGAATCCGGTGGCACCGGTACACGCGCTGATCATCCCGAAAAAGCACATCGGCAAAGTATCCGAAATGGATGATGCGGACGAACAATTGATGGGCAAATTGATCAGCACCGCCAAAAATGTTGCCGAACAGTTGGAGATCAGCGAGTCGGGATTCCGGCTGGTATTCAACAACGGCAAATCGGCAAATCAGACCGTATTTCACATCCATTTGCACTTGCTCGGCGGACGCGCGATGACCTGGCCGCCCGGATAATTGGCAAATATTAAACATCTGTAAATCTATTGAAATCAAAGGTTAACATGAAAGAAATTATCGTTTTGGGCGATCGCGTGTTGATTCGTCCCGATACTTCCGAAGAAAAAACGCAGGTGGGTTTATACCTGCCGCAAACCGTGAAAGAACGCGACGACGTTCAGCGCGGCTATATTTTCAAAACTGGGCCGGGCATTCCGCTGGCGGACCCGTCGTCGATCGGCGATGAACCATGGAGCCGCAGCGATGACAACGCACCGAAATACATCCCGATGGAAGCGCGGATCGGCGATTATGCATTGTTTTTGCGAAAAGCCGCGGTGGAAATCAAATATGATAATGAAGAATATTTTGTGGTGCCGCAAAGCGCTATTTTACTGCTAGTCCGCGATCAGGTTGAACTGCCACCGCTCGAAGCGGATGATACGTCGCCACTGGATTTTGAGTGACCACTCCGTCATTCCTGCAAAGGTATCGAAAGCGCTTCTTCGGAGAATAATCTCATTTTCATATGAAGTTACTAGCGTTACACATTTTCGCCACAGCGTCCATTAGATTTAAAAAAACAAATCAAAAAAGACGGTTTTGAAAAACAGGGTTATGATCATTAAAAACAAGCCTTTATCAAAGAAAATGGTGCCGTAATATTACTTTGTGATTCCCCCTGTCTTTTGAAAAAGGCACCACTTCGTGGGTGGCAAAAACAGGTTATGGGTAACAAGAACGGTAGAACAAGAATTATTATAAGTGCCGGGAAGCGTCATTTCCAGTTGGCTGTTTTTTCGATTGCGGAATCTTTCCCGAAAAGCACCAGCGTATCGCCTTCGTGGATCTGGTAATCCGGTGATGCCATAATTACCGGATGCGCATCATCGGCATGCGCGAAGGGGTGTAACTGCCGGATCATCAGCACTTCCACATTGTATTCGTTTCGCAACCGCAAGCCCGCAATGGTTTTGCCGATAAACCGCGGCGGCACCGGACGTTCCGCCAAACTGTAATCGCCGGAAACGCTGACCGATTTGGCTTTTTCCAGGGTGCGGATTTCATTGGCAAACCCATCCACCAGATTAAACTTCAGGCTTTCGCGATTGTATGCCAGCAGCACATCCTGCCGACGGATAGCGCCGATCACCTTTCCCGATTGCAATGCGGATATTACCGGAAATTCATCCACGTTATTTTTGGCGAACATCTGCATCACATTTTGCAAATTGTCATCATCGCGAACGGTGATAACGCCGGGACGGGTAACATCGTGGGCAACCACCAGCGAGCGCAGCGTTTCGTAATCGGTGATGATCGGGCGCAGCTCGCTTTCGGAAATCATCCCGGTAATTTTTTTCTCGCTGTTTACCGTATAAAATGTGTGATGGGGATTTTCCAGCATTCGCTCTACCAATTCCGGCAGGCTGAGGTTTTCTTCGATCAGCATGACATCATTTCGCATGTTATCGCGAACGAGCAGGCGGCGGAGAATATTGGTATCGCGCCCGGAGGAAAGCCGGTAGCCCTGCTGCTCCAGTTTACGGTTGTAAATGGAATCGCGGAGTGCCAGCCGCACAATGGTGGTGCTGATAACGACACCCAACATCAGCGGCAGCATAAAGGAATATTCGCGGGTCATTTCAAAAATGATCAGGATTGCCGAAATGGGAATCGAATTGATGCCGCCGAGTACCGCGCCCATCCCGACCAGAACGAATGCCGTGATATCCAGACTCATCCCGCCCAGCACATTTAACGATGTGGCAAAAAGGAAGCCGAGACACCCGCCCATAAACAGCGACGGCGCAAAAATCCCGCCGAAACCGCCGACCCCCAACACCATTGGCACCAGCACAAATTTCATCAATAATAAAACAAATACGGTTTTCCAACTGAGCGCATCTGCCAGCATGGCGTTAATGGCATCGTAACCGACACCGAAAATCAACGGGTAATAATAACCGCAGATACCAACCAGCAACCCGACGGTGGTCATCCGCAGCCAGCGTGGTGTTTTTGAGATAGCGGATAATCGCAGAATGCGACTGACCTGATCGGTATATCGCAAATAATACAGCGAAACAAGTCCCGCAGATAATCCCAAAATGGCATACAGATAGTAATGACTAACGGTTCCGCTGTGTAGCTGCGTAAACACAAAAGCCGGCTGGTCACCCAAAAACATATGCGAAACCGCGCTCGCGGAAACCGATGCCAAAATCAGTGCGGAAAACGTGGGTGCATGAAAATCGTTAAGCAAAATAACTTCCAGCGCAAAAAAAACGCCGCCCAATGGTGTATTAAATACGGCGGCAATGGCAGCGCCGGAACCGGCTGCGGTAAACATGCGCCGGCGGGAATCGGATAATCCGAAAACCGCGCCCAGTTTACTGGCAACACCGCCGCCCAACTGGGCAATCGGACCTTCCGGTCCGACAGTTCCGCCGGAACCGATATTTATCGCCGGTGCCAGAAAATGGAATAACGTAGTGCGAAATGGGATGTGACCGCCGCGCAACGCCACAGCTTTGATCACTTCCAGCACACCGCGACGCCCGGCAACTTCCGGCGCAAACTGGATCATCAAACTTTGCAGCAACATGCCTGCGGCAGGAAACACGATGATCAACCAAGACCATTTGCCGAAAAAATGATTTCCGATATCATCAAACAAAAAATGGCGAATCAGATGCACCGTATCATGAAACAACACGGCCGCCAAACCGGTAGCGATACCGATGGCAACCGAAAAAATGGTAACGATACTGTAATCCGGCAATCCCAATTCTGCTAATTTGCGCTGTAATCGCACACCTTTTCGGTGCATCAGCCGCATGTATTTTTTCAATTTCTTTATTCTTTCCATTTTCAAATTCATTTTTTTCAAGCGTGTAAATTTAGGTGTTGAAATCCCAAAAGAAAAGCTGCGTGATTATTTTTGTGTACTTGTTTAACTGACGGAATATCATTGCCGGTAGGTGTCATTCCTGCGAATGCAGGAATCTCAGGCTTATTTCCACATAAGTCACAGATCGCAGTCAAAATACAATTTAATGCCGCTAACCCTCAAAAAATAATGGCAATTGCATCGTTTTGCCGTTAACTTTGCACGAAAAATAACAGGTTGAATACGATTGCCGCTAAACAGAACGCTTAAAAAATCCACTGTACAGCTCATCCGGTTGCGCCGCGCGTTTATTGCCCAAACGCAGGCTTTTTTTGGCGGTATCCGTCGCGCGGAACATGTCTTCATGATTATTTCCGCCATCGTAATTGGCGCGTTGGGCGCGTTCGGTGCGATCGGTTTCCGGTTTCTCATCAAATTTGCCCACCGGATTTTTTTCCAGACCTGGGATTATTCCACCGTTTGGCTGTTCGATATTCCGTGGTGGCAGCGCCTGCTGCTCCCGGCTGTCGGCGGGCTGCTGGTCGGACCGATTGTCCAGTATATCGCCCACGAAGTGCGCGGCAGCGGTGTGCCGGAAGTAATGGAATCGGTTGCCATTCGTGGCGGTGCGATCCGTCCGCGGGTGATCATCAGCAAAATTCTGGCAGCAACCATCACCATCGGTTCCGGCGGTTCGGCGGGACGTGAAGGTCCGATCATCCACATCGGTTCGGCGATCGGTTCGGCCGTCGGGCAACTGCTGGCGGTTTCCGCCCGACGGTTACGCACGTTTGTAGCCTGCGGCGCGGCGGCGGGCATTGCCGCTACTTTTAACGCACCCATCGCCGGTGCGCTGTTCGCGGTTGAGGTGATCATCGGCGATTTTGGCGTCACCCAATTCAGCCCGATTGTTATTTCCGCTGTGGTGGCAACGGTTATTTCCCGGCATTTTATCGGCGATTTTCCGGCGTTCGAAGTGCCTGCTTTTAAAGTGGTTAGCGCGTTTGAATTTCTGCCGTATGCGGTGTTGGGAATTCTGGCAGGATTGCTGGCGGTGCTGTTCATCATCACGCTGTATCGAACAACGGACTGGTTCGATCAATTGAAAATTCCGGCGGTGCTAAAACCGGCGGCCGGCGGGTTGGTTGTGGGAATTATCGCGCTGGTGTTTCCGCAAATTTACGGCGTCGGTTACGAATCGATTAACGATGCGCTGTGGGGCAGAAATGTGGAATGGGTATTGATTGTTCTCATTTTCCTGAAAGTTATCGCCACATCCGCAACGCTGGGTTCCGGCGGCTCCGGCGGTGTTTTTGCACCGTCGCTGTTTATCGGCGCGATGCTCGGTTCGTTTATCGGCGATCTCACCCATCAATGGCAGCCGCAGCTTGCCGCAGATTCCGGCGCGTATGCGCTGGTTGGCATGGGCGCGATGGTTGCCGGCACCACACACGCGCCGATTTCGGCAATTTTGATCATTTTCGAATTGACGAATGACTACCGGGTGATTGCCCCACTGATGTTGAGTTGCATCATGTCCGTACTCATCGCGACCTATCTCAAAAAGGAAAGCGTCTACACGATGAAGCTGAAGCGCAAAGGGCTGAACATCTTCGAGGGACGCGATGTCAACGTATTGCGCAACATAAAGGTTCGCGATGTGCTGAACGCGGATATCGAACGCGTGCCCGGCAATTCGTCATTCACCGATTTAATCCGGCGATTGATGCACAGCCCGCACAATGAATTTTTTGTTGTCCGCGAAAATAACGAGATGATCGGCTCATTTTCCATCGGCGAAATCAAACAATTTTTGAAAGATGAGGATTATCTTTCCGGCGTGGTGATTGCGGCCGATCTTGCCCATCCGCCGCCGGTTGCGCTGCATCTGGACGATAACCTGGATTTGGTGATGCATCATTTCGGCAGATTTAACGTAGATGAACTGCCGGTACTGGAAAGCCGGGACAGCAACCGGCTGGTCGGTTCCGTTCAGCGAAAGGGCGTCATCGATGCGTATAACCGGGAAATTTTCAAATACGATCTCGCCGGTGGCATGCACAGCGTGGTTACAGCGGTCAGCAAGGAACGCACAATCGAGCTTGCTGAGGGGTATTCGCTGGTCGAAATTGATCCGCCAAACAGCTTCATCGGTAAAACGCTGCGCGACCTGAATATTCGCTCCCGCTACAAAGTGGAAGTCATTTTAATTCGCAAACAGCAAACCGGCGCACATACGTTTGCGAATCGTCCCGGAGCAATGCCGCTGCCGGATTACTGCATCGAATCCGGTGACCGGCTGCTGATTATGGGTCGTAAATCGGATATCCAATATCTTCAATAAAAACAGCCGCTTTCATTCCTGAAAAATCATATAATTTCCGAAAAAAGTAGCGGATTCAACATTTTCTGTTTATAATAAATTTGCAATCACAACAGAACTTTTCCGGCGCGACTGCCGCCATCGTCGCCAACAATCTGCAACGCAACAGGAAAATCACATGGATATTTTTTCGCCTTCACTGGTCAATTCAATAAAAATCGCCAAAGAGCGGCTGGATGCTCACGTTCGGGAAATCGTCCGTTGGCATTTTGACCCGAACAACGGCACGCCGTTCTGGATCGATTTCGCCACAAAACTCGCTTTCGACCCGCGCAAAGAAATCGGCGGATTCGACGATTTAAAGCTCCTCGGGCATTTTGAGGATGAATGGCTGCGCGGCGGTCCGGTGCGGCGATGGGTGCCAAAAGCGCTGGCAGATCAACCGATTTATATTTTCGAAACCGGCGGTTCCACCGGCATTCCCAAATCGCGCATCAACATTCGCGATTTCCAAACGGATTACGAAATGTTCAGCCAAACCCTCCCGCGCGAAACATTTCCGCACGGCGCAGACTGGCTGATGGTTGGTCCGAGCGGTCCGCGACGGTTGCGGCTGGCGGTGGAGCATTTGTGCCAGCATCGCGGCGGCATCTGCTTTTTTGTCGATCTCGATCCGCGCTGGGTAAATAAATTGATCAAACGCGGCGAACACCAGGAATTGGCGCTGTATAAAGATCATGTGATCGATCAGGTGTTGAAAATTTTGCGGGCACACGACAACATTCGCTGCGTGTTTACTACGCCAAAATTGCTGGAAGCGCTTTGCGATAAAATCGATTTGCGCAAATACGGCATCAGCGGCATTTTTTGCGGCGGTACGGAAATGAATGCCCAATTTCACCGTTTTGCACGCGAAGAGCTGGTGCCCGGCATCGATTTTCGCCCGACATACGGCAACACGCTGATGGGCTTAGCCGTGTGCAAACCGTTCGATCCGGCAGATAATTATGCGATCACTTATTATCCGCCGCATCCGCGCGCCGTTTTCGAAATTGTCAACCCGGACAATCTTGACGAACCGGTGGACTACGGGCAAACCGGCCGCGTGCTGCTGACCACCCTAACCCGCGAATTTTTTATGCCGCGATTCCCCGAACGCGATGAGGGCGAGCGCGCCGTTCCGCTACCGGATTTCCCGTATGACGGCGTGAGCAATTTACGATTGTTTTCCCGGTTCCAGCAGAGTGTTGTGGTTGGCGTTTACTGATTTAAAATTTAGAGGTTACTTAATGATACATATCCCCATTTTACGCGGCGGTAAAACCTACCGCAGCCTGGATTTGCAGCCACTCCCCCACTTTCAGTCCGGTGAAACGGTTGCGGAAGTGAGCCAGGCGAATCCCGGAATGATTGCACGGGATTTGCGCAATATTGCCGATGCGCAGTCTGCGTTGCAGCAAATACCGATTGCTGATTTGCTGGAAATCTGCAAAAAAACCGCTGATCAATTTCTGAACGCCACTTTGCCAATTGATGAAAACAGCAACCAAACCGCAGATGATTATGTGCAGCAACTCTCCGCCACTACCGGAATGCCGGCATCGTTGTGCCGGGCAAATATGGGAAAAATTGCCCACGTACTGGAAAATATGGGCGCAGTACTTGGCGGATTGACGCGCGGACTGGATTTGTCAATTCTCGATAGCGGCTACGTGGTTCATAACGATCGCCCGCTCAGCTTCCTCCGCGAAACAAACGCCCTCGGCGCCATACTACCGAGCAACTCGCCGGGCGTGCATTCGCTGTGGGTTCCGGCAATCCCGTTGAAAGTGCCGCTGGTGCTGAAACCGGGCAGCCAGGAACCGTGGACACCGTTGCGGATTGCCCGTGCGTTTATCGCTGCCGGTGCACCGCCGGAGGCGTTCAATATTTATCCGACCAACTACACCGGCGCGGCGGAAATTCTGCTGAAAACCGGTCGCTCCATGCTATTTGGCGATAAATCAACCGTTGCGCCGTGGAAAAAAGATCCGCGTGTTCAAATTCACGGTCCGGGGTGGAGCAAAATTATCATCGGGGAAGATTTGATCGATCGCTGGGAAGAATTTATCGACGTGATCGTCGATTCGGCAGCGGCAAACGGCGGGCGAAGCTGTATCAACGCATCCGGTGTGTGGGTGCCGCGTCACGGCAAGGCAATTGCCGAAGCTATCGCCAAAAAATTTGCGGCGTTCACCGCGCGATCGCTGGACGATCCGGCGGCGCAATTGCCTGCGTTTGCCAATCCCCTCGTTGCCGAACGCATCAGCGAGATGATCGACAGCCAGTTAACCGAACCCGGCGCAATTGATGTTACGGAAACCATTCGCGGACATTCACGATTGGTGCGGGATTTCGGCTGCACATTTCTGTTGCCGACCGTCACTTTTTGTGCGGATCACCACCATCCGCTGGCAAATACGGAATTTCTGTTCCCATATCTCAGCGTTTGCGAATCGCCGCAAAACGAAATATTGCATCAAATAGGCAGTTCGCTGGTTGTCACGGCAATTACAAATGACGAAGCATTTATCCGGGAATTGTTCGCATCACCACATGTGGAGCGACTGAACATCGGTGCGCTACCGACCTACCGGATCAGTTGGGATCAACCGCACGAAGGCAACTTGTTCGAACATTTGTATCGCCAGCGGGCGCTGCAACTCGCGATTTGAGTTTAGAATTTTTGGAAGCAAAGGTAATTTTCAAATTTATACTTATATGCGAAATATGTATTGATTTAACATTGTAAGAATGTCCCCACTCCTGCATTCGCAGGGGTGACCGTAAAAAAATTGTCTCTCCTGCGAATGCAGTTATCCCTAAAAATCCTGCAAAACCGACCTGAATTTCTCAACTTGTAATTTTCAAACCTCACTCCGCAACCGGACGACGGGAAAAATTATTCAAAATTTCACCAATGTTATCCTGCACCGCGCGGATTTTCGATGCGGGCAGCACAAAATGCTGCATCATCATGCTGAATGCCAATTTTTCGCCGTCGGCGGTAACGGTGTAACCGCTGAGGGTTGTCACACCGCTGAGCGTTCCCGTTTTCGCACGCAACACGCTTTGTGCGGCGGTGTCGTGCATGCGGCTGCGCAGCGTGCCGTCGATACCGGCAATCGGCAGCGATGCCCGGTATTCCGCCGAAACCCGGGGATCCGCATCCATCGATTTGAGCAATTCGATCAGCAAATTCGCCGTAATAATATTGTATCGGCTAACACCGGAGCCATCCGTAATACGATAGCTTGTGCTGTCCACACCCGCTTCCTGCAACATTTTACGAATGGCAGATAGCCCTTTTTCAGCGGTGCCGGGCGTGCCGCTCACCTCTGCGCCAACGACTTTGAGCAGCAATTCGGCGGATAAATTATCGCTCACTTTGTTGGTGTTCAGCACCACTTCGGTCAGCGGTTCGGATTGGTGACGAATCAGCAATTGCGGATTTTCCGGCAGCAAACCACGCTCGATTTTTCCGTAAAACATGATGCCCGCTTCGCGCATCAATTCGCTGAACAACGTTCCGACATAATAGGATGCATCAACGACATCCACCGTGTAAGTTCTTGTTCTGTCTGACAGATAGCGACCGCCTGCAACTTCGTAAATATTTTTGGCGATGGGTCGCCAAACGCGTTCGGCTTTGTATGCTTTGCGAATCTGGCTGTCGCTTTCGGCAACGGTTTTCGCGGTATTGGCGATCTGCATAAACCGGGTTTCCGGCTCAATCGATACCGACAGCGGCGCGCCAATCGTTTCACCGGGCGCAACGGTAATTTCCACACAATTGTCGTTAACCGTCAACGCGCAAATGGGCGCCCATTCCCATGCGGAAACATCGTCCCACATCCAGCCGTTCCCCCAATACAGATCATCGAGATACGATTCATCGCAAACGAGATTCCCGGAAACGCTGCGAACACCTTTTTTCTTCAATTCATTAACCATCCAGCGCAAATCGTCGGTGGTCAAATCGGGATTGCCATAGCCTTTGATGTATAAATTTCCGGTGATCGCGCTGTCCGAATGCGCGGCGGAGTCCGTATAAACTTCCGTTTTAAACCGGAAATTCGGTCCCAGATTTTTCAACGCGGAAGCCGTGGACAGCAATTTCATGTTCGACGCCGGATGCATCAGCATCTGGCTGTTGTGCGAATAGAGCGTTTCGCCGGTTTCCAGCGACACCACTTTTACCGCGGCGTCGGATTGCGACATCGCCGAATCCGCCAACGCACGATCAATTTGATGTGCTAATTGTTCGACCGGCTGCATCGATCCCGCCGGTGAGCGCAACTGGCTTCGTCCCGAACAGCCGGCAAAAAAAACGGTTGCTGCGAGCAAAACGGTAAAAAATGATGTGTTCGTAAATGTTTTCATCTGTCAATATTCCATTGTTTATCGTAATTGTTCAAGTTGTTTGGCAATGTGTTGCGGATCTTCGCAAAGCATCGTCTGCATGCCGAATGTTTGGGCAGCGGCTATGTTTTCCGGACGGTCGTCGATGAGCAAACAGCGTTCCGGCGCGACATTCAGCTGTTCAATAATATAGCGATATGCCGCAACATCCGGTTTTCGGGCACCGGCGATATGCGATCCCATTTTCACTGAAAAATGGCGAAAGAAATCATAATTTTTCAGCATGTATCCCCAATGAATCACGTTTGAGTTTGAAAAGCAGGCCAGATGATAGCGGGATTTCAATTTGGGCAGCGTTTGCGCAAGTGCTTTATTTACAGTCGTTAACTCAGCTTGCCGAAGGATGATTAATTCGCGGGGCGATATGCAGCCTTTCAACGCCCGGATCGTTTCTGAGAGATAGGTTTTGAGATCGATGTTGCCGGTGCTCAACGCATCCGCGAGCACGCCGCCGCCATCGGAGCGCCCCAGCAAAACGTTGCGCACATCCTGTTCCGGCAATCCGGATCTTTGGGACAACATGCCGATGGTCGGCTGAAAATCGATGTTGATCAGCACGCCGCCAATGTCAAAAACAATCCAGTCGATGTTATTCGGGTGCGTCATTTTGCCGGGCTTTGTTGAAGTAAATGTTGAAAAACAAGGATTGATAGCGAATGGAATTATCCCAATATTGCCAACTGTGACCACCGGGACGTTCGCTGTAATCGTGCGGCACTTCCGCATCGAGCAGTGCGCGATGCAGGCTGCGGTTAACGTCGATAAAAAAATCGTTGACGCCGCAATCGAAGATCAGCGCGAGATTGGCAGATTTGAGCGCGGCAATGTTTCCGGCAACCGAGAGGGAATCCCATCGTGCCGGAAAATCTTCGATCGAACCAATTGTTTCTGCCAGTCCCCAGCGTTCCGGAAAGGGGCGAATATCCAATCCACCGCTGATGCTGCCGGCAGCGCCGAAGGTTTCCGGGTGACGGGCAGCCAGCAACAATGCGCCGTGTCCGCCCATGCTAAGCCCTGTAATCGCACGACCTGAACGATTGTTAATGGTTCGGAAATTGGCATCTGCAAATGCGACGACTTCAACTGCCACATGGGTTTCGAATTGCGATTTCGGGTCAAAAGGACTATCGAAATACCAACTGTCCTCGTTCCCGTCCGGGCAAACGATGATCATTTGATAAACATCCGCCAACACCGCAACACCGGTTTTGGCATTCCAATTGGTGTGATCGCCGCCGTGTCCGTGCAGCAGATACATCACCGGAAACCGCGTTTCCGATGATGTAGCATAACTATCCGGCAAAATAATCAGCGCCTGAAGGGTGGTATCCATTGCGGCACTGGGCACATCGCGGATTTCGACGACTGCCGCCGAAAGCGGACCGGCAATCAACAAAATGGCGAACAGCCAGTTGCGGAAGCGCATCAATTACGCTCCCGTTTGAATATATTCGCGGATAGCAGGCAACAATCCTTCAACACCTTCAACCAGCGGGCGCACCACTGGAATCCCCAACAGCTCTCGCTGCTGCTGCTGATAACTGCGCATTTGGGCATCCGTCCACGATTCCTCGTTCAACGCGATGCCGAGCACCCGGGAGCCATACATTTTGATCAGCGCAATTTCATCCAGCAATGTGGGGATTTTCACACCCAATTCTTCGTGACCTTCGAACATATCGCGTCCGGGCGCATGTTGCAGAATAACGCCTTTTGCGTTACCGGACAGCAGAAATTCCGTGCCACAGGGACCACTGGGGTTGCGCAATGCGGATTGTCCTTCGATAAACATGACATCGGGATTGGCTTCTTTTGCACAATCCACAATCGCCCGCTCAATTTCACCGCTGATAAAATCGTTGACGGTGGAATCGAACACAAAACCGTATCGATTCCCCTGCATCCAGCCGGTTTGACCGGTGTAAATCATCTCGGCGGAGATGCCGTGATTCCGGCAAGTTTCCGTCAAAAACCGGGCGGTAGTGCGTTTGCCGAGCGCGCAATCGGTTCCCAAAACGGCCACAACGGCATTTTTGATATCATAAATTTCGCCGGACCAGAAACGCAATTCGCTGATCGGGCGGGGTTTGCGAACGTCAAACATCTCGACACCGGTTTCTTCGGCTATTTTAATAAATTCGGGATCGTCGCTCAAAAATGAATGCAATCCGCAAATGACGGACAGCCCTTTTCGCATAGCGGTGAACAATTCGCTGCGCATCTCTTTGGGCAATTTCCCACCGTGAACGGCAACGCCAACGACTGCATATTTGGGCGTTTTGCCAACCTTTTCGATGGCTTCGGTAACGTTTGCATAAACGGGAATACCGCGTTTTTTTCCATCCATAATTTCACCGGCATCTTTTCCGGCAAATACGGGATCGACGACGGCTAACACATCAAATCGTTCGGTGCCGCGGAGCAGTCCGTGGCAGGTTTTGGCATGCAGGTTGTTTAACCAACCGTTCGTCAGGACAATAGCTGTGCCCTTAATCATAAATATTAATCCTCGCTAAGTTGTTGTCTGTAACCCAGTTCTGTTTCGGCGTCCATTCGCCGGAAATAATCTTTTGCTGCGTTCATCACTTTTGGAGATAATATCAATGCGGAGCTCATTGTCGGGATCGCCATCAGCGCGTACATGCCATCGATGAGGCTCACAACGGCATCGAGCGAAACAACGGACGCCACAACAATCAACGCCACATAAAAGTAATTATAATAATGTTGACGCTCTGCGCCAATCAAAAAACCGAGACATTTGGTGCCATAATAGGAATAGCTGAACATAGTGCTGGTGCTAAAAAACAGCACACAAATGATGAGCACATACGCGCCAACGCCCGGCATCGCCGATTCAAACGCTGTAGAGGTGAGCGTTACGCCGTTATCTGCGCTGGTTTTCCAAACGCCGGAAATGAGGATAACCATTGCGGTTGTTGTGCAAACCACGATCGTATCCACAAAGGGTCCGAGCATGGCAACCAGACCTTCGCGAACCGGTTCATCGGTTTTTGCAGCACCATGTGCCATTGCTTCGGTGCCGATGCCCGCTTCATTGGAAAACGCCGCCCGCCGGACACCGGTGATAATCACCGTTCCCAACGCACCGCCGCCAATGGCTGCACCGGTAAAGGCATCGGTAAAAATAAGGTTCAAATAAAAAGGGATTTCCGTGTAGTTTGTACCCAAAATCCAAATGGCTGCCAGCAGATACAACACAACCATTGCCGGAACCAGCTTTGAGGTAACTTGCCCAATTCGCGCAATACCGCCAAATACAACCACAGATGTGAGTCCGGCAATAATTAACCCGGTCATCAGGTTGAACAGAAAGGGATCATCACCCACCCAGCCGTTCGGGATAAAAATAACATCCCGCAACACCTGCGTCAGTTGGTTGGCCTGAAATGCGGGCAAACAGCCGATCAATCCGGCTAATGAAAAAAACACCGCCAGCGGTCGCCATTTTTTGCCGAGACCTTCGGTGATGACATACATCGGTCCGCCCTGCAAATGCCCCTTGCTGTCCTTTCCGCGATACATCACTGCCAGAGTGCAGGTGAAAAATTTGGTTGCAACGCCAACAATTGCGCTCATCCACATCCAGAATATCGCACCCGGACCACCGGTGGCAATCGCGATAGCAACCCCGGCAATATTGCCCATGCCAATGGTGCCTGCTAACGCGCTGGATAACGCCTGAAAATGGGAAATATCCCCTTCGTCGTTGGGATCGTCGTATTTTCCGCGAAGAATATTTACCCCGTGCCGGAAATAGCGGAACGGAATCAATCGCGAAAACACCAGAAAAAACAACCCGCCCCCCAACAACAGCACCAACAACCACGGTCCCCAGGCTGCATCGGCAAATGCGACAATCCATTGTTCGATATTCTGCAAAATGGTACCTCTTTTTTTATGAAAATTTCGAAGGTGAAGATACGAACTGAGTTTGGAATTTACAAATGCAGATCTTGCCAGTGTTGATATTCGTTTGCTGTGCTAAAGCAATCGGGTGCCGTTGGGAACGGGCTTTTCGGGGATTGCCAAAATAACATCGCCATTTTGATCATGAAATCCGGTGACCAGACATTCCGATATAAACGGACCAATTTGTTTGGGTGGGAAATTGACCACACCAATTACCTGTTTGCCGATCAGTTCTGATAAACAATAGTGCGCCGTAATTTGCGCCGATGATTGTTTGATGCCGATATCCGCCCCAAAATCTACCCAAAGTTTGTATGCGGGTTTTCGGGCTTCGGGAAATTCCTGCGCATCGATAATGGTGCCGACGCACAGCGCCACTTTTTGAAAATCATCCCAATTGATTGTTTCCATTGAAATTGACTCGATCAAGAATGAATAACATTCTGTGGCTTGCCGTTGAGAAATGCCTGCACATTTTCGACAACCGTATTCAGCAATCGCTGGCGCGATGCACGGGTTGCCCAGGCAATATGCGGCGTGATGATGCAGTTGTTTGCGCCAAACAACGGGTGACCGGATTTCGGCGGTTCGCTGTCCAGCACATCCAGTCCGGCACCGGCGATGCGTTCATTGTTGAGCGCATTGCGCAACGCGGCTTCATCGATCAACGGTCCGCGACTGGTGTTGATCAGCAGCGCAGAAGATTTCATTTTCGCCAGCCGTTCTGCGTTGACAATTTTATGTGTTTCATCGGTGAGCGGGCAATGCAGGCTGAGCACATCGCTGTTGCGAAACAGCGTTTCGAGATCGACTGCGACAACATTTTCCGGCAGATTTTCCGGCGGATGCGGCGTGTGGAAAATAACCTTCATCCCGAATCCGAGTGCGATTTTCGCAACCGCTTTGCCGATGTTCCCGTATCCGAGAATCCCGAGCGTCAGCCCGTTCAGTTCAACCAAAGGATAATCCCAGAAACAAAAATCACCGGATTTCTCCCATTTTCCGCTCAGCACGGCATCGTGATGATGGGCAACCCGTTGCGTCAAATTCAAAACATGCGCGAATACCATTTGCGCGACAGACGGCGCGCCGTAATCCGGCACGTTGGTTACGATCACATTATTTTTCTTCGCAGCATCGATTTCGATAACGTTGTAACCGGTTGCCATCACCCCCAGATAACGCAACTTCGGCAGTTGCGAAAATGTATCCGCAGTAAACACGGATTTATTGGTGAGCACAATTTCCGCATCGCGGCAGCGCTCCACCAGTTGTTTTGCAGACGTGCGTTCATAAAAATCGCAGTCGCCCTGCGATTGCAGCGAATCCCAACTCAAATCACCGGGATTCAACGTGTAGCTTTCGATGACAACTATTTTCATGGTTTTATCTATTTTTAGACAGGGTGACAGGCTTTACATGATGCTTCTGTTTTGTTTTGACAGCATTACAGGATTTACGGGATGAATTAACAGAAAATAATGCCTATCCGTTTATCGGGAGACCCCTGCATGCGCAGGGGTGACAGCTAAATGTGTCATTCCTGCGAAGGCAGGAATCTCTTTTCTCTTTTAAACGGCGTATCAATTGACCACTGAAAATTATCAGAAATTCATTCTGTTATCGTAACACACAAAACGATTATGTTAATCCTGTCAAATATCTCCCGGTTTCACACTCAATTTTCGATATTCAAATTCGCCAAACGCTCCACTTCCCGTTGCACAATGCGATTGAGCGCCGCCTCGCCTTCATCCTGGTTTTTGTAAATCAGGCGGTGATTGAGCACGCTGTGCGCCAGCGTTTTCAAATCGTCTTCCACCACATAATTGCGGCCGTGCAGCAGCGCGTATGCCCGCAAACATTTCAAATAAATAATCCCGCTCCGGGTGGATGCGCCCAGTCGAATCGCATCGTCGCTACGCGTATGGCGAACGATATTGCTCACCGCGTGAATAATTTCCGGATGGACAAACACAAACTCCGCGTTGTTGCGCAGCATCATGATATCTTCATATTTGATCACCGGATGAACAGTTTCGGGAATTTTGTTGATCGAGAGATAATCGCGGTAAATTTCCATTTCCTTATCTTCGGAAACATAGCCGAAGTTGAACTTCATGAAAAAACGATCGAGCTGTGCGGCAGGCAACGGATAAGTGCCTTCAAACTCAATGGGGTTTTGGGTGGCGATCACAAAGAAAAAAGGATCGAGCGGATAGGTTTTCTCCCCAACGGTGATCTGGTTTTCCGCCATACATTCGAGCAACGCGGATTGCACTTTCGGCGATGCGCGGTTAATTTCGTCCGCCAGCACGATATTCGAGAACAGCGGTCCCGCTTTGAACAGAAAATCTTTATTGCGATCATCAAAAATATAGGTACCGATCAAATCCATCGGGAGCAAATCCGGGGTAAACTGGATGCGCTTGAACTCCACATGACTGTCTGATTCGTTACGCGTATGTTTCCCTTCGATGGAAAACGCCAGCGACTTGGCCATGCTGGTTTTTCCCAATCCCGGCAAATCTTCCAGCAACAAATGTCCGCCGGCAACCATGCAGGTCACAACTTTTGCCACTTCCGCGTCTTTTCCGCGAATAATTTTACCGATGTTGTTGCGCAACGCTTCCGCTTTTGCCTGACAAGCCAATACCGTTTCGTTCGAGAGCATTTCTGTGGGTGTTTCCATTCAGGTTCCTTTTATTTCGATTTGGTTTTGTTTTTTCCTGATTCGTTGATAAAGAAAATTGGTAATGTAGTATTTTGATAACGCTTTTTGAAAACTAATCTAATGAAGAAATCCCCGCTTGCCGGAAAAATATCCCGTCAGTTAGCCATATCCCTCATTCAATATCCACAACTAATTTGTTTATTACCGTCGTAAAAATATTTGAAATCACCTACAATTGAAAAAGCTTCCGGAGTTTTTCATCAACCTGCATTTGCAGTTCGGGCGTCAAATTCCCCAATTCGCGTTGAATAATAGAAGTCGTAATCGTTATTACGCGGTGTAATCGAATTGCAGAAGATGTTTTTAACCCCGTTTCGGAAA